>NZ_JBFBCI010000001.1:0-539357 GCF_040683095.1 Sphaerisporangium sp. NPDC051017
GTTGCCTCCAGCTTCACCCTGCCGCTACGACGGCAAGGCGATGGACGGTCTTTCACCTCCATCCGCAACACCCGCGCCTCGTGGCGCAATCACGGTCGGCCTACCCACCGCATCGCACGGCAGGACCCCGACGGGGTTACCACGTTTCGCAGGTGTGAGACACGACCGGGTCGGGCGCCCTCTATCCCCCGGGACCACGGTGCCCACGTGACCGGCATTCGACATCCGGTCACCATTGCCGGTGTTCGCCGACAGGTCCTCCTACCCCGGTGCCACATCCCATCTCCAGGGCCAGGGCTAACGAGGTGTCATCGAGGGTTCACTGGTGTTCGCCCTTTCGGTCTTCCCCTCGCCTGTAGGCCCGGGATGGAACCGGGCCCCTTGGGCTTTCCCTCTGGGCTTCACACCCCGCAGTTACCCGCGACGCATGCCAGAGTGGGGACGGGCTCCGGGCACTAGCTCGGAGCCGAGGAACCCCTGATCAGGGGGCCTCCATACGCCTCGGCTCACTCACCTCCTGCGACATCGTGTCGCAATCGAACTCGCCCTTCTTGGCGCCGTCGATGAACGCGTCCCAGACGCTCGCACTCACCACAAAGGGCGCCTTCTCCGGAGCCTCGGTGTCCCGCAGCCCCACCCGCCCCTCGGAGAGCGGAGCCACCTCAAGGCAGTTCCCCTGATCAGACCCGCTCTTGGTGGCCTTACGCCAAGCAGCCGTCTTCAGCTCATTGCTGAGATCCACCGCTTCTCCGCCTTCCTGATCAACTCGATGGACGCTTGCTGAGGTTGTGCCTCGGCACGCAGTCTGTCGTATCTGCCATGGATAGCTTCGACATCTTCCGGACGATTCGATACATGTCCGTGGACAGCCGATTGGATATATACCGTGTCCGGGCTTCCTGGAAGCTGTGCGATGACGAAGCCACCAAGGACCCCGGTGGTCACCCCTGCTGTCATGGGGATGATCTGGATGCCGATTCGCGGGGACTCTACAGCTTCCAGGAGGCGCTGTAGCTGATGATTCATGATCTCCTGGCTGCCGATCAAACGGTATAGAACGTGCTCATCCAGCACCACCCGCAGCATAGGTGGATGGGCGCGAGCGAAGATCTCCTGTCGCTCCATGCGAGCAATGACCGCTTTCTCTACTTGCTCATCAGAAATGCCTGGTTCTCCGCGAATAACGGCTCTCGCGTACTCCTCCGTCTGCAGCAGGCCTGGCATCACGACCGGCTCCCAGGTATGGAGCGTGTGCGCCTCCTGTTCGATACCTAGCCACCCGCGGAACCAGTGAGGACTTACCTCGCCGCGAAGGTTGACCCACAGGCGGACAAGCTCTCCACCTGCCTCAAGGGCATCGTCACAGCGCTGAGCCAGGTCACGGCTCGGCGTGCGCTGGCCTCGCTCGATGAAGCCCAACAGGCTTCGGCTGAACCGGGTGGCCGCAGCCAGTTGGTCTTGCGTGAAATTAGCGCTTTGCCTGAACTTACGAAGCTCCGGCCCGAAGAGGTGGAGCGACTTATTGGCTGAATTGTTCTCGTAAGAAGTCATTTCTTCGGCTCCATTCGACGGGGTGGGAGGCACACCGGCACAGGTTCGGCACACGAGGGCACGAAGTGTCGCCATAGTGTGGCCGCACTTTCGATGCAAAACGTAGCCACCTGAAGGCACTCTGTGAAGAGTCACGGGAAACGCGGAAGCCGTCAGCGGTCCTGGTCCTCTATATGCACCTGCGCCATTCGATAGCGGTGACACAAAGGGGCTAGATATGTCCGGATAAGGGGGTGCAAATTGAAGATTGAATTGTTGAGGTGGCGTGTCTCTGGCGGGCAGTCCGTGCGTCCGGTGGACACGGATTTGTCACCGGCCGGTAAGCCGAACCCGGTCACCAACTCCAGGGAAACCGGGGGCCGCGCACCCGCCGTACGACGGCGCGACTTCTCCGCCCCACGACCCTCCGGCGACCGAAACCCCGTAAATGAAGCGGGGCTCGCCACGGCACACCACGCCGGGACAAGCCCCTTGAGCGGACTCTGGAGGTCCGATCCGATGCACAACCCTAGTAGAGGACGCCTCCCCGGCAGGGGAATCCGTGTCATTCGCGTCCGCTGGCAGGCCGACGAGCCGCCGATGCCGCTCGGCTGCCGCTGGTGCGGTCACCCGCCGTACGCCCACGAGGCCACGTCCCTTCCCCATCGCGCACATCATGAGTGGCAGCAGCCCACCCCCGCGCAGGTCCAGGCCCGGATGAACGTCCGGCGGCGCCTGGGGCTGTCCGGCCCGCCGACGGGGGCCAGGCCCGTTCGTCCGCTCCTGCCGCCGGACCTCCGGCCGTCCGCCAGGCGGCAACCTCCCTCCTTTCCCACCACCCGGCCCCACGCGACATCGCCCGTCCCGCCCCGGACCTCCACGACTTCCTCCGCGAAGCCCCGGACCGCCACGGCGTCCTCCCGGATCACCGCGGCGTCCTCTACGGAGCCCCGGACCGCCACAGCGTGCTCCAGCATGCCTCCCCCCGCCCTCGCCAGCTCTTCCGGTCACGCCCCGCCCCTTGATCCGAAACACGTCCCATCCCCGGCGTACGCCGACCCCGAGTACGCTCCGGGCCTCTCTCATGGACCAACGCCTGCCGTCGCGCACGCCACCGTCACCGCTCCCGAGCACGCTCGCGCCGTCTCCCCCGGACACCGCACGGTCGCCTTCCCTGGCCGTCATCGGCGACGGGAGTCGTCGGGCGCGGCGGATTCCATGGCGATCCGGCCTCAGCCGTCAGGCGGGCGAGTCCCGCGCGGCGGACGCCATCGGCAGCGCCAGGAGGTGGCGACATGAACCGGGACGATGCCTTCGAGGCACGCCCTCGGGGCCGGCACCGGCCAGGCGCGGCGCCCGCGCAGGTCCGCTCTCGCCCCTGGGACCTGGCCCAGAAGGCCGCCGCTGAGCAGTTGGACCAACTGGAGCCCGTCTGGGCGGTTTGGTACGGCGTGGGCTCGCGACAGTTCTATGCCGCCGCCACCTGGCCCACGCCCGACCCGGTGCTCCTCAAGGCCGACACCACCGACGAGTTGCGCGACCTGATGCGCGCGGCCGAACGAGCGGTGCTGTACCGGCCTCGGCCCCACCGGCCTGCCCCGCGGGCGGCCGATCATAGGGGCCACCTACCCCACCCGGCCCCCACGGGCCACCGTCCACCCCACCCGGCCCCTACCGGCCATTCGACACCCGTGGAGCACCACCGATGCCACAGACGCAGGACGACGGTCTGCGTACCGTCTGCTGGGACCTGCCGGACGACCTGTCGATGGTCGGCAAGGCCCGCGCCATGGTGAGAGAAGTCCTCACCACCTGGGCACTGCTCACCATCGCCGACGACGTGATCCTCACCGTGAGTGAACTGCTGACCAACGCGCTCAGTTACGGCGAGCCACCGGTCAGGCTGTCCCTGTGGCTCGACACCGACGGCCTGTGCGTCCGCGTCACCGACCACGGTCCTGAACGCCCCCGCCACCTGGAACTCGACATCGAGGCCCTGCACGGCCGGGGCCTGGCCATCGTCGGCGCCCTCGCCCACGACACCGGCGTCACCCCACTCCCCGACGACCAGGGCAAGACGGTCTGGTGCCGATGGCACCTGTCCCCCCACACGAACGCCCCTCAAGCCACCTGACGCCGACCACTCCGACCAGGCCGGGGTGCTCCACCGGAATCGCGGCTCTCAGGGGCCGACGCGGTAGGGGCGCATCATCTCGTTGTCCTCGTGTTCCAGCAGGTGGCAGTGCCAGACGAACAGGCCCGCGCGGTCGAAGTTCGCCACGATGCGGGTGATCTGGCGCGGATAGGCGATGACCGTGTCCTTGTACCCCCGCTCCCACGGCTCGGGCGGCCGCGGCTCGCCGCCGAGGCGCCTGCGGTCGAGGACGTGGAACATGACCTCGTGCACGTGGATGGGATGGGCGTCAGGGGTGAAGTTGTGGATCTCCCATACTTCGGTGGCGCCCACGGCGGGGTTCTCGGTGATCGGGTCGGACCACATGCGCGGCGAGGGCCTTCCCCGTCCGTCGACGGTGCCGAGCAGGGCCGCCGTGGGGCCGGCGCCGCGCACGACGTTCGAGTCCTGTTCCACCAGGGCGAGCCTTCGCGTCACGCTCGCCGGTCCAAGCCGGGTGAGCGGGGGCAGGGTGAGCCGGTCGGGCGGCACGCTGCGGTCGGGTCCCCGCGCGTCCCGCACGACGAACTTCATCACCTGCCCCGTGGTGGACGGGTCGGCCGGCGCCGCGTGGGGGTCGCCCTTGAACGCGCCGTCCGGGCCCTCGTTGATCAGGTAGAGCTCCGTGCCAGGCCGCACGCCGGTGAAGTCCACGATCACATCGGCCCGCTCGGCCGGGGCGATCAGCACGCGGCCGAGTTCGACCGGAGCGGGCAGGAAGCCGCCCTCCGAGCCGATGTGCCAGAAGGGCAGGGCGGCAGGCGCGGGACGCCTGGCCAGGGGGTCGGCCGCGATCTTCAGGTCCAGGACACGGCCGTTGCACCCGTTCAGGAACCGGAAGCGGAACCTGCGCGGCTCGACCTCCAGGAAGGGCCATGTGCGGCCGTTGACCATCATCGCCGTGCCGAAGAACTCCGGGTTCCAGATGGGCGGGATGTCGCTGCGCGGGACGTACGGCCCGCGGAAGCGGTCGAAGAAGACACGGCTCCCGGGGTAGAACAGCGAGCCGTCGGCGGCGAACGATCGGTCCTGGATCACGATCGGGATCTCGTGGTAGGGGCCGCGCCCGCCGTCCCCGGCCGAGGGCGCCGGGCCTGGCAGCACGCCTGGCGGGAGGTCGGCGGAGCCGCCGCGCAGCAGGTAGAAGCCGGCGAGGCCCGCGTAGACGTTCAGCCGGGTGATGCCCAGCGCGTGATCGTGGTACCACATCGTGGCGGCCCGCTGCTCGTTCCGGTAGTGGAACACCGCCGACCCGGGGCTCCAGGACCCGCCGTGCGCGGCGGCGTACCGGGCGGCGAACTCCGCGTACCAGGACCCCTCGGTCGCGTAACCGGCGGGCAGATTCCCGGCCCGGGGCAGGTACCACGCCTCGGGGAACCCGTCGCTGTGGTCGGCGCTGTGCCCGCCGTGCAGGTGGGTGACCAGCGGAACCGGCCCCCGATAGCGGCCGGGCGTCGAGCGGAGGCGGGGGCGCCGGTCCCGCCCGGTGGGTCCGGCCTCGGGGTCGGCCCAGTGCAGGGTGGGATCCACGGGCAGCAGGTGCGGCAGGTAACCGCCGTCTCCGTCGACCAGTTCGTTGGACCACTTGACGCGGACCGGGCGGCCGGCGATCGCCTCGATGGTGAAGCCGGGGCTGGCGAAGGTCCGCGGGTCCCGCACGGCTCCGTACCCCCAGACCGTGGTGGGCGGGTGGCCCGGTGGCAGGATCCGCTGCCGGAGCCGGCGCGCCCCGATCGCGTACCGGTCGACCGGCTCGCCTTCGCCGGACAGCGGCGGCATCACCGGCGGGACGGCCAGCGGCATGGCGTACTTGGTGATCTCGCGAGGGTTCAGCAAGGCCAGGGGGGCCACACCTCTTCCGAGGTCGTAAAGCAGGACGGCCGTCCCGCCGATCGTGGCCTTCAGGAACTCGCGTCTTGTGAACACCCCACCCTCCCTCACCGGCCCGGGTACGAGGGAGGCGTGGACCGCGGCGGCGCGGTGTGGCAGGACGCACGCTCGCCGAGCGGATGAACCCGCGCGACCCACAAAGCCCCATATATGGACATATCTACCCAACGGGCCGGGCATCATCCTGACGTGGGGCCGTGCCCAGGACTAGCGACCCTGACGATAGGGCCCTGACGATAGGGCCCTGACGATAGGGACCGTCGACCCTGGCGGCGGATAGCGGCATCGGCCGAGGGTGGGATCATGACGCAACCCATCGACGAGGAATGCGATGTCCTCCTGCGCGACGGGGGAATCGCCCACATCCGGCCGTTGTGCGCCTCCGACCGGGAAGACCTGCACGCACTCGTGTCCAGGTCCTCCGAGCGCTCGGCGTATCTGCGCTTCTTCGCCGGAGGCGCCGCCACGGCGCACGCCTACATGGACCGGCTCACCGGCGGCGCCTACCGAGGCCACGCGGTGGTCGCGCTGATCGATGGCCGTGTGGTCGGTGTGGCCGAATACATCCCAGACCCGCGAGCGCGGGATGCCGACATCGGAATCCTCCTGGACGACCAGGCGCAGGGAAGGGGCCTCGGCATGCTGCTCCTGGAGCGGATCGCCCTGGACGCCGCCGAGAGCGGCGTCCAGGAGCTGGTGGCCGTCGTCCTCGCGGAGAACCGCCAGATGCTCCAGGTCATCGACGATCTCGGTCTACCAGTGAGGCGGCGGTCGGACCAGAGCGAGATCGAGGTCCGTCTGACCCCGGGAACCGACGCCGCCCTGCTGCGGAGGATCGACACGCGGATGCACGAGGCGGAGCGCGCGTCACTGGCCCGCGTGCTGAACCCCGGCTCGATCGCCGTCGTCGGCGCCGGCCGGGACCCTGGCGGCATCGGGCACCGCGTGCTGCGCAACCTCATTGACGGACGCTTCCCCGGCCCCGTCTACCCGGTCAACCCCCGTGCCAGGGAGGTGTGCCACACTCCCGCCTATCCCGACCTCGCGGCGGTACCGACGCACGTGGACCTCGTCGTGGTGGCGACCCCGGCGGACACCGTCCTGGACGTCGCCCGGGACTGCGCCCGTCACGGCGTCCATGGCCTGGTGGTGGTGAGCGCGGGGTTCGCCGAGGCCGGTGAGGCATCCCTGGAGAGACGGCTGCTGCGGATCTGCCGTGACGCGGGCATGCGCCTGGTCGGCCCGAACTGCCTCGGGATCGTCAACACGGCCGCTTCCCTCAACGCCAGTTTCCTGCCCGATTCCCCTCCCGCCGGTCCGCTGGGTCTCATGTCGCAGTCGGGGGCCGTCGCCGTCGCCATGATCGAGCGCGCCGGCGAGCTCGGCCTCGGGATCTCCTCGTTCGCCTCCGTCGGCGACAAGGCGGACGTCAGCGGCAATGACCTGCTCGAATACTGGGAGGACGACGACGCCACGCGTGTCATCGGCATGTATCTGGAGTCCTTCGGCAACCCGCGCCGGTTCGGCCGCATCGCCCGCAGGATCAGCGCCACCAAGCCGATCATCGTCGTGAACACCGGGCACAGCGCCTCCGGCGACAGGACCGTACGCTCCCGCACCGCCGCGGCCGCCACCCCCGACGTGTGCGTGGACGCGCTGCTGCGCGCCTCCGGGGTGATCCGCGAGACCGGCGTCCAGGGCATGCTGGACACCGCACGGCTGCTCTCCTTCCAGCCTCTGCCGTCCGGCCGCCGGGTCGCGATCGTGGGCAACTCCGGCGGCCCGGATGCCATGACCGCCGACGCGTGCGAGCAGCGAGGGCTCAGCGTCCCGGAACTCTCACCCGCCACACAGGCGGCCCTGCGGTCACGCCTTCGCGCGGCGGCGGTCCGCAACCCGGTGGAGCTCAGCACGGACGGCGACGCCGGGGAGTTCACGTCCGCGATCGAGATCGTCCTGGCCGATCCGGCCGTCGACGCGCTGCTCGTGGTCTACACGCCTCCGTTCGGCTCGGGCCTCGCCGCGACCGGGAAGGCCGTCGCGACCGCCGCCGCGGGACGGGGGCGGACCGTCGTGGCCTGCGTGATGGGACACGACGGGCTGATCGAAGGCGAGGTGCCCTGCTACGCCTTCCCCGAGCAGGCGGTCCACGCCCTCGCCCAGGCCGCCGACCACGCCGCGTGGCGGGCCCGGCCGACACCGCCCGAGGACACCATCCGCGTGGACGTCCAGGCGGCACGCGAGATCGTCCGGAAAGATCTGCGCGCGCACCCGGGGGGACGCCGGCTCGACACCATCGCCGCGGCCGCCCTGTTGTCCTCGTACGGCGTCCAGGTGGCCGATTCGGTGAGCGCCGACGGGCCGGAGACCGCCACCGAGGCCGCCGCATGGGTGGGACTGCCGGCCGTCCTGAAGGCACGTGGCCCCGATCTGGTCCACAAGACCGAGGCCGGCGGCGTCCGCCTGGACCTGCGGACGCCCGAAGAGGTCCGCCAGGCGTACCGGGAGATGGCCGGGCGCCTCGGCCCCGCGATGACCGGGGCGGTCGTGCAGCACATGGCGAAGGACGGCATCGAAATGATCATCGGTGGCGTCGCGCACGAGACGTTCGGGCCGCTGGTCATGGTGGCGCTCGGCGGCTTCACGACCGAACTGCTCGCCGACCGCGCCTTCGGCGTGCCGCCCATCGACCGGGCCGAGGCGGCGCGGATGATCGGCGAGCTTCGGTGCGCGCCTCTGTTCTCCGGGTACCGCGGGCGGCCCCCGGCGAACGCGGCGTCGCTGGCCGACCAGATCGTCCGGGTCGGACGGCTGATGGACGACCGGCCGGAGATCGCCGAGATCGACCTCGACCCGGTGATCGTCACATCGGCCGGCGCGGTGGCGGTGGACGCCCGGATCAGGCTCGCGCCCGCGGCCCCGCGCCCGTCCCCATGCCGGCGACGACTCCGCTGACGCCTTGGCGGGAACCTCGAGGATGAGACGAGATGGAGTGGTCGCCGTCGGGCTCGACGGCTCCAGGGGGGCAGATCATGAGGAAGAAAGTGCGTGACGTCATGACCAGGAAGGTCGCGTCCGTCAACGGGAGCACGCCGTTCCGGGACGTCGCCGAGGTGCTGATCCACCACGGAGTCAGCGCGGTTCCGGTGGTCGACGGCGAGGGGCACGTGCTCGGGATGATCTCGGAGGCCGACCTGCTTCGCAAGGAAGAGTTCAAAAGGCAGTACTACCACGAGGGCTACCGGCCTCCCCTCAGCGCGCGGCTGCGCGAACAGCTCGCGCGGCGAGGTCGCGGCCCCGAGGACCGGGCACGCGGTGACGTCGCCGCCGAGCTGATGACCAGCCCCGCCATAACGGTCAAGGACCATGCCTCGCTGGTGACCGCGGCGCGCCAGATGAGCGCGAACGGCGTCAAGCGCCTGCCGGTCGTGGACGACGAGGGCCGGCTGGAGGGCATCGTCAGCCGTCACGACCTGCTGACGGTGTTCCTCAGAAGCGACGAGGAGATCGCCGGCGAGATCCGCGACGACGTCGTCGGGGCTCTCTGGCCGTACATGCCAGAGGTCGACGTGTCGGTGGACGACGGCGTCGTGACGCTGTCCGGGCGCATGGCCACCGCCGGTGACGCGCGGCTGCTCGCCCAGATGGCCGAACGGGTCAACGGAGTGATCGACGTGATCGACGAACTGGAGTGGCCGACCAGCGCCGCCCGAGCATGAGACCCGAGCATGAGACCCGAGCATGAGAACGGCCCCCGGACCACCGTCCGGGGGCCGTTCCGGTCGGGTCGCGGTCACCGGCCGGACGGGTGGGGGCGGACGATCGCGACGGGGCAGTGGGCGTGGTGGAGGACGCCGTGGCTCACCGAGCCGAGCAGGGCGGAGCCGACCGCCCCGAGGCCCCGAGACCCGACGACCAGCAGGTCGGCGGTCCGGGACACGTCGGTGAGCACCGAGACGGGGTACCCGCACACGGTGGTCGTCTGGAACTCGACATCGGGGTATTTGTCACGCCACGGAGCCACGAATTCCCATGCCCTGCGGGAGCCCTCGGCGAAGCCGCCCTCGACCACGTCGGTGTAGCCCGCGGCGTACGGCGACAGCATGGGCATCGGCCAGGTGTAGACCGCATGAAGCTTCGCGGGGCGCAGCCGTGCCTGCTCGAAGGCGTACTCCAGGGCGGCCTCCGAGTGCGCCGAGCCGTCCACGCCGACGACGATCTCGCCGAAGATCGCGGGGGCGGGCCGGCGCACGACCACGACCGGATCGGCCGCGTGACCGGCCAGTCCCAGCCCGACGGAGCCGAGGATCAGGCCGGCGAAGCCACCGGTCCCCCGGCTGCCGATCACCGTCTCGACGGCGTTCTCCGACTCCTGGCGCAGCGTCCCGACCACCTCACCGGTCGCGAGGAATGGGGTCACCGGGATGGCCGGCGATCGTCGCCTGATCGCCTCCACCGCCCTGTCGAGAACCTCGTCGCAGAGGTGCGGCGGCGACGTCTCGGGCCGAGGTTCGCGGACGTGCACGAGTCTGATCGCGGCGCCACGGCGGAGGGCGTCCTCGGCGGCCCACCACGCCGCGGCGAGGGAGGATTCGGAGCCGTCGACGCCGACGACGATCGGCTTGCCGGTCCGCTCCTGGCCGGATGTGGATGCGGAGGTGTCGGACATGTTCTCTCCCATCGATGTCGTCACCGGCGGCCGGCCTTGAAGCGCCGCCGGCGTCGGGGGTTCGGTGAAGGGTCCGGGCCACGCCTGGGCGGGCCAGGTCCAGTCGCGGATGGATGCCGAACTGCCATCGCGACAGGTCAAGGACGCCCATCGGGAAACTCCAGGATTCGAGGGCGCTCTCGGAAGACTCCAGGAATCGGGGATGCCGGCCCCAGAGCCCACGGACCTCACCGGGCGGGACCTTGGTCCTCTCGGCGGTGGCACAGCTTCACGTGCGTTCGCACAGCCGCCAGGCCACGGCCACATCGCCGCCGTGGCCTGGCGGCGATGTGGCCGGCGTCCACCACGCCGGGGCGTCGGCCACATCGTGGTCCCAGATCGGGCTCACAGGAGCGGAGGCAGGACGACGTCGCCCCGCCAGGGCGGACAGGTCAGATGGGAGACGACGGCGACGACACCGTCGACCTCACGGACCGCGTCCAGCAGCGAGGAGATGTCGAGGGGGTATTCCATCGCCCCGCGGATGGTGACGACACCGCCGGCGATGCCGATCGACAAGGTCGCGGGGTCGACCCCGAACCCGTCGTGAACCACTGTGGCGATCTCGTGACGGAGTTCCTCCACGGGGCGTTCGAACACGCGCAGCAGGTCCGACTGGTGCACGGTGCCGGCTATCCGGCCCGTCACCGGGTCGATGACCGGCAGCTGCTTCACGTGGTGGTCGTGCATGAGGCGAGCGGCGTCCCGGATCGGCGTGCCAGGAGTGACCGTTATCGCCGGCGCGGTCATGAGCTCTCCCGCGCGGATACCTCCGGCCTTGCGCTGTTCGATCCGCCGCCGGTGACTCACCAGCACCGTGTTCCCGTGCGCGGGTGTGGTCTGCTTCAGCAGCAGGTCGTCCTCGGAGACCACGCCCACCGGCCTGCGGTCGCGATCGATGACCGCGACGGCGCCGACCGCGTACTTCCTCATCGTGGCCAGGATCTCGGCGAATGGCGCTTCCTGCTGGACGGCGATGCCCACGCGGCCCATTACTTGCCCGACTTCGATCGTCATGATGACTCCTCCTTCGCCCCCAGCGTGCTCGGATGTGATCGCGCGGGGCAGCGGCGAACGTCCCTGCCGCGAAGGGCTTCCGTCGTGAGATGGTGGCCCGGAAGCACCTGTCCAGTTCGTCCGGGCCCGGCGGGCTCCGATGCCGAAGGTCCTCACCGAGAGGAGCCCATCGGCCGTACCGGACCGGATCTTGCCTCGGGACACTGAACACACCGACGACAGGGAAGGACGATCCGATGTCCGAGAACGCGAACACGCCCGAAGCCGTGCTGGAAGAACTGGACCGGGAGGAGTGCCTGCGCCTGATCTCCCCCGGCGGCATCGGCCGGGTGGCCTTCAGCGGCGCGCCCGGGCCGACGGTCCTGCCCGTGAACTACCGCGTCCTCGACGGCACCGTCGTCTTCCGCACGCGGGAGGGCGGCGCCATGGACCAGGACCTGCGGTCCGGTATCCGCGGACTCGACATCAAGATCGCGTTCCAGGTGGACCACATCGAGGAGGCCGCCCAGGAAGGCTGGAGCGTCCTGATCCAGGGCGCGGCGCACCACATCCCCGACGACGAGGTCTCCACCGTCGCCGACGTGGACGTGCGCCCATGGGCGGGCGGCGACCGCGACCACTACGTCCGGGTCATCCCGGTACGCATCACCGGGCGCCGCATTCACAACCTCTGACCGGTACAGGGATCTCGAACACGTCGAACGGCTCTGACGGAGGCCGAGTCAGCGTAACGTGCGCCGGGGCCGTGGCCGGTGGACGCGCGTCGGTCCGTTGTCAGGCGGCTGTCAGGCGGCGCCCCAGTCCAGCAGCGACGCGGCCGTGTCGAAGCGTCGAGAGGAGATCTCCTCGCCGAGGATCACGCCGACCAGGCGGTGTCCGGCGCGGTCGGCCGCGAAGGTCAGGCAGAAACCGGCGTTGTTGGTGAAACCGGTCTTCACGCCGAGCACACCGGGCTCTCCGAGCATCTTGTTCGTGTTGGTCCAGGTGTAGGCCTGGTGCTGCTCTGACTCGTCCACGGAGTGGCTCCGCGTGGACACCACCGTTCTGAACGTCTCATCACGCAGCGCGGCCGCGGCGAGCCGGGCCTGGTCCTTCGCGGTGGAGTAACCGTCACCGTCCGAGGTGGGAAGCCCGTCGGCGTTGACGTACCGGGTGTCGGACAACCCGAGCCGGCGGGCGGTGGCGTTCATCTTGCCGACGAACCCGCTGACGCCGTGGCCGTAGAAGCGGGCGAGCGCGTGGGCGGCGTCCGCGCCCGAAGGCAGCAACAGGCCGTAGAGCAGCTCCTTGACCGGAATCCGGTCGCCGGGGCGCAGGTCGGCGGTCGTGCCGCCGCCGTCCTCGGCGTACTGCACGTCTTCCCCGCGGATCTGCACGCTGTCGCCGGGCTTGGCCTCCTTGAGGACGACGTAGGCGGTCATCACCTTGGTGAGGCTCGCGATCGGCATTCGCTTCGTGGCGTTCTCGTCCAGCAGGGCCTTGCCACGGGTGGCGTCCAGGAGATAGACGGCGCGCCCGAATACCTCCGGCGCGTTGTTCACGGGCTTGGCATGGCCGGGAAGAGCGGGTGCTTGGGCGGATTGGGCGAAGGAGGGTGCCGAGAGGCCTGTGACCAGGGCCAACGCGGCGGCGCATGCACTCAGGAGAATTTTGGGGTTACGCACGGACTTTAGGCTGCCATGGGCTTATTAATGCATTTATCCCACTTTAGGTAAAATAGCCGTGGATCTTTAGAGTCACGCGCACGTGCCTTCCGCGCCGGGGCGGTCGAACTCCTCCAGGACGTCGCTCACCGGACGTCTGACGGCGCGGGTCTCGCCTGCCGGGTACCCCAGGCGCATGATCATCTGGGGGTACTCGCCGGAACACAGCTCCTGGCGGACGAACTCCCGCAAGTGGTACAGCTCCAGCGCCTGGGTGTGGAACGCGGCGCTGACACCGTGCGCGGATGCGTGCAGCAGCACGCGTTGCAGCGCCTGCCCGGCCGCCATCCAGTCCGGGGGTGTGTCGCCCGGCGTGGTCAGCACCGCGACGACACCGGGAGCGGTCGCCGTCCGCTGATCTTCCTCGCTGCCCCAGGAGGCACGTCCTCCGGCGTAGTCACGCTGAGGGAAGTGCGGCCGGGTCCGCCGCGGCTCGCTGGGATACGCGCCGGCGGGCACGCCGTCGCGGTACCTGCTCCCCGGGGGACGGCCCCAGCGCAACATCTCCAGGGCGAACGCGCGGTCCCCCGCCTGGACGTCCTGGGCCGCGGCCGTCACCGACGCCAGCACCCGCACCACCGCCTCGGACACGGCCGGGGTCAGCCGGGCGCCCTCGTTCCGGGCCTGCGCGACCAGGGTCTCCAAAAGCGCATCAGGCACCTGCTTGCGGGTGAAACCGGCGCGATGGGTGCGGCGGTGGCGGATCTGCGCGTTCATCGCCAGGGTCTGCTCGTCGGCGTCCTGGCGATCCCCGAGACGGACGGTCGCCAGCAGGCCCGGGCGATCCGGGTCGGGCAGGACGCGGACCACAGGACGGTGCCCCGTCGCCCACACCGCGACGCGGATGTTGAACAGCGCGGCGCCGCAGCTCACCAGCATCTCCCTGCCCTCGGCGTCGGAAACGCGCAGCAGGCGGTCGGTGTCCGCGCGAACGCTGAGCTCGCCGTCCGTCACCGCGAACGTCCACGGCTGGGTGTTGTGCACCGACGGCGCCCAGATCGCGGCCTCGACCGCGGCCCGGAGCTCCTGTGACGTGTGCATGAGCGGCGCCACCTCCCTTCGCGGCTCCATTCCAGCGTCGGCGGGACGATCGGTTCAGAGGCGAAAGACACGAGCCGTCAGGCCTTATGGACGTCCCATGCCCACCCAGCGCCAAGACCTCGGCAAGGCCGTGGAAAATCTCGTCGATCGGAGGCCGACCGATCGGCGGGACGAAGATCCTCGCGACGACGAGCGC
This sequence comes from Sphaerisporangium sp. NPDC051017, assembly GCF_040683095.1. Classification (NCBI taxonomy): domain Bacteria; kingdom Bacillati; phylum Actinomycetota; class Actinomycetes; order Streptosporangiales; family Streptosporangiaceae; genus Sphaerisporangium; species Sphaerisporangium sp. NPDC051017. The sequence continues at coordinate 14,259 of NZ_JBFBCI010000001.1, forward strand.
ATGCCCCGCAGAGCCGAAGGTCCCACGACGCCAGGGACGTCCGGCCGAGCGGGTCGCGTCGGACGGCACTGCCCGCCAGGACGCCGAAACGGTGAACTTGAGGTGAGCAAGAAAGCAGTGACCCCCGCACTGAAACGGAGCACAGCCATGGCACTCCTCGAAGGACGCCACCAGAACGGCGCAGCCGACCGCACCCCCGCCGTCCACGCCGCGCAGGTCGACCACCCTGCGGCCGACCGCCTCTTCGCCGTCGCCCGCATCGCCATCGGCTGGCTCTTCCTGTGGGCCTTCCTCGACAAACTGTTCGGCTGGGGCTTCGCCACCCCCACGGCCAAGGCGTGGATCCACGGCGGAAGCCCGACCACCGGGTTCCTCAAGGGCACCGCCGAGAACACCTTCGGCGCGGCGTTCAGCGGCCTGGCCGGACAGCCCTGGGTCGACTGGCTGTTCATGACCGGCCTGCTGGGCATCGGCGTCGCGCTGATCCTCGGCGCCGGCATGCGGATCGCCGCCGTCGCCGGCGGACTGCTGCTGGTGCTCATGTGGGCGGCCGAACTGCCCCTCGCGACCAACCCCTTCCTGGACGAGCACCTCGTCTACATCATCGTCATCGCGGCCCTGGCCCTGGCCGACGCCGGCCGCACCTGGGGCATCGGCGGATGGTGGGGCGAGACCACCCTGGTCAAGCGCCTCCCCATCCTCAAATGACCACACCGGTCCTCGGCCGGTGCCCACCCCTCCTGGCGAGGGGAGGGCACCGGCTTTCGCCGTCCCCGGGACCTTGGTCCCTATCAGGCGACGGGAGATCAGGCGTAAATTTCTCGCCATGATTAGCGTCTTCCTGCTCGACGACCACGAAGTGGTCCGCCGCGGCGTGGCGGCCCTGCTCAACTCCGAGGACGACATCGAGGTCGTCGGCGAAGCGGGCACGGCCGAGTCGGCGATCGCCCGCATCCCGGCGCTGCGGCCGGACGTGGCGGTGCTGGATGTGCGGCTGCCCGACGGCAGCGGGGTGGACGTGTGCCGTGAGGTGCGCTCCCGGATGCCGGAGCTGGCGTGCCTGATGCTGACCTCCTTCGCCGACGACGACGCGCTGTTCGACGCGGTGATGGCCGGCGCCTCGGGGTACGTGCTCAAGCAGATCCACGGCTCGGACCTGGTCGGCGCGGTGCGCACGGTCGCCTCCGGGCAGTCGCTGCTGGACCCGCAGACCACCGCGACGATGCTGCGACGGCTGCGCGACCAGGCCACCAAGACCGACCCGCTGGCCGCGCTGTCGGCCCAGGAGCGGCAGATCCTGCAGTTGATCGGCGAAGGGCTGACCAACCGGCAGATCGGCGAGCACCTCTTCCTGGCCGAGAAGACCGTGAAGAACTACGTGTCCAACCTGCTCGCCAAGCTCAGCATGCAGCGCCGTACGCAGGCCGCGGCGCTGGCGGCGCGGATGAAGGCGGAACGGCGCGACCGGCATGACCTTCGTCCCTGACCCCGCCCCCTCCCGACGGCCCACCCTGGATGGCATGAAAGTCGATTCGGCCGGGCTGCTGGTGCTGACCCGCGCGGAGTGCCTCCACCTTCTCTCGTCGACGCCGGTCGGGCGGATCGTGTTCACCGACCGCGCCCTGCCCACCGTGCAACCCGTGAACTACCACCTGTACGGCGAGACCATCGTCATCCGCACGGCCGGCGGATCCAAACTCGCCGCCGCGACCCGCAACGCCGTCGTCGCCTTCGAGGCCGACCAGATCGAGGTCGCCACCCGCACGGGCTGGTCGGTCACCGTCGTCGGGCACGCCCGGGCAGTGACCGAGCCGCAGGAGATCGAACGCCTCGACGCCCTTCCCCTGATCCGCTGGGCGCCGGGCGGCCAGGACCATTTCATCGTGATCCAGGCCGAGCAGGTCTCCGGGCGGCGCCTGGGGTGAGCCGGCGGCCAGGGGTCATCCGAGCGGGACGCTCCAGGTCAGGCGGGTTCCGCCCTCGGCCACCCGCTCGGCGGTGAACTCCCCTCCGAGCCGGTCCGCCCGTTCCCGCAGGTTGCGCAACCCGCTGCGGCGGCCGTCCTCGGGCAGCCCGACCCCGTTGTCCTGGACGACCAGCGTGACCCGCCCGTCCCCGACCGTGACCGCCACGTCGGCCTTGGACGCCCTGGCATGCCGGACGACGTTGGACAGCGCCTCGCGCAGCACCGCCGGCAACTGGTCGGCCACGGACGCGGGCACATCGTTGTCCAGCGGCCCCTCCATCCGCAGGCCCGGCATGAACCCCAGATGTCCCCGCGCGCCCTCCACCAGCTCGACGACGCGCGCCCGCAGGCCGGGCTCGGCGACGTCCCGGGGCGTCTGCAACGCGAAGATGGTCGAGCGGATCTGCCGGATGGTCTCGTCCAGCTCGTCGATCGCGTGCCGCATCCTGGCCGACCCCTCGGGGTGCTCGACCAGCCGCACCGCGCTCATCAGCGTCATCGCGACCGCGAACAGCCGCTGGATCACCACGTCGTGCAGATCCTTGGCGATCCGGTCGCGGTCCTCCAGCAGGCCGAGCCGCTCGGCGTCCTGGCGGGCCTCGGCCAGTTCCAGCGCGATGGCCGCCTGCCCGGCGAACGCGTGCAGCATCCGCAGCATCGACGGCGTGAACGGCAACCGGCCCGGACGCTTGCCCAGCGCCAGCACGCCCCGCACCGATCCGGCCGCGCCCAGCGGCACCGCCGCGCCCGGACCCCACACCGCCGCCCCCGTGGCCTGCCCGGGATGGGCCATGATGCCGAGGTCGCCCAGCTCGTTCACCATCCGCGGCTCACCGTCGACGTACGCCGCGCCCGGCAGCGAACCCTCGACGCCCACCTCGGCGTCCACCAGGTCCTCGGCGCCCTCGGCGATCCGCACCCGCAACGTCCCGGACGAGGCGCCGACGGGGTCGGAGGGGAACAGGAGCATGACCAGGTCGGCGTCGGACATCTCCCGGACCCGGCGGGCCACCTGGCTCAGCACCTCCCCCACGCCGGCGCCCGACAGCAGGGCCGTCGTCACCTCCGAGGACGCCTGCAGCCAGATCTCCCGCAGCCGCGTCTCCTCGTACAGCCGCGCGTTCTCGATCGCGACGCCGGCGGCGGTGGCCAGCGCGGTCACCACCGCCTGGTCATCCTCGTCGAACTCCGCCCCTCCCCGCTTCTCGGTCAGGTACAGGTTCCCGAAGACCTCCTCGCGCACCCGCAGCGGCACCCCCAGGAACGAGCCCATCGGCGGGTGGCCGGGCGGGAAGCCGTACGACTCGGGGTGGTCGGCGATCGACGCCAGCCGCAGCGGCGCCGGCTCCTTGATCAGCAGGCCGAGCAGGCCCAGGCCGTGCGGCCAGTGCTCGATCCGGGCGATCTCCTCCTCGCTCAGGCCGACCGGGATGAACTCCACCAGCGTGTTGTCCTCGCCGACCACGCCCAGCGCGCCGTAGGTCGCGTCCACCAGCCGGACCGCCGTCGCCACGATGCGGCGCAGCACCGTCTCCAACTGAAGATCGCTGCCGACCGAGACCACCGCCTCCAGCAACGCGTGCACGCGGTCCCGCGTGGCCAGCACGGCCTCCAGCCGGGTCTGCAACTCCGCCAGCAGCTCATCCAGCCGCATGTTGGGGACGAGCGAAGGCGACGAATCAGCTGACATGGCGGGATTCTCGCATCTCCCACTCTCGGGGCCCATCCCGCACCCCGGACTGCGCGGAACGGCTCCGCGAAGGTCCGCCCCGGCCGGGCCGGCCAGGCGGGGCCGGCCGTGCGCCGCTCCGGACCCGGGCGCCGTCGAAGACCAAAGTCACTTTCGGGAGGGCCGTCCGGCACTGCCCCGCAGGCGCCCGGGACGGAGATCGTGGCGGTGGACTTCTCGAGGAGACGCGATGACCACGTCAGGCCCGGGCACGGCCCGGCCGCTCCCCCTGGCGCATCGCCGTCCCGCACCGGATCGGAGACCTGCCATGACCGAGGAACACGACGTCCCGCTCCGCGACGGCGCCACCGCCCACGTGCGCCCGCTCACACCCGGCGACCGGCCCGAGCACATGTCACTCGCGCGCGTGCTGGCGCCCGGCTCCATCGCGGTCGTCGGCGCGGGACGCGGGCCGTCGGGAGCCGGGCACAAGGTGCTGCGCAACCTCGTCGACGGCGGCTTCCCCGGCCCGGTGTACCCGGTGAACCCCAAGGCGTCGCACGTGGCGGGAATCCAGGCGTACCCGGACGTGCGCGCGCTGCCGGGACCGGTCGACCTGGTCGTGGTCGCCGTCCCCGCCGGCGCCGTGCTCGGCGTGGCACGCGACTGCGCGGCGACCGGCGTCAAGGGCCTGGTGGTGCTGACGGCCGGGTTCGCCGAGAACGGCGGGCAGGACGCCGAACACGAGCTGGTGCGGATATGCCGGTCGGCGGGCATGCGCCTGATCGGCCCGAACTGCCTGGGCATCGTGAACACCTCCGCCCGGATGAACGCGACCTTCCTCGCGCGATCCCCGCGCGAGGGGAGCATCGCGGCGCTGTCGCAGTCGGGCGCGGTCGGCGCGGCACTGCTGGAGCGGCTGCCGATCTCCTCGTTCGTCTCGGTGGGCAACAAGGCCGACGTCAGCGGCAACGACCTGCTCGAATACTGGGAGGACGACGAGGCCACCCGCGTCATCGCGCTCTACCTGGAATCGTTCGGCAACCCGCGCAAGTTCGCGAGGATCGCCGCGCGGGTGGGCCGCCGAAAGCCGGTGCTCATGGTCAAGAGCGGCCGGTCCGGGGCGGGCGAGCGGGCCGTGCGCTCGCACACCGCGGCCGCCGCGACGCCGGACGTCGCCGTGGACGCCCTGGCGCGCGCGGCCGGGGTCATCCGCCTGGACAGCGTGCGGGACATGATGGACATCGCCAGGCTGCTGGCCGCGCAACCGTTGCCCGCCGGCCGCAGGGTCGCCATCGTCGGCAATTCCGGCGGCCCCGAGGCGATGACCGCCGACGCGTGCGAACGGAACGGCCTGATCGTCCCGCCGCTCACGCCGCCCGCCTCGCTCGCCGCCCAGGTCTCACCCGCGGCGGCCCTCGGCAACCCGGTGGACCTGACCGCCGACGCCACCGCCGAGCAGATCGGCGCGACGATCGAGGCCGTCCTGGCCGACCCCGGCGTGGACGCCGTCCTGGTCGTCTACACGCCGCCCTTCGGGTCGGGCCTGGAGGCGACCTGGAAGGCGATCGCCGAGGCGACGCGCGCCGCGACCAAGACCGTGGTGGCGTGCGTCGTGGGCCACGACGACCCGGGCGGCGACCTGATCGACGGGCGCGTCCCGGTCTACGCCTTCCCTGAGGAGGCCGTCCGCGCGCTGGCCCGCGCCGCGGCCTACGCGGAATGGCGCAACACCCCGGCCGACCTCGTGGAGCCCGCGTCGCGGGACGACGACCAGGCCGCCACGGAGATCGTCCGGTACGCGCTCGCCGAGCGTCCCGGCGGCGGCTGGCTCGACCCCGCCACCACCGAACGGCTCCTGCGCCACTACGGCGTGACCGTCGCCGAGTCGATCCTCGTGGACGATCCCGAGGCCGCCGCCGAGGCGGCGTCCGCCCTGGGGACGCCGGTCGTGCTCAAGGCCGTCGGACCGGTGCACAAGAGCGACGCCGGCGGCGTCCGGACCGGGCTCACCACGCCCGCGGCGGTGCGGTCCGCCTACCACGACATGAAGGCGGCGGTCGGGCCGGTGATGACCGGCGCGATCGTGCAGCGCATGGTCCCCGAGGGCGTCGAGATCATCGTCGGCGGCGTCAACTACCCGGCGTTCGGCCCGCTCCTCATGGTGGGCATGGGCGGCGTCGCCGCCGACCTGCTCGCCGACCGCTCCTTCCGCGTCCCGCCCGTCAGCCTGGACACCGCGTGCGAGATGATCGCCGACCTGCGCTGCTCCCCCCTGCTCTACGGCTACCGTGGCCGCCCGAAGGCCGACGTCCACGCGCTCGCCGACCAGATCGCCCGGGTGGGACGCCTGCTCGTCGCCCTGCCCGACGTGGCCGAACTCGACCTCAACCCCGTGATCGTCACCCCCGGGGGCGCGGTGACCGTGGACGCCCGCATTCGGCTGTCCCCCGCCACCCCCTCGCCGTGAGAGCCGTCCTGCCCGCTCAAGGGTTGGCGGCCAGCAAGAGGTAGGCGGCGCACAGGCACAGGTGGACCGCCGCCTGGAGCAGCGTGGCTCTGCCCGGCATGACGGTGAGGATGCCGACGCCCGCGGTGAGGGCGAGGAGCACGATCTGGGTGGCGCCCAGGCCGAGCAGCAGCGGACCGCCCACCCAGATGGAGGCGACCGCGATGGCCGGGATGGTCAGGCCGATGCTGGCCATGGCCGAGCCCAGGGCGAGGTTGAGGCTGATCTGGGTACGGCCGCGGCGGGCGTTGCGGGCGGCGGCGAGGGTTTCGGGGAGCAGGACGAGCAGGGCGATGACGACGCCGACCACCGCCTGTGGTGTACGACAAAGCGGGGCAGGTGGCGCCGTAGGTGCGGCGTGTGATCACGCGGTCAGCGCTCCGGTGCCGAGGAGCGCGAACAGCAGGATCCCGACGACGATGCGGTAGCCGACGAAGACGTTGAAGGAGTGCCGGGCGACGTACCTCAGCAGCCAGGCGATGGAGGCGTAGGCCACCACGAACGAGACGGCCGTGCCGACGACGAGCGGCGCCGCGCCGACTCCCGGGCCGGCCATGGCGTCCTTGAGTTCGTACAGGCCGGCGCCGGTCAGCGCGGGAATGCCGAGGAAGAAGGACAGCCTCGTCGCCGCCAGCCGGTCCAGGTCCAGGAAGAGGGCGGTGGACATGGTCGCGCCCGAACGGGAGAAGCCGGGGAAGAGCAGGGCGAGGATCTGCGAGCAGCCCACGAGCATCGCGTCCTTGAAGGTGGTGTCGCCCTCGCCGCGCTTGTGGCGGCCCATCCGGTCGGCCGCCCACATCAGGCCGCTGCCGACGATCAACGAGCCCGCGACCACCCACAGCGAGGCGAGCGAGCCCGCGATCAGCGGTTTGGCGAGGAGACCCACGGCGACGATCGGGAGGGTGGCGTAGATGACCCACCAGGCGAATTTGTAGTCATGCTGGTCGCGTTGCCGGCGATCGGCCAGGCCGCGGCCCCAGGCGGAGACGATCCGCACGATGTCGGTGAAGAAGTACACCAGCACCGCGGCGATCGCCCCGACCTGGATCACGGCGGTGAAGCCGACCACCGCGGTGTCGTCGACGGGGATGCCCATCAGGCCTTCGGCGATCTTGAGGTGGCCGGTGGAGGAGATGGGGAGGAACTCGGTCACCCCCTCCACGATTCCGAGCACGATGGCCTGGCCGAGGGTGATGACGCTCATGGGATCTGTCTCCGCGCTGGTCGTTCGGGTGTCATGGTGGGGCGCGCTTCGTGCGTGCGGTCTGCGGGTGCGGGGCGGCCGACGTCGTTCAGGGCGGCGCGCTGCGTGGTCGTACGGGAGCGGCGGCGGGACCGGAGCACCTCCACGAGCAGCGGCAGCAGGGAGACGGCGACGATCACGCCGACCAGGGGCAGCAGGTAGCGGTCAACTCCGGGGATGCTCGCTCCCAGGCCGTACCCGGCCAGCACCAGGCCGGCCGTCCACACCACGCCGCCGGTGATCTGCCAGACCGTGAAGGTGCGCGTGGGCACCTTCACGGCTCCGGCGAGCGGGTTCAGCACGGTACGCACCAGGGGGATGAAACGGGCCAGGACGATGGCCTTGCCGTGGCCGTAGCGGCCGAGCAGTTCCTCGGCCCTGACCGCGCCGCGCAGCAGGTGACGGTTGCGGGTGCGGGCGAGCAGGGCCCCTCCGGCGTGGCGGCCGATGAGGTAACCGGTCTGCGCGCCGAGCAGCGCCCCGGCCACGGCGGCGGCCAGCACCCCGGGCAGCGAGAGCTGTACGCCGTTGACCTGGGTGGTGCAGAGCAGGCCTGCGGTGAACAGCAGCGAGTCTCCGGGGAGGAAGAACCCGACCAGCAGGCCGGTCTCGGCGAACATCACCAGGAAGACCCCCGCGGTGCCGAACGCCGACAGCAGCGCGGCGGCGTCCAGGAGGTCGAGCGCGTGAGACACCCGGGGGTCCTTCCGTCGTGCGCTGTCCCTGGGGCTCCGGCGCGTGGCAAACTGGGCAGACGGCAGCTTTTACACCGCCGTAGAAGTTTTACACGACTGTAGAAGATGGGTGAGGAAACGACAACCCATGAGTGCGAACGCGCAGGGACGGGGCCCCAAACGGGCCAACGGCGAACGGGAGGCCGAGATCCTCGACCTGCTCCAGCGGGCCGGCGACGCGCTGACCCCGGGCGAGGTCGCCGAGCGCCTCGGCGGTGAGCCGACCTACAGCACGGTGGTCACGATCCTCACCCGCATGCACGCCAAGCAGTTGCTCACCCGCAGCCCGCGCGGCCGGGCGTACGCCTACACGCCCGTCACCGACGACCCCGGCTTCGCCGCCCGGCGCATGCGGACGGTCCTGGAGGAGCGGCCCGACCGGGAGGCCGTCCTCGCCCGCTTCGCCGACGGCCTGTCCAGCGCGGACGCGGACCTGCTCCGCCAGTTGCTCGGATCCGATCCGCAGCCGGATCGGTAGAGGACCCCGTATGCACGTCGCCGTCTACCTCCCGCTGTTGCTGTCCCTGCTCGCCCCTCTCGTCGCACGACCGCTGTCCGAACGCTGTGAGCCCCGGCTGGCCACCTGGCTGCTCACCGTCTCGGCGGTGGTGCTCGCGGCGGCGACCACCATCTCTCTGGGACTGCTGACCATCACCGGGCTGATCCGCATCCCCCTGCTCGCCGACCTCGGCCACTGGTCGGCCCACGCCGCGCAACGCGACGACCCCGCCGGACCGTCCATCGCCCTCGTCGCCGGCCTGCTGCTCGGCGGCGCCGTGCTCACCGCGGCACGCGTGCTCGTGCGACGCGCCCGCACGCTGGTCGCCGCCGCCGCGGAGGCCGCCTGCATGCCCACGCCCGACGGTCTCGTCGTCGTGGAGGACGACACCCCGGACGCCTTCGCCCTGCCCGGGCTGCCCGGCCGCGTCGTCGTCTCCACCGGCATGCTCCACGCGCTGGAGGAGAGCGAGCACGACATCCTGCTCGCGCATGAGCGGGCTCACCTGGCGGCGCACCACTACCTGTTCGTGGCCTTCGCGGGGCTGGGCGCCGCCGCCAACCCCCTTCTGCGCCCGCTCGCGACCGCCGTCACCTACACCGTCGAACGCTGGGCCGACGAACGCGCCGCCGCCGTCACCGGTGACCGGGCCCGGGTCGCCCGCACCGTCGGCAAGGCGGCCCTGGCCGCCCGCCGCGCCCCCGCCACCGCCCCCGGCCTCGGCGCGGCCCTCGGCATCTTCGGCCGTCGCGGCCCGCTCGGCGGCGCCGGCCCGGTCCCCCGCCGCGTCGCCGCCCTCCTCGCCCCTCCCCTGCGCCGCCACCCCGGCCTCGTCCTCGCCACCGCGGCACTGCTCGCCATCGCGGCCTGCTCCACAGCCGAGGCCGGGCACGACCTCCACCTCCTGCTCGAGATCGTCGGCGCCGAATAGCCTCGACCGCGAGCAGTCCGCCTTCGCCGACATCGGCGCCCACCTGCGATGATGGTCGGCCGGTCGATGGGAAACCGATTTCGGGTTCCTCACCGACGGGCCCACTTTTGATTATTTCAACAAAAATACCAATCAAATCGCCAAAAGCCCTTCCCGGCAAGGTCGAAAGCGCGGTACGTTCCCCCCGAACACCTACACCGAGCAAGCGCTATCTCGAGGAGTGGTAGGTGAAGACGAACCGGCCGGAGGACTCGCACCAGGCCGCGCTACTGCGCCTGATGCGGGATGGGCCCCGCTCGCGGGCCGAGCTGGCGGATCTCACCGCGGATTCCACCGCCCCCGCGGGCTCCCCGGCGCTGCCGCCCGGCGCCGCGTACCCGCACCCCGCGTACCCGGACCCGTGGCCGATGTCGCGGGCGAGGCTCAACGCCGCCCTCAACCGGCTCGTCGGGCTGGGGCTGGCCGAGACCGACGGCCTCGCGGCCTCCCGGGGCGGCCGCCGCTCGGGCCTGGTCCGGCTGTCGCGCGACACCCGCTTCGCCGGCATCGACATCGGCGCGACCTCGGTCGACGTCGCGATCACCGACGGCGAGCTGCGCGTGCTCGGCCACGTGAGCGAGCCGTGCGACATACGGTTCGGCCCTGCCCACGTGCTCGACCGCGTGCTGGTCCTCGCCGGGAAGCTGAAGCAGCAGGGGTTGTTCACGCAGCTCCAGGGGGCCGGAATAGGGGTACCCGGGCCGGTCAGCTTCGCCGAAGGGGTGCCCGTCGTGCCGCCGATCATGCCGGGCTGGGACCGGTACCCGATGCGCGAGATAGTCAGCCAGGAGCTCGGCTGCCTGGCCATGCTGGACAACGACGTCAACATCATGGCGCTCGGGGAGCTGCACGCCGGGCCGGCCCGCCAGGTGAGGGACTTCCTGCTCGTCAAGATCGGCACGGGCATCGGCTGCGGCATCGTGGTGGACGGCAAGATCTACCGTGGCGTGTCGGGCAGCGCGGGCGACATCGGGCACATCCGGGTCGACCAGGTCGGCCCGGTGTGCGCGTGCGGCAACACCGGCTGCCTGGAGGCATATTTCAGCGGCGCGGCCCTGGCCCGCCAGGCGCTGGCCGCCGCGCGCTCGGGCGCCTCGCCGTACCTGGCGGAACGGCTGGCCGCCGCCGGGACGCTGTCGGCCGAGGACGTCGCCGCGGCCGCCGCGCAGGGCGACGCCACGGCGGTCCAGCTCATCCGGGACGGCGGGCGCCGTGTGGGCCAGGTCCTCGCGGGCCTGGTCAGCTTCTTCAACCCGGGGCTCGTGATCATCGCGGGCGGGGTGGCCCGGCTGGGCCACGTACTGCTCGCCGAGATCAGGAGCGTCGTCTACCGCCGGTCGCTGCCCCTGGCCACCGGCAACCTTCCCATCGTCCTGTCGGAACTGAACGGCGCCGCCGGGGTCGTGGGCGCGGCCCGCCTCATCAGCGACCACGTCTACTCCGTATGACCACCGCCTGAACACCGCTCGTGCACGCCGTCCGAATATCACTCGTCCCGATCTCCTAATCCGATCAGATTCGTCCCGCCGGCCCCGCGTCCCGAGGCCGGCATCGTCCGCGACACACCTCCCACCCCCCCGAGGACGCGATGTTGGAAGTCCGGAACCTCCCGCGCGCCGCACTTCCACAGCCCGCGCCGAGCCCCACGGAACTCATCGAGACGACGATCGATTCCCAGCGCGGCGGCATGGTCTGGCGCCGCGCCTTTCCAGGCACGCTCGACCAGATCCCTCACGCGCGCCACATGGTCCGCTTCCTGCTCGGCGACTGCCCGCGCCGCGACGACGCCGAGCTGATCGCCTCCGAGCTCGCCGGCAACGCCGTCCGGCACACGTGGAGTGGCCATGACCAGGGAACGTTCGTCGTCGAGGTCTCCCGCACCGGTCAGGTCGTCACCGTGGCGGTCTACGACCGCGGGCGGGGCGGCACCCCGCGGTTCGGCACGCGCTGCGAGGCCGTGGCCGAGTTCGGCCGCGGGCTGGCCATCGTCGTGGCCCTGGCCGACCAGGTCGGCTACGAAGGCTCCGGCGAGCACGGCCACCGGGTCTGGGCCCGGCTCTCCTGAAACCGGGCGATCCGGCGACGGAATTCACCGGCGGGCGCTCAGGGGGAGCCGGGCCGTGATGGCGAAGCCGCCGTCCGGAGTCGGGCCCGCGGCGAACCGGCCGCCCGCGAGGGTGATGCGCTCCCTGAGGCCGGCCAGCCCGTAGCCTCCTCCGACCGAGGGGGCCCTTCTCTCCGTTCCGTGGCTGTCGTCCCCTTGACGGGGGGTGTTGTCCACACGGACGCTCACGTGATCGTCCTCCAGCTCGCAGGTGATCTGGACCTGTGACCCCGGCGCGTGCTTGCGGACGTTGCTCAGCCCCTCCTGGACGAGCCGGTAGCAGGCGTGTTCCACCTGTGGCGGAAGCGGCTCGCTGGGAAGGTCGATGTGGCAGTCGACCCGCAGGCCGCCGGCTTCGGCGTCCTTCACCAGGCGGCTGATCGCCTCGACCCCGCCGGTCGCGGGCACCTCGTCCCGGCGCAGCACGGTGAGCAACTGGCGCAGCTCGGCCAGCGCCTGGACCCCCTTGTCCTCGATGCCCGCCGCCAGCTCGGGAATCTCCGCGGGATCCTCGGCGTCGCCGATGATCCCGGCGTTGAGCACCATGCCGGTCACCGCGTGCGTCACCGTGTCGTGCAACTCCCGGGCCAGCCTGCGCCGCTCCTCCGACGCGGCGAGTTCCTCCCGCTCGCGCACCCCTGCCCGCAGCTCACCGATCAGCCGCCGGTATTCGCATACCCAGGTACCCGCCAGCGCGGGCAGGTAGATCAGCGTCAGCGCCCGGATGACGGGGAGGGGCAGGTATGTGTCGGTGTACGGGTTGAAGTAGTCGGCGACGACGTACACCGCCACGAGCGCCAGGGCGACGATCTTCCACGAGCGCACCCGGTGCTCGGACGTCATCGAGAAGGCCGCCAGGATCAACGGTACGGTCTGCACGGTGACGAAGGCGCAGACGGCCGAGGCGATGATCGCCGGCCAGGGGGTGCGGCGCCGGATCAGCATGGTCGCCGCCGTGATCGCCCCCACCAGATAGCCCAGCCAATGCGGCGGTCGCCCCCACGGAGAGAATGCGTGGTCGATGGCCGTCGTCGGGATCGTGAAGGCCAGGACCGCGGCGGCGAGCAGCGAATCGACCAGAGCTGATCGATACATTCTGACAATCCTTGAGGACTTACCGCCCATGTGACCTATTTTGCAACTTTGCCAATGACGCACCGTTACCGGGAGGTGGGTATTACCCCCTGTCCGCGGCTGTCCTTGGCAGGCCTCGGGGTTCGGCGTCCACGCGGGGCGAAATCGGCCATGGTGAGGGTCCAGGCCCGGCATACCCAGGAGGAATGACGCAGGCCTTGACGTATCAAATGAATGATCATTTAATTACCGTATGGGGCGGATCGCGGGCGTCACCGCCGCCGAGACGCGCGAGCGGCTGCTGCACGCGGCCGCCGAGGTCTTCGCGCGGCGAGGGTACGAGGGCACGCGCGTCACCGACATCGCGTCCACCGCCAGGGTGAGCAACGGAGCGCTGTACGCGCACTTCGCCTCCAAGGCGGAGCTGCTCGTGGCCGCGCTGCGGGCGCACGGGCCCAGGCTGCTCGCGGACCTGCTGGCCGCCGACCCGGACCGGCCGGTCATGGACCTGCTGGTCGCCGCCGGGCGCCGGCTCCCGCGCCTGGCCAAGAGCTCCCTGATCGCCGAGGCGCTGGTCACGGCCCGCAGGGACGAGGACGTCGCCCGGCCGACGCGTGACTACGTCGGCGAGCGCGCGAACTGGCTCACCGAGCTCGTGCGCGTCGCCCAGAGCCGCGGCGAACTTGACTCCGCGGTGTCCCCGGACGCGCTGGCCCACTTCTGCCTGCTGCTCGCGATGGGCAGTGCCCTCATCACCCCCGAGATGCACACGGTCGATGATGAGGAGTGGACCGCGTTGCTCACGCGTGTCGGCGCCGCGTTCGCCCCTGCCGACACCACAGCACAGAGGGAAGCGCCGAAGTGAAAGTCAAGATCAACACCGAGCGGTGCCAGGGACACGGCCGCTGTTACGACCTCGCGCCGAGCCTGTTCGGCGAGGACGACGAGGGTTACGGGCGGGTTCTCGGCGACGGCGTCGTGCCGCCTGGCGAGGAGCAGACGGCGCGCCTGGCCGTCGCCAACTGCCCGGAAAGAGCGATCGAGATCCACGAGGAGGCGTGACATGGGCGTCGAGGATCACTTCGGCGAGAGGTTCCGCGAGACGCTGAGCGATCGCGCCCTCGGGACGCGCAACGAGATCGTCACCGGGCCCGTCTCGGACTGGGCGAGCGACTTCTCCCACACCGAGCCGGAGTGGGCGGCCGATCCGTACCCCATCCAGGACGACCTGCGGCAGCGCTGCCCGATCGCGCACACCGGCCGGTTCGGCGGCGGCTGGCTGCCGACGCGGTACGAGGACGTCGCGGCCATCGCCTACGACACCGAGCGCTTCTCGTCCCGAGCGATCATCATGAGCAACTTCCGGCCGCCCCAGGAGCTGGCGCCGATCGGCGGCGCCCCGCCGATCTCCTCCGACCCGCCGTTCCACCACGACGCGCGCAAGCTGCTGCTCCCCGCGTTCACCAAGAACGCCGTCGCCGAACGGGAGCAGGCGACGCGAGAGTTCTGTCACTCGCTGATCGACGCGCTGGAGGGGCAGGACGTCGTCGACGCGGCCCACGACTACGCCCAGCACATTCCGATCCGGGTCATCGCCGACATGCTGGGATTCCCCCCTGAGGACGGGCCGCGGTTCCGCGAGTTCGTCGAGAACGCGCTGGAGGGCGTCAACCGGCAGCCGGAGGACCGCATCCAGCGGCTGGAAGCGCTGTTCGACTACCTGTACGCGCAGATCCGCGACCACGTCGACAACCCGCGCGACGACCTGACGACGTACCTCATGAACGTGGAGCTCTACGGCCGGAAGCTGGAGCCGACCCATGTGGCCGGCACGATGTCCCTGCTGCTCATCGCCGGGATCGACACCACGTGGAGCGCGATCGGCGCGTCGCTGTGGCACCTGGCGAAGACCCCCGAGCACCGCGAGCGGCTGGTCGCCGACCCCGGGCTCCTGCCCACCGCGATGGAGGAACTGCTCCGGGTGTACGCGCCGGTCACGATGGCACGGCTGGTCAAGGAGGACATGCACTGGCGCGGCGTCGACATGAAGGCCGACGACTGGATCCTCCTGTCCTTCCCGGCGGCCAACCGCGACCCGGCGCAGTTCGACCAGGCGGGTGACGTCGTCCTCGACCGGGAGGTCAACAGGCACGCCGCGTTCGGCCTCGGCATCCACCGCTGCGTGGGCTCCCACCTGGCCCGCATGGAGCTCCGGGTCGCCCTGGAGGTCTGGCTGGAGCGCATTCCCACGTTCAGCCTGGAGGACCCGTCGGCCGTGACCTGGGCCACGGGCCAGGTGCGCGGCCCGCGCACGCTCCCGCTCCGCATCCGCTGACCGGGATCGTGCGGCGCGGGAGCCGGGACGCCCCGGGTTCCCGCGCCGCACGGCGGGCCGATCAGACGGCGCGCGTGCCGACGGCGACGCGCGGCCGCCGCCGCGAAGACGGCCGAGGGACCCCGGTCAGGTCGCCCCCTGAGCGGCGCCGTGGCCGGTCAGGCCCGCCAGCCATCGGTCCAGCTCGGCGGCCCAGTCGGTACCCAGCGCCTCCTCGTGGCCGACCTGGAAGCGGATGCCGGCGTCGGCGGGGAGCTGTCCGGCGACATGCTCGACGGCCTCCAAGATGATCACCAGTCCGGAGGGGCCGGCGACGAAGGTGAGGTCGACCTCGTCGACGACCTCGGCGAGCCGGGGCGGCGAGGAGAACGCGATCACCTGGTAGAACGGCAGTTCCTGGCTCACCCCGAAGTTGTAGCCGAGTTCGAGGTCGGCGGCCTGGACCTGAAAGCCCAGGCTCAGGAGCGCCTCCAGAACGCGCATCTGGGAGGGCAGGGGCTCGACGGCGAGCGGGTCCAGATCGCCCTTGTCGACCGCCTTGGCGATGGCCAGCTCGGTGCGCACGCCGAGCGCCATCTCGGCGAGCTGCCGGCCGCCGACCTCGCTGATGGGGCTCTCCCAGGGCATCTCGATCTCGAAGGGGACCGCGCGCTCCTCGCCGGCGCACAGGATGAAGGGGCCCGAGACCTGGACGCGAAGGAACTCGTCGTCGTCGGGCCGCGGCATGTCCTCGTCGGGCACCAACTGCGCATGGGCCACCAGGCCCAGGGTGATGTGCTCGATGTGGGCGTCGAAGTCACCGCCCTTGAGCCGCACGTCACCGGCCAGCACTCCCCCCGGCTCGACCCGCGGGCCGGCCAGAACGGTGTCCACCGACGGGGCGCCGACACCGAACGCACCCAGAATCCGTTTGAAGACCACGACTTCTCCCATCGCAACCACGCTCTGAGGCCCCCGCATCGGCGATCCGTGCGCGAGGGCGGCTCCGGTCAGGACCAGGTCATGTCACGTTCAAGCGATACATACCCGCGCGAGGTGGTGTTGCTCCCGTCCTCGGAAGCCGATCACCCGGGCGGCGGGGCGGGCGGCGCATCGGCCGCCCGCTTCGTGAGCCCTCGTGCCGCGCCGGGGCCTCGGTCTCCTACTTCTGGGCGCAGAAGGCGGTGTCGAAGGCGGCCATGACACTCTCGGCGGCCTTCTGCTCGGTGGGCAGAGCGGTCACGACCACGGTCGCCGCCCGGCCGTCCTCGGTGATGCCGGTGCGGGACTCGTAGCCGTCGATGTCGCCGCCGTGGCCGTACACGTAGCCGCCGCAGCTCAGCTTGATCTTGACCAGCCCGAGCCCGTACGTCCACCCGGCCGGGAGACCGGGGGCATTGACCGTGTGCTTCATCTGCTCCAGCTCCGCCGGCTTGAGCAGTCTGCCGTTCATCAGCGCGACGAGGAAGCGGTTGACGTCGCTCGGGGAGCCGATGAGCTGCCCGGCCGCCCATCCCCACGACGGGTCGAGTTCCGTGATGTCCACCATGCTCTCGGCGCTCTCGGCGCTCTCGGCGGCCTGCTCCCCGGGCTTCTTGGCCTCGTACCCATGGGGGTGGGCGCCGCGGATGGCCTGCTCGCCGACGCCGGGCCAGTACGTGTCCCGCAGCCCCGCCCGCTCGATGACCCGCTTGGTGATCTCCTCACTGATCGGCCTGCCGGTGGCCTTCTGGACGAGCAGGCCTAGCACGACGTAGTTGGTGTTGCTGTACTGCCAGCCCTGTCCGGGAGCGAACGTCGCCTTGTGCGCCAGCGCGACGTCGACCAGTTCCCGGGGCTCGCTGTACTTGTGTTGGATCTCCAAGATCGGCGGGAAGTACAGCGTGTAGTTCGGCAGGCCGGCGGTGTGCTGGAGGAGCTGGCGGACGGTGATCTCTCGACCGTCGTTGCCGTTGCCGCGGATCAGCTCGGGCAGGTACTTCTCGACCGGCGCGTCCAGCTCGATCTTGCCCTCGCCGGCCAGTTGCAGCACGACCACGGCGGTGAACATCTTGGTGTTGCTGGCGATGCGCACCCGTCCGTCGACCGGGACCTTCGCCTTCGTCGCCAGGTCGCCGACACCGGCGGTGTAGTTGTGGGTACGCCCGTCGGCGTCCCGCACCGCGGCCAGGGCGCCCGGGAACGCGCCCCCGCGGACCAAGTCGTTCAGGCTCTTCTGCACGGGGTCGGCGGGCTGCGCGTTCGCCGGCCCGGCGGTCAGGCCGAGCCCGCTCAGCGCGGCGATGGCCACCGCGGCCAGGGCGAGCCGGCCGCGACGCTTGGTGGAGGGGGACTTCACGGTGGGATACGACATCGGGGGACTCCCTGCTCGATGTGGTCGTTCGCGACATCACCCAGCATGTCGGCGGGACCGGCTCACGATCGATCCCACCCGCTGGAATCCCGGGGTACAGCTGGCGCTACCTGCCTTCGAGGTAGTGCAGGACGGCGGCGACGCGCCGGTCGGTGCGGTCGGTGGGCGCCAGGTCGAGCTTGGCGAAGATGCTGCGGATGTGCTTGTGCACCGCACCCTCGCTGACGAACAGCTTCTCGGCGATGGCGGCGTTCCCCAGCCCTTCGGCCATCAGCGCCAGCACGTCGAGCTCGCGCGGGCTGAGCCGGTCCAGCCGGCGGTCCGGGCGCGTGCGGGACAGGAGCTGCGCGACGACCTCGGGATCGATGGCCGTGCCCCCGTCCGCCACGCGGTGCAGCGCGGTCATGAACTCCTGCACCCGCCCGACCCGCTCCTTCAGCAGGTAACCGAGGCGGGAGCCGCCGTGGGACAGCAGGTCGGTGGCGAACGCCTGCTCGACGTACGCCGACAGCACCAGCACGGCCAGGTCCGGTCGGCGGCGCCGGGCCTCGACGGCGGCGACGATGCCCTCGTCGGTGTGGGTCGGCGGCATCCGGACATCGACGATGGCGACATCGGGCTCGTGGGCGTCGACGGCGGCCAGGAAGCCGTCGGGGTCGGCGGCGGTGGCCACGACGTCGAGCGACTCGGCGCGCAGCAGCAGCGCGAGGCCCTCGCGCAGCAGCGGGTCGTCCTCGGCGATCACGATCCGCATGGCAGGCTCACACTCAGGGTGGTCGGGCCACCCGAGGGGCTGGTCAGCATGAACGTCCCATCGTGTGCTTCGGCCCGGCGGCGGATCCCGCCGAGCCCGGACCCGCCGCGGTCGTCCGCCCCGCCACGGCCGTCGTCGGTGATCCGGAGGTTCAACCGGCCGTCGCGCCGGTGGACCGCGACGGTGGCGTGCCGGGCCCGGCTGTGCTTGGCGATGTTGGTGAGCGCCTCGGCCACGACGAAGTACGCGGTCGCCTCCACGGACGCGGCGCACCTGCCGGGGAGATCGGCGTCGACCTCGCAGGGCACCGGGCAGGCGGCGGCCAGCCCGGTCAGCGCGCCCGCCAGGCTCCTGTTCTCCAGCACCGGGGGCAGGATGCCGCGCACCACCGCGCGGAGCTCGGAGAGGGCCTGCTCGGCGGCGTCCTGCGCCCGTTCGAGGATCTCCTCGGCGGTGGACGGGTCGCGCGCCACCGCCCGGCGGGCCGCGCCGAGCAGGACGGTGACGGCGATGATCCGGTTCTGGGTGCCGTCGTGCAGGGACCGCTCGATGCGCCGCAACTCGGCGGCGTGCGCGTCCAGCGCGCCCGCCCGGGTCGCGGTGAGGTGGGCGACCCGCAGCGCGAGGTCGGTACCGGCGTCGGCGTCCAGGAGCCGTCGTCCGGTCCAGGCCTGGAGCCGCGCCATGCCCGGCGTGAACAGCGCGAAGAGGGCGATCCAGCCGACGCCGAGCGCGCAGACCCAGAGGGCGCTGGGCAGGTCGCCGACCTTCCACAGCCCCATGGCCGCGCCGCCGGACTCGTTCGGCGGCAGCAGCCTCCACCACAGCGGGAAGGTGAGGTCGCGTATCGCGCTGAACGACAGGGTCAGGCCGATGAGTCCGAGGAGCAGTCCGAGGGTCGCGTGGGCGGCGACCCAGGCAAGCTCACGCCGGGTGGCCGGGCGCGCCAGGGCGGCACGCAGCCCGGGCGGCGGCGGCTCGGGGCCGACGATCTCCGGGCCCCACCGGGAGAGCCTGGCCCGCTCGCGATCGGCGACGGCCCGCAGGCCGCGCAGCGCGGTGGGCGCCAGCGGCAGGCCCACGCCGATGGTGCAGAGCACCGCGACGGCGGCCAGGCCGATCAGCGTGAACAGCGCCAGGGTCGCGGTGCCGAGCCCACCGACGAGGTGTTCGAGGCCGTCCAGCGCGGTGCGGGCTCCGGCTGTCAAGTCCCGCGGGCGGGCGCGCCCGCGACCGGCCGTGGCGTGGGTCGGCATCCTCAGCTCCTGACTCAGCGCGCATGCCCCTGTCCGGGCCATCATCAGATCACCGGTCGAGAATACAGCCTGCTATACCTTTTGTGCCCTGTTGGCGGGATCGTCGACTACAGCGGGGATTCGTAGCTTTTACGGCATGACAGACGGCACCTCGAACAGGGAGCACCCGATGCGTCACGGGCCGTCCGGGGACGGGAAGGCGGTGGCCGGGCCGTTGACGGTGAGGTGCACCCGGCTGCCCGGGTGAGGGGTACGGGCGCCGCTGACCCGGGCGACGATCTCCGGGCCGTCCGGCTGGAGCATCATGGCGACGGTGGCGTCGTGCCCGAAGTAGGTCACCGCCCCGACGGTGGCGGGCACGCCCGCGCCGCCGTCGAGGATCTCGATCTGCTCGGGGCGGACCAGCACCTGGGCCTCGCCCTGCGCGGAATCGCCGCGCAACGCGAGCGTGCCGAGCGCGCACCGCGCCGTCCCGCCGGTGACGACGGCGGGCAGCAGCACCGCGTCGCCGACGAACCGCGCCACGGCCGGGTCGGCCGGGGTGGCGTACACCGTGCCCGGCGGGCCGGCCTGCACCAGCCGGCCCTCGCGCATGACGGCGACCTGGTCGGCCAGTGACAGCGCCTCGTCCTGGTCGTGGGTGACGAGGATCGCCGTCGCGCCCGCGGCGCGCAGCGCCTGCACGACCGTCCGCCCGGTCGACAGGCGCAGGTTCGCGTCCAGGGACGAGAACGGCTCGTCGAGCAGGACGATCGAGGGACGCGGGGCCAGCGCCCGCGCGAGCGCGACGCGTTGCTGCTGGCCGCCCGACAGCTCGTGCGGGTACCGCTCGGCGGTGAAGGAGTCCAACTCGACCAGGTCGAGCAGCTCGGCCAGCCGATCCCGCGACCGGCGGGCGGAGCGGGGCAGGGCGAAGGTGATGTTGTCGGCGACGCGCAGGTGCGGGAACAGGGCGCCCTCCTGGGGCACGTAGCCGATGCCGCGCCGCTGGGGCGGGACGGCCGTGCGCGGCTCGGACACCACCTGGTCGCCGAAGCTGATCGTGCCGGCGTCGGGCGTCGTGAAGCCCGCGACCAGGCGCAGCAGGGTGGTCTTGCCGCAGCCGGAGGGGCCGAGGATGGCGGTGAGGCTGCGCGCGGGCACGTCGAGGTCGACGCCCGCCAGCGCCGCCACGGCGCCGAAGTTCTTGCCGAGCCCCTGGATGGTCAGGCCTGTCATGTGGACCTCCTGGCGGTCGCGGTGAGCAGGTAGGTCGCCGGAGCCGAGATCAGCACCATGAGCACGGCGTACGGGGCGGCGGCGCCGTAGTCGACGTCCCGGACCTCGCTCCAGAACTGGGTGGCCAGCGTGTGCGTGCCCGTGGGCGACAGCAGCAGGGTGGCGGTCAGCTCGGTGACGACGGCGAGGAAGACCAGCGCCGCGCCGGCGGCGACGCCCGGGGCCACCAGCGGCAGCGTCACCCGGCGCAGCGTCGCGGCCGTGCCGGCGCCCAGCGAGTGCGCGACGTCGTCCAGGACCGGCTGGGCCTGGGCGATGGCCGCGCGGACGCTCACCAGCGCCCGGGGCAGGAACATGATCATGTACGCGGCGAGCAGCAGCCCCGTGGTCTGGTACGCGGGCTGGACGAAGCGGATGGACACCGTGATCAACGCCAGCGCGACCACGATGCCGGGCAGCGAGTTGCCGATGTAGGTGCTGCGCTCCAGCAGGCTGCCGACCCGGCCGCGGTGGCGGACCGCCAGCCAGGCCACCGGCAGCGCGCTCACCGTCGTGACCAGGGCGGCCATCAGGCCGAGCCCGAGCGCCGTACCCGCCGTCTGGACCAGGGTCTCGACCGGGAACGACGTGGATGCGCCGACCAGCAGCCAGTGCGCCAGGCTGGCCAGCGGGACGCCGAGCCCGAGCGCGACGACGCCGAGCACGGCGAGCAGCGCGGGGACCGTCCACAGGCCGAGGCGGGCCGGCGGGGCGATCCGGGCCGCGCCCGAGCCGAGGCGGGCGTACCGGCGCCGGCCGCGCAGCCGCAGCTCGGCGAGCAGCAGCACCGCGCAGCACGCCACGAGCACGCCGGCCAGCATGTTGGCGGACTGGGCGTCGTAGGCCGACCGGTACTGGTCGTAGATCGCCGTGGTGAACGTCGGGAAGCGCAGCATCTGCAGGGCGCCGAACTCGGCCAGCAGGTGCAGCCCGACGAGCAGCGCCCCGCCGAGCACGGCCGGGCGAAGCTGCGGCAGCACGACGCGGACGAAGACGGCCCACGAGCCGAGGCCCAGCGAGCGGGCGGTCTCCTCCAGGGCCGGGTCCAGCCCCCGGAGGGTCGCGGCCACCGGCAGGTACACCAGGGGATAGTAGGCGAGGGTCACGATCAGCAGGGCGCCGCCGTAGCTCTCGACGGCGCCGGTGACCGAGACCCACCCGAAGCTCGTGACGAACGCGGGGACCGCGAGGGGCGCGGCGAGCAGCACGTGCCAGACCTTGCGTCCCGGCAGGTCGGTGCGGTGCACCAGCCACGCCGCCGCCGAGCCGAGCCCGGCGCACAGGACCATGCAGCCGAGCGTCAGCTCGACCGTGTTGACGAGCAGCTCGCCGACGCGCGGGCGCACGATCAGCCGCCATGCCTCGTCCCAGCCGACGCTCACCGCGTAGCCCACGACGAAGAAGAGCGGGACGGCGGTGACGAGGGCGACCACCGCGCACAGGGCGAGCAGGACCGGAGGGTACGCCCCGTCGCGGCGCACCCTCCGTCGTGCGATGCCCCGTAGGGCCGTGCCGGTCAGAGCAGGCCCGCCCGCCGCGTCCGGCCGTATCCACGCATCCGCAACATCCCCTAAGGCAAGGCAAAGCTAAGCCAGGTAAACCTAAGGTCGCGCGTGACCTCGTGTCCAATCCGGCGCGGACCTGTGAACGCTCACGCGACCGTCGACCGGCTGGTGTCCGACGCCTCGCCCGGCGACTACGACGCCCTCCTGCTGCCTGGCGGGACCATGAACACGGACCAGCTCCAGATGAACCGTGACGCCGTCGGGTTCGTGAAGGCGTTCGTCGCCACGCGCAAGCCCACCGCGGCGATCTGCCACGGCCCCTGGGCACTGGTCGAGGCCGATGCGGTACGCGGCCGCCGCCTCACGTCCTGGCCGAGCATCCGCACGGACCTGCGCAACGCCGGGGCGGCGGTCGTCGACCAGGGGTCTGCGTCGGCGGCCAGTTCACGACCAGCCGCTCTCCCGCCGACCTCCCGGCCTTCTGCCGCGCGATCCTGTACCAGTTCGCCAAGGCGGAGCACCGCGTGCCCGGGTAGGCCGGGGCATCGCACCTACGGCGCGAGGCCGAGCTAGGGCGCGGGGTCGAACGGTGTGATCAGGCGGCCCTCGCGGTGGAAGCGTTCGATGTTGTACCAGCGGCGGGGGTCGCGCACGGTCAGGACTACCTTCGCGTCCGGGTAGGCGTCCGCCAGGTCCCGCCAGAAGCAGGCGGCCGACCAGTCCACCGCCGACCGGTACCCCGCGAACACCGAATCCCAGTCCACGGGACCGCCCTGGACGACGGGGAGCTACCGGTCGGCCTGCTCAGGATGGACGATGACCTCGAACATGTGTTGACGCGCTCCCCGACCTGAAGGACCGGGGATTCAGCCTGTTGCCGCGCATGCGGCACTTCTGTGGCTTCCTGCTTCACCGACCTGAGCCATCGTGCAGATGGTCTTACCGAGTCTCCACAGGCTTTCGAGTCTTCCGGCTCCGTTCCCACCCGTCCGGCGGTACCTGACCGGCTCACCGTACCAGACGCTGATCCGCCTTGGCGGCGGATCGGCCTTCCCCGCTTCGCTACGCGGGAGAGTCCGCTTCACCCCCGGCCTGAAGCTGAAGGCCGAAGCACTACGGACGAATTCGGTAACAGGGACCGAAGCCCAGCCGGTCCAGAGCTGCTTTGAGCGACGTGGTGCCTGTACGCGGGAATCCCGCGCCGATCACCGTCAACATCTCTCTGCTCCTGTCGGTCAGCGGCACCGACCTCGTGCGCGCCGCGCGGATTCTGCGGTCGAGTTCTCTAGTTCTCGACCGGATTAGTCGAGTACCCAGATATTGCGATAATTCAACATGGGATGGGTTTTGTCGCGCGGCCTGGGCGCCCGGCCGCACGGGGAGCGACCCTGCGGGGACGCTCAGCCGCACTCCGGCGGCGCCCCGATCAGACCCTCTGGTTCACCGCCGCGGCCACCGGGAGCCGCAGGTCGACGATGCCGCCGGACCCGCCCGCACGCGGCGTGAGACTCCCGCCCGCCGCCTCCGCCAGGCGGCGGGCCAGCGCGAGGCCGAGGCCGGAGCCCTCGCCGGGCGTCGAGGCGTGGCCCTGGACGCCCGGGCGCAGGACCGCCTCCAGCTCGTCCTCGGCGAAGCCGGGGCCGTCGTCGCGGACGCGGAACAGCACCTCGCCGCCCTCCCGCCCCACCCGCAGGGTGACGGCGGAGCGCCCGAAGCGCAGCGCGTTGTCCAGCAGCGGCTGCAGCATCCTCAGCACGACGTCGTGATCACAGCCGACCAGCACCTCGCCCTCGCCGGCCCGTTCGAGGTCCAGGCGGATCCCGCCGACGCGATCGCGGCAGGCGCGCAGCGCGTCCCTCGCCACCTTTCCGGCCGGCGTCGTGCCGCCGGCGGGGCGGATGTCGCGCTGGGCCAGGCCGATCAGCGTGTCCAGCGCGTTGGTCATGCGGTCGGTGGCGTTCGACACCTCGGTGAGCGCGGCGCGCAGCTCGGACGCGGGACGGTCGCGGCGCAGCGCGACCTCGGTCTCCAGCCGCACCTGGCTCAGGGGCGTCCGCAGTTCGTGCGCGATCTCGGCGGTGACGCGCTGCTCGTGGCGCAGCGCGGCCGACAGGCGGCCGAGCAGGTTGTCCAGCGTCGCGGCCAGCCCGCTCAGCTCGTCGCGCGGCGGTCCGAGGCTGAACCTCTTGTCGAGATCGTGCTCGGACCATCGCGCCGCCTGGTCGGTCATCCGCGCCACCGGGCGCAGGGCCTGGGTCACGGCGCGGCGCACGAACACCGCGCCCAGCCCCAGGATCAACACGTCGAAGACGATCGCCGCGACCAGCGTCGTGTGCTCGGCCTCCAGGAACGGGGCCAGGGAGAGGGCCACGACGAGGGTGCCGCCCGGGGCGGCGTACTCGCGCAGGGGAACGGCCAGGAAGCGCAGATCGCCACCGTGGCCGCGGAACGTCGGGCGGGTGACCCCGGCGAGGGCGTGGGCCTCCCGGTCCAGCGCGCCGGCGGCGGGCGAGCTCACCACCGTGCCGCGGGCGTCGAACACCCAGACCCCGTTGTCCAGCGCCTCGTCGAACGGGGTCTCGATCATGTGGAGCCGGCCCGAGGACACCGTGATGACGCCCGCCGCCGCGTCGGCCCGCGCCCGCAGCGCGTGGTCGGCGTCGCGCTCCAGCCGCCAGGACAGGACGACGTAGAAGCCTGCGGTGAGGGCGACGAGCGCCACGGCGAGGGGAGCGGCCGCGCTGAAGACCAGCCTGCGGCGGATCATCCGACGCGGTACCCCACGCCCCGGACCGTCTTGATCGCGTCCGGCCGGCCCAGGTCGGCCAGCTTGCGCCGCAGCCTGAGCAGGTAGGCGTCCAGCGTGTTGTCGTGGACGGTCGCCCCGGACGGCCAGGCCGCCGCGATCAGCGCCTGCCTGCGCACCACCTCTCCCCGCCGGGCCAGGAGGATCGCGAGCAGGCGGAACTCTGTCGGGGTGAGTGGGGCCCGGTTGCCGTCGTGGCCGACCTCGTGGGCGGCCGGGTCGAGGTAGAGCCCCTCGGGCGGGTCGGCGGGGCCCTGGCCGCGCCGGGCCAGGGCCCTCAGCCGCAGGACCAGTTCCTCGAAGTGGAAGGGCTTGGGCAGGTAGTCGTCGGCGCCGGCGTGGAACCCCGACAGCCGGTCGGTGACGTGACCGCGCGCGGTCAGCAGCATGACCGGCGCGCCGATCCCCCGGGCGCGCAGCGCCATGACCAGGTCGCGGCCATCGGTGTCCGGCAGCCCGATGTCGATGACGAACACGTCGGGACAGACCTCCCCGAGGCCGGCCAGCAGGTCGGTTCCAGACCCGGCGGACAGGACCACCTCGAAACCGTCCTCCCGCAGCCCCCGGCCGAGCCCCAGCCGCAACGCGAGGTCGTCCTCGACGATAGCGATCTTCGTCGTCACGTTCACCCCCGTTCTCGCGGGCTCAGGCAGAGGTCTCCGCCGGGGTCGCGTCCCTGCGCGTCACCGCGAGGTAGACGACGAACGCCAGGATCGTGACCAGGAAGAGCCCGCTGGTGGCCACGGTACCCAAC
Organism: Sphaerisporangium sp. NPDC051017; assembly: GCF_040683095.1. Taxonomy (NCBI): domain Bacteria; kingdom Bacillati; phylum Actinomycetota; class Actinomycetes; order Streptosporangiales; family Streptosporangiaceae; genus Sphaerisporangium; species Sphaerisporangium sp. NPDC051017. Next base: position 40,026 of record NZ_JBFBCI010000001.1, read on the forward strand.
CCCAGGCCGCCGTCGTCCGGGGACTGCGACAGGTAGTCGCCGAGGGAGGCGCCGAGCGGGCGGGTCAGGACGTAGGCGATCCAGAACGTCAGCACCGCGCCGGCGCGCAGGACGAAGTGGGCGGCGGCCACGACGGCGATCAGCGCGCCGAAGATCAGCGCCGAGGGCAGGTAGCCGAGGCCGAGACGCTCGGCGGCGAGGTCGCCCGCGGCGGTGCCGAGGGCGAAGGTGAACAGGATGGCCAGCCAGTAGAAGGCCTCGCGGCGCGGGGTGTGGATCGTGTGGATGGACAGCGTCCGCTCGGCGGCGTACCAGGCGGCGAAGGTCAGCGCCAGGACCACGGCGAACACCGCGGTCGTCACCTCCAGCGAGACGCCGACGTTGTCGGTCAGATTGTCGGTGATCAGGGTGCCGACGATGCTGATCAGCACCACCGCGACCCAGTACACGCCCGGCGAGTACCGCCGGGACCTGAACTGGACGATCAGGGCGATGATCAGCAGCACGCTCATGACCAGGGAGGTGCCGGTCAGCCCGAACCCGAGGTTCTGGTTCAGGAAGTCGGCCGCCGTCTCCCCCACCGTCGTGCACAGGACCTTGATGATCCAGAAGTAGATCGTGACCTCGGGAACCTTGTTCAGCATCCGGCGTCGAGCCGTCGTGGTCGTCGTCATGGCGGGAGACTTGCACGCCCCACCTGAACACGACCTGACTACGATCAGCCGTCACGTGCCCGATCTGCCGGTTGTTGTCATGATTCGCCGACGGGTTCCGCCGCGGCCGGCTCCCGCTCGCCGTCATCGTCCGCCAGGGGCAGGCACAGGACGAAGCAGGCGCCGCGGGCGGGGGCGTCGGCGATGTCCAGGGTGCCGTGGTGGGCGTGGGCGATGTCGCGGGCGATGGCCAGGCCCAGGCCGGTGCCGCCCTGGCCGCGACCGCGGGCGGTGTCCAGGCGGGTGAACCGGTGGAAGACCACCTCGCGTTCGGCTTCGGGGATGCCGGGCCCGTCGTCGGTGACGGTCAGCTCGGCCAGGCCGCCACCGGCCCTCAGCCGTACCCCGACGCAGCCGGACGCGTGGCGCTGAGCGTTGTCCAGCAGGTTGGCGAGCAGCCGGGCGATCAGGCCGGGCGCCACCTCGACGCGCACGCCGGGCTCGAGGTCGAGCCGGACCGGGTGCCGGTCGTCCTCGCGCCACCCGGTCTCGGCGGCCACCAGCCCACCCAGGTCCAGCGTGCGCAGATCGCCAGGATGGACGGCGCCCATCTGGGACAGCAGCAGCAGGTCGGTGATGATGGCCTGCAGGCGGTCGACGTCCCGCAGCGCGTGGCGCAGCACGTGCGGCATGTCGCTCTCGTCGGGATGCAGCTCGGCGCCCTCGAGCTGGGCGCGCAGCCCGGCGAGGGGGGTGCGCAGCTCGTGGGAGGCGTCGGAGGTGAAGCGGCGCTGCTGGTCCAGCATCCGTTGCAGCCCCGCGCGCACCCGCTGCTCGGCGTCGCGCGACCGTTCCAGGCGTTCCAGGGTCTGGTTGATGGTCCCGGCGAGCCGGGCGACCTCGTCCTCGCCCCTCGGCTGGGGCACCCGGGTGTCCAGGTCGCTGGCGGTGATGTGGGCGAGCTCGGAACGGATGGCCTCCACCGGGCGCAGCGTGCGGCCGGTAACCGTCCACGCCGCCCAGGTGGCCAGCGCGACCAGCAGGATCGCCTCGACGGCGAACAACCCGTCCAGCTTCGCCGACGAGATCGCGCCCGGCGCGGCCCTGCCGGCGTAGACGACCGGCGAGCCGGCCGCGGGCGACACGCGCAGCGCCGAGATGAGCAGGCACGGGACGCGGGGCCGGCACACCTGCACGTCCTGCGCCGGGTCCGCCGCCGCCGGCCAGGCTGCGACCAGGGCCGGGCCCCGGGCCTGCGCCGAGGCGGCGATGACCCGCCGGCCGGGAGCCACCACCTGCACCAGGTCGACGCCGGGCGTGGACGGCACGATCACCCCGGTCAGCCGCCGGGCGCGGACCGCCGCGGCGGTCAGCTCGGCCTGGCGGCGGCTGTGCTGCCACACGCTCTGGTTGATCACCGTACGCGCCACCAGCCCGGCCGCCACCGACGCCGGCACCAGCAGCACCACCGCGATGAGCGCCACCAGCGCGGTGATCCGCGCGCGGATGGATTTCAGACGTGAAAAGAAAACAGATGTGATCCTCATGCTCGGCCCCCGCACAGCATGATCGGAACGCGGAACCACGAGACCGACCGTCGCGTTCAGGGGCTCGGTGGCCGTCCTGAACCGCGGGTTCGACGCGGAGGCCGACCCTCACGGTGATCTGCGCAACACAATGAGCGCCGCGGTCCTCTGCTGTGGGACGGGCTCACCAGTGCCAGGTTAGCGCCTGTTTCATCCCTTTTGTGAATTTCGCCTCTCGGCCTACGCGAATCGGGACGGTACATGTTCCGGCGCGACGTCAGGGATGGCCGACGAGGCGGAGGCGTGCCCACGCGTTGTTGACGTAGCCCAGCGGGTTCCACAGCGATTCGGGCGACTCGGGTTGCAGGGCGGCGGTGGAGTCCCAGGCACGCGCGGTGACCACGGTCTCGCCCGGAGGCAGGTCCACGGTGATCCGCCAGTGCTGCCAGGCCCACGGGCCCTCAGGGGCGTCGAGTTCGGCCTGCGCCCAGGTGCGGCCGTCGTCCAGGGAGACGTCCAACCGGGTCACGCTGCGGTCGTCGCCGGCGAAGGCGTAGCCGGTCACCAGGAGCGGCCCGGCGGGCACGGGGGCCGCGCCGTCCGGCCAGAGGATGTCGCAGTTGAGCGCCACCGGCCCCAACGGCACGCCGTCGCCCGGCCTGGCCTCGGCGGGATCCGCGTCAGGCGGCAGCAGACGGTAGGCGACGGCCTGGAAGTAGTTGCGCGACGGCTCGGCCTGCGCGGTGATCCGCCGGAGCCACTTGACGCTGCGGGCGCCGATCCAGCCGGGGACGACGACGCGCAACGGCCCGCCGTGGACGCGCGGCAGCGGCCGGTCGTTCATCGCCCAGGCCAGCAGCACCTCGTCCGCCAGCGCCTTGGCCACGGGAATCGAACCGCCGAACGGCTGGGGCGGGTCGGCGTCCCGCGAGACGTCCGGGGCCGCGAAGGCGACGAACGCCGCCTCGGGGAGCATGCCCGCCTCGGCCAGGACGTCGGCCAGGCGCACGCCGCTCCAGCGCGCGGTCGAGGTCGCACCGGGTCCCCACGGCTCCTGGCCGGGAATGTCGCGCACCTCCAGCAGGTCCACGCGGCGATTGCCCGCGCACTGCAGCGTCGCGGTCACCTCCCATCGCGCGAACCCCTCGCGCAGCCGGTCCAGGGACAGGCGCAACGGCCGCCGGACCAGCCCGTCGACCTCCAGACACCACAACTCCTCGCCGGCCTCGGGGATCGGGCCGTGGTTGCGGCTGTAGAAGGTGTCCACCGCCGTGATCGGACGCCCGGCCAGCGCGCACCGCGGCGGCTCCGCGTTGAAAGGCTCCCGCCGGTGCACGACCATGTCGCCCCGCTTGCCCCACAAGGTCATATGACGTGCGTACCCCCGTCCTCCGGGTGGATCCGCGGGCGGGCGGCGTTTTACTCGGCAGGTACCAGACCGGGAGGGAACGAACGACGGCGACCGGGCCCGCAAAACCGTTCAAGTGGCGCCTACGCGGAGGCGACTTGCAACTCCTCGCCGTCGATGGCTTCGACGGTCTGGTCCGCGTCACGCAACGTGTGGCCCGCCGGTGAGCGCGCGGGCGCCGTCCACCTTGCGTTCACCCTGCGCCCCTACAGTTCCGGCGATCGTTGGCATTCCCGGAGGTACCAGCATGAAATCCCTGCCACACTTCACGAATGAGTGACGGCGTGGTCGCCTCCCCCACGGACACGCGCGACCCCCTTCCGTCCACCGCGCAGGCGCCGCGGACGGACGGCATCCCCTTGGTCTACGTACTGGTCATCGGCCTGCTGATCGCCGGCCCCATCTGGCTCACGCCGTACGTGCAGTCGCCCGCGCTGCAGACCTGGTCGACGATCTTCGTCGCGATCTGCGTGCAGGCGCTGCCGTTCCTGGTGTTCGGCGTCGCCCTGTCCGCGGTGATCACCGCGTTCGTCCCGGCGTCGTTCTGGGCGCGGGCGCTGCCCCGCCACCCGGCGGCCGCGGTCCCGGTGGCCGGGCTCGCGGGGGCCGTGCTGCCGGGGTGCGAGTGCGCGTCGGTGCCGGTGGCGGGCGGCCTCATGGCCCGCGGGGTGACCCCGGCGGCGGCGCTCGCGTTCCTGCTGTCGTCCCCGGCGATCAACCCGGTGGTGCTGGTGGCGACGGCCGTGGCCTTCCCCGGCGCGCCGCTCATGGTCGTGGCCCGGTTCGCCGCGTCGCTGCTGGTCGCCGTCCTCGCCGGCTGGGCGTGGGCGCGGTTCGGACGCACGGACTGGCTGCGCATCCCCGTACGCCCCGCCGACGCCCGCGGGTGGAAGGCCTTCGCGGAGGCGATGCTGCACGACCTGCTGCACGCCGGAGGCTTCCTGGTGGTGGGCGGCCTCGCGGCGGCCACGCTCAACATCGTCGTCCCCCAGTCGTGGATCAGCGGGCTGGCCGGAGTCCCGTGGCTGTCGGTGCTCACGCTGGCCGTGCTCGCCGTGATCCTTTCGATCTGCTCGGAGGCCGACGCGTTCGTCGCCGCCGGCCTCACGCCGTTCCCCATGACGGCGAAGCTCGCGTTCCTGGTCGTGGGGCCGATGGTGGACCTGAAGCTGATCGCCCTGCAGGTCGGGACCTTCGGCCGCCGCTTCGCGACGCGCTTCGTCCCGCTGACCTTCGCCCTCGGCGTTCTGGTGAGCGCCGTCATCGGATGGGTGCTGTTGTGAACCGCATGTCCCAGGGCCTGGTGGTCACGCTCCTCGGCGGCGCGACGCTGAAGATATCGCTGTTCTCCTCCACGTACGTGAACTACGTGAAGCCCGGCTTCCGGCCCTTCCTCATCGCGGCGGGGATCGGCATGCTGGTCCTCGGAGCGGTCCGGCTGCTCGGTTATTTCTGGTCGCCCGCGGCCGGGCACGCGGACGCCGGGTCCGAGGAGGCGGCGGCGCGTCCGGACGGCCACACGGACCACGACCCCACAGGCCACGACCACGGCCGAGGGCCGAGTGTGGCCTGGCTCCTCTGCCTGCCGGTACTGGTGATCTTCGTGATCGCCCCGCCCGCGCTCGGCTCGTACGCGGCCGTGCGGACGGCTGGACGCCCGGTGGCGCCTCCCCCGCCCGCGCAGGCGTTCTTCCCCCTGCCCGCGGACAGGATCACCGACCTGACGATGGCCGAGTTCGCCGGCCGGGCGGCGGCGGCCCCCGAGACGATGCGCGGCCTCCGGATCCGCCTGACCGGGTTCGTGACCGACGGCGAGGCCGGAGCCTGGTACGTCGGCCGGATGCAGATGGCGTGCTGCGCCGCGGACGCGGTCGCGTTCACCGCGCGCGTGCGCGGAGCGGAGGCTCCGCCGCCCAACAGCTGGATCCGGGTCACCGGCACCTTCGTCCCGGCCGCCTCGGCCGGGGTACCCACCGGCATGGTGGCCCCCGAGCTCGCGGCGGAGAGCATCGAGCGCATCAGAGAGCCTGCGGAACCGTACGAATAGCCGCGCCCCGCCTCAGCTCGGCCTCACCGTCGCAACGCGGTCGGGGGACGCGGCGCGGCGCCGGGTCCAGGCGCCCCGGGCGCGGGCCGCGCCGACACCCCGGCAGGCGAGGTAGATCGTGAACGAGATCGTGGTGACGTACGGGCTGATGGGGACGCTGCTGCCAAGCGCCAGCAGGGTGCCGCCGAGCATGGAGACGGTGGCGAAGAGCACGCTGAGCAGGGGAACCCTCACCGGCGAGGCGGTGACGCGCATCGCGGCGGCGGCCGGTGTGCACAGCAGCGCGAGCACGAGCAGCGCGCCCACGATCTGGATGGAGATCGCGACGGCCAGGCCCAGCACGATGGTGAAGATCGGCGCCAGCGCGCGGACCGGCACGCCCCGCGCGGCGGCGACCTCCGGGTCGACGCTGGCGAAGGTCAGCGGCCGCCACAGGACGGCGAGCGTGACGAGCACGACGGCCGAGGTCGCGGCCAGCCACGACAGCTGAGGGGTGTCCACGGCGATGATCTGGCCGGTGAGCAGGCCGAACTTGTTCGCCGCCCGGCCCTTGTACAGCGCCAGGAACAGCACGCCGAGCCCGAGCCCGAACGGCATCAGCACGCCGATGATGGAGTTGCGGTCCCGCGCCCGCATGCCGAGCGCGCCGATGACCGCCGCCGCGACCACCGACCCCACCAGTGACCCGGCGACCACGTTCGCGCCCATCAGCAGCGCGGCGGACGCGCCGGCGAAGGACAGCTCGCTGATGCCGTGCACGGCGAACGGCAGGTCGCGCATCATCACGAAGACGCCGACCAGCCCGCCGACGACCCCCAGGATCGCCCCGGCGACCAGCGAGTTCTTCACCAGGGCCAGCAGCGCGCCGTAGTCGGTGAAGTTGAAGATCTGGTGCCACACGCCGTTCACCGTCCGCGCGCCTCGCCACTCGGGTGATGGTGGCCCGAGGCCAGGGCCCCGGGCATGACGATCCGGCCGCTGATGCTGACCACCTCGACGGGCGTCCCGTACAGCTCCGACAGCGTGCGCGACGTCATCACCTCGCGCACCGTCCCGACGCGGAACCGGCCGTCCACGAAGTAGAGCACGCGGTCCACCATCGCCAGGACGGGGTTGATCTCGTGGGTGACGAACACCACCGCGGTGTCGTGCTCGCGCCGACGCCGGTCGATCAGCTCGGCGACGGCCCGCTGGTGGTGCGGGTCCAGCGACAGCAGCGGCTCGTCGCAGAGCAGGATGCGCGGGTCGGTGGCCAGCGCCTGGGCGATCCGGACGCGCTGCTGCTCGCCGCCCGACAGCGTCCCGATCGGGGCGTCGGCGTACGACTCGGCCCCCACCTCGGCGAGCAGCTCGCCGACGCGCGCGCGAACCGCCCGTCCGGCCCGGCCCATGCCCCAGCGGTGGCCGTCGATGCCGAGCCGCACCAGGTCGCGCGAGCGCAGCGGCATGTTCGGGGACATCGCCTTCTGCTGGGGGACGTAGCCGATCAGCGGGCTGCCGCGCCGCGGGGGCCGCCCGCCGATCGTCATCGTCCCCGCCGACAGGGCGACCTCGCCGAGCAGGGCCCGCAGCAGGCTCGTCTTCCCCGAGCCGTTGGGGCCGAGGACGACCAGGAACTCGCCCGGCTCGACGTCGAGGGTGAGGTCCTTCCACAGCACCCGCTCGCCGTAGGACAGCGCGGCATCTCGCAAGCTGATCATGATGACCTGACTTATCTGGACTTATCTGGACAGGGCGCCGCGGACGGCGGCGATGTTGTCGGTCATCCAGCCGATGTAGTCCTTGCCCGGCGGCAGGGTCTCGGTGACCGGCACGACCGCCACGCCGCCCTTCTGCGCGGCCTGCCTCACCTGCTCGGTCTCCGGCCCGGCGGTCTGCTCGTTGTAGACCAGCGCGGCGACCCGCTTGCCGGTCAGCAGGGCCAGCGTCTCGCGCAGCGCGCGCGGCGGGATCTCGCCGCCCTCCTCGATGGCCTCGCTGAACTCCCCGGGAGTGCGGTCGACCAGCCCGCAGGCCTCGAGCATGTACAGCGGGACGGGCTCGGTGATCGCGACGCCCTGCCCCTTGGCCGTGGCCGCGATGTCGGCTTCATCCTTCACCAGCGTGTCCAGCTTCGCCTTGAACGCCGACGCGTTGGCCGTGAACTGGGCGGCGCCCGTGGAGTCGGCCTTGCCGAACGCGGCCGCGATCTGGTCGGCGATCTTGCCGACGCTCGGGAGGTCGTACCAGATGTGCTCGTTCAGCCCCCCGCCGGGCGGCGCGGTCTTCCCGGAGATGGTGACGGCGTTCAGCACCTGGGCGCCGGGGTTGCCGGCGGCCTTGAGCATGGTGTCGACGAAGTCGTCGTACCCGCCGCCGTTCTCGATGACGACCTTGGCGTTGGACAGCCGGAGCTGTGTCTGGGCGTTGGCCTCGAAGGAATGAGGGTCCTGCGAGGGATCGCTGATGATCGACACCACGTCGACCCGGTCGCCGCCGATCTGCCGGGCGATGTCGCCGTACACGTTGGTGGACGCGACCACCGAAACGCGGTCCGGTGAGGAGGCGGGCGCGGCGGACGGCGAGCCGCCTTCGGAGGGCGCGCCTTCGGACGACGCGCAGGATGTCAGGACGACGATGGCCAGCCCGGCCACCAAACTCGCGAGCGGCACGCGACGGAGGGTACGCACACCAGGCCTTTCGATAATGATAATGACAATCAACTGCAACCGTAGCAGTCGGCATCGCCGCAGGTCGACCCATGACAAAAAGGAGTTCTCCTTACCACCAGGACGATCTCCCCGTCACACGCCGACGAGGAGCCCACACCCGCAGGCAGGTCCGGTGTCCGGCCCCTCGGGGTGATCAATCCGCCACGCACGGACAAAGGCGGAAAACCGGGCGGAGTGATATCTTCGGCCTCACAGCCGTGCGGGGGGCCGAGTCAAGAGGAGCTTTCGTTGGCCCGAAAGACGGTCCCGTCGCCTTTGGCCTCCACGCGAACCGCCACGACGCAGCCCGCCCCGGCCGGTCGCCGCCCCGTCGCCCTCCTGACCACCGCACTGGTCGCCGCCCTCGTCGCAGGGCCCATCGGGTACATGATCGGCCGCCCCGACGCCACGCAGGCCGCCATCGCCGACATGCAGGAGGCCGACGCCAAGCGGGACGTCCAGCAGATCGGCGAGCTCACCGCGTCCGCGCGCAAGACCGCCGAGGATCTGAACCGCGTCCTGGGCGGGCTCACCGCGGCATTCCCCAAGGACCCGGCCTCGAACCCGCAACCCGCCGGACCGGCGCCGCTCGGGGACCTCGCGACCTGGCAGAACACCCTCAAGGAGGCCGTCGCGCGGCACGCGGACACCCCCTCGGGGACGACCGCCACCAACGTGGCGCGCGGAGGCTTCCGCAGCGCGGTGAACACCCTCGCCGCCGCGGTCGACACCTACGCCGCCGCCGAGAAGCTGCCCGCCGACGCGCGGCAGCCCATCATCGACCTCGCCACGCGCCAGCGCTCCGCCGGCATCGCGATGTGGTCGGTCGCGGCGACCCAACTCGACCAGCTCAACATCGACGCGGGCAACGGCCACCAGCACGTGTACCTGCAGAGCACACCCGGAGAGGGCGCCATCGCCCCCGACGACGTGCCGGAAGGCCTCCCGAGCACCGGCGCGCCGACTCACTCCTGAACACCTCCCGCGAACGCGCGAGCAGGCACGCCCGCCCGGGACGTGCCTGCTCTGATGCGGACGGGGCCGCTCAGGCGGCCGCGAGGCAGCTCATCGCCGCGCTCACGGCTACGGCCGGCGCGATCACTCGCGCCCTCTGAGACGCCGGTTCAGCGGAGGAGGTCGCGCCGGCTCAGTGTGCTGCCGAGCGCGGCCGCCGCCGAGCGCACCGCCGTCACGTGTCCCTCGGGCCGGAACCTGTGGCTGGGGCCGGCCACGCTGATCGCGGCGAGCGGCTCGTCGCCGCGCCCCAGAACCGGCGCGGCGACACACACGAGCCCGACGGCCGACTCCTCCTGCTCGAACGCGACGCCGGTCTCGGTGACGCGCTGCAACTGGCGCCGGAGGATGCCTGGAGCGACGACGGTGTGCGGGGTGCGCCGTTCGAGCGGCCCGGTCAGCACCTCGCGCCGCAGGTCGGCGCCGGCGTACGCGAGCAGGGCCTTGCCGATCGCGGTGCAGTGCAGCGGCATCCGCCCACCTGGGCGCGAGGGCACCTTGGCTTGGCGGTGGCCGCCGATCTTGGCGACGTAGACGACGTCGTGCCCCTCCCGCACCCCGAGATGGACGGTCTCGTGGGTGCGTTCGTAAAGGTCCTGGAGGAACGGCATCGCCACCTCGAGCAGGCTGCGCTCCAGCGAGGCGAGCATCCCGAGCTCGAAGAGGCCGCCACTGAGCCGGTAGCCGCCGTCGGCGCGGTCGAGCAGGCGGTTGGTGACCAGGCCGCTGGACAGCCGGTGCACGGTCGCCTTGTGGAGGCCGGTACGCCGCACCAGCTCGGCGAGGCTGACGACCCGGTCCTCGGGCCGGAAGGCGCGCAGGATCGTCACCGCCTTGCCCAGCACGGTGTCGAGGTCGGCCGTCTCCGTCACTCCCGCAGCGTATCGCTGAACGAGACGAAGTGCTGGTTCCGTGCTCGAGCCCGCCTGCACAGTGGGGGTGTGACCGAAACCACCGGGCTCGCCGCCACGAGCCAGTCCGACATCGCCGCCGCGGTCGAGCGGCTCGCCGGGGCGTCCGCGTCCGGCGTGCCCTGCTCCCCCGTGCGGGACCTGATCGGCCGGGACGACCTGGCCGCCGCGTACGCCGTCCAGGCGGCGCTCACCGGGCGCCGCCTCGCCGCCGGCGCCCGGATCGTCGGCCGCAAAATCGGCCTGACCTCGGAGGCCGTGCAACGGCAGCTCGGCGTCGACCAGCCCGACCTCGGCGTCCTCTTCGACGACATGGGGTACGCCGATGGGGACGCGATCCCGGCCGGGCGGATCCTCCAGCCACGGGTCGAGGCGGAGATCGCGTTCGTGCTCCGTTCCGACCTGGCCGACGGCCCGCTCGACGCCCCACAGGTCCGGGACGCGATCGCGTACGGCGTCGCCGCGCTCGAGATCTGCGGCAGCCGGATCGCCGGGTGGGACATCGCCTTCGGCGACACGGTCGCCGACAACGCGTCCTCGGGCGCGTACGTGCTCGGGACGGAGCGCCGCACCCTCGACGAGTTCGAGCCGGTGGACGTCGTGATGTCGATGAGCATCGACGGTGAGGAGGTCTCCACCGGGACCGGCGCGGCCTGCCTGGGCGACCCGATCGAGGCGGTCGTGTGGCTGGGCCGCATGGCCCGCGACCTCGGCGAGCCGCTGCGCGCGGGGCAGGTCGTCCTCTCCGGCGCGCTCGGTCCGATGCGGCCGGTCGCCGCCGGCGACACCGTCACCGCCACCCTGTCCGGCCTCGGCACCGTGACGGTCCGCTTCACCGAAGGAGCAGCACCATGAGCAAGACGAAGGTCGCGATCATCGGATCGGGCAACATCGGCACCGACCTGATGATCAAGGTGTTGCGCGGCGCGCACCACCTCGAGATGGGTGCCATGGTCGGCATCGACCCCGAGTCGGACGGCCTGGCCCGCGCCGCCCGGTTCGGCGTCCAGACGACACACGAGGGCGTCGACGGGCTGATCGCGCTGCCGGACTTCGACGAGATCGGGATCGTCTTCGACGCGACCTCGGCCAAGGCGCACGAGGTGAACGCCGCGAAGCTGACCCCGCTCGGGAAGCGCATGATCGACCTGACTCCGGCGGCGATCGGGCCCTACGTGATCCCCGCTGTCAACCTCGACGAGCACCTCGACGCGCCCGACGTCAACATGGTCACCTGTGGCGGCCAGGCAACGATCCCGATCGTCGCCGCCGTCAGCCGTGTGGTGCCGGTCGAGTTCGCCGAGATCGTCGCGTCGATCGCGTCGAAGTCGGCCGGTCCGGGCACCCGCGCCAACATCGACGAGTTCACCGAGACCACTTCGGCCGCCATCGAGCAGGTCGGTGGGGCGCGCCGCGGCAAGGCGATCATCATTCTCAACCCCGCCGAGCCGCCGATGATCATGCGGGACACGGTCTTCTGCCTCGTCACGGCACCGGACCCGGCCGCACGCGAGGAGATCCGGCGCTCGGTCGAGAAGATGGTCGCCGACGTCGCCGCCTACGTCCCCGGCTACCGGCTCAAACAGCTGGTGCAGATCACCGAGATCCCCGCCGACCAGCCGGTCGGGACGCTCCTCGCCGACGGCGCCTCCCGGCCCACCCACCAGGTGTCGGTCTTCCTCGAGGTCGAGGGCGCCGCGCACTACCTTCCGGCCTACGCCGGCAATCTCGACATCATGACCTCCGCGGGCCTGCGGGTCGCGGAGCGCATCGCGGCAGGGAAGGCGGGCCTCTGATGGGCACCCCGATCTTCGTCCAGGACGTCACGCTGCGCGACGGGATGCACGCCGTACGCCACCGGATGACCCCGGAGGACGTCGAACGCATCGTCACCGCGCTCGACCGGGCCGGCGTCGACGCGATCGAGGTCGCGCACGGCGACGGGCTCGCCGGAGGGTCGCTCAACTACGGTCCCGGGTCGCACACGGACTGGGAATGGATCGAAGCCGCGGCATCGGTGCTGGTGAACGCCCGCCTCACCACGCTGCTGCTGCCGGGTGTCGGCACCGTCCACGAACTGAAGCACGCCCACGACCTCGGCGTACGCTCCGTCCGGGTCGCCACGCACTGCACCGAGGCCGACATCTCCGCGCAGCACATCGCCGCGGCGCGCGAACTCGGCATGGACGTGTCCGGATTCTTGATGCTCTCCCACATGGCCCCGCCGGAGGAACTGGCCCGGCAGGCGAAGCTGATGGAGTCCTACGGCGCGCACTGCGTCTACGTCACCGACTCCGGCGGCCGGCTCACGATGAACGACGTGGCCGCGCGGGTCCGTGCGTACCGCGACGTCCTCGACGCCGGGACCGAGATCGGCATCCACGCCCACGAGAACCTCTCGCTGTCGGTCGCCAATTCCGTCGTCGCGGTCGAGAATGGCGTCTACCGGGTCGACGCGTCGCTGGCCGGTCACGGCGCGGGGGCGGGCAACTGCCCGCTGGAGGCGTTCATCGCGGTCGCGGACCTCTCGGACTTCGAGCACCGATGCGACCTGTTCCAGCTCCAGGACGCCGCGGACGACATCGTCCGCCCGCTGCAGGACCGTCCGGTGCGTGTCGACCGGGAGACCCTCACCCTGGGGTACGCCGGCGTCTACTCGTCGTTCCTCCGCCACGCGGAGACCGCCGCCACGCGGTACGGCGTCGACGTCCGCGACATCCTCATGGAGTGCGGCCGCCGCCGGCTCGTGGGCGGCCAGGAGGACATGATCGTCGATATCGCGCTCACGATCGTCGCCGAGCGCGAGCAGCGGCCCGCCTGACCGTCGCAGGCGATCTTCAGCCGCGACGGGCGGCGCATCCACCCTGCATCGGCTGTTGACACCCGTCCGACCGGCGCGGGCCCGTGTCTCACGGTGACGGTCCGGATCCCGGCGGGGCTCAGCCGAGGGCCTGGTCCAGGTTGAAGGCGGCGCTGATCAGGGCCAGGTGGGTGAACGCCTGAGGGAAGTTGCCGAGCTGCTCGCCGGTGTGGCCGATCTCCTCGGCGTACAGGCCGACGTGGTTGGCGTACGTGAGCATCTTCTCGAACGCCAGCCGCGCCTCGTCCACGTGCCCGGCGCGGGCGAGCGCCTCGACGTACCAGAACGAGCAGATCGAGAACGTGCCCTCGGTGCCGGTCAGCCCGTCGGGGCTGGCCTGGCTGTCGTAGCGGTAGACCAGCGAGTCCGACACCAGCACGCGACCGAGCGCCTCCAGGGTGGACAGCCACTTGGGGTCGGTGGGCGAGACGAATTTGGCCAGCGGCATCATCAGGACGGAGGCGTCCAGGATGTCGCCGTCGAGGTACTGGGCGAACGCCCGCAGCCGGGGCGACCAGCCGCGGCGCATGATCTGCCGGTAGATCTGGTCACGGGCCCGCCGCCAGCGGGGGATGTCGGCGGGCAGGCCGCGGTGGGCGGCCATGCGCATCGCCCGTTCGATCGCCACCCAGCACATCAGCCGCGAGTACACGAAGTCATGGCGACCGCCGCGCGTCTCCCAGACTCCCTCGTCGGGCTGGTCCCAGTGATCGCACACCCAGTCGACCAGGACGCACAGCTCGTCCCAGCGGTCGCTGGAGATCGGCTGCCCCCACTTGTCGTACAGGTAGATCGAGTCGATGAGGGCGCCGTAGATGTCGAGCTGGAGCTGGCCGGCGGCGGCGTTCCCGACGCGGACGGGGGCCGAGCCCTGGTAGCCCTCCAGGTGGTCCAGCTCCTGTTCGGGGATCTCCCGGCTCCCGTCGATGCGGTACATGATCTGCAGTGGGCCGGAGGGGCCCTCGTCGCAGAGGGTGACGTGCTCGGACAGGAAGCCCATGAAGGCCTCCGCCTCCTCGGTGAACCCCAGCCTGAGCAGCGCGTACACGCCGAACGCGGCGTCGCGGATCCACACGTACCGGTAGTCCCAGTTGCGCCCGCCGCCGATCCGCTCGGGCAGGCTGCTCGTCGGCGCGGCGACGATGCCCCCGGTCGGGGCGTAGGTGAGCAGCTTCAGCGTGAGCGCGGAGCGGTGCACCATCTCGCGCCACCGGCCCCGGTACCGGGAGTTGGCGAGCCAGCGCCGCCAGTAGGCGACCGTGGCGGTGAACTGCTCGTCGGCCTCGGTGATCGGGCATCCGCGCGGCGCGACCGACGCGTCGATCCGGTCGAGGGCGAACACGGCGGTCTCGCCCTCCCGCAGCTTGAACCGCGCCCGCACGTCCGCGCCGTCAGCCTCCAGGGGCACCGTGGCGACCAGGTTCATGCCCATGGACGGGGCCTCGAAGACGGCCTGGCCGTACCCCCCGGGCCCCTCGGGTCCCCCAGGCTCCAGCCGCAGGGTGTGCGGCTCGGTGCCGTATCCGAACCGGGGGGCCACGCGGGCCCGGAACGGCAGCGAGCCGCGCACGCAGACGACACGGCGGATCAGCCGGTGCCGGTTCGCCTCGCGGGGATCGTCCGGGATGGGCATGAAGTCCTGCACCTCGCCCACGCCGTCGGGGGCGAGGAACCGGGTGATCAGCACGTTGGTGTCGGGGAAGTAGAACTGCCGGGTGGTGGACGGCACGTCCGCCGTGAGCTCGAACGCCCCGCCCCGGCGGGCGTCGAGGATCGAGCCGAACACGCTGGGGGCGTCGAACCGGGGCGAGCAGTACCAGTCGATGGTGCCGTCGGTGCCCACGAGCGCGACCGTGCGCAGGTCCCCGATCAGCCCGTGCTCGGCGATGGGCAGGTAGCGCCCGGCGAACCCCTCCGCCGGCGCCTCGCCCCTCACTGCTGGCATGCCTTCACGCTATGCTCGCCGCCCGCCTGCCCGGGTCTGCGTCAGGTCAAGCGGACACCAGAGTTCGACGAGACCAGATCACGAACGCTAGGACCCCACAAAAGGGGCGGTCGGATACCTCAACGAGCTCACCCTCGCCCTCGACGCTCCTCGCTGAGCGAAGTCGGGGCTTGGCGGGGCGGTCGGATGGTTTGGGTGATTGAGGGCGGTTCTGGGATCGGACCGCGTTAACCGGACGTTGACATCTGATCAATGTTGATTTTCGATGGTAATTGTCGTGCCATGTTCGATGTAGCCGGTCAATGGCGCCCTGCTGCGACGTCGAGCGCCACGCTCGGCACGCCTTTCCACCCCCCTCTCCCAACGCGCCCACTTCCCCCGGTCCGGCAGGTCGCGGTCGTCACGCGGCCCGCCGAGTTCGGCATGGGCGCGGCCGAAAGGATCAGCATGCGACGTACATTCAGGCTGCTCTGCGCCGCCGTGCTCTGGCTCGCCGCCGCCCTCGGCACGGTGATGGCATCCGCCGTCCCCGCCCAGGCCGAGTCCAACGGTGGCGTGCGGGTCATGCCGCTCGGCGACTCCATCACCGACGGCTTCAACGTGCCCGGCGGCTACCGGATCAACCTGTGGCAGCGGATGGCCGCCGGAGGCCACACCGTCGACTTCGTCGGGTCGGGCTTCAACGGGCCCGCGCCCCTCGGCGACCACGACCACGAGGGCCACAGCGGGTGGCGCATCGACCAGATCGACGCGAACATCGTCGGCTGGCTGCACAGCTACATGCCCCGCACGATCCTGCTGCACATCGGCACCAACGACATGACACAGAACTACGACGTCGCCAATGCCCCGGCCCGGCTGTCGGCGCTCATCGACAAGATCCGGGCGACCGAGCCCATGGTGGAGCTCTTCGTCGCGCAGATCACACCGGCCGCCGACCAGACGTCCGAGTCGCGGATCCAGGCGTTCAACGCGGCCGTCCCCGGCGTCGTCGCGCAGAAGGGGCCGAGGACCCACCTGGTCGACATGCACACCGGCTTCACCACCGCCGACCTCGCCGACGGCGTGCACCCCAACCAGGGCGGCTACGACAAGATGGCGGCGCGCTGGTACGCCGCGCTGCAGTCCGTGCCGGGCAGCCTGACCGAGGTGACCGTCCCGCCGGTGGGCACGGCCATTTCGGTGTTCAACCCCCAGTCCGGCCGCTGCGTGGACGTCCTGGGGGCCGTCACCAACGAGGGCGCGCAGGTGCACATCTGGGACTGCCACGGCAAGAGCAGCCAGCAATGGACCCGCACCGCGGCCGGCGAGCTGCGCGTCTACGGCAACCGCTGCCTCGACGTGAGCGGCAACGGTACGGCGAACGGCACGAAGATCCAGATCTGGGCGTGCAACGGGACGACGGCGCAGAAGTTCACGTTCAACACCGACGGGAGCGTCGTGGGCGCCGGGTCGGGCAAGTGCGTTGACGTGACGGGCGGCGGGACCGAGAGGGGGACGCTGGTGCAGCTGTACGAGTGCAACGGAACCGGGGCGCAGCGCTGGACCGCGCGGTGACCGGCAGGCGGTGCGAGGGCGTCCACGCGGAGCGCCCCCGCACCGCCTCCCGATCGGTCTGACCACCCACCACGGCCCCGGGGCGCTCCCTGCCCCGGGGCCGTTCCACGTCTCGCCGCGGATATCGCCCGTCTCGCCGCGTACGGGGTCTCCTCGGCGGCCGCACGATACCGGGCCGAGCCGCCGTCCTGGTTTCACCAGGGCGACGTCGTGGCGCTCCGGTCCGTTAACGGGCCGGAGCGCCACACGTAATGATCCGGTGGCGCCACAGCCTTTGTCGGGGCCCTTGATTTCGCATCCGGGCACCTATTCCCCGATCGGCACACGGGTCGCCCTGTCGCCCGATATTCTCCGCCGGTAATTCCACTTACCCGAACGCATTTACCCCGCGCACGGCGCGCTTGTCGCGACCAAAGAGAGTCACACTGCCACTGACCAGCGAGTATCCCATTTCGGACGGCCCGATTACTCGAAAAGTGGTGTCCCGATATGGCAGGCGCGGACATACTAGCCGCGTCCACAACCGGGGGGTCTGTCAGCTTCCTGCCAATATCGAATATCGACGGTTGATCAGTTGTCAGCTTGCTGCATAGCACTTTTGAAGAAGCCGCCGCTGTCGTGCGAATGCAAGTCTGTCGATGCGGCCGATATCGGGAGTGGTCGCGTTTAGGAATGGAGGTGAGCGGTGAACTCGAAAACAACGATCAGCACTGGAACCGATTCCCTGTCCACGCTCGTGCCCGCGCCCCCCGCGGAGACGACCCGTCCCGGCCCTTCTGCCCCGCTCCGCCTCCACACGGGGTTCGCCCACCCAGGCACGGCCACCTACCAGATCTGCGTCGACCGCGTGAAGCGCAAGTACCTCGACCACTACGGCGCCGTCGTGGACCCCCGCCCCGACCTGTTCGTCATCGTCTGGGACGGCGGCGGCCCCTCGCCCACCTCCGACGGCACGCTGGGCGTCGCCGGGCTCACCTCCGCCGCCGGACGCAGGCTCCTGTCGGAGAACTACCTGGACGTCCCGGTCGAACACGCCTGCACCGGCCTCGCACCCGGCACGCCCGTCCAGCGCGGCGCCATCGCCGAAATGGGCCCACTCGCCTCCTTCTACCCTGGCGCCGGCATGGTCCTCCTGCGCGGACTGCCGCGGATCGCCCGTCACCTCGGTTACGAATTCCTGCTGTCCACCCTCACCCAGAAACTCCACGCCCTCGCCAGGGCCGCGGGCTGGGACTTCCACACCCTGACCAACGCCCGTCGCGCCGATCTGGCCGCGACGCATTCCGCCGACTGGGGCACCTATTACTCCACGAAACCCCGCACCGGGATCCTCCACTGCGAGCAGACCATCGCTCTCCAAGCCACCGGCTAGAGAAATTCCCGCCACAGCGTCGATATCCGACCGCACGAAAGGAGTCCGCCAATGCGCTGGCTCGACCATGCCCTCGGCCGCCTCGGCTCACTGGAGACGGTGGCCGTCGAGGAACTGCAGCTATCCGGCCCGCCACGCCTGCACACCTATGGGACCGTGCTCGGCGCGGCCGTCCGCACGGGCGACGCGATCGTCGCCGCGGCACGGGGGCGGGAGACCGGCACGAGCACGATCGGCATCCTCACCGGCAACGGTGTGGAGGGGATCGTCGGCGACCTGGCCTGCCTGCTCACCGGCGTGCGATCGGTGCCCATCCCGATCGCCTTCGGCCGTGACCAGGCCCGCCACCTGCTGTCGCACTCGATCGTCTGCCTGGTGGACGAGCAGGGGCGTAAGCGCCTGGCCGAGTGGGGCGGCGAGAGCGAGATCCTGCCCGAGGGCTGCGAGATCATCCCCGTCACCGTCGAGGGAGGACATGACCCGGACGAGATCGCCACCAGGGTCCGTGAGGCCGCCGCCCTGGACGAGCACGCCATCTGCAAGATCGTGCACACGTCCGGCACGACCTCCACCCCGAAGGGCGTCATGCTCCGCAGGGGCGCGGTGGACGACCTGATCGACTCCATCACCAGCCGGGTCGGCGTGGAGGCGTGGCAGCGGTACGTCTCGGTCGTGCCGCTGAGTCTGCTGGTCGAGCAGGTGTTCGCCGTCTACCTGACCTTCCTCGCGGGCGGCACGGTGGTGTTCCTGCCCGAGCAGGTCAAGCCGCTCGGCACCGCCGGCGGCGACGTCGAACAGGTCCGCGGGCTGCTCGCCACGGCCAGGCCCACGGTGTCGCTGGTGCCGCCGTCCCTCGTGGAGTCCATCGCGGCGCGCGCCCGCACCACCCCGGAGGCGACCACCCGCGAGTTGTCGCTGGCGGTGTACGGCCGGGAGGACCCGATGCTGCTGTTCAGCGGCGGCGCCCCGGTGTCCGACCAGGTCCTGCGCGACATGTGGGACCGCGGCCTGCCGGTGTACGTCGCGTACGGCCTGAGCGAGAACGGCTCGGTCGCGACGTTGAACGGCCCCGGGCTGGTCCGCCTGGGCACGGTCGGCAAGCCCCTGCGCCACGTCGAGGTCCGCAGGTCCGACTCGGGCGAGCTGCTGATCCGCAGCACGTCCCTGCTCACCGGCTACCTCGGATCCGACGACCCGACCGCCCTCCCGCTCGACGCCGAGGGCTGGCTGCACACCGGCGACATCGCCGACATCGACGCCGACGGCTACGTCACCATCACCGGCAGGCTCAAGAACATCATCATCACCTCCAACGGGCGCAACGTCAGCCCGGAATGGGTCGAGGCGCAGTACAAGAGCCGCCCCAGCATCGAGGCCGCCGCCGTCTTCGGCGACAACATGGAGCGGCTGATCGCGGTCTTCGTCCTCAGGCGCGGCGCCGACCGGGCCACCGCGCTCGCCGAGATACGCCACGTCAACGCCGAGGTGCTCTCGGAGATCGAGCAGGTCGGCAGCGCCGCGCTGGTCGAGGCCGACGAGACCTTCTACGCCGAGTTCTTCACCGTCACCGGACGACCCCGCCGCAAGGAAATCAAGGAAGCTCTGGCCACCGGCCGATTCGATCTCGTGGAGGTTTGAGACATGCTGGACGGCTTCGCCACGACCGACCACACCGACGGCAAGGGACTGGTCGTCACGACCGGCAACCGCGCCGGGTTCGACACCATCGACCGCGTCGAACTGCTGACCGCGCTGGCCGAACACGGGTACGTCCTGCTGCGCGGCTTCGAATCCGACCCGACCACCTTCTCCGCGCTGATCCAGAGCATCTCCTCGCGCATCACCCTGGACCCGGCGCGCAAGTTCGCGGGCGGCAACGTCGCGCAGAAGATCGAGGCCGGGCTGGTGCCCCAGGGCCTGCACATGGAGAACGGCGCGACGCCGTGGGTGCCGGACCTGGTGTGGTTCTACTGCGAGACCCCCGCCAAGACCGGCTCGCAGACCACCATCTGCGACGGGCGGTACGCCTGGCGGCACCTGCCCGAACCCACCCAGGAACTCTTCCTGTCCACACGCGTCACCTTCGCCCGGCCGATGCCCGAGGACAAGTGGAAGAACCTCGTCGTGCGCCTGCTGGACGGCGCCAAGACCGCCGACCAGGTCACCCTGGACGACCTGTTCGCGGTGACCGACGACGACATGGACGTCAAGTACCAGCTCCGCCCCGACGGATCGGTGCACTACAAGTACTACACCTACGCCGCGCACACCACGCTGTTCGGCCCGGACATCGCGTTCGCCAACAGCATCCTGACCCCATCGGTGAACTACGAGCCCCCGGCGATCGAGTTCGAGGACGGCCGGCCGCTGGACGCCATGCTCATGCGCCAGATCATCGAGGCCACCGAACTGGAGACCGACGAGATCGACTGGCATGCGGGCGACGTCGCGCTGGTGGACAACAGCCGGCTCATGCACGGCAGGCGCAAGATCCGCGACCCGCTGCGCTCCCTCTACAACGCACAAAGCTACGCCAGGCAGGACCTCGTCGGCGCGGTCCGCGACCGGGCCGCCGCTCACCGGGCGGCGTGATGCGTACCCAGTACGACGACATCGGCCAATCGTACGAGCGGCTCAAGCACCAGATGCCGCTGGCGCGGGGGCCGGAGCGGGCCACCTTCGAGGCGCTCACCGCGCAGGTGGCGGGCCGGTCGGTGCTGGACCTGGCGTGCGGGACCGGCTGGTACAGCAGGATCCTCGCCCGCGCCGGCGCGGCCTCGGTGCTCGGGGTGGACATCTCCGAGGAGATGGTCGCCGCCGCCGGGCGTGCCGAGGCGCGCGAGCCGCTGGGCGTCCGGTATCGGGCCTGCGACGCCCGCCTGCTCGGCGTCGCGGGCCGGTTCGACCTCGTCACGGCGGTCTGGCTGCTCTGCTACGCCCGCGACCCGCTGGACCTGTCGGCCATGGCGAGCGCCGCCTACGACAACCTCGCCCCGGGAGGCATGTACGTCGGCGTGGAGATGAACCCCCGGTTCGACTGGGCCGGTCCGAAGGCCACCAAGTACGGGCTGACCCACCGTCCCGACGCGGACTTCCCCGGCGGGAAGGAGCTGACGGTCACCGCGCACGTGGACCCGCCCATCACGTTCCAGGCCTGCTTCTGGGAGGAGGAACCCATCGTCGCCGCCCTGCGCGGCGCGGGCTTCCGCTCCGTGGAACTCGTCCCCGCCACCGTTCCCGCCGACCCCGCCGACACCTTCTGGGACGACTTCCGGACCAACCCCACCATCGTGGGCATCCGGGCGGTCAAGTAACGCCCGGCGACCCACCGGCCACGGTCGTGGCCCACCTGAGATCCACCTTCCCGTGCCAGTGGAGGCCCGTCCCGCGACCGGGCCTCCACTGGCCGTTTCCGGGCCGCGCCTCTCCGCGTGGCTGCCCTGCTGCTCGAGGACGCAGCACGGCTCCGAGGCGGCGCCGGGACGCCTCGCGGCGCACCGCCTCGGCCCACGCGCCGGTCAGGCCGGTCAGGGGCTGGCCTCGCCACAGGCCCAGCGCCTGCCACAGCAGCTCGGCGCGGCCCGGGTCGTCGCCGCGCGTAGCCCTGGCCTCGTCGAGGAGCCGCCGGAACCGGTGCAGGTCGACCTGGTCCTGCGGCGCGTGCAGGACATACCCGGCGGACTGGTACTCCACGGACAGGTCGTCGCCGTCGGCGGCGTTGGCCTCCGCCAGGGCGCGGCGCAGCCGGGTGATGTAGCTGTGCACGGCGCCGCGCGCGGTCGTCGGCGCCGCGTCGCCCCAGACCCGATCGATGATCTTCTCGATGGGGACGGGACGGCCCGCGTCCACCAGCAGCGCCGCGAGGACGGCCTGCTGCTTGCGCGGCCCGAGATCCACCGCGTGCGTGGCCGTCGACAGCTCGACCGAACCCAGCACGCAACTGTGCCATGGCCCGTCCACTCCTGAGAGGCCGGATTGCCCCGATTCATCTGATTGCGCGCACCAGCTAACCAGGACAAGTGGAGAGGCTCAAGAATTCGTTAAGCGCGAATAGAGTGTGGCCCGCCACAGTCGAGGAACATCGATGGCCCGCCGCCGCCCTACGGGAGCGGGCGTCAGGCGGGCGGGGAGGTCAGCATGGATTTCCGGCTCCTCGGCCCCATCGAGGTCTGGCACGCCGACGGCCAGTTCACTCTAGGGCGGCGGGCACAACGATGCCTGCTCGGACTGCTTCTGCTCGACACCGGCCGGGCCGTCCCGGTCAGCCGATTACTGAGCCTGCTCTGGGACGACGACCCGCCGGACAACGCGCGCGGCGTCCTGCACAGCCACGTCGCGCGGCTGCGCGGCACGCTGGACCCGGACCGCTCCGGCGCGCGGGGGTTCCGGCTGCTGCGCCGCGGCGACGGCTACCTCGCCGAGACCGACCCCGCCGCGGTCGACGTGCACCGGTTCAGGGAGCGCGTCGGCCAGGCCCGCCGGACGGCCGACCCCGGCGACCGGACCCGGCTGCTGCGCGAGGCCCTGTCCTACTGGCGTGGCCCGCTGCTCGCGGACGTGGCCACCGAGCGGATGCGCGACCGCGTCGGCCTCGGGCTGGAGGAGCTGCGGCTGTCCGCGCTCGAATCCTGCCTGGAGGCCGAGCTGGACTGCGGCCGGCACCGCGAACTCCTGCCCGAGCTCGCCGACCTGGTGCGGCAGCACCCCGTACGGGAGAAGCTGATCCGGGCGTACATGCTGGCGCTGTACCGCGACGGCCGCCGGCCCGACGCGCTGGCGGTGTACCGCAGCGCGCACGCGCACTTCGGCCGCGAACTGGGCCTGGAGCCCACCGTGGAGCTGCGCCGCCTGCACGAGAGGATCCTCGGCGGGGACGCCTCGCTCCACCCCCGCGCGCCGGAACCGGCCGCCCCCGCCGTGGTGCGCGTCCGCCCGCCGGTGCCCGCGCAGCTACCGCCGGACGTGCCGCGCTTCGTCGGGCGCGCGGCCGAGGTCGCCCGGCTCGACGCCGTCCTCGCCGAGGCCGGGTCGATGGCCGTCGCCTGCCTGTCGGGGACCGCCGGGGTGGGCAAGACGGCGCTGGCCGTCCACTGGGCCCACCAGGTGCGGGACCGCTTCCCGGGCGGGCAGCTCTACGTGAACCTGCGCGGCTTCGACCCGGGCGCCGCGCCCGTGGACCCGGCCGACGCGCTGCGCCGGTTCCTGGGCGCGCTGAACACCCCGCCCGAGCGGATCCCGCAGGACCTGGACGCGCTCGTCGGGCTGTACCGCAGCCTTCTGGCGGGACGGCGCGTGCTGGTGGTGCTCGACAACGCGCGCGACGCCGAGCAGGTCCGTCCCCTGCTGCCCGGCGGGGCGGGGTGCCTGGTGGTGGTGACCAGCCGCGATCCCCTCGCGGGGCTCGTCGCGGCCGAAGGCGCGCAGCCGCTCACGATCGGCCTGCTCTCGCCCGGAGAGGCGCGGCAGATGCTGGCCTCTCGCCTCGGCGAGTCACGGCTCGCGGCCGAGGGCGACGCGGCCGACGAGCTGATCGCGCTGTGCGCGCGGCTACCCCTCGCCCTCGCCGTCCTGGCGGCGCGCGCGGCGACCGAGCCGGACCTGCCGCTGGCCGGGCTCGTCGCGCAGGTGCGCGGCGCGCGCGCCGAACTCGACCCGTTCGCCGGGGACGACCGGGCGACGGACGTGCGGGGCGTGTTCTCCTGGTCGTACCGCACGCTCGGCACGCCGGCCGCGCGCCTGTTCCGCCTGCTGGCGCTGCACCCGGGGCCGGAGATCTCCACGCGGGCCGCCGCCGCCCTGGCCGGGCTTCCGCACGGCCGGGCCCGCGAACTGCTCGCCGAACTGGCCGCCGCCCACCTCGTCGCCGAGCACGTCCCCGGGCGGTTCGGCCTGCACGACCTGCTCCGCGCCTACTCCAAGGAGCTCGCCGCCCGTCACGGTGCGGCCGAGCGCCGCGCCGCCCCGCACCGGCTGCTCGACCACTACCTGCACACCGCGCACGCGGCGGCGATGCTGATCAACCCGCGCCCGGACCCGCTGCGCCTGTCGCCGCCGGTCCCCGGGGCGTCCCCGGAGCCGCACGTGGACTACGAGGACGCGATGACCTGGTTCGCCGTGGAACGCCCGGTGTTGCAGGCGATGGTGCCCTGGTCGGCGGAGACCGGCTTCCCCGCGCACACCTGGCGGCTCGCGTGGACCATGGTCGACTTCCTCGACCGGCGCGGGTTCTGGGACGAGTGGGCGAAGGCCGAGACCGTCGCCCTCGACGCCGCCCGCCGCGTCGCGGACCATGCCGGCCAGGCCCTGTGCCACCGCGACCTCGCCTCGGCGTACACGCAGATGAAGGTGTTCCCGGCGGCGGAGGCCGACCTGCGCGCCGCGCTGGAGCTGTTCACCGAGCTCGGGGACGTGCGCGGCCAGGCGGGCTGCTACAACAACCTCGGCTGGCTCTACGGCGTGCAGGACCGCTACCAGGAGGCGCTGGAGAACGCCGAGCAGGCGCTTCACCTGGTCAGGCTGATCGACGACCCGGTGGAGGAGGCGCGGGCGCTGAACTCGGTCGGCCAGAGCCACGCCCTGCTCGGCGAGCCCGAGCACGCCATCCACTACTGCGGGGAGGCGCTGCTGCTGTTCGAGCGCACCGGCGACCCCCACGGGCAGGCCGCGACGCTCGACGGGCTCGGGCTGGCGTACCAGAAGCTGCCCGACCTCGCCCAGGCGGCCTCGTGCTACGAGCGCGCGGCGGACCTGTTCCGGAAGGTCGGCGAACGCTACTTCGAGGCGGACACGCTCGTGCGGCTCGGCGACGTGCTGCGCGACGCGGGCGACGACCCCGGCGCCCGCCGGGTGTGGCGTCAGGCCCTCGACGTCTTCGAGGAGCTCGACCACCCGGACATGGCGCTGGTCCACGAGAGGCTGGCCGCCACGGCCGCGTGACGCGCCCGGTGAACCGCACGGGGTGGGAGCGGAGGGCTCCGCTCCCACCCCGGACCCGGCAGGGTCAGATCACAGGCCCATCCTGCGCAGGGTCTCGTTCATCGAGTCCGCGTAGAGCCCCTGCCCGAAGATGCTCGGGTGGAAGGACTCGGAGGACACGGGCCTGCTCGGACTGTCTCCGGGGTCCTTCACCGGCACCAGCCAGTTGATGCCCGGGGGCGCCCCGCAGATGTCCTTGTCCGTGAACTCGTCGATGGGGTCGGAGAAGTACGCCCAGTTGCCGTGCACGGAGTTGTTGAAGTCCGACAACGCCTCAAGCTGCCGGGTGCGCATCAACTCGGCCATGTCGGAGAGCCACCTGCGCTCGCTCGGCTGGATGCCGGCGGTCCGGATGGTGCAGATCGGCGGCAAGATGGTGTCGATGGGGAGCAGCTTCGGATACCCCATCACGAGGATCTTGGCGTTGGGCGCCTGCTTGTGCACCTCCGTAAGGACGCTCTTGATGGACAGGGGGACGTTCACGTCGATCCGCCGCCGGGTCGCCGTGTCGAGAGGCTCGGTGTCCTTGTCCAGCGTCGACTGCTCGCAGGAGACCGGGGTGGACTTGTAGAGGCACTGTTCGACGACGTCGGCGAACCTGGCGTCGTTGCCGCCGATGCTGAGCGTGACCAGGGTCGTGTTCTCGTCCAGGAACCCCCGGTCGAGCTGGGACGGCTCGCGGAACCTGGGGGCACCGCGCTCCCCGTCCCCGTTGGTGGGATACGGATGGTCCCCGGGCGCCGTCAGGTACGGCAGGAGCTGCTCGCTCTCCGCGCCGGAGCAGGCGAGCAGGTGGTAGTCCATGTTCGCGTCGAGACGGTCCTCGCGCACGCCGATCCGGTCGGGGGAGTCGCCCATCACCCCGACCCGGGACCAGGCCTGCTTGGAGCGGTGGCAGGCGTTGCGGTAGCCGTTGGACCCGTTGTTGTCGCTCTCGGGGTAGAAGTTCACCCCCGCGAGGTAGGGGTCGCCGGGGTCGACGAGGCTGCCGAGGCTGCCGCTGCCCTCGCCGGACGAGAAGGAGTCGCCGAGGGCTACGACGACGTTGCGCGGCTTGCCGGGGAGCGGCACGAACGCGGCGGCGTCGAAGGCGACGTCCTCGGTCGTGTCCAGCGGGTCGTGCTCGCCGGTGTACGACTCGACGTATGTCTGGTTGGTCAGCTCGATCTTGGGGACGCCGTTGAACGGGAAGACGCCGAGGGACACCCAGCGGTTCTGCAGGGTCCGCTGGGGGATGACCCGCGTCCTCACCCCGTTCGCGGTGTAGATCTTGTAGTTCGCCTGCTGGGTGTGCGCGCCGTGGTCGGGCATGTGCACCATGACCCGCATCCACCCGGTGTACGACCGGTCCATGGTCCAGGTCCCGGACACCCACATGCCGCCGGGGTCCTGGCGGGCGTGGGCGAACCAGAAATGGCTGCCGTACCCTCCGCTGGACTGATGGAAGTCGATCTTCCCTGGATACCGCAGGACGCCGTTCTGCGTCTCTCCGGCGAACCGCAGGCTGAACGTCCCGTTGTTGTTACTCGGATGACACTGCCCGCCGCCCGGTTGCGCCGGCTGCACCGACGGCACCGAGTCGGCCACGTCGTCCACGATGTACGCCGGCACGCCCAGCGTGTTCGCGCAGACGGGCGGATAGCTGTTGCCGTCCGCCTGGTAGGCGTACCCGGGGTCGAACCGCAGCACCTCGTTGCCGCAGTCGAGGCAGTCGGGCCTCTTCCAGCTCGCCGATTGGTGGTACCAGCACTTGAGGTCACGTCCCCGGGGACCGACGTGCATGCACGGGCCCGCCGGATCGCTGATCACGTCCGGGTCCTGCGGGGGCAACTTCACCGCCGGGTCGCAGTCGTTGCTGGCATTGCAGAACATGTCCCTCCGCAGCGGCGAGACGTAGAACCGCGCCTCGCTGCTGGTCCACCACGCGGCCCGGTACCCGGCGACGAAGGTGTCCGGCGCCTCCAGCGAGGTGATCGGGTGCCCGGCCCAGCCCAGCACCTTCTCCTGGTACGGCCACCACTGCGGGTTCCGCGCGTCGTCGTAGGTCGCGTCCAGGAACGGGAGGCGGGTGGCCTTGAACAGAGGGTTGATCGGGTTGTTCCCCCAGCCCACGCCCCACGGCTCACCCGGCCCGCCCTGGGCGTGGAAGCCGCTGTTGTACGCCCAGATCGCGAAGTACCAGTTCTCCAGCCCGGCCGGGTGCCCGTTGTTGAGGGCGATGCCAGCGGCGGTGACCTCGTTCCACTTGTCCTGGAGGATGCGCAGCGACCGGGCGATGTTCGCGGCGAAGTCCACCGCGATGGCCTTCTGCTGGATCGCCGGCAACTGCTGCTCACCATCGAATCGGGGGAACTCCGGCTTGCGCATGCCGTCGGTCACCTGCCCGACCCCGTACCCGCAGTCGGCCTTGCTCCAGTTGATCTCCCATTCGGATGCGGTCCCCGATTTTCGGCCGTAATAGTTGCCGATGAGGGGATTGCCCGTCTCGCCCGGCAGCACCTTGCCGGTCGCCTGCCACAGGTTCGACTCCTGGGCGAGAATGCCCAGCATCACCTGCGGCGGGACGTGGTTGTCGGGGTAGCCGGCGAGCTTCGCCGGGGGGAACATGCCCTGCGGGGTGTACGAGGGCAGCCCCGACTGCTTCCAGTTGGCCTCCCGGGTGACGTTCAGCACGCCCATCACCGCCTGGTCCACCGCCCACTCCACCTGCCGGGGCTTGGGCTGGTAGACCTGGATGCGCGGGTCGTTGCGCGGGACCGCGCAGCTGCCCTCCTCGTCGCTGGGCGAGGTCGGCGACGGCGTCGCGGCGAGGGTCCGGGCGCCGCCCTGCGCGTCCGGTTTCGCCTGCGCGTCCGCTCCGGCCTTCGCGTCCGGTTTCACGTCCGGTTTCGCGTCCAGTGTGGCCTGCGGGCCGGGTCCGGAGGCGCGGAGCTTCGGGTGCGTGGCCCGTCCCGCGCCGTCGCCGCCGGTCGCGGGGGTGAAGTGGAAGTCGAGCCGCTTGCCCGTCGCGGCGACGGTCGCGCTGATCTCGACCGCGCGGGCGCCGGTGGGGGCGCTCAGCCGGGGGTCGGTGGTGTACCCGACGCGGGTCAGCGTCACCTCGGCGTCGCTGGACAGCGCCGCCGTCACCGGCGCGTCAACCCGGGTGACGCGGTCGGGCAGGGCTTCCACGCGGGCCGGCTTGCCGAAGACGGCCACCCGTCCCCCGGCGCCGCGCCCGACGCCGAGCGCGGTCAGGTCGCCCTCGGCCAGCTTGGCCGTCTTTCCGGTGAGGTCGGAGCGCCACAGCCGGGCGTCGCCGCCGTTCCGGTCCATGTAGACGACGCCGTCGCCGTTGTAGGCGAGCTCGAACGGCACCCCGCGCGCGGGTGCGAGCGCGCGCCGCCGTCCCTGCCCATCGACCCGGACGACCCTGCCGTTGTCGGCGGCGACGATCTCCTTGCCCACCGGCAGGGCGGAGGTCAGCTGGCCGTCGATGACGGCCGCCGTGCCGAGCCGTCCGGACGCGGCGTCGATCCTGGTCAGCCGCGTCTTCCCCTGCTTGCCCTCGTCGCTTTCCGTGAACTGCGACAGGACCGCCGACTCGCCGCTGCCGCACCCCGGGCTGAAGTAGGCGAGCGACGACTGCGCGTCCACCTTCCGCACCGCGCCGGTGTCCAGCTCGACGACCGCGACGAACCCGCCCTTGCCGAACAGCTCGGTCTTGTTGGTGAACGTCCTCGGCCCGTACGTCACGACGAGCCGCCGCCCGGACTCGGTGAGGCAGGCGTTGCCGATCCACTGGTCGGCGTCGAAGCCGGGCTCGGACAGGGTCGCGATCGTCCGCCACGTGTAGCCGGACCGCGCGGTGGCGGTCAGGACGTGCAGCCCGTCCTGGTCTCCGGACGTGGTCCAGGCCGTGTCGCCGGAGGCCCGCCAGCCCGGCCGCAGGAGCTCGTCCCGGCGGGCCTCGGCGACGGTCGTGACGGCTTCGGCGGCCTTCGGCGGGGCCGCGGCCGGGGTCGTGGGGTCCTCGCGGGGCGCGGCGTCCGCGACGCCGGTCATGCCGAGGCCGGCCGTCACCGCGAGGGTGACGACGCCGACGGCCAGGGCGCGGAATCGAGGGTGCTCGCGTGGTGTGATCGTCGTCCGAAGTCGCCGGGGCACGGCGGCCTCGGCGTCCGGCGGTCGCCGGGTGATGCGAACTCTGCGCATCTGGAATCCTCCTCGTCTGGCAGGCCACAAGATGGCCACCGGGAGCATCCGGCCCGCGCCTTGACAAGCCCTTGACGCTTCCGCGCGCGACGTCCGCGCGTCCCCGACCGGCCCGGCGCGCGGCGGCAAGCCCGTGTCAAGCCGCCCCGGGGATGCTGGCCATGCACGGACGAACCGGATCCGGCTCCGCCGATCACGCACTCAGGGGGTCCTGAAGTACGTCGACAACATCAGCCAGGCCGTCTACGTCACCAACGCCTACGGCTGACGCCCGGAGCGATCCGGGCGACGGCCTCCACCTCCGCGCGGGCCGATCACTGGGGCACGGCCCGCGCGGAGCCCCTGCCACGAGGAAACATGAGGGGTCGACCAATGATGGCGTCACGTCGTTGCCACGACCTGCCCGGCCGGCGCCCGTTCACCGTGGAGGCCCGGCTGGTCGACATGCCCGACGGTGCGCTGGCCTCGGTGCGCGCGGCCATGCTCGGCTTCGTCGGCGAGTACCTGCTGGACTTCGATCGCGCCGCCGAGGCGGAAGGGCTCACTCAGGCCCAGGCGCGGGTGCTCGGCTTCGCCGTCCAGGGCATGTCGATGGGCGAGGTCGCCCACCATTTCGGCTGTGACCCCTCCAACGTCACCGCCAAGGCCGACCGGCTCGTCGCCCTCGGCCTGGTCGAACGGCGATCCGACCCGAGGGACGCCCGCGTCAAGCTCATCGTCGCCACCCCCGAGGGCGTCGACACCGCCCTGCGGCTGCGCGACCGGCGCACCTGGCTCGCCGGAGCCCTCGCCCGGCTCGACGACGACGAGATCGCCACCGTCCAGCGGGCCCTCGACCTGCTCGGCCGCGCCGCCTCCACCGGCCGGGCCTAGCGGACGCGCTACGCGGGACTAGCGGACGCGCCACGCCAAGCGGCGGCCTCCCTTGGCGGGCCGAGGCGGTGGGCCTCGCCGAGGCGCTCAAGCAGAAGGCCTTCGCGGGTGGACCACGGGCAGATCTCGACGCGCGTGACGCCGCAGGCGCGCATGAGGGCCTCGGCGACCAGCGCTCCGGCCAGCGACTGCTCAGCGCGGTGGGCGCTGATGCCGGGCAGCCGGCCACGGTCGCCGGGCTCGGTGCGGGCCAGCAGCGCCAGCGACGCGCGCAGGGCCCGCGCGGTGAGCCGGCGGCGCGTGGCGGGCGGACCGGAGTGGGCGGCGCCGAGCCGGGCGAGCTGCCGGAACGTCTTGGAACACGCGAGCACGCGCCCGCCGGGCACCGCCGACGGCAGCCCCGGCACCTCGGCGAAGGCCTGGCGCAGGCTCCTGCGCACCTCGCGCAGATGCCCGGTGGAGCGGGCGACGCCGCCGGGCAGCCACCGGCGGGTGACCGTCCGCGCGCCCAGCGGCAGGGAGTGCACGGTCGCGGGCTGCTCGGCGGAGCCGGAGGCGACCTCGACGGTGCCACCGCCGATGTCCAGCACCAGCAGGCGGCCGGCGGGCGGGCCGGCCCACTGGCGGGCGGCCACGTACGCCAGCCGGGCCTCCTCCAACGCGGGCAGCACGCGCAGCCGGGTGCCGGTGGCCTTCGCGATGCGGGCGATCACCTCGTCGCGGTTGGGCGCGTCCCGGATGACGGAGGTGGCGAACGCGAACACCTCCGAGACCTCCGGCACCCGCGTCCCGCCTTCCGTGCACATCGCCTCGGCGACCGCCCGTTGCAGGCTGCGCACCCCGCGCTCGGTCACCCGCCCGTCCGGGCCGAGCATCTCCTGCAGCCTGAGGCGGACCTTGCGGGACGTCACCGTCTCCAGCCCGGCGTCCTCGGCCGGCCGCCGGACCACGGTCAGCAGCGCGCTGTGGCACCCGACGTCGAGCACCCCCGCGTGGCGCATCAACACCACCTTTCCTCCCGATGGCGCGCCGATGGCGTATCCAAGCCGCGTCGGTGGGCGCGGTCCTGCGGCGGTGGCGTCGATTGTGGCCGTGTGACGAGCCGCTCTCTGACACTTACTGACAAGCATGGTCATTCATCGCTATTTCAATGCCTTTACCCCAGCGCCGCAAGGGGTATCGCACACAACCCGCCCTCCGTCGCGGCCCCTTTCCCGCCCGGCTTCCCCGGGCAACAGGTCAGCTGATGTAACGGCGGGCGGTCGAGCGGGACTGGGACTCCTCCAGGGCGGCGAAGCGCCGCGCGGCGTGCGGCGGCAGGGACCGCCGCTCCGCCCTTGTCCCCGTCCCACCCCCTGCAGGACCGGTTGGCCATGCTTGTCATAGCGCACGAACGCCGCGAACCGCACCACCACGCCACGCCGGTTATGGATCGTCTCCGGCCGCAGCCGCATGCAGCAGGGACACCCCTTGCAGCGATACAAGCCGCGCGCGGATCGGCCGCGGAGGCCCGCCGCTTCGCCCGCGACTACGGCATCGCGCACGCCCCCGGACCGGGGGCGACGTCCGGCCTCCGGCGATCTCACGTTTCCGGGACGCCCGGCGTCTACGGGGTGTGGGGCCGCGCCGGCGACCCCGTGAACCCACCGGAAAGGCACCACGCGATCATGGCAAGGACCCATACGGTCATCGCGTCACCGATCGGCGACCTCACCGCCGTCGCCGAGGACGGCGTGCTGTGCGGGCTGTACTTCGAGCGGCACCAGCGCGGACCCAAGCCCGAGGATCTCGGCGCCCGCGACGGGTCGGACTTCGACGAGGTCCGGCGGCAGCTCGCCGAATACTTCGCCGGCGAGCGGACCGCCTTCGACCTGCCCCTCGCGGCCCACGGGAACGAGTTCCAGCGGCAGGTGTGGAAGCTGCTGGAGGAGATCCCGTTCGGCGAGACCCGGACGTACGGGGACCTGGCGCGGGAACTCGGGGATGTGTCCCTGGCCCAGGCGGTCGGCGCGGCGTGCGGCCGCAACCCCGTCTCGGTGATCGCCCCGTGCCACCGGGTGGTGGCCGCGGACGGCTCGCTCACCGGGTACGCGGGCGGCCTGGAGCGCAAGCGCTACCTGCTCGACCTGGAGGAACCGGCCGAACGGAAGGCGGCAAGACTGTTCTGAAGACCACCCTTCAAGCCGCTCTGCCAGGCGCTCTTCAAGGCCACGTTGAAGCCCACTTTGAGGGCCTCCCTGAAGGCCAAGTTGAAGGCCGCCGCTCCGACGGCCGCCATCCCAGGAGCCACCGTTCCCGGAGCCGCTGTTGCGGGAGCCGCTGTTCTGGCGCGCGGAAGATTCCGGACCACCTGGAATGTTCTGACCGCTCCATAGACCTTCCGGCGGCGGCTCGGAGCACTTCGCGGGGCGATCTCACGCCTCGCCGGGCCGGAACTCCCCAGGATGTGACCATGCGACGACCCTTCGAGCAGATCGTGACCGAGTACGGCCCCGTAGTGCTGCGCGTGTGCCGGGCCGTCCTCGGGCCGCATGACGCCGAGGACGCCTGGTCCGAGACCTTCCTCTCGGCCATGAAGGCGTACCCGGACCTGCCGCCCGACGCGAACATGGAGGCGTGGCTGGTGACGGTCGCCCACCGCAAGGCCATCGACGCCACCCGCGCCGCCGCCCGCCGTCCCACCCCCGTGGAGGCACTGCCGGACCGGCCCGCCCGCACCGGACGGCCCGAGGACTGGGACGGCGACCTGTGGCAGGCGCTCAAGGCACTGCCCACCCGGCAGCGGCAGGCGGTGGCCTACCACTACCTCGCCGGGCTGCCGTACAAGGACGTCGCCGCCCTCTTCGGCGGGACGGTGGACGCCGCGCGCAGAGCCGCGGCCGACGGCATCAAAACCCTACGCACGACCTATCCCACCCATCCCGACAACCCCGACTCCCCCGGCGAACCGGGCGGTCCCGAGAATCCTCGCAGCCCAGGTGGTACAGGCAGCCGGGGTGATGCGGGCAGCTCGGGTGGCGTGGGCGGCCCGGGTGATGTGGGCGGCGCCGGTCCCACAGAGCCCGCGCGAAAGCCCGAGAACTTCGCACGAAAGGAAGTGGCACGATGACGACTCCGTCCGCTCCCCGGCCCGGGAGCCTGCTCGCGGCGATCCCCGCGCAGGACGGGCCCGCGATGGCCCGGCTGCGCGAACGGCTCGCCGACCAGGCGCAGCGCGAGGGGATCCTCGACGTCGCCTACCGCACCCTGGAAACCCCCGTCGGCGACCTTCTACTCGCCGCCACCGACGAGGGCCTGGTGAAGGTCGCCTTCGCCGTCCAGGACCACGACGCCGTCCTGACGAACCTCGCGGGCAGCATCAGCCCCCGCATCCTGAACGCCCCGCGCCGCCTGGACGAGGCGAGCCGGCAGATCGACGAGTACTTCGCCGGTCGGCGCACCCGGTTCGACCTCCCGCTGGACTGGCGGCTGTCCAAGGGATTCCGGCTCGCGGTGCTCACGCACCTACGCGACATCGGCTACGGCCACACCGAGAGCTACGCCCAGGTCGCGGCGGCCGCCGGCAGCCCCCGGGCGGTCCGCGCCGTCGGCACGGCCTGCGCCACCAACCCGCTGCCCGTCGTCGTGCCCTGCCACCGGGTCGTGCGCTCCGACGGCACCGCCGGCCAGTACGCCGGAGGCGCCGAGGCCAAACACTTCCTCCTCACCCTGGAAACCGCCGCATGACCCGCACCCCTGCGACCCAACACCACCGCGAACCGCACCCGACTTCCCCCGTAACGGACGCCAAGACGTACACCCTGCTGGGCCCGGACCGCAGGCCGTACGAGAGCCCGGTCGCCGGCACGCTCGGCGGGCACCGGCGCAACAAGATCTACCGGTTTCGTCCGTAGTGCTCCGGCCTTCAGGCCGGGGGTGAAGCGGACCGTCCCGCGTAGCGGGGCAAGAACAGCCGATTGTCGCCGCCAGGCGAGCCGGCGTCCACCCCGATCAGACCGGTCGTTTCTGCTGCTCGATGTACTGCTTGAGCACGGTCAGCGCGGCCCCGCCGACCGACCCGGCGAAGTAGGAGCCGAACCAGAAATGATCACCCTGCAGGTACTTGCGGACGTGGGCGCCGAGCTCCTTGCGCAGCATCCGAGCCGAAACCCCCTTCAACGAGTTAATACTTCGTGACGAACACCAAATCGGCATGGGCGTGGAGACTGTGCACGACATGCCGCCCGCTGCGCACATCAGGGTTCGGTTTCCCTCCCGGTGACGCAACGAAACGATACGATCACGGTGTGGAGAAGGTAAAGCAGACCCGGGCGCATGTGGCCCGCCTGGAGTTGAGCACGGCCCAGGCGGCGGTGCTGGACGGCCAGGCGCACACCGCCCGCGCGCTGTGGAACCTGCTCCACGAGTACGCCACCTTCCGGCAGGGCCGGTTCGCGACGCTGAAGCAGTGCGACGAGGCGATCCGGGCGGCTCGTCGTGAGATCGACTGGATGGGCCGGCTGCCCGCCCAGGCGGCTCAGGCGGTGCTGAAGACCTACCGGCAGGCGTGGGTGAACTTCTTCGACCCCGATCACCCCGCGGGGCGCCCGACGTTCAAGGCCCGGTTGAGATCCCGGATGGCCGTCGATGTGCCCCAGGCCGCACGCGCCCGCGCCCGCGGCGGGTACGTTCGCGACCGCGTCTTCTTCGCGGACGAGGACACCGCCCTCGCCGCCGGCTTCCGCCCGTGCGCGACCTGCCTGCCCGCCAAGTACCGAGCCTGGAAGGCAGGCACCGACCCTCGCGACCTCCCCGCTCCGCCGCCCGGCGGCCGGTTCAGGCGAGCCGCCACTCCTGGTTGCGCTGCCCGTCGATGCACGTCCATTGATGGACGTTGGCCCCTTGGTCGGTGCTGACGCCCGCCACGTCCAGGCACTTCCCACTGTGGGACGCGCGCGCAGGTTGTAGTAGTCACCGCCGGTCGCCACGAAGGTCCACTCCTGGTTGGCCTGCCCGTTGATGCAGGTCCACTGGTGGACGTTCGCGCCGTCGTCCGTGCTCACACCCGACACGTCCAGGCACTTGCCGCTGTGCCGGGCCACCAGCGTCGCGGAGAACTTGGCGGCGGGGGCCTCGGGCCCGCCGACTATCCCCGTGTAGGCCGCCGCCGAGGCCGCCGTGAACGGCCCCGCCACCAGAGTGGCGACGACAACGAGGCCCTGACCTGCACGAACGAGAGACATCGAACCCCCTGGAGCAGTCGGAAGATCAGCAGCCCTTTATTAGCACGAAGTCACGGAACGTAGCAGCGATTGACACCGCGCGACACGGCCGCGTGGCGGTCATGACTCTGCGGCTCGCCGGCGACCCGGGACGGCTGGCGCCCATCGCCCCGGACGCGGGGCTGCTGACGCCGCTCGCCGCGGTGCCGCCGGGCTCGCGGCTGTAGGAGCACATGGTGCTCACCGCCGAACGTCCCTGACCCGGCCCGCCCGAGCACTCACCTCCGTGGAGATCATCGTGAAGGGACCGTACATACGTCACATAGACCACGTCCGCGATACCCGCGCCTGGCCCGCCGCCGTCCGGACGCCCGGCGTCGCCGTTTCCCTCTGCCTGGGGCTGGCCACCGCCGCAGCCCCCGCGCACGCGGGAAGCGCACCGGACGCCGCGTACGCGCCCGTGCAGGTCAACGTCATCAACGGCGAGTTCACCCAGCCCCCATCACCGGAAACGAGCCCAACTGGGCGGCGGTGCAGGGCTGGTCGGTGGGCTCGACCAACGGATCCGGCACGGGTTCCGGCGTCGCGCGCTACTCGGGCGCGAACTCCGGGCACCCGGAACCTCCGGCGCCGACGGAGACGCCGGAGGTTCCTCGATGGACGATCCCGAACCGCCGTGGCGCGCCGACACAGGACCTGTGGGCGGCGTCCTGGACGATCTCGACTCCCGGGAGTGGAACGACTCCAGGAGAGGCTAACGGCCGACCGGTCCTGGAACTCATCCAGAACGCGCTGCCCGCAGCCCTGGATCGCATACCGGAGGAGGGCTGGGCGGACCCCGGGTCGCTCAGCCACCGTCTCGCCGAGAAGACCGCGTCGATGGATGCGCACGATTCCACTTCCGCCGACCGCACCAGCCCCGCCGCCCTCGCCAGAGCACCCGCGGCCCTGACCATCATCGAGCTCATCGGGCCCTGCCGGTTCTCGCACTTCGGTGAGAACGGCTTGCCGGTCGGGAAGGCCATGGCCCTGCCGCTGATTCAGATAGCGGCCACCCCCCGTTTTCAGGCGAGGGCTGGTTTGGGGGCGAAGACCCGGACAGCTCCGAGGGTGTCGCATAGCATCCTGGGGTGAGTGAACCAGCAGACGCCGGTAAAGCAGGGCGTGGCGGCATTGCCGGCAGCCGGCTCGCCGACGTCATGCAAGGATTCGGCCTGGGACAGGCGTCCTCGGTGTCGTACCTGCCCTCGGGGATGATGAACCGTAACTGGCGGGTCGAGACCCAGCAGGGAGTGTTCGCGCTCAAGGAGCTCGTCGATGTGCCGGTGCCGAAAGCCCGCCGCAGTCTGGACGTCCTGCGGGCCCTTGCGGCCGACGGCCTGCCCGTGTGCTCGCCGCACCTGACGCCGCATGGAGACTCGGTGCTGGAGGTCGACGAGCGCGCCTACTGCTTGCTGCCTTGGGCGCACGGCGTCCACCGTGAGGGTTCGAACTTGACCGCCGAGGAGGCCGCCGAGCTTGGTCGGCTGCTCGGGCGGACCCACCAGGCCCTAGCCGCCAGTCGCACAGGGCTGGAGTCGCCGGCTGGACGACTGCGGGCGAGGGTGACCACCCCGGAGACGGCCGCGGCCGAAGCCGAACGGTTCCTCCAGCTGATCGCCGTCCTGGATGAGCCTCAGACATTCGACCGCGCCGCCGCCCGTGCCTTGGAACAGCGCAAGGAACTCTTGGTCGCCCACGCCGATGAGCGGCCCGGTGACGAGGTCCCTGCCGGGCCGGTGGGGTGGACTCACGGCGACTTCCAGCCGCTCAATCTGCTGTGGGACAACGACCACGTCAGCGCGATCCTCGACTGGGATCGGCTCGCCGTCCGCCCCTATGGCGAGGAGGTCGTCCGCACGGCACAGGTGCAGTTCACCACGAGCGACGGGCGGCTGGACCTGGTCCTGGTCGCGGCGTTCACCGCGGGGTACCGGGCGGTGGTGCCGCTCGACGATGGCGACCTCGCGGATGCGGTCAGGCGGCTGTGGTGGAGACGCGCGAGCGACTTCTGGCAGCTGCAGTGGCACTATGACAAAGGCGACCACGGCCCTGACGAGCTGTGGGTCTCCGGTGAGCGGCTGTTGCACTGGTGGACCTCCCGCCGCGACCAGGTCACGGTGGCCTTCACCGCCCGCCGCTGACTAAGGGGCGGGCCGCTCATGGGAGAACGCCCGCCGCGGCCAGTTCCGGAAGGCACCGCCGGGTCATGGGGACGGCGCGGCGCCACGCCGCCTGCCCGGCGCCGGCGAGCCGCTCCGGGGTCAGGCTGTCAATGAGGGCCATCCATGCGGCGGGATCGTCTGGCGGGGCGACGAGGGCGGGGTCCGCGATCGCCTCGGGGATGCCGCCCCGTGCGGATCCGAGGGTCAGCAGCCCGGCGAGGCCGGCCTCCACGATGACGCGGGGGTAGGCGTCTTCGACCGTTGAGGGCACGAGCAGCAGCCGGTGCCGCTCGTACAGGGCGCCCATGACGTAGGTGCGGGGCACCCAGGTGACGTTGGGGTGGTGGCGGAACTCCGCTGAGGTGTCCCACCAGCCCTCTACCAGGGTGAGATGGCGGTGTGGCATCAGCTCGGCGGTGCCGGTGGGAGGCACGCCGTGCGTCCTCTGGTGCTCGGAGGGGCGGGGGTGTGGGGTTAGCCTGCGGTTATGCGGCTGGACGGGGCTCGGGTGCTGGTCACGGGGGCCTCCTCGGGCATTGGGGCGGCTACCGCGAGCGTGATGGCGGCGGCGGGGGCCGAGTTGGTGTTGGTGGGGCGGGACCCTGCGCGGTTGGAGGCTGTCGCCGCGCGGACCGGGGGACGGGCCGTGGTCGGCGACGTCACGAAG
This sequence comes from Sphaerisporangium sp. NPDC051017, assembly GCF_040683095.1. NCBI lineage: Bacteria > Bacillati > Actinomycetota > Actinomycetes > Streptosporangiales > Streptosporangiaceae > Sphaerisporangium > Sphaerisporangium sp. NPDC051017. The sequence continues at coordinate 78,123 of NZ_JBFBCI010000001.1, forward strand.
GACCCGGAGCTGCTGGCAGAGCGGGCGGGGAAGGTCGATGTGCTGGTCAGTAACGCCGGCGTGGGGTGGGCGGGGTCGTTCACGGACATGCCGCCGGACACGCTGGACGAACTGGTGGCGGTCAACCTGACGGCGCCGATGCACCTGACCCGGCTGGTGCTGCCCCACATGATCGAGACGGGACGGGGGCACCTGGTGTTCGTGGCGTCGATCGCGGGGGCGATCGGGGTAGGGCGCGAGGCGGTGTACTCGGCGGCGAAGGCGGGGCTTCTCGTGTTCGCGGAGGCGCTGCGGGACGAGGTGCGGCAGGTCCCGGGTATCGGGGTGTCGGTGGTGCTTCCGGGCGTGGTGGACACGCCGTTCTTCCACAGGCGAGGGGCACCCTACGACCGGACCTGGCCCGCGCCGATCACACCGGAGCGGGCGGCCCGATGCGTCCTGGCGGCGGTCGAACGCGGCCTGGCCGAATCATACGTTCCGGCCTGGCTGCGGATCCCGGCACGACTACGCGGCTCGGCCCCCGGCCTGTTCCGCACGCTCGCCCGGCGCTTCGGATGACCGGCCCCGGATCCGGCGCGGAGGGATGCTCCGGCCTGGGGCGGGAGGTGCTCACCCACATCATCTCTGTCAGTGGGTGCGGATGGCGCGGAGGGATTCCCTCAGGGAGCTCAGGGTGGCGAAGATGGCGGTCGGTTCGTAGCCGCAGTGGGCCATGCAGTTCTCGCAGCGCGGGTCGCGCCCCCGCCCGTAGGAGTCCCACGCGGTCTTCTCGACCAGGTCCTGGTACGTCCGCGCGTACCCGTCGGCCATCAGGTAGCACGGCCGCTGCCAGCCGTACAGCGAGTACGACGGGATCGCCCAGGCCGTGCACGGGAAGTCGATCTTCCCTTCCAGGAAGTCCAGGAAGAGGGGCGAGTGGTTGAACCGCCATCTGCGGCGGTTGCCGCCCGCGAACGCCTTCCTGAACAGGTCGCGGATCTCCCGGACCCCGAGGAAGTGCTCCTGGTCGGGGGCCTTCTCGTAGGCGTAGGCCGGGGAGATCATCATCTGGTCCACGCGTAGCTCGTCGTTGAGGTAGTTGAGGACGTCGATGACGGTCTGCGGGGAGTCCCCGCTGTAGAAGGTCGTGTTGGTGGTGACGCGGAAGCCGCGCCTGCGGCACTCGCGCACGGCGGCGACCGCCTCGTCGAACACGCCTTCCTTGCACACGGACGCGTCGTGGCGTTCCCGCAGGCCGTCGATGTGGACGGTCCACGCGAAGTACCGCGATGGCGTGAACTGGTCGATCTTCTTGGGGATGAGCAGCGCGTTGGTGCACAGGTAGACGTACTTCCTGCGGGCGACGAGCCGCCGGACGATCTCGGCGATCTGCGGGTGCATGAGCGGCTCCCCGCCCGCGATCGACACCATCGGCGCGCCGCACTCCTCGATGGCGGCGACGGCCTGCTCGACGGGCATGCGGCGCTTCAGGACGCCTGCGGGGTGCTGGATCTTGCCGCAGCCGGCGCAGGCCAGGTTGCAGGCGAACAGCGGCTCCAGCTCGACCAGCAGCGGGAACTTGTCGCGGCCGCGCAGCTTCTGACGCAGGATGTAGCCGCCGACGCGAAGGCTCTGACGAACCGGGATCGTCATAACAGCACCTCCCCGGGAGGTGGGAACCGGACGGTGTCCTCGGCGCGGGTCGGCCGAAGCGCTGGGGGCGTGTTCCGGCGGGGGAAATCTGCGAGCGGGGCCGTGTCGGGCAGGTGTGCGGGGGACGGGTAGGCATCGGGCGGGGCGGCGGAGGAGGCCCAGCGGGCGAGGGCCGGGGCGACGCGGCGCAGGACGCGGCGGGCGGTCAGGCCGGCGCGGACGACGGCGAGGCCGAGCAGGGGTGTCCCGGGAGCGTCGACGATCACGCGCACGGCCGCGATCGGACGGCTGCGCGCCGCCTCGGCCGACGGATCCCCATGCACGGTCTCGGCCGACGGATCCCCGTGCACACTCTCGGCCGGCGGATCCCCGTGCGCCGCCGCGGCCGGCGGATCCCCATAAGCCGCCTCGGCCAGCGGGCCGGTCTCCATGTCGACGGCGAGCGCCCCGAGCCTGGCCAGGTGCGGGCGCTCGGCCTCCCGGACCACGTGGTCGCAGGTCAACAGGGGGCCGACGTGCGTACGCAGCCCGTCGCGGGCCAGCTCAGACGCCAGCAGCGGCGCGGACGGGCAAGGGTACGCGCGGTCACCGAAGCGGACCTCCGAGGCCACCACCACGTCCCCAGGCCGCAGGGACGGATCGACCGCGCCGCCGAACCCCGCCACGGCCAGCGCGTCGTACGGCGGCAGCGTGCTCGCCGCACGGGCGGCTCGCCGTGGCCCGGCCCCGGTCCTGACCACGCGTACCTCGGCCAGGCCACGCGGGAGATCCACGGTGGCCAGGCCGCGGCGCAGCGCCCTCGCCTCGACGCCGAGGGCCGCGCAGACCAGCAGCCGCGTCACGACGCCCGCTCCCGCGCCGCCTCTCCCGGACGACCGACGGCCAGACCCTCGTCCGGCCCAACAGCCGTCGGCACATCTTCCGGACGAACGGCAGCCCCATCGCCCGCGAGAACGGCCGTCGCCTCCCCGGGACGAACGGCGACCGCACCGCCGTCCGCCCCAACGGCCGTCGCCTCTTCTGGAGTAACGGCTCTCCCATCGCTCGCGTGGGCGGGCGTCGCCGCGTCCGCCGGGCGGATGATCACTGTGTCGCCCTCGCGGACGGGGACGCCTGTGGCGGTTGCGCGGGCCGCGGCGTCGGTTTCGCGGGCGTGGAGGTAGCGGCCGAGGGCGCTGATCGGGAAGACCAGCCGGTAGAGGTGGTAGTTGATGTAGAAGTCGCCGGGAAAGCCCGTGCCGGTGAAGTACGGTTCGTCCCACGTGCCGTCCGGGCGCTGGTGTTCGACCAGCCACCGCACGCCCCGGTCGACCTCCTCCGAGCGCTCCCCGGCGGCGAGCAGGGCCAGCAGCGCCCACGCCGTCTGCGACGCGGTCGACTCCCCGCGCCCGATCCACGCCGGGTCGTTGTACGAGCGCAGGTCCTCGCCCCACCCGCCGTCGTCGTTCTGGTGGTGGCGCAGCCAGGCGACGGCCCGCCGCACGCAGGAGCTCTCCGGCCGTACACCCGCGGCGACCAGGGCGGGGACGACGGCGCCGGTGCCGTACACGTGGTTGGCGCCCCACCGCCCGAACCAGGAGCCGTCCGGCTCCTGCGCCTTCAGCAGCCAGACGACGGCCCGTCGCAGGGGGGCGGATCCGGCGGGCCGTTCGTGCGCGAGCGCCTCGACGACGTGGGCGGTGACGTCGGCGGACGGCGGGTCGATGACCGCGCCGAAGTCGCAGAACGGCAGCCTGGTGCAGAGTGTGCGGGTGTTGTCGGCGTCGAAGGCGGCGAAGCCTCCGTCGCGCGAGGCCATGCCCTCCATCCAGCGCACGGCGCGGTCGATCGCCGGCCGCGCGCCGGGTCGGCGGGTGCGGCGCAGCGCGAGGACGACCTCGGCGGTGTCGTCGGTGTCGGGGTAGCCGTCGTTGTCGAACTCGAACGCCCAGCCGCCGGGCGGCAGGTGGGGACGGCGTACGGCCCAGTCGCCGGGGCCCTGGACCTCCTCGCCGATGAGCCAGTCGGCGGCCTTGGCGATGACGGGGTCGTCGGCGGGCACGCCCGCGTCGAGCAGGGCGTTGACGGCGAGGGCGGTGTCCCATACCGGGGACTGGCACGCTTCCAGCATGCGCCCCCGCGCGTCCCGGATCGTGAACCGGTCGAGCCCTTCGATGCCGCGGCGCATGACGGGGTGGTCGAGGTGGTATCCGGCCAGGTGGAGCGCGATCAGCGAGTACACCCATGGCGGCTGGATGCCGCCCCAGGAGCCGTCGAGTTCCTGGCGCGCCACGATCCATTCGGCGGCGCGCCGCAGCGCGGCCTCCCGTACCCGGCGGACGGGCCTGTGTTGGTATCGGTGCAGGAGCCGGTCGAGCCCGCCGAACACGCCCTCCCAGCCGAGGCCCGAGCGCCGGGGCACGGGCCGTCCGGTGCGCAGTTCGTGCAGCCGGAACGGCAGCGGGCGCACGGGCCGGTGGGCGCTGACGATCGTGAGCGGGACGATCGTCTGCCGGGCCCAGCACGCCCAGTCGTACACGTTGAGCGGCGCCCAGGACGGCAGGTAGATCAGTTCGGGCGGCATCACGGGCAGGTCCTCCCAGCGCCACCGGCCGAACAGGGCCAGCCAGATGCGGGTGAAGACCCGGGTCGCCTCGATCCCTCCGGAGCGCAGGACGTACGCGGCGGCCGCGCGCATGTGCGCCCCGTCCACGGGGTCCCCGGCGAGGCGCAGCGCGACGTAGGCCTCGACGGTGGTGGACAGGTCGGCGGGCCCGCCGTGGAAGTTGGCCCACGTGCCGTCGTCGCGCTGCTCGGAGCGGATCCACCGCGCCGCGTCCGCGGTGTCCCTCTCGGTGCGGATGCCGAGGAACTCGCGCAGCAGCAGGTCCTCGGCGTCCATGGTCACGTTGGTCTGGAGCTCGCCCTTCCACCAGCCCTCCGGCGAGCGCAGGCGGATCAGGTGGTCGCAGGCGGCGCCGAGGGCCAGCCCGGCGCTGGAGGCGGGCAGATGGACGTCGACCGTCGTCATGTAGGCCGTCATGTCAGCGGTCCCGGGCGGCGAGGGAGAGGACGATGTCGAGGAAGTCCGCGCGCACGTCGGCGGGCATGTCCACGGCGTCGAGGTGCAGTCCGGCGGCGTCGAGCCGGTGTTTGGCCTCTGTTTCGGCCCAGTCCCGGCCGCCTGCCTCTTCGACCAGGCGCGCGGCGTCCCGCAGGTCGGGTTCGGCCGGTGGGCCGGGCAACGCGAGCAGCCGGGCGAGGCGTTCGCCGGCCGCCGTCCCGCTGGTCAGGGCGGCGACGACGGGCAGGCTCTTCTTGCGGGCGCGCAGGTCGGACAGGACGGGTTTGCCGGTCACCTCGGGGCTGCCCCAGATGCCGAGCAGGTCGTCGGCGAGCTGGAAGGCCACGCCCGCCTCCATGCCGAACGCCGCCAGCGATGACGCCAGCGGCCCTGGCCCCCCGGCGGCCGTGGCGCCGATGGAGCAGGCGCACGCCAGTAGGTCGCCGGTCTTGCGCGCCGACATCCGCAGGCATTCCTCCAGCGTCACGTCGTCGCGCCGTTCGAACTCGAGGTCGAGCCCCTGGCCGGCGATCAGCCCGCGGGTGGTGCGGGCGAGCGCCCGCGCCGCGTCCACGAAGCCGGGCGTGCCGCGCTCGATCAGGAGTTCCCCGGCCAGTGCCAGCAGGGCGTCGCCCGCGAGGATCGCCTCGGACCGGCCGAACACCGTCCACGCGGCGGGGCGGTGCCTGCGCACCCGGTCGCCGTCCATGATGTCGTCGTGGAGCAGCGAGAACGCGTGCACCAGCTCCACCGCGGCGCCCGCCACCGCACCCACATGGGCACCCACGTCAGGGCCGCCGCGCGCGGCCCGCGCCGACAGCACGGCGAGCGCGGGACGCAGAGCCTTCCCGCCGTGCGCGACGGCCTGCCCGGCGGCGTCGGCCCAGCCGAGGTGGTAGGCGGCGACGCGCGCGGTGATCGGGTCCAGCCGCGCGACGGCCTCGCGCATCACCGGGTCGACGATCTCGCGGGCGGCCTCCACCGCCGCCGGGACGACCGGGCTCACGTGGGAATTCCTTGCCGAAGATGCCGCCTTACGAGGCGGGCCGCCTCCAGTCCGCTGCGCACGGCGCCCTCCATGGTGTCGGGCCAGCCCGTGTTCGTCCACGCGCCGGCGAGGTACAGGCCGGGCCACCGGGTGGCGGCCCTCGGACGGAGCGCGCCGCTGCCAGGGCTCTGGCGGAAGGTGGCGCGCCGCTCCTTGGTGACGAAGAAGTCCATGAGCCGCGCCCGCGTGGGGAAGAGCTGTTCGAGCGCGGGGACGAACTCGGCCTGGAGCTTGGCGACGGGCATGTCGATCCAGCGGCTCGCGGCGGACACCGAGACGGTGAGGTACTGGCCCCGGTCCAGCCCGGCGACGTGGGTCTTGTCGAACACCCACTGCACGGGCGAGCCCACGACGGCGGCGAACGGCAGGGCGGTGACCGGCCGGTCGAAGATGGCGTGCACGTTGACGATCGGCTCGGCCCCGAGGCCGCTCCAGCGGTCCCTGTCGGGCGCGGCGTCGCGCGGGGTGATCCGGGCGGCCTGCTCGTGCGGCGTGGCCACGATGACCGCGGGCGCGGCGACCCGCGCGCCGTCCACGATGATCGCCGGGCCGCGCTCGACGGCCGTGACCTTCGCCGACAGGCGCACCTCGCCGCCGCGCCGCCGGATCGCGGCCAGGGCCCCGGTGCCGTGCAGGACGCCGAGCGGCACGGCCGGGATCCCGATGTCGGCGGCGTCGGCGCGGCCGAGCAGCGCCGTCTGGAACACCTTGGCCGCGGGCCCGAGGGCCGCCTCGCCGCTCGGGACGTTCAGCGCCGCCACCGTGAACAGTTCCCACAGGGCCTCGCGGGCGGGGGCGCGCTGCCCGTGCGCGGCCAGCCAGGTGCCGAGGGCTACCCGGTCGAGCACGGGGTCGGAGGGGTCGAGCCGGGTCAGGGCGGCGGACGCGCGGACGGCACGCAGCCGGTCGGCGGGGCCGAGCAGCGAGTACGCCGCGATCGCGGGGATCATGTGGAAGGGGCCGGGCAGCGCGGCGCGGCGCAGGCGTCCCGCCCGTCCCGCCGGGGTGAGGACGCGCACGTCGAACCGGTCCTGCACGCGCACCTGGCCGGGGCCGGCGATCCGGTCGAGCAGGCCCCGGTAGGCCGTGCAGCAGCGCAGGAACACGTGCTGGCCGTTGTCCACGGTCAGGCCGTCGCGCCGGAACGAGTGGGTGGCGCCGCCGAGCCGCGGCCGGGCCTCGTACACCGTCACCGGCAGGCCCGCCTCGGCGAGGGCGACCGCGGCGGCGATGCCGGCGAGGCCGCCGCCGACGATCGCGACGGGCGCGGCGCTCATCGTCCGGCTCCCGCGAGGGCGCGCGCGGCGACCATCGCCTTCTCCCAGGAGGGCAGCGACGACCTGGCGGCCATCGCCCGCTCAGGCTCGGCGGCGATGCGTTCGAGCAGGCTGCGGTAGATGCCGGCCATCGCCGCGGTACAGGCGGCGCTGCGCCGGTCCAGCATGGGCAGCAGCCGCATGCCGCGCTGGTACCACTCGCGGGCCCGCTCGGCCTCGTACCGGATCAGCTTCGCCAGGCGGTGCGGCGGGTCGGCGAACGCCCCGGAGGAGTCCAGGGTGAGCGTGCAGCCGAAGCGTTCGATGTCCTCGGCGGGGAGGTAGACGCGCCCGGCGAGCCGGTCCTCACGCACGTCGCGCAGGATGTTGGTGATCTGCAGCGCCACGCCAAGGGCGTCGGCGAGCGGCGCCGCCACACCGGGGTCGCGCGCCCCGAAGACGCCGAGGGACAGCCGCCCGACCGATCCGGCGACGCACCGGCAGTAGGCGAGCAGGTCGTCGAAGCTCTCATACGCGGCCCCGCGCACGTCGGCGGCGCACCCGTCGATCAGTTCGTCGAAGGCGCCGAGCGGGATGGGGTAGCGGCGGGCCGCGTCGCGCAGGGCGACCAGGACCAGATCACCTGGGTCCGGCTCGACGGCCGGATGGGGTGGCCGGATCGCCGCGCGGGCCTCGGCGAGGCGGGCGAGACGTTCGGCGGCCGGGCCGCCGGCGTCGCCGATGTCGTCGATCCTGCGGGCGAAGGCGTACACGGCGCTGAGCGCGCGGCGCTTGGGGGCGGGCAGCAGCCGGATGCCGTAGGAGAAGTTCCTCGCCTGGGTGCGGACGATCCGCTCGCAGCGGCGGTACGCGAGAGCGACGGTCACCCGTTCACCTCCCTTCGCTAGTAGTCGGGGCCGGAACGCCGGTCGCCAGAAGCCGCAGCCAGGACGCAAGCCACCGGCCGCGGCGCGGGCGCACGGCCCTGCCGAGGACGTCGTACGCGGACCGCTCCAGCGCGGCGACCGTGGCGAGGCCCCCGGCGACGTAGCCCGCGACGGCCCGGCGCGCGTGCCCGGTGAGCGTCGCGACGAGCGGGCGGCCCTCCTCCAGCAGCCGCGCGGCCCGTGCCGTCTGCAGGGCCACCACCTGGCGCAGCGCCGGCGACGTCGTGGCCGCCGCCAGGTCGTCCTCGGCGCAGCCGAAGTCGTGCAGGTCCTTGGCGGGCAGGTAGACGCGGCCCCGCCGGTGGTCCTCGCCGACGTCCTGGCAGTGCTCGACGACCTGCAGCGCCGTGCACACCCGGTCGGACGGCGGCAGCCGCTCCGCGCTCGCCTGGCCGAAGACGCGCAGCACGATGTGCCCGACGGGGTTGGCCGACAGCTCGCAGTAGGCGAGCAGGTCGTCGAAGGTCTCGTACCGGATGACGGTCTGGTCGCGGCGGTTGGCCGTCACCAGCTTGCGGAACGGCTCGGCCGGGACCTCGCACGCCTCGACGGTGGGCGCGAGCGCCTGGACGGCGGACAGGCAGGGGGCCGTCCCGGCGTACAGGCGGTCGAGGTCGGCGTCGACGAGGTCGAGCAGCCACATCCGATCGCCCGGCTTTGCCTCGTCGCCGATGTCGTCGACGAAACGTGCGAATCCGTAAACCGCGAGAAGGTGGTCACGATACGCGCGCGGCAATAACCGTAAGGCCACCGGAAAATTTTCACCGGTGGCCCTGGATACGACGTCGTATTTGCCGTCCTGCCGCGATGACACCGGTACGGAATTTCCGCCCACAGACGCCATCAAACGAGGAACGACCTGATCACGGGCACCTATTGCGTTCCCTCGACGATGAATTTGCGGATTGCCGGGACGGGCCCGCTCCGCCGGTAAAGGCGGCCGTGAGTTCCGCCGCCCGCCATCATGGCGAGCATTGGCACGATCGCGCCTTTACCGGTACCGGCCGCCGGAGACGTTCATTTCGACGCCGTCATCGAGGAGCGCGGCCGTGACGAGCCCATCGCCGTACCTCCGGGTCCTGGGCACGCCGCCCGGCCCGGGCGACGCCGTGCTCGCGCAGCGGCCCCGCGCGCAGCCCCAGGGAACGGCAGCGGCCGACCAGCGCGGGCAGCGCGCCGAGCGCCGCCCGCCAGGAACCGGGGGCGGAGGTGTGGTCGGAGTCGTGCAGCAGCAGGGTGGCGCCGCCGCGCAGGCCGGGCGCCAGGGCGGCCAGCACGGACGCGGGGGTCGCCGTGGCCGTCCAGTCCCGGCCCCACGCCGTCCACAGCACCGGGCGCAGGCCACGCGCGCGGGCCGCGACCAGCGTCTCGGCGCTGAGCACGCCGTAGGGCGGCCGGTACCAGGCGGGACGGACGCCGGTGACCGCGTGGACCAGGTCGCACGCGGCGCCGATCTCTTTGGCCGCGCGGCCCGGCCGCATGCCGAGGGCGTTGTCGTGCCGCCAGCCGTGCACGCCGAGCTCGTGGCCCTCCGCGACGACGCGGCGGCCGACCTCCGGGTGGCGTTCGAGCATCTCCCCGAGCACGAAGAACGTGGCCCGGCAGCCGAGCCGCCGCAGTTCGTCGAGGAAGTGCGGCGTGGAGGCCGGGTCGGGGCCGTCGTCGAAGGTCAGCGCGACGTGGCCGGGCCTGCCCACCCCCGCGAGCCCGGGGAGCAGCCGCCGCACGCCGGGCAGCCAGGTCGCGGCGGGTCCGGCGTGCACGGCGGCCAGCCCCGCGGCCGTCCCCGCGAGCGCCAGGCGGATCACCGGACGGCCCGCGGTGGTGAGGGACCGTGACCGGGCGGCGGGTGCTGATCCTGAGCGCGGGCATGGGCGCGGGCCACGACGGGGTCGCCGCGGAGCTGGCCCGGCGGCTCGTCGAGGACGGCGCCGAGGCGGAGATCGTCGATGTCCTCCAGCTCCTCCCCCTTGGGCTGGGATCGCTGCTGCGCCGGGGGTACCAGTGGGTGATCACGCGGGCGCCCTGGCTCTATGACGTCATCTACCAGGTCTTCTTCATCGCCAAACGGGCGCCGTCCGCCTCGCCGCTGACCGTCCTGACGGCCGCGCGCCTGGGCCGCCTGCCCGGCCTGCACCGGTACGACGAGGTCGTCTCGACGTTCCACCTGGCCGCCCAGGCGACCGGGCGGCTGCGCGAGCGGGGGCGGCTGCGGACGCGCAGCACGGTCCTGGTGACCGACTTCGCCGTGCACCGGATGTGGCTGCACCCGGGCAACGACCGCCACCTCTGCCCGAACCCTGCCCTGACCGGCCCGATCACCGCCGCGACCGGCCGCCCCGCCGTCCCCTGCGCCCCGGTGGTGCGGCCCGCGTTCACGCGCCCGGACGGCGGGGCCGCGGCGCGCGCCAGCATCGGCGCGCGTCCCGGGGACCGGCTGGTGCTGATCTCCGCGGGGTCGTGGGGGGTGGGGCCGGTGGCACGGGCGGCGCGCGTCCTCGCGCGGTCCGGGCGGTACACGCCGGTCGTCCTGTGCGGGCGCAACGCCGCCCTGCGCCGCCGCCTCGAGGCCGCCGGGGACGGGCCGGCCCTCGGGTGGCGTGACGACGTGCCCGCGCTCATGGCGGCGGCGTACGCGCTGGTGGACAATGGAGCCGGGCTGACCTGCGAGGAAGCCTTCGCCGCGGGGCTTCCCGTGATCTCCTACCGTCCCATCGCCGGTCACGGCCGCGACGGCGTGCGGGCGATGGCGCGGGCCGGGGTGACCGTCCACGCCCGGCGCGGCGCGGACCTGCTGCGCGCGCTCGACCGGCTGGCGGACGACGGGCACCGCGCCCGCCAGGTCGCCCGCGCCGCGGCCCTGTCCGCGTCGCCACCCGCCGAGACCCTGATCGGCGCCCCGCCCGACCCTCCTGCCCGGCCCCCTGCCCGACAGCAAGCCCGGCACGCCGGTCAGGCGCGCTCCCGCGCCGCGGACGAAGCGCGCGCGTGCGCCCGGATCGGCGGCGACTTGGACAGCAGACAGCTCCCGTAGATGATCAGCCCGATGCCGGCGGCCTCCAGGATGATCCACGGCCCCGTGCGCACGTACTCGCCGAACAGCAGGGTGCCGTAGAGAATGCTCGCCACCGGGTCGCTGATCGTCAGCGCCGGCTGCGCCGCCACCAGGGGCCCGCTCTGCAGCGCGTTCTGCAGCAGGAACAGGCTGAGCAACCCCGCGAGCACCATCGCGTACAGCTCCCACGAGGCGACCAGGGCTCCCGGGTCGGACTCGAAGATGGACGTGCTCTCTTTCATGAACGTCGCGGTGAAGGCGAACCCGATGCCGGCCGCGACGCCCAGCACCGCGGCCCGGCCCGCGCCGGTCAAGAGGAGACGGGCCACGGCCACCAGCCCGATCATGGTGCCCACCGTGACGACGCCCGCCATCAGCCAGAGCGCGGAGGTGGGCGGATGGCGGCCCGGTCCGGGCGCGGCGCTGGCGAGGAACGTCGCGAGCCCGGCGGTCATCACCCCGACCGCCGCCCACGAGCGGCGGTCGAGCTTGATGCCGAACATCCACGAGATGAGGACCATCGTGAACGGCAGCTCGATGACGAGGGTCGGCTGGACGAGCGCCAGCGCCCCGAAGGCCAGCGCGGCGGCCTGGAAGGCGAACCCCGCGATCAGCGCGCCGATTCCGGCCAGCCAGACCGGCTGACGGATGAGCGCGAGGAACAGCGACAGCCGGAACGCCTTCTGCGCGGGCACCATGCGCGCCGCGCGACGCTGGAGCACGGAGGCGAACGCATTGCTCGCGGCGGCGCAGAGCGCCAGGATGACCGGCAACATCACCGCTCCCCGGCCTGCCGCTGGAGTGCGCCGTTCTCCCGCTTGGCCAGGAAGGGAGACCGCCCGAGCAGCAGGATGCCGGTCACCATCGCCGTCAGACCGGCGACCTCGGCCGCCAGCGCGCCCGGGGCGACATGCAGGCGCTCCGCGAAGATGACGATGCCGAGCAGGATGCCGATCACCGGCTCGGTGGCGGTGGTGGCCGGCAGCGAGACCCGCAGCGGCGCGGCGTCGAACGCGCTCTGGTTGAGCAGAAGCCCCACGATGGCCACGCACGGCACGATGTACGGCTGCCAGGTCTGCGCGACCGCGCCCACGCCGTTGTCCAGGGTGATCAACGTGCTGTGCGTCAGGACGTCCTGCATTCCGTACAGCACGCCCGCCGCGGCGGCCAGGAGCATGGCCTTGACCTGGAGGGACACCCGTAGCGCGATCACCACGAGGACGGCCGAGAGCCCGGCCGCCAGGAGCATCGCGAGCCAGCGTGGTGAGCCCGGATCGGGGAGGTCGTGCCCCCGCGCCTGACGCGGCTCCCCGAAAGCCAGGAAGAGCGCCACACCGCCGCTCACCAGCACCGCGCCGAGCCATTCGACCCAGGAGAAGTGCTGCTGGTAGATCATGTGCGCCGCGACCAGGGCGAACAACAGGCTCGTCGCCAGGAGCGGCTCGACCGCCGCGACGCTCGCCTGCCCGAGCGCGATCGCGCTGAGGATCTGCCCGCAGAACATCAGGCCGATGCCCGCCAGCCACAGGGGCATGTGGACGAGGTCCAGCAACAGGCGCGGGTGCAGTATCTGGCTCAGGGGCTCGCGGTACGCGGCGTGCTGCTGGGCGACGAAGCCCAGGCCCAGCAGACAGGCCGCGACCAGGGAAAGCCCGATGACCATGCGCGGCTCCCCCCTCGACGGCCCCGTGAAGACCCATCTGACCTGGTCAGATTATGCGATCCCCGGGCCCCGGCACCGCCATGGCCGGCCCGGCCCGTCGTCCTCTCCCGGCGAGGGGCCGCGGGCCGGCAAGGGCCCCCGCTGCTACCGTCTCTACGACGAAGCCGACGCGTACGCCGCGGACAACCGCCTCGTCCAGCGCGTCCGCGAGCTCGACATGCTGAAGAAGCGGAACGAAGTGATCCGCGAGGCGCTCGCCGGTACGCAGGGCGATGTGCGACGCGGATGCCAGGGCCGTGATCGCATCGCGACCTGAACGCGGCTCATACAATGCCCTGCGTGTCCGACTTTCGGTTGGTTCGACGGGGTGGTGGGGCACTGCGTGCGCGTCTGGCGGCCGGCGTGGCGGTGGTGGGCACGGTGGTGGCGGGGCTCGGGGTGCGGGCGCTTGCCGGAGGCGATTTCGCCAAGTACGCCGGGGACGCGCTCTACACCGTGCTGGTGTACGGGCTGGTCGTCCTGGCCGCGCCCCGGGTGAGGCCCGTGACCGCGGCGGGGACCGCGCTGGCCGTGAGCTGGATCGTCGAGTTCGCGCAGCTCAGCGGGGTACCGGCGGAGCTGTCCCGGCACAGCGCGCTCGCGCGGCTCGTCCTCGGGTCGACCTTCAACGCGCCGGACCTGTTCTGGTACGCGGCCGGCGCGGGGACCGCACTGCTGGTCCACGCGGCCGGGCGCGCCCGGAGCCGTGGTTCACCTAGCACCTGCAGCGCGGAAGCCCAGTCCTTCACTTCAGGGCCGGGGGAACGGCCCTTCACGATGTGATCCTTTCGTGACCATTGAGCGTTACGCTCAGTGGCGTGTTGGTTACGGAGATGCTGAAGCTCGCCCCGAGCGCCGAGCAGACCGAGGCGCTGCTGGCGACGATGCGGGCATGCAACGCCGCCGCCAACCGGGCCGCCGAAGTCGCATTCGCCCACCGCACCGCGAACAAGATCGGGCTCCAGAAGCTCGTCTACGCCGAACTCCGCGCCGACTTCGGGCTGTCGGCACAGATGGCCATCCGCTCCATCGCCAAAGCGTGCGAGGCCTACAAACGGGACAAGACCATTAAGCCCGTGTTCCGTGAGCTGGGTGCAGTCGCCTACGACCAGCGCATCCTGTCGTGGAAAGGCCGCGACCGGGCCGGCATCCTCACCCTGAACGGGCGGATCACCGTCCCCGTGGTCTACCAAGGCCGATGGCCGGCCACCACAGGGGCGACGATGCGCGGGCAGGCGGATCTCGTCTACCGCGACGGGGCGTGGTTCCTCGCCGTGGTGATCGACGTTCCCGAGCCCCCGCAAGGCGGAGAGCCTGACGAGTGGCTGGGCGTGGACCTCGGCATCGTCAACCTGGCCACCGACTCCACCGGCGAGGCCCACTGCGGGAAGGGTGTGCGCGCTGTCCGGCGGCGTAACGCCCGTCTGCGGGCGCGGCTCCAGGCCAAGGGCACCAAGTCCGCCAAGCGGCTGCTGAAGAGGCGCCGCCGTAAGGAAGCCCGGTTCGCCCGGGACACCAACCATGTGATCAGTAAGCATCTGGTCGGCAAAGCCAAAGACACCCGGCAGGGGATCGCCCTCGAAGACCTTCAGGGCATCCGCGAAAGGGTCACGGTTACCAAGGCTCGGCGTGCCGACCTGCACTCGTGGAGCTTCCACCAGCTCCGCACGTTCATCGCCTACAAGGCCGCCTTGGCGGGTGTGCCCGTGCGGCTGGTGGACCCGCGTAACACCTCGCGGACCTGCCACCAGTGCGGCCACTGCGACAAGCGCAACCGTCCCACCCGGGACGACTTCCGGTGTGTCAGGTGCGGGTTCGCCGGCCCGGCCGACCACAACGCGGCGATCAACATCGGTCGCCGGGCAGTGAGTCACGCTGCCGATGACGCGGCCTGACCCGTGCACCCCATGCACGGTGAGGAGCTGCAAGCTCGGTCCCTTCAGGGCCGAGAAGCTGACGTGAAACCATGGGTGACGGGTGACGTCCAGTGAGGCGAACGCCGGGACGTCGGACGAGGCCCGGTCCGCGGTGACCGGACCTCGTGTTTTCTGGGGTGAGCGGCACGCCGCGTGATCTCGGGGTGTCCACACAACACGCGGCCGATCACGCGGAGGCCGTGTCCGGCCAGTGAGATCAGGGATTCTCACTAGGTCCGGGACTAGCCGATGCGCTGCCACAGCGACGGGACGTTCGGCGGCTCCCAGCCGGGCGGCGAGGGAGGCACCGGTAGGTCACGCCCGCGTAGGTCACCGTCTGGCCGGCGGTGTAGGCGGTCCATTCCTTCCAGGTGGTGTCGCCCTGGTTCCCGCCGATGGTGAGGGAGAAGGAGGCCGAGTGGTCGGCGCTGGTCCCGGCGGTAGGGGGCTCCAGGGACTGCGGCTGAGGAAGGGGTCCGTGACGCTTGAGCCAGTCCTGGTAGACCGCCGACTTCTCGGCGTCGGTCCAGCGTCCCGGGCGGTGCGGAATTCCGCGTGCCGTCGCCCGGGCCGCGCGAGTCGAACCGCCGGGGCCCTGGGTACGTTCTGAGGTCATGAGAAGTCGAGTGACGGCCGTCCTGCTGCTCGCTGCGGGGTTCCTCGTCACGGCCCCGAGCGCGGCGTGCGCGTGCAGTTGCGCTTCCCAGCCGCCCGCCGACCAGATGAAGCGGTCGGCGGCCGTCTTCACCGGCACGGTCGTGGCCTCGCGCCAGGCGGAGGGCGGCGACCCGCTCGGCCCGCGCCCCCCGATCGTCTACACCTTCCGCGCCGACCAGGTCTACAAGAGCGACCCGGTCGTCCAGTTCGAGGTGGCCTCCAACGCCGACACCCCCGCGTGCGGGTACCAGTTCACGACCGGCGGCCGGTACCTCGTGTTCGCCTCCTCCGAGCCGACGGGCGTGGTGCCGCCCGTCCCCGGAGTACCGCTGCACACGGGCCAGTGTTCGGGAAACCGGCAGGTCGGCACCGGGACGGACCCGCTGCGTCCCGGCGACCGCGTGGTGTCCGGGGACCCGGTCGACGCCGCGTTGATCACCGCCCTGGGCACGCCGAAGCGTCCCTCGGGAACGGCTCCGGTGGGCTCCGCCACGCCTCAGGCGTCCCCGGTCGTGTCCGGGGGCGAGGACGGGCCCATCAAGATCTGGTACGCCGCCGGAGGATTCGCGGCCGGGTTCGTCCTCTTCGCGGGCCTGCGACTGTTCGGACGCCGCCGGGCGACGCGGCCGGGTCCGGATGCGGGCTGGGCCTCCCCGCCGGATTCGTGACCGGGCGCCGGGTCGCATAGCTTGGGTGTATGGGCCGTGGTCCTTACAAGCTGCGCCCACGGTCGATCCGGGGGCGCGTGACGCTCCTGACCGTCCTGATCACCGCTTTGATCCTCGTCCCGATGGCGCTGGTGCTCAACGCCTCCATCCAACGCGTGCTGGCCAACGCGATCTGGCACGACACCCGGGCCGAGGCCATGGCGGTCGCCGTGACGATACGTACGGGACACCTGCATAGCAAGATCACCTCGGTCGTGCCCGGCATCGACATGGTGCAGGTGCTCGACCCCCAGAGGCATGTGATCGCCTCCTCCGCCGGGGCCTGGGGACACCCCCCGATGAGCACCGTCTGGCCCACAGCGGACGACCCCCTGAACGACGTGCAGACCTGTCTCAACCCGGAGCCGGGATGCCTGCACCTCACCGCGCTGAGGGTCGGCCCCGCGGTGGACTCGCCGGTCGTCTACGCCGGGCGCATCGGCGGCATGCTGTCCACCGGCGTCGTCAACACGGCGGTGGCCGCCCAGACCGCCGCGCTGATCGCGCTGGTCGGCTGGACGACCTGGCAGGTCACCGGCCACACGCTGCGGCCGGTCGACGCGATCAGGGCGCAACTGGCCGACATCACCTTCAAGGATCTGAGCGGCCGGGTCCGCGAACCGCCCGGCGACGACGAGGTCGCCCGGCTCGCCCGTACGGTCAACGGCACGCTGACGCGCCTGGAGAACGCCGTCGAGGTACGGCGGCGGTTCGTCACCGACGCCTCCCATGAGCTGCGCACACCGATCGCCGGGCTACACCTCCAGTTGGAGGAGGCCCGGATGCACCCCGAGGACACCGAGCTGGGGGATCTGATCGGCCGGGCGCTCGGCGACGTCGACCGGCTTCAGGCGATCGTCACCGACCTGCTTTATCTCACCGGCGCGGAAGACGCTTCACCGGACACCCGCCAGCGGGTGGACCTCCCCGGCGCGGTGCGCTCGGAGCTACGCGGCCGGGCGGACCGGCTGCCCACACGGCTCGTGCTGTCGGACGGGGTCGCGGTCCTGGCCGACCCGCCGCAGCTCGCGCGCGTTCTGTCCAACCTGCTCGACAACGCGCAGCGGCACGCCAGGAACGAGGTCGAGGTCGAGGTGCGCAGGGAAGAAAAGCAGGCGCTGCTGACGGTGAGCGACGACGGCGCGGGGATCCCGGAGGCGGACCGGCTGCGGGTGTTCGAGCGGTTCACCCGGCTGGACGAGGCCCGCAGCCGCGACCACGGCGGCACCGGGCTGGGCCTGGCGATCGTGGAGAACGTGGTGCGCGCGCACGGGGGGACGATCCGCGTGGAGCGGTCGGAGGCCGGGGGCGCGCGCTTCGAGGTGCGGCTGCCGCTCGCCGGGGAGCCCGTGGAGCAGGCGGAGCCGGTTAAGCCCGCTTAGCGCGTACGGGCCCATCCGGATGCGGGGCCCCGGAAACGACGACGCCTGCCCTTGTCCTCGCCGGACAGGAGGGCAGGCGGTCTTCGATGGGTCTCAGCGACGCTTCGCCTTGGCCTTGGAGTTCTCCCGAAAGCCGGTGACGAGGCCGAAGGTCAGCAGCGCCGCGACGGCGAGCACCGTGGCGACGATAAGAGTCTTGATCATGTTCATGCTCCACGAATCAGTGACATAGCGTGTTCACAGGTGACTATTCGCATTGTCTCCTGTCGCGTCGCCGGTAAACGCGGGTTCCTCCACCGGTAGCGCGCCGGGCCGGGCCGCGATCGGCAGCGTGATCACCATGGTCAGCCCGCCGCCGGGCGTCTCCTCGGGGACGAGGGTGCCGCCCATCGCCTCCGCCAGGCCCCGTGACAGCGCGAGACCGAGCCCCACGCCGGTGTGGTTGTCGCGGTCGCCCATGCGCTGGAAGGGCATGAAGACCCGGTCGTGGTCCTCCGGCGGGATGCCCGGCCCCCGGTCGATGACCCGGATCTCCACGTATCCACTGTGCCGGCTCGCCGTGACCAGCACCTTGTCCTCCGGTTCGCTGTGGCGGACGGCGTTGCTCATCACGTTGACGAGGATGCGCTCCAGCAGCGCCGGGTCGGCGTCCACCTCGGGCAGGCCGGGCGTGATGTCGCTCTCGACGCGGTCCCGGATCGGGCCGAGGTCGTCGATCGAGCGCGGGACGATCTCGTCCACGGCGGTCGGCTCGGGGGTGAGGCCGAGCACGCCCGCCTGGAGGCGGCTCATGTCGAGCAGGTTGGCGACCAGGCGGTCGAGCTTGACGAGCGATTCGTCGGCGGTGGCGAGCAGTTCGCCGCGGTCCTCCTCGCTCCAGGTGATGTCGGTGCTGCGCAGGCTCTCGACGGCGGCCTTGGCCGAGGCCAGCGGGGTACGCAGGTCGTGGCTGACGGCGGCGAGCAGGGCGGTGCGCATCTTGTCGGCCTCTGCCAGGGGTTTTGCCTGCTCGGCCTCGGCGCGCAGGCGTTCCTGGCGCAGCGCGATGGCGGCCTCGGCGGCGAAGGCCTCCAGGACCCGGCGGTCGGAGGCGTCCAGCAGCCGTCCTCGCACGGCCAGCACGAGGTCGTCGCCGATGGTCACGTCGGTGTCGGCGCCGGCCGGGGACGTGCAGGGCGCGGCACCGGACATGGCGGCGATGCGCCAGGCCTCGGGCTCGGTGTGGTCGTCCGGGCTGGGCTCGCCGGTGCGTTCCAGCAGGGTCACCGAGGACAGGCCGAAGGTCTCGCGCAGCCGGGCCAGCAGGGACGGCAGCGCCGCCTCGCCGCGCAGCACGTGCCCGGCCAGGGTGGACAGCACCTCGGCGTCGGCGCCCGCGCGGGCGGCCTCCCGGGTCCTGCGCGCCGCCACGTCCACGACCGCGCTGACCATCATGGCCACCAGGACGTACACGCCGAGCGCCAGCAGGTTCTCCGGCTCGGAGATCGTGAACCGGCCGACCGGAGGGGTGAAGTAGAAGTTGAGCAGCAGGAACCCGGCCACGGCCGCGGTGACGGCGGGCCACATGCCCCCCACCAGGGCCACGCCGACCACCGTCAGCAGGAACAGCAGGATCTCGGTCGGCAGCGCCAGCTCGCCCCGGTACGGGAGCAGCGCCGCCGTGAGCACGGGCAGGATGAGCACGGCCATCGCCCACCCCGCGATCCGGCGGGTGCGGGTGAGCGGGGCCCGCGAGCGCCGCCGCCACGTCCCCTTGCTCACCTCCGGGTGGGTGACCATGTGGACGTCGATCGCGCCCGACAGGATGGTGGTGGTCACCCCGACGCCGCGCGAGAACAGCCCCGCGAACCGGCCGCGCCGCGAGGCACCGAGGACGAGCTGGGTGGCGTTCACGCCGCGCGCGAAGTCGAGCAGCGCGTGCGGGACGTCCTCGCCGACGACCTGGTGGTAGGTGCCGCCGAGGCTCTCGACCAGCGTGCGCTGCCGCGACAGGTTCGCCGGGTCGGCGCCGCGCAGCCCGTCCGAACGGGTGATGTGGACGGCCAGCAGGTCGGCGCCCTTGGTGCGGGCGGCGATCCTGGCCGCGCGCCGGACCAGCGTGTCACCCTCCGGCCCGCCGGTCAGCGCCACGACCACCCGCTCGCGAGCCTCCCAGGTGCCCGAGATGCCGTGCGCGGCGCGGTAGAGGTCGAGCTGCTCGTCCACCTTGCCCGCCACCCACAGCAGCGCCAGCTCGCGCAGCGCGGTCAGGTTGCCGACGCGGAAGTAGTTCGACAGCGCCGCGTCGATCTTCTCCGGCGGGTAGATGTTGCCGTGGGCCATACGCCGGCGCAGCGCCTCGGGCGCCATGTCCACGATCTCCACCTGCCCGGCCCGCCGGACGACCTCGTCGGGGACGGTCTCGCGCTGCGGCACGCCGGTGATCTCGTGGACGACGTCGTTGAGCGACTCCAGGTGCTGGATGTTGACCGTCGAGATCACATCGATCCCCGCGTCCAGGATCTCCTCGATGTCCTGCCAGCGCTTGACGTTGCGCGAGCCGGGCACGTTGGTGTGCGCCAGCTCGTCGATCAGCGCCAGCTTGGGAGCCCGCGCGATGACGGCATCGGTGTCCAGCTCGGTGAAGGTCGTCCCCCGGTAGACCATGGTCTTGCGGGGGACGACCTCCAGGTCGTCCAGCAGGGCGGCGGTACGGGGCCGCCCGTGGGTCTCCACGAACCCGGCCACCACGTCCGTCCCGCGCGCCAGGCGCCGGTGCCCCTCGCCGAGCATCGCGAACGTCTTGCCCACGCCAGGGGCGGCGCCCAGGTAGATCCGCAACCGGCCGCGGGCCGCGTTCATCGCCCTGTCCTTTCGCTGATGGTTTTACCTGTTCAGTGTCCTTACGGCGTGAGCCGGTCCAAAGCCAGGTTGAGTTCCAGGACGTTCACCGCCGGCTCGCCCATGAAACCGAGCGCGCGGCCGGTGGTGTTCCGCTTGATCAGCGTCATCACCTGGTCCCTGGTGAGGCCGCGTTCCTTGGCGACCCGGGCGGCCTGCAGGTCGGCGTAGGCGACCGAGATGTGCGGGTCCAGGCCGGAGCCGCCGGCGGTGACCGCGTCGGCGGGCACCACGGCCCGGCCCGTCCCCCGGATCGGGACCGTGCGCCCGGCCGCGTAGTCCTCCCCGGGTTTGCCGCATTCCACCTTCACCCCCTGGTAGGAGGCGACGAAGGGGGCAGCCGGGCAGGCCTGGTTGACGCTGACCGCCCGCGTGGGCGTCCCGACGGCGGGGAAGACCTTCAGCACCGCACCCACCCCGTCGGGCGTGCAGTACGGCCGTGCGCCGCTGACGCCCTCCAGCTCGCCCACGGCCTTGCTGCGGGAGCAGACCTGGGTGAGCAGGCTCTGCCGGCCGGTGTCCGGTTCGCCCTTGTCGTTCTTGGCGCCGGGAACCGGCAGGGTGTCCACGATGTCCTCCGGGCCCAGGTTGCTCGCCCCGCTGGAGGTGGGGTCGTACCCGGCGCCGGCCGCGGACGGACGGCTCTGGAAGTACTTCTTGACCGGATTGCCCTCCGTGTCGGTGAACAGCTGGCCGACGAGGGCGCTGCCGGTGTCCTTGCCGTCCTTCTGGACGATCGAGCCGTTGGCGTGGCCGTTGAACACGGCCTGGGCGATGCCGGTGACCATCAGCGGGTAGATCGCTCCGGTGAGCAGGGTCAGGGCGAGCAGTGCGCGCAGCGCGGCGAGGTGCTGGCGGATCCAGCCAGGCAGGCGTTCCATTACGACATCCCCGGAAGGAGGTGGATGATCAGATCGATGGCCTTGATCCCGATGAACGGGACGATGATGCCGCCCAGCCCGTACAGGTACAGGTTGCGGCTGAGCAGCTTGGACGCGGTCGAGGGCCGGTAGCGGACGCCGCGCAGCGCCAGCGGGATCAGCGCCACGATGATGATCGCGTTGAAGACGACCGCCGACAGGATCGCCGACTGCGGGCTGGCCAGGCGCATCACGTTCAGCGCGTCCAGGCCCGGGTAGACGGCGGCGAACATCGCCGGGATGATCGCGAAGTACTTGGCGATGTCGTTGGCGATGGAGAACGTCGTCAGCGCGCCCCGGGTGATCAGCAACTGCTTGCCGATCTCCACGATCTCGATGAGCTTGGTCGGGTTGGAGTCCAGGTCGACCATGTTCCCGGCCTCCTTGGCGGCCGAGGTGCCGGTGTTCATCGCCACCCCCACATCCGCCTGCGCCAGCGCCGGGGCGTCGTTGGTGCCGTCCCCGGTCATCGCGACCAGCCGGCCGCCCGCCTGCTCCCGGCGGATCAACGCCAGCTTGTCCTCCGGGGTGGCCTCGGCCAGGAAGTCGTCCACTCCCGCCTCCTCGGCGATGGCCCGCGCCGTCAGCGGATTGTCACCGGTGATCATCACCGTGCGGATGCCCATCCGGCGCATCTCGTCGAACCGCTCCCGCATGCCCTGCTTGACGACGTCCTTGAGGTGGATGACGCCCAGCACGCGGGCCTTGCCGTCCAGCACCTCGCCCACCACCAGCGGCGTGCCGCCCGAGGCCGAGATCCCGTCCACCAGATGCCCCACCTCGTCGGTGGGGTGGCCGCCGTAGTCGCGCACCCACTTCATCACCGCGGTCGCCGCGCCCTTGCGCACCTGCCTGCCCGCCAGGTTCACCCCCGACATGCGGGTCTGGGCGGTGAACGCGATCCACTCGGCGTGCGCCAGCTCACCCGGCTCGCGTTCCCGCAGACCGTAGGCCTGCTTGGCGAACACCACGATCGAACGCCCCTCCGGGGTCTCGTCCGCCAGGCTCGCGAGTTGCGCCGCGGCGGCCAGATCGTCCGCCGTGACCCCCGCCGCCGGGGAGAAGTCGGACGCCTGCCGGTTGCCCAGGGTGATCGTGCCGGTCTTGTCCAGCAGCAGCGTGCCCACGTCCCCGGCCGCCTCGACCGCGCGGCCGCTCATCGCCAGCACGTTGCGCTGCACCAGCCGGTCCATCCCGGCGATGCCGATCGCCGACAGCAGCGCGCCGATGGTGGTGGGGATCAGGCAGACCAGCAGCGAGACCAGCACGATGCCGGTGACGCCGTCGGCGGTGAGGGCCACCGAGTCGGGGATGCCCGGGTTCTGCGCCTTGGAGAAGATCGCCAGCGGCTGCATGGTGGCCGTGGCCACCAGGAAGATGATCGTTAGAGCGGCCAGCAGGATGTTCAGCGCGATCTCGTTCGGCGTCTTCTGCCGGTTCGCGCCCTCCACCAGCGCGATCATCCGGTCGATGAAACTCTCCCCCGGCCTTTGGGTGATCTTGACGACGATCCGGTCCGACAGCACCCGGGTGCCGCCCGTCACCGCCGACCGGTCACCGCCGGACTCGCGGATCACCGGCGCCGACTCGCCCGTGATGGCCGACTCGTCCACGCTGGCGATGCCCTCGACCACGTCCCCGTCCCCGGGGATGATCCCGCCGGCCTCGACCACGACTATGTCGCCCTGCCTGAGCTCGGGGGCGCCCACGGACTCCTCGACGACCCTGGTCTTGCCGGGGCTCCAGCCGGTGAGCCGGCGGGCCATCGTGTCGCGCTTGGCCGCGCGCAGGGTGGCGGCCTGCGCCTTGCCCCGGCCCTCGGCCACCGCCTCGGCCAGGTTGGCGAACACCACCGTCAGCCAGAGCCAGACGACGATCGCCCAGGCGAACACCGACGGGCCGACGATCGCCAGCGCGGTGGTGAACGCCGCGCCGATCTCGACGATGAACATGACCGGGTTACGCCACAGCGTGGCGGGGTTGAGCTTGCGCAGCGCGTCCGGCAGGGACCTGACCAACTGCTTGGGATCGAGCAGGCCACCTCCGACCTTGCCGTTCCTGTGCGGCACGGAGGGTCGGCCCGGCGTGTGGACGATTGGGGTGGCCATTACCGGATTCCTTCTGCGAGCGGCCCGAGCGCCAGGGCGGGGAGGAAGGTCAGCGCGACCAGGATGACCGTCACACCGACGACCATCCCGACGAACTGCGGCCGATGCGTGGGCAGCGTGCCCGCCGACGCCGGCACCGGCGCCTGCCTGGCCAGCGAACCCGCCAGCCCGAGCACGAACACCATCGGCAGGAACCGCCCGAACGCCATGCACAAGCCCAGCGCGGTGTCGTACCAGGGGGTGTTGACGGTCAGGCCCGCGAACGCCGAGCCGTTGTTGTTCGAGGCGCTGGTGAAGGCGTACAGCACCTCCGACAGGCCGTGCGGGCCGCTGTTCAGCATGCTCGCGCGCTCGGCCGGCGAGCCCATCGCCAGGGCCGTGCCGATCAGCACCAGCACCGGCGTGGTCAGGAAGTACAGCGAGGCCAGCTTGATCTCGCGCGAACCGATCTTCTTGCCGAGATACTCCGGCGTGCGGCCGACCATCAGGCCCGCGACGAACACCGTGACCACCGCCAGCACCAGCATGCCGTACAGGCCCGCGCCCACCCCGCCGGGCGCGACCTCGCCCAGCATCATGTTCGCCATGGTGATCATGCCGCCCAGCGCGGTGAAGGAGTCGTGGAAGGAGTTCACCGCCCCGGTCGAGGTCAGCGTCGTGGCCGCCGCGAAGGTGCCGGAGTTCGGCACGCCGAAACGGACCTCCTTGCCCTCCATCGCCGCCCCCACCGCCTGCGGGACGGTCCCATGGTGGGCGACCTCCAGCCCGGTCAGCACGGAGACACTGACCAGCGCCAGAATGCCCATGATCGCCACGATGGCGTAGCCCTGCCGCTTGTCGCCCACCATCCGGCCGAACGTGCGCGGCAACGCGAACGGCAGCACCAGGATCGCGAAGATCTCGATCCAGTTCGTCCAGCTCGCCGCGTTCTCGAACGGATGGGCGGAGTTGGCGTTGTAGAAGCCACCGCCGTTGTTACCCAGCTCCTTGATGATCTCCTGGCTCGCCACCGGGCCGCCCGTGATGGCCTGCTTCGCCCCGGTCAGCGTGGTGATCGTGTGCGGCTCGGCGAAGTTCTGGATCAAGCCTCCGGCCACCAGCACGACCGCGCCGATGAACGCGATCGGCAGCAGGACGCGGACCGTGCCACGGATCAGGTCCACCCAGAAGTTGCCCAGCTCCTCGGTGTTCCTGCGGGCGAACCCGCGCACCAGCGCCATCGCCACCGACATGCCGACGGCCGCCGACACGAAGTTCTGCACCGCCAGGCCCGCCATCTGCACCAGGTGGCCCATGGTGGACTCACCCGAGTACGACTGCCAGTTGGTGTTGGTGACGAAACTGACCGCCGTGTTCCAGGCCACGTGGCCGGTCACGCCTGGGAATCCGAGGCTCAGGAACAGCTTGTCCTGCAGCCGCTGGAACGCGTACAGGAACAGGATCGACACAGCCGAGAACGCCAGCACCGAGCGGGCGTACACACTCCACCGCTGCTCGGCCTCCGGGTGGACACCGACCAGCCGGTAGAGCACACGCTCCACGGCCAGGTGCCGCGTCCCGGTGTAGACGCGGTACATGTAGTCGCCCAGCGGCCGGTGCGTGACGGCCAGAGCGACGATCAGGGACCCGATGAACAGGATCCCCGCGCCGGTCGACGACATCAGAAGCGCTCCGGGAACAGCAGGGCAGCGACCATGAAGATCACGAGGCCGGCGGCGATCACCAGCCCCGCGGCGTTGACAGCGCTCACAGGCGCTCCACCGCCTTGACGACGAGCCCGAGGACCACGAAGATCGCGATCGTCAGGGCAACGAAGATGACGTCGGCCATCCCCACTCCTCGATTTCCGGACTTACAAGCACTTGGCTGTCCACCTCGGACAGTCTCAAAGCCAGGAAATAGCCGGATTCACGAGTTTTTGCTCCCCTTGACGCACTCCCTACGCCCACGTGCGAACTTTTGACGCAATCTTTACACCCCACCCCGCCAACCCTTGGAGATCACCCCTGCAGCCCCCACCCCCTGGCCCAACTCCGAGGTGCTGCTGCTGAAGGTGGTGGGCCTGGCGCCGGCCGTCGCGGGGATCGCCCAGCAGCGCCCACCACGATGCCCTCACCCAACACCCCCCACCACGATCTCTCGCCGGCCCCCGCCCTCCCGTGCAACCACGTTGTCCTAAGTCGACACCCCTCCCAAGCACCACGATCCTTCTCACCAGCACCGTCCCACCCCCTCCCGTCCACCACGGTTCTCCCCAAATGGCGCCGACGCGGCGGGAAGCGGTACGGCGAAGCCGGCGCCGCCATACAGCGGGTCACCCGCCGAACGTTCACGGAAAAGCGGATATGAGAACCAACCGCTTGGTCGGCTAACTTTCCACGCTGGTCGCCATGTGCAGGGTGCCCACCGGCTTCGACTCCGGGGAGCGTGATTGCGCCCCTGCGCACACAGGCCGGCTACCCACCTGTTCGCGGTTGTCACATACTAAAGGGAAAGTTGGTTACCGGACCGCGGAAATGGCGTCGCCGCAGGTCAGGGTGCCGAAATTGTCCAGTGACATAGTTTCCCATTAGTAGGCCTTGTACTAAAGGGAAACGTGGTTACTGGACCACGGAAATGGCATCGCCGCAGGTCAGGGCTTCGAAATTGTCCAGTAGCATAGTTTCTCATTAGTAAGAGCCCTGAAGGGCACGCGAGTAGCGACTAAGGCCGCTCATTAGAAGCGAAAGCCGAAGAGCCCGCCGTACGGCTGGTCGGTCAGGTGTGGCTCAATGATGTAAGGATCCGCGACGAATCCGACTGAAATCGCCTTCTGCAGGTCGTCGAAATTCATGGTGACGATGTACTGCATACCCTCGGCCTCGGAGACTTCAGCCGCGAGTTGAAGGGCGCGGGCGACCTGCCGCTCATCCACACCGTCATAAAGATGGCTGTCATGGATGAGGAAATCGGGACCTCGTCCAGATCTGTGAGCGATTACCGAAGCGGTGAGATCGAAGCAGAAGATGACCATGTTATGGATCCCTCTGCTACCATCGTCTTCGATCTTCGGCTCGATCCGCATTCGCTGCTTGGTCGGGCTGAAAGCAAGATAGGGGTTCTTGCCATCCCCGTACAATCGTCGAGCATACCGATTGAAAAGCGCATTCGCCTCACGGGTGACAGCATCCCGATCTTCGAGATCTACTATCATCTCCTGTTCCAGTTCCAACCGCTGCGCATCGATATCACGCCGACTCGCCTCTAATGCCTGCGCCGCCTGGAATCGATGTCTGAGTGACTCCAGATGTGCTTGTTCACGAGCTAGAGCATATTGAAGGGAGGTAAGTGCATCCAGCGCACCACCGGAATTCAGGGTCCGCAGCAGCACAGCTTGCCTTTCGCCCAACTCCTGGCGCCTCCTGCCGCGCTCCGAGAGAAGTTCTCGGAGGCGAGCGACTTCTTCACTGAGTTGCTTCTCGCGATTCCGCACAACTGTCTGGTGAAACGCGCGTACCTCGTCAAATCGCCGCCGCACTTCCCTGCCAAGAATCATATTCAACTGCTTGTAGGCCGCCTCCATGTAGCGATCATCGGGTTCAGCCACGTCCTCCATCGCGCGCTCCAGGTCCTGGAGATTGCGACGCTCGATGGCTTCCGACGCTCTAAGGGCCCTGATCTGCTGATCGATACGGTCGGCTTCACGGCGAATGTTCTCGTATTCGGGAACCACTTGAAAGTCGGCGATCTGCCGCTCGAGCTCGGTCAGACGCTGCTCTACAGCGCCGATCTCTCCACGGAGCTCTGCGGAGCGACCAACAATCTTGCCCCAAACCGGATCTTTGGCGGCTTCGACGAGCTTCTTCCTGGTCGACTCCTGATTCGAGAGAAGTCGATACCTCGCAGCCAGGCCGACATCAAGGCCGAACAGATGACAGAGATTGACCATCGCGTCATGGGGAGACTGCTGCGCGAAAGTTCTCGTAGGTTCTAGAAACCCACCGGAACCAACACGTCGAACCGTGAACGACATCAGCGTTCTTCCGCTTGTTTCGGCGTTCTCGGCGGACGAGCCATATAGATCACGCTCGATCAGCCACTGCCACTCTTTCGGCGATATCTCGGCAGTCTGCTCAAAGAGGCTTTGCGGCGCCCTTTTGGTGACATCCGGATAAATCGATATCCTATTTGGGCGACCGGCGGCACGCGTGACCGTTAGCACCTCTCGCAGCCCGGGCCAATCCAACTCAAGCGTGAATGCGTGACGACCAAGACTCTCGTTCGCCCAGAGAGCCTTGTTGCCCCCTTGGGCACCGAAAAGAAAATGAATGAGTTCGATTACACTTGACTTGCCCGAGCCATTGCGACTATCGGTGTCGGTGGATATGTCTGTACGTTCCGCCACCAATATATTGAGGCCTGGGCCAAAATGTACCGATTGGAACATCTCATCGTTGGACGTCAGGCTATGCAGCATCGTCACGTGCCCGGAAGATCAGTACATCCTGTTCTAGCTCAACCAAGCCCATGGCGTACAGCAGATCCAACGACAGGGCGAACCATGAGAACGTCAGCGGCGAGTGATGATTGTTACTTTCGCGCCATGCCAGGAGGCGCCGCCATGCCTGGCTGATGGTCACAGGCTGACGCTCGGTAGCGAGCACGACCTGAGCACCAACAGCGAGAAGTGCCCGCTGCGGCGCGACGCCCTTGGTAGGAACGATCACGTGGCCACCCCCAACTCAGTCGCAGGAACCCAGCCATCCGGCGGCACCTTGAAGATCTCACACTCTCCGAAAAAGTACATCAGGACGACCAGCGCATTGAGCTCCATAGGTGACACTTGCTTAGCGTTGCCGAGGATGTGGCGCTCAAGATGCCAAAGAATTTCATCAGCCACGTCGCTCGTCTGAGCTATCAACTCGTAGTGAGCGCGGAAGCCCGCCGCCACCTCGTCACGCTCATTCGGGTCAAGCCGACCACGGTAGTACTCCTCTACATGGTTGACATACGGCAGGGCAAGACGCATGCGGTGCCGTACGTCCCAGGAGAACCCGTTGTAGTCCATCTTCGTCAGGGGTGGCCTGGGGATGGGAGGCAAGTCTTCAAGCGGGCGACGGTACTCGGCCAAGTGATCCAAGAGTGGCACCAAATCGTCCAAGACGACGCTGACAGCAACCGGGGCTGCGGGGAAAGGGCCCAGGAAGTCCTCTACCTGCCATCTCTCCATCCTGCAGAACTGGGTGTAGAAGTGAGTCCGCCCGAAGTTCTCGAAGGATAACTGCGGATGGTCGTTGCGCGCGGTGGCCAGCAACGAAGCTAACTCTGGATGGATCCCTCGACGATCGTTATGGACGAAGACAAAGGTACCGAACTCGCCCCTGCGCTTCTTTAGCGCGTTAGCAAGATCACTTTCGAACTTGCCAGCGAGCTTGGCGGGAGTCACTGTCTGCGGCGCATAGCAGGCGTACAGCTTGCCACCAGACAGTAGAAGACCGTCCGCTCCTTGATCTCCGCGACGACCGGCGGTCCGCACGTTCAGGAAGCTTGGTTCCAAAGTACACATAACCCTGTGGAAGAACTCCTCGAAACCTTCCCCATGAAGCTCGTCGAGCTTCGCATTGAGCATGCACCTGATCGACGCGCGCTCCCAGATCTCCACGCACTCCTCCACAGGCAATCACGCCGGGCGTCCTTTAGGGCCTCAAAGAGGGTACGCCTACATGGGGTCGGGCGATGCTCGATTATGTCCATTCGCCCTCGGCGTCCACTACGTTTCGACCCTGTATGCACCTTTGAGGAGAGAAAATCCTCTGGCTCGTCAGTTCGCCTTACCGATCTAGCGTCATCGCTCGAACTGTCCCCAATCGCTAAATCAGAACGGGCGGCGCAAGGCGCACACTCGAGTCAGCAGCCGACCAGAAAGGTCCTCTTGAAGGAACCCCGGACGAAACCTGCCGCTCCGGGGTTCTTGTTTCGGTATTCGACGATGGGCAGGTCAGTACACCACCGCCTCAAGCCGGCGGCTGCTCCGCGGCGGTGTTCGCGGCTTGTGCGGATGTCGTGGCCGCGCGCACCAAGGCGGCGATGGCGGGGGAACGGGACTCCTTGGGCCAGGCGATGGCGAGGCGCGCCGACGGCGCGCCGGGCACCGGCCGGTAGGCGATGCCCGGCCGAGGGTAGTGGGACGCCACGGACGCGGGCAGCAGCGTGATCAGCTCGCCGAGTTCGACGCGCTTGAGGAGCTGGGTCAGGTCCTGGAGGCGGTGCTCGTGGGCGATCGTATCTAGGTACTTGTAGAACGTCTCGGGACGGCCGGCCTCGACTCCCGGCAGGTCCAGCTCCCCGAGCGTTACCGCCGGCTGGGGCGCCAAGGGATGCGCGGCGGGAAGAGCCACCACACAGGGGTCCACAGTGATCGTTTCGTGGTCCAGGCCGGTCGTGTCGAACGGCTCGTAGAGGAGGGCGGCATCGGCTTCGCCCCGGCGGACGAGCCGCGCCTGTTCGCGCCAGCCGCTGAGCCTGACGTGGACGGGCGGCGCCTTCGTGCTCGATGCGTACAAGGCGTACCTGGACAGGATGGCTTCCAGCAGCCCGGCGTCATTGTCCGTCTTGACGGTGAGCACCAACCGAGGGTCGGCAGTGCGTTGTGCTCGGCGTACGGCCGCCTCCAACGCGTCCAGAGCGACCCTCGCCCCTTTGAGGAGCACCTCGCCTGCCGGGGTCAGCGCGACCGCGTGGGTGGTGCGGTGGAAGAGGGAGACGCCTAGCTCCGCCTCCAGCTTGCGAATCGCCCGGGACAGGGGCGGCGTGGCGATGTGGAGCCGCTCGGCGGCGCGCGTGAAGTTGAGCTCCTCGGCCACGGCGACGAAGTAGCGCAGGAGGCGAGAGTCCACAGCGGAGGCGTCCATTACCTTCAGGGTAACGACTGCGACTGACCTGGTCATTCCGTTTCATCGGGACGGGCCACAGGATGAATCCGTGCCCCACTTCCGGGTCTCGTGAAGCCCCGTCTCGACGGCCCGGGAGATGGGGATCGCGGCATACCAGGCCTGTTGTCCGCTGCCCTGGCACGTGCCCACAGCGCGTTCAGGCCGCCCACCCAACGCATTCGGCCGGGCGGAGCGCAGGGGTCACCGCCCGTTCTGGGAGCACGTCCGCGTGTCATTTCCCCCTGCACCACTCACAAGGAGAAACTGCGTGATCGTCATTACCGGAGCCACGGGCCTGCTGGGCCGGGAGATCGTCGAGGAACTGCTCACCCGCCACCCCGCCGATCACATCGGCGTCAGCGTCAGGGACCCGAACAAGGCGGATGACCTCGGGAAACGGGGAGTCCGGGTACGTCAGGCGGACTACAGCGACCCCGCGAGCCTGGTGCATTCCTTCGAGGGCGCGACCCAGGTGCTGATCGTGTCGGCCAATTCCATCGGGGAGGAAAAGGTCCGCGGTCACCGCAACGCCATCGAGGCCGCCCGCGAGGCCGGGGCGCGACGCGTGCTCTACACCAGCCACATGGGGGCCAACCCGTCGTCCCCCTTCCCACCGATGCCCGACCACGCCGCCACCGAGGCCATTCTGCGCGAGTCTGGTATGGCGTACACCTCCTTGCGCAACGGCTTTTACGCGTCCTCCGGGATCATGCACCTGCGGGCGGCTCTCACGACGGGTGAGGTCGCCGCGCCTCAGGACGGCCCGGTCTCGTGGACCGCGCACGCCGACCTGGCCGAGGCGGCCGCGATCATCCTCACCGATGAGGGGCGCTTCGACGGCCCCACGCCGGCGCTGACCGCTTCCGAGGCCCTCGACCTCGACGACATGGTGTCCATCACCTCGCAGATCCTCGGACGCCCCATCCGCCGGGTCACCATCAGCGACGACGAGTACCGTGCGAGCCTGACGTCCCACAGCTGGCCCGGAGCGGCCGACATGCTTATGGGTCTCTTCACGGCGAGCCGCAACAAAGAGTTCGCCGCGACCGACCCGACCCTCCCTGCGCTGCTGGGCCGTCCGACCACACCGTTCCGTACAGTCATCGAGAGCTCTCTCAGCGCCCAGAACTAAGCCCGACCCGCGTGCGACCTGCCTGACGTCAGACTGTCACGGCTATGCCGATCAGGGGACGGCGGCGTCGGCGCAGCGTGTCGAGCAGGTCCGCCAGGCGGACCGGGAAGTACCTGCGGGCCATCAGGTCGTGCACGTGGGCCGTGCCCGCCTCGTCCAGGATCCGCGCGGTGGCCTCGGCGGTCGGCGCCCCCTCGGCGATGCGGCCCCGGCCGTCGCAGGGGGCGACCAGTACGCGGCCGCCGTTGCGGATCCGCTTGACCTTTCCGCTGTCCGGCCTGGTCAGGACCAGCAGCTCCCCACCGTCCACCACGAACCACACCGGGGTCGCGACGCTCCGCCCGTCCCGGCGGAACGTGGTAAGGCTGACGTTCCGGCCCTGGCCGATCTGCTCGATGACGGTCATGGCGCCAGTCTGCACGAGCCACCACGCCGCGTACTCTCTCGTGCGACCCAAGCCCTCGTGCTGCGTGAGCTCTTCACGCTTCACGAGCCCTCGTCCGTCGAAGGTGACCGGGCGGTTTCCGGCCACCTTCATGCGGCGTTCGTCGGGACGTGGTTCGCGAATGTCTATATTGTCCGGCTTAGCGAGTGACCGCTCTTCACGCGGATCGCGGAAGCCCTCGCAGGTCCGATGTCACGCCGTCAGCGCGCGCAGTTCGTGGGCGGCGGGCAGGTTGCGGGCTTTCTCCGGCAAGGCGGTGAGGATTTGGCCCGCCATATGACGTCGTGCCACGCTCGCCGGTCTTGCCTGAACGGTTGCGAGGGCCTGCTGCAGACCTTCCCCTACTTCTCGCCGACGCACAAGGTCCAGAGCTTGCAGCATGTGCAACTCGGAGACGTGTTCTGGACTGACCGGGTCGAATGCCGCTTCCATCGCTGAAGTAGCACGACCGTCGCCGAGCAACACGTACACATAAGCCTGAGCCCAGTAGACGCTCCTTTCCGACCCGGCGCGATTCGTCGCGTCCGAGAGAGCGTTAAGTGCGGCATATGCATCCTGGGCACCCATTTCGCCCCTTCGCGCGGCGAGGGACGCACGTACCGCACAAGCACGTGCGAGTCCCCTGGAGGGGTGGCCGTTCGCGAGGCTGATCGCTTCGTCGGTCAGCGCAAGGGTGACGGAATCGGGCCGGCCACTCCATCGGGCCATGCTGGCCTCCTTGGCCCGCACCCACACCATCAGGTCCCGATCGCCACTGGCATCAGCTGCACGGCGGGTAGTACTCCAGGTGACACGGGCCGCTCGCCGCTCACCGATGTCCTCCAATTGCGAGGCCAAAATCCACCCCAGGCCAGCGCTGACACGCAGCAGTCCCGCCTGCACCAGCGGCGGATTTCCTCTGTTCATCAACCGCCCGACAGCGACCACGTCCGCCGTCAGATCCGCAATCAGTGAACCGACCGGCCGTTTGTCGGCCAAGTGGTTGTACTCGTCGACGACGGACTCCCAGGTGTCCACATCCGCGTGGTCCCTGAGAGCGTCTTCGACCCCGGACAGGACCGTTTCCATGACCCCGACGGGGATGATCCCCCCGGCGCTTATCGCGGCGAGAAGCTGTATCGCTGCACGACGTTGCATGTCACTCATGTCCACACATGTAGGGAGACTTATGTCCAGGCTACGCACGCCCTCGGGGAGCCGGTGAGTCTCGCGCGAGGGATAACCCGGATACGTATCCTCCCCTGGCGTATCCGGGTTATCCGGGTTATCCGCGAAGAGGGCCGCCTCGGGGATCGCGAAGATCTCGGCGAACAATCTTGGATAAGGCTCGCTAGGGCGGTGTTTTCCGGCCTCCCAAGAACGGATCATTCGCACCAAAGACTCGCGCGTCGGCAGGTGGGTCCGGGTACGGGCGTCGGCGGCCTCGGACAATCCGCGGGCCATGTCGAGGAGGGACCAGTCACGCGATTGCCGCTGGTCACGGAGCCGGACGGCCCAGGTGGGGAGCTCGTTCATGTTCGCGCACCTCACACGGATGCAGGGGATATCCCAACCCATCCGAAGTTATCCTCTGTCGCAACCACGTTACGCAGCGTTCGATAGATCCACCCCCTGAAATGACGGGCCCGCGCGCCGGATGCCGCCGGACGGGCCCTTGATCACATCGGAGCTGCGACCATGCCCCATGCCGCGACTCTCGGTAGTCGACCAGTTGCACGTTTGATACATATGCGGCACCCCGCCGATGCTCCGCCGATGCCACTCGGGTGCCGGTGGTGCGGGCATCCGCCGTACGCTCATGACGCCGCGAGCCTGCCGCATCGGCGTCACCACGAGTGGGAGCAGCCGACGGCGGCCCAGATGCGTGCCCGGCTGGACGCGCGGCGTCGGCTCGGCCTGTGCGACTCGCTTCCCTCGGCGGCGCCCGTACGCCCGAGGATGGTCCCTCCGTCCGCCGACCCGTATTCCGGAAGGCACGCACGACCCGTCCCCGTCGCCGCCTCCCACGGTCAGGACCCGCCGCCGGCCGTCCGGCGTGAGTCGTACCGCCCCCAGACGTACCGGCCCCGACCGTACGCGCGGGAGCCGTACCAGCAGCGGGAGCCGTACGCGCGTGGGCCGAACCAGCAGGAGGCGTACCGGCGGGATGGGTACGGCCGTGGGGTGGCGGCGTGAGCCGGGAGCCCGGGCGGCATCGGGTCGGCACGCCGCCCGTCCAGGTGGACTCACGGCGCTGGGACCTGGCGAAACGTGCGGCGGCCCACCAGCTCGACCAGATGGAGCCCGCGTGGTGCATCTCGTACGGTGTGGGCAGCCGACGTTTCCTCGCCATCGCGGCCTGGCGCAGCCCGGAACCCCTGCGCGTCGAGGCGACGTCCGTGGAGGAGTTGCGCGAGTTGATGCGCGAGGCCGAACTCGGCGCGATGGTAAAGGTCGGCGGCCCGTGGGCGTGGGTCGCATGACCGGCACAGAGAGAGAACTGCCCGAGCCCGTCGAGCATGAGGTGGGCGATCCGTACGGGTTTGGGCCGTCCGCGGGTATCTCGGTCGGTGGCTACTTTCCCAGCGGCAGTGTGCCCCCGGTGCCGGCGCCAGCGGAGGGCGCGGGTCGTACGGCTGACGGCGGCCGGTTGTTCGCGGTGGCGATGGTCCTTATGTCCTGGATAGAGCACGCAGTGCCATGGTCGTCCGCCGTACCTGGTGCCCTGGCTTCCACGGCCTGTGACACCCGGGCGCGGGTGGTCGACATTTCCGGATCACGCGTCATCTGGATGCCCGGCGTACTGATGTGCCGTGACTGCGCCGCCGTGGTCGCCGACAGCCGCAGAGAGGATGGCCGGCGAAGCGAGGGCGGCGGCCAGCGGAGAGAGGACGGTGGGCGGTGACGGCGCTGAAGGCGACAGACGGCACCGCCGGGCACGGTCCGCACGTCGCCGATGCCGGACCCGACAGCGAGGCGATCGACTGGCTGTCCGCTTACCGGACCGAGGCCCGGCGCAGGGTGCTGCGCTGGACGTGCGAGTGCCGCCCGGTCGTGTACTACCTGGTCACCGCCGCCGGCCGGGGCTACGTCGAACGCACCGGCCTCGGTGAGACGAGGGTCCAGACCTCCCGATTGCGGTACGTGGAGGTAGCGGACCTGTGGGAGCGCATCCTGCTGGGCCAGGCCCGGTGATGGCCAGGCGTCGAGACACCGGCTGGCACACGGAGTTCCTGCGCCTGGTGAAGGACGGGCTGTGTTTCAGGGCGGCGGTGCGAAAGCTAGGGGTGAGTCCCGCGACCCTGAACCAGCACTTCCGCGCCGACGAAGCCTTTCACGAAGAGGCGACGCGCGTACGGGCCCGCGGACTGCATGGGCCCGCTCCGGACACCAGTTGGCACCCCAGATTGCCACCGCTCCTGGCCGCCGGGCTGTCCATCCCCAAAGCCGCCGAACAGCTCGGCAAAAACCCGATCACGGTCAGAAACCATCTGGGCCGCTTCCCCAACCTGCACGCCGCCGTCGACGAGTCCCTTCGGCAAGCGGGAGCCCGTCCCGTGCAAGGTCGCGAGCTTGCGTTCATCGGGTTGCTGAAGGCGGAGCCCGATCTCGCGACGCGGGTTGAGGAGATTCTCCGGTTCGAAGGATGACCACAGGGCCGAGCAGGCGGGTTCCCTACCAGAGCCGTGATCCCTACATCTTCCAGAATGCGGCGGCCGTGTCTATGGCCGCGCCCCCGGCACGGCGGTTCGGGGCGCCGGCAATCGTCCCCCCTCGTCCGGATCACGATCACGCTAACACCGGGCTCCACGGCGTGGTTCTTCC
Source organism: Sphaerisporangium sp. NPDC051017 (assembly GCF_040683095.1). Taxonomy (NCBI): domain Bacteria; kingdom Bacillati; phylum Actinomycetota; class Actinomycetes; order Streptosporangiales; family Streptosporangiaceae; genus Sphaerisporangium; species Sphaerisporangium sp. NPDC051017. The sequence goes on from NZ_JBFBCI010000001.1 coordinate 113,668, forward strand.
CGCGTGCGCACCCTGGCCCTCCTCACTACTGCCTCTTTGCCGTCTCTTATCAGGACATATCCCTGCTTCCCGGCCCGGCGGGGAAGGTTTCCATTGCCCGGCACTCCCGCCGGGACGGGAACATCAGTGGGGGATCCATGGCAGTGACGGCGGATTTGGCCAAACTCCTCGACAAGGAGTACGAGGACAAGACCCTCCCGGAGATCGTCAAGGCGCCCGTATCGGCGCTGGCCGGGGTCAGTGACGGCGATGCCAAGCTCCTCAAGGAAGCGTTCAAGATCAACACGGTCGGGGACCTCGGCAGGAACAAATACTTCCGCACCGCCGTGGCGCTCACCGACCTCGCGGACAGCACCAAGTAGGCCGCACCAAATAGACCGGGGCGCCCACCATCGTGCCGGGTGACGGCCGGCGGCCACCGGACCAGCGGCGGCTGCCGGCCGTTCCACCATGACACCGGCCGCGCCAGGACACCGGCCGTTCCATCACGACAGCAGTGAACTACGGGGGGATCTCATGGCAGAGGGCAAGACGATTCCTGAATTGATGGACGAGAACGACGTCGTCGCGCTGCTCGTCCACCAGCACGAGATGATCAAGGGCCTGCTCGACGAGGTGGAGCGGGCGACCGGCGGCGCGCGGGCGGAGTCCTTCGAGCGGCTCGTCCGCCTGGTCGCCGTGCACGAGACGGCCGAGGAGGAGATCGTCCATCCGTACGCCCGGCGGACGATCGACGACGGGGACGCCATCGTGGAGGCACGCCTGCGCGAGGAGAAAGAGACCAAGCAGCTTCTCACGATCATGGAGGAGAAGGGCACCGACGACGCCTCCTTCCCCGACAATCTGAAGAAGCTGCGCACGTCCGTGATCGAGCACGCGGACAACGAGGAGCGCTACGAGTTCGCCGAACTGGTCAGGAAGACCAGCGACAGCGAGCGCCGGACCATGGCGCTCGGCGTCAAGGCGGCCGAGTCCCTCGCCCCGACGCATCCGCATCCCGGGAGGGAGTCGGCGACGAAGAACATCGTCATGGGGACGCCGGCCGCGATCATGGACCGGGCCCGGGACGTCATCCGGAAGGCGATGGGGAAGAGAGAGGGCCGCTGAGCGGTTTTGTGCGCGGCCCCGGAGGGGTCGCGCACACGCTTCCGGATCGCCGTAAACAGGGAAAGTCGTGAATACTACGGCCGCGCCCTCATTAGGACGGCCCCCTATCGCCCCCGCACGCGAGGCGACCGCCGCTCCCCGGCCATCATCTGGAACGCGTACACGGTCACCAACCCGTACGTCACGTGAGGGACTAGGTCCGACAGCCACCCCCCGGTCCCCCAGGTACGCGGGTCCGTGAGCCCGAGCAGCGTCATCGGCGCGTCGGCCGCCGCCGTCGCCACCAGGCCGAGCCCCACACCCGCCACCGGCGCCGGAACCCGCTGAACGATGCCCCCGAGCAGCCCGTACACCACCCCGAGGCCGACCCCCACCAGGATGCCGAGCAGCGCGCCCGCGCCCTCCTCGCGGCTGCGTGCGCGCTCGTCCTCGCCGAAGTCGACGCCCACCAGCCCGGCGAGCTTCCGCGTGGTCTGCGCGGGCAGGCCGCTGGAGGGCCGTCCCCGGACGATCTGGTCCAGGTAGGTGACCATGTAGAGCGCGGTCGTCCCCGCCGCGCCGCACAGGGCCCCCGCCGCGACGAGCCGGCGGACGGACGATCCGCTCATGGGCCGCACCGGCCCTTCCTAGACGGCCTCGGCCGCCTGACCGATGCCCTTGAGCGAGCGGAACAGGTTCTGCTCGGCGAGGGCGTGCCCGAAGCCGATGATCAGGGCCAGCCGCCAGTCGATGAGCCGGAACGCCACCAGCGCCGCGAGGGCCGCGTAGTACGTGAGCCTCTCGATCGACGGGATCGACACCACTGTGCCGATGAAGGGCAGCCTGAACTCGTACATGATGCCCACGGGAAGGCGGTGGTGCCGACGGGTGGGGGCGGCGCCGGAGGGGGTACGCCGGGTCGTGGCCGCCGTCCTGGCACGCGTCTGGCGGGGTGGGGCGGCGGTCGTCGTCTGCGCCATGGCGAGCCTCCTGAGTCTGGACGATTAGGACATCCCCCTGCCGACATGTCCGGTAACCCCGGTTGACCTGGACTTTCCTCCTTCCGGATTCCGGTGGTATGTTCCCGGACGCGGTCCGCATGCACCGCGCGCGGCTGCCCTGAGCCTGGGCCGCCCACCCGAACCCGGCCACCCTGAGCCCAGACCGCACGCCCGAATCCAGCCACCTTGAACCCATGCCGCCCGCCCGAACTCGCCTGGCCTGAACCGCGGCAACCGCCTCGGATGACGTACGGTCCATTGCATGTGCCGAAGCATCAAAACCCTGCGTGAGCCCTACACCAGCGACGTCACCGACGAGGACGTGCGGGCCGCGGCCCTGCAGTACGTCCGCAAGATCTCGGGGTTCCGCGCCCCGTCCACCCGCAACGCCGAGGCGTTCGACCGCGCCGTCGAGACGATCGCGGTGGCGACGCAGGCCCTGCTGGACGACCTGCACCTCAGGCCCGTGGCCCGGGACGGGGTGACGTCCTGAATGATCACACCGCAATTTCCCATTTGATCCACATATTTCGCAGCATCGGGTTATAGGCCCCGTTCTGTGCGTGGAAACTTCAAGACCTATATCGAATCGGTCCCAGTTGGCTGATCCCAGAGTAAGGTTCGATTCATGAGCCCTTCAGAGACCTCCCGGCGCGAATCGCGCTCGGGCAGGCTCGGTCCGGCTTTCAGACGCCCACCGGCGTCCGGTTCGTAGGTCCTGTGAGGTCGTCGAGTGCTTGCTCACGTAGACGCGAAATGGTCAAAGTTACCCCACTTTCATCCCATTCACCGTTGGCATATGCGGACGACACCGTGCCCCACCCGACACGGTTTTCCGGTCCCGCGCCGCGCTCCCGCCCGTCGCGATCCGGTCCACGCCGCTCATACCCGTGACCCGTACGTAAGGTCGCCCTGCTGTTCGCCGATTCCCGGTCTTGTTACAGTGGCCGCGGAGCACCGGGAAGTCTGGTCGACATTCGACCGAAATGACCAATCCCGCGGAGGCACCCTGTGACGAGCGACCCGAATCGCCCCCCGACCGTCACGGCTGTGGAGTGCCGATGACCGAGGTGAACCGCACAACGCAATGGCTCATGGGCGCGCTGCCCTTCGCGTCCCTGGGCGTCGTCGCGGCGGTCGACGTCCTGACCGGCCCGGACCTCGGCTATCTGTCGCTGCTGGCCGTCGGGCCCGCGTTCGCCAGCCTGGTCGGCGGCGTGCGCCGCACCGTCCTGATCGGCGTGGTCGCGCTGATCACCTCGTTGCTGCTCGCGTGGTACAACGGCCTGCTCGGCGACCGCCAGAGCAACATGAGCCTGGTCAGCACCACCGGCGTGACCGCGGCGAGCATCCTCGCCACGGTGGGCCGCCAGCGACGCGAGCGCGAGCTGGCGACCGTCCGCTCGGTGGCCGAGGTCGCCCAGAGAGTGCTGCTCAGGCCGGTCCCCCGCCGCGCCGGCCATTTACGGGCGGCCGTCTCGTACACCTCGGCCAACGCCGAGGCCCGCATCGGCGGCGACCTGTACGAGGTCGTGACCGGCCCCGGCGGCGTGCGCGCCATCGTCGGCGACGTCCAGGGCAAGGGGCTGGAGGCCGTCGAGACCGCCGCGCTCGTGCTCGGCGCGTTCCGCGAGGCCGCCCACGACGAGCCGGACCTGCGCGGCGTCAGCGGCCGCCTGGAGAAGGCGCTCAACCGGCGGCTGTCCGGCGAGGAGTTCGTCACCGCGATCCTCGTGGACGCCGACCCGGCCGGGAAGCTGACCCTGCTCAACTATGGGCACCCGCCGCCGTTGATCATCCACACGGACGGGAAGATCACGCCGGCCGAGCCGGAGGACAACGCGCCGCCGCTGGGCCTCGCCTCCCTGGGGGTCGAGGGTCCGAACCCCCACCAGGTCGCGTTCGGCCCCGGAGACCAGATCCTGCTCTACACCGACGGGGTGATCGAGGCGCGCGACCGCGCCGGACGGTTCTACCCCCTCGCCGATCGGGCGTTCCTGCTCAAGGACGACGACCCGGAGGCCGCGCTGGAGGCGCTCAGGCTCGACCTGGTCCACCACGTCGACGCTCCCCTGCACGACGACGCGGCGATGCTGCTGCTCCGCTTCCGCGACGGGTGACCCCGAGCGGCTGAGAACATGTCCCACCGCGGGACGGGCCTCAGCCGCCGGGACCGTCGGGCAGGGCCTCGCCCTGCTGGCCGGGCCGCGCGTCCGGCGTGCGCTCGGGACCGGTCATCATCCGCAGCACGGCCTGCTGGAGGGCGCGGGTGAAGTCCGCCTTGGTGACCATGCCCACGACGTGCCCCGCCTCGGTGACCACGGCCATCAGCTCGCCTGAGGACGCGGACCGCTCCAGGATGCGCCCGGCGTCGTCGTCCGGGGACATCAGGTGCTCGGGCGTCAGCGGGCGCGCCAGCATGGCGACCCGCAGGTCGTGCCGCCGCTCGGGAGGGACCTGCGTGAGGGCCTGCAGCGTGAGCACCCCCGCCGACCCCCCGGCGAAGTCGACCACGGGGAACACGCTCTGGCGGGAGCGCAGCGCGGTGGTGGCGATGAAGTCGTCGACGTCCTGCCAGGAGGGGGCCACGTCCGGCGACGGCGTCATCACGTCGCGGACCCGCCACCCCTCGAGCCCCTGCTGCGCGGCCCTGATCATGCCCTCACCCCGGGCGGCGCTGACGAGGAACCAGCCGATCAGCATCATCCACAGGCCGCCCGTCCAGGCGTCGAGGACGAGCTGCGCGGCTCCGACGGCGATCAGCCCCATGCCGAGGCCCTGCCCGGCCCGGGAGGCCGCCCGGTCGGCGCGCGCCCGGTCCCCGCTCCGGTGCCACAGGGCGGCGTGCAGCACCCGCCCGCCGTCCAGGGGCGCCCCGGGGAACATGTTGAAGACGGCCAGCACGCCGTTCATCAGCGCCAGCCAGCGGACGGCGGCCACGATCAGCGCGGGACCGGCGAGCAGCGTGGCGCCGAGGAGGAACACGCCGCCCAGGATCAGGCTGACCAGCGGCCCGGCCACGGCGATACGGAACTCGTCCCTCGGCGTCCTGGACTCCCCGGCGAACTCGGTGACCCCGCCGAGCAGCCACAAGGTGATCGAGCTGACCGGCACGCCCCTGCGGCGGGCGACGAGGGCGTGCGCCAGCTCGTGCGCCAGCAGGGAGGCCAGGAACAGGAGCGCGGTGAAGGCGGCGACCACCCAGTAGCGGGCCGGGGGCTGGCCGGGGATCGCCTGCGGCAGCACCGTGCTCGCCAGCACTCCCCCGATCAGGAGCACGATCAGCAGCGTGGACCAGTGGGCTCCCACGGGGATGCCCGCGACGCGGCCGAGGCGCAGGCTCTGTTTCATGTGCCCTGGCCCTCCTTCCGCTCGTCCCCCCGCAAGGCGTCAGCGTCGTCGCCGGGAGCCCGGCAGACCCGGACGACGGCGACGGGACACCGCGCGTGGTGGAGCACGCCGTGGCCGACGGACCCGAGGAGGGCCGAGCCGAGCGCGCCCCTGCCTCGCGACCCGACGACGACCAGGTCCGCCGTTGCCGACGCCAGCGACAGCGCCTCGATCGGATGCGCCTGGAGCATCGACTCCTGCACCTCGACCTGTGGGTACTTCTCCTCCCACGGCAGGAGCTGCTCCCTGGCGGCCCGCTGCCCGAGGTCGTACAGCCGTTCCAGGTCGGGGGTGTAGCTGGCGATCATGGGCAGGAAGACGGACTCCTGCCACGCGTAGACGGCGCGCAGCCGGCATCGGCGCCGCACGGCCTCCTCGAACGCGTACTGGAGCGCGGGCTCCGACTCCGGCGCCCCGTCCTGCCCGACGACGATCTCGCCGTATTCCTCGGGCGCCTCCTCGGGCTCAGTCCCGTCGTCCGGATGCGGGACCACGATCACCGGGCAGGCGGCGTGCCCGGCCACGCCCATGGACACCGAGCCGAGCACCAGTTGGAGGAACCCGCCGTGCCCCCTGCGGCCCACGACCAGGGTCTCGGCGTCGCACGCCTGGCGCAGCAGTTCGGTGCGGACGTCGCCCACCCGGGACACCGGCTCGACCTCCAGGCCCGGGACGCGCTCACGCGCCACCACGGCCGCCCGCGCGAGCAGCGCACGGGACGCCTCGGCCAGGGAGTCCTCGAAGCCGGGCGGCGCGGCCAGCGGCTGGATGTACGCCCAGGGCTCGCTGACGTGGACGAGCCGCAGCCCGGCGGCGCGGCGCAGCGCGTCGTCGGCGGCCCAGCGGACGGCGGCCATCGAGGCGGACGAGCCGTCGACGCCCACGGTGACGTGTCCACTCATGGTGCCTCCTCCCCGCGGCCCGGCTGCTACCCCGAGGGCGTCGCTTCCCGGCCGTACCGGGACGTGTCGCTCACGGCTGCCTCGGACGCCGCCAGCGGTCGTGGACGGCGTTCCACTCGTTCTCCCACTCGACGTAGCGGCGGCGGTCCAGCATCCAGCGCACGAGCGAGAGGTTCAGGAACAGCAGCCCCCCGGCCCCGGCGACGACGCCGAAGCCCGCGACGGTGGCGTCCGCGACCGTCTGCGCGTGCGTGCGCGGAGCGGCCGTGGGCTTGCCCGAACCGTCGACGTACATCTCCAGCGAGGAGCCCGCCCTGGCGTGCGGGGGCACCGAGATCACGCCCTCGCGGGCGCTTCCGTCGGGCAGGATCCAGCGGGCCTTGGCCTTGACCCCGAGCACGGCTCCCTGGGAGGAGACGGGGCTCGTGCTGTGGGCGTCCTCCAGCAGGACGGCCGTCACGGGCTGGCGCAGGCCCGGCTCCACACGCTCGGACATCAGGCCTCGCTGGTACACGGCGCCGGCGGCCACGAGGGCGGGCCACAGGCTGAGCACCAGGGCCAGCAGGGTGATGAGAACCGCGACGGCCTCGATCCGATCAGATCGCCGGCGCAGCGGGTTGTGGTCGAACCGATAACGGCGAACACACCGCGTCGTCCACCTGGCCAAGGATCGCATAGTGCACCTCCCTGTCAGGGAATCTTCATCCAGCGTCGGCTACGGACGAGCGACCCGGCAGGGTCTTACGACGTCTCGCGGCGGGACGTTCGACCCTGCCCGCCACCTGCGCGTTCCTACGCATGGTGACCATCTAACCCCTAAAGTACGACGCCGCGGGGGCTGGTGGTATACCGGCCCGCCGACGGAGCGCCCCGCGCGCACGCGGGCACGCCGCTGGTGACGATCCGGTCGTGAACTGCCCACTCTGCGGGCCGGAAAGCTCAAAGAAATCCAAAACTCACCCCACAGACGGGCCGCATGTCGGACTCGTACCTGAATTTCCTGGGCTTAATTGGTTCCGGCCGGGCGGGTGTAGCGGTGCTTGACCCCGGGAGGGAAGAACTCCGGGTCTCCGGTCTCGCGCAGCACCACCGACGGCGTCTGGTAGTCCGGCGGGACGTAGTGGGCGAACTCGCTGTTGAGCCGCAGGAGCTCGCTCCTGATCGACTCGGCGATCACCGGGACGAGGGCCGGATCCGGCCGGACGCCGGGCGCCAGCTCGACGACGACCGACAGGCGCCGGTCGCGGTCGGCGTCCTCCTCGGCCAGCAGTACGAACTTGCCGGTGACCTTCTCGCCGATGTCGGCCCGTTCCAGGCCGACGGTGACGTTCTCCGGGTAGACGTTCGCCCCGAAGAACGACACGGTGAACAGCGAGCGCCCGAAGACGTACACGAAGGGCAGCTCGGACACCGCCGCGTCCCGCCCGCAGTGCCCCTCGGTGGGGTCGAAGTCGTACTTGCGGCAGAACTCCAGCATCGCGGCGAACGACACGATGCCGCCCTCGTCGGCGATGTGGTACCGGATCAGCGGGACACCGTTGTCGCCGGTGAACAGCAGCGTGCCGTCCCGCGCCTCGAAGTAGCGGCTCACCGGGTCGTACTGCACGAGGGTGGGCAGCCGCGAGTCGCCGAACAGCTCGCGCGCCGCGTCGGGACGCCCGGCCAGGAACCGGCGCACGCGGACGCTGAGCGGCGTCTCGTTTCCGAGCACGCCCGCGTCGGCGGTGCCGTAGAGCGACGCCGAGTCGTGGCAGGGGTCGGTCATGCCCGCCCGGCGGCCGACGAGGTCGCGCCACTGCTCGCTGAACACCTCGCCGGCAAGCACGAGGCGGATGCCGTACGCGGGCCAGTCGACGCCCCGGGCGAGCCCGGCGTCCACGACGTTCTTGACGAAGGGCGGGTAGCCGAGCAGCACGACCTGGTCGAAGTGCGGCCCGAGCTCGCCGACGACGCGCAGGATCTCGTCCAGGTCGTTGCCGGGCGTGGCGACGGTGATCGGGTAGCCCTTGGCGGCGAGGTGGCGGCAGCAGGCGGCGGTGTACATGCCGCCCACCCAGTTGCCGAGCGCGAAACAGATGACGGCGAGGGTGGTGCGCTCGGCGGCGTGGAAGCCGTCGCGGAAGACCTGCTCGAAACGGGCGGCGACGTGCCGCTCGTCGAGGACGGACCTCGGCCAGACGGTCGGCGAGCCGGACGAGCCGGAGGAGACCGCGACCATGTCGCAGGCGTCCAGCCGCCCGTGCCGGCACAACTGCGGCAGCGGGTGGCGGCGGTGGTAGGACTCCTTGTCCAGCAGAGGCAGGCGCGCGAAGTCCTCGACGGTGCGGACGGCGGCCGGGTCGATCCCGTGGCCGCGCAGGAAGCTCCCGTAGGCGGGGACGGTCGCGGCCACGTCGTGGAACAGGGCCAGCGCCGTCTCGGCGCCGGGGCCGGGGGTCGCGGCCGGGCGGGCGTCGTAGAACTCGCGCAGCCCGGCCAGCACGCGACCGGGACGATCTTCGTCGAACACGGCGGCTCCATTGCGTTCGGGGACCGGGATCAAGCTTCGCAGGTTCCGCCGGTCAGGTCCCGTTTCCCGTGGTCCCGAGGCTGACGGACGTGTCAGGAGGGAGTCATGAAAAGGTTGCGATTCGTGGGAAGATCTGTGAAGTTTCCGGACACCGCGCTGTCGGAGCTGCTAAGAAGATGCGCGGCCGAAATGTAGACCAGAGAGGCTCGGTATGGACCGCGACGGCACCCCGAGATCCCACGACGAGGATCCTCTGAAGCAGACCGGTCCCCTGGGCGTCGCGCGGACCGGCGAGCCGGAGCCCGCGGCGGGCGACGTCCTGTCCGACGGCTGGACTCCCGGCCACGAAGCCTCCCACGTGCCCGGGGACGACGCGCCCGACCGTGAGCAGGCCGCCGGCCACGACCGCACCGGCTACGACCGCACCGGCTACGATGGCGCCGCCTTCGAAGGCTCCGGCTACGAGACCACCGGGTCCTACGCGGCGGACGACCACGGGCGCGGCGACGGGCCGGAGACGGGCGAGCGCGCCTACGACGGCTACGACAGCGCCAAGGATTATGACCGGCCGGAAGGCTACGCGCGCCCGGACGACGACGGCTGGGGCCCCGACCGCACCGAGCACGACCCCGACTCCGAGCCCCGCACGGGCTTCCTCGGCGCGGGGTGGGCGGGCGACGACGACCCCGACGAAGAGGAGAAGGGCGGCCAGAACCGGCGGCTCATCCTCGCCATGGTCGCGATCGTCGTCCTCGCCGTCTCCGGCGGGTGGATCGTCTCCTCCTCGGTCGGCTCCACGCCGCAGGCGGCGTGCGCGCCGCCGTCCACGTGCGCCACCCCGGCGGGCGACCCGCTGCCCGCGCTGAGCGACAGCCCGACGGCCGAGCCCACCCCGGACCCCGCGACCGCCGCCCCCACCGAGGAGCCGACCCCGACGCCGGAGGAGACCACGGCCTCGCCGAGCGAGACCCCTCAGGCCCCGCAGACGACGGCACCGGCGCGGGTCACCCACCCGCCGACGACGAAGCCGTCCCCCACGCGCACCCGCGAGCAGACGCAGGACCCGCAGCGGCCGCGAGGCACCGCAGAGCCGCAGGACCCGGATCCGCAGGAGTCCGACGAGCCCGAGCCGACCAAGTCGGCGTCCCCCACGCCTCCTCCGCCGCCGCCCACCACCGAGGCGCCGCAGCCCGATCCGACCCCGACCAAGAAGCGAGGCGGCCTGCTCGACTGGCTCTTCTGAGCCGACCCCGGCAAGGTCTTCGGGGGCCGGCGAGCTTCTGGCCGCACCTCGGCCGGACCCACTCTTGGGCGTCGTCGTGGCGCCGGCCCTGCCGATCGCGGGGTGATCCTGCCCAACAGGGCACCCGAGGCTCCGCCGCCATCTGGCGGTTACGGACTCGGCAATACTCTTGGTAATGCTACAGTCACGATTAGCTATGGAGATTATCAGCGGATTGCCGCGTCACGTGGCTTGTGTGATGGATGGGAACGGGCGGTGGGCCGCGCGGCGATCGCTGCCGCGCACCGCGGGCCACGAGGCGGCAGAGGCCGCCGTGATCGACACGATCGAGGCGGCACGCTCGGCCGGCATCAAGTGGCTGAGCCTGTACGCCTTCTCCACCGAGAACTGGCAGAGGCCGGCGGGCGAGGTCGACATCCTGATGAGGCTCGTGCGCCGGACCATCCGCAAGCATGCACCGGCGTTGCACGCGCGAGGAGTCCGGTGCAGGTTCCTGGGCATGGCCGATCCGCGGATCCCACCACCGCTGGCTCAGGACATCACCGATCTGATGACGCTCACCAGTGACAACAGGCGAATGACGCTGACGATCGCCTTCGATCACGGAGGACGTCGCGACATCGTGGAAGCCGCCCGCTCGCTGATCCGCGCCGCCGTACCCGCCGAGCAGGTCACCGAGGCCACCTTCGCCCGGCATCTCCCATACTCCGACACGCCGGATGTGGACCTGGTCATTCGTACCTCCGGAGAGCAACGGATCTCCAACTTCATGCTCTGGCAAGTGGCCTACGCCGAATGGGTCTTCCCGCAGGTGCTGTGGCCCGACTTTCGCGCGACCCACCTCTGGGAATGCCTCGACGCCTACCGGCGGCGCCAGCGCCGATTCGGCGATGTCCGCCGGCCGACCGCCACCACGGGAGAGGGACTTCGATGAACCAGACCACCGCAGAGGAGACCGTCGACGTCTTCGGGCCGGACTCGATGCTGCGCCGCCTCGTCAACGAGGCACGCTGGGGCCTTGCGGTGACCCGCGCCACGGTTCTGGAAGCCGCGCACCCGCAGATCGGCGCGGCGTTGATCAGCAACTCGACGTTCGTGACGCATCCGTGGCGGCGTCTGCGCAACACCGTGGTGAGCACGCAGCGGATGCTCGACCCGGACCGGCACGTTCGCAGCCGGGAGGCGGCTCGCCTCAACCGCCTGCACGCCCGCATCTCGGGCACCGACCCGCACGGCCGCCACTACGACGCGATGGACGCAGAAGCGCGCGCCTGGGTGGTGGCGACCCTGTTCGAGTCGGCGGTGACGATGTATCGGCTGAGTGGTGAGTCGCTCGACGGGCCCGCGATGGAACAGCTCTACACCGAGTTCCGGACGGTCCTGGCCCTGATCGAGGGCAACAGCGACCGGCTCCCTGCGACGTTGCGGGAGTTCTGGCCCTACTACGACGACATGATCGACCATCGCATAGAGGGCACCGAGGCGGTGCGCGTGATCCTCTACCAGCTCTTCGCCAATGTGCCCGCGCCACCCCTGCTGCGCGGCCATCCCGCGGTGTGGGCCGCGGGCCGGGCCGTGGCAGGCCCTGTGGCCGCCGCGGTCACCATCGCGTCGCTGCCGGAATCCTTCTGCCGACGTGTCGCCCTGCCCGACCTCCCAGGGGCGCGGGCGCTCATGCACGGGGCCTACCTGACCACCGGATTCGCCACCCGCCTGCTTCCGAACAGCTGGGTGCGTGTCGGCTCGTTCATGAGCCTGTTGGATCCCGACCACTCCGGTGATTCCGGACCGTGGGAGAACGTACGCCGCAAGGCCGGCCAGGCCGCGGCCATGCTCAGACTCATCACCCCCGCTCCCGACGAGGTCGATCAAGCCACACGCTCGGCTGACCGGTTCTTCGCCGAGGTCCTCGACCAGACCGGGGACGGCCACCTCGCCTGGCCCGACCTGGCCGCTATGGCCAGAGAGATCGCCACTCGGCTCGACCTGGACGAACAGGACGAGGAGCGGCTTTACAACGCCTACGCCGCCTGGTGGCGGGAGTTGCGAACCAATCTCGACACCGACGGCGACGGACGCGTCACGCGCCAGGAATACGCCGCCTCGGCCGCCTCTCTGCCCAGCTCCGAACTGGTCAAGATCGCCGACGTGCTGTTCGATGTCACCGACGTCGACGACGACCAGACGATCGACGCCCAGGAGTATCAGACGTTGTTCCGTACGGCCTTCCACCGCGATCTGACCGGCAGAGGCGACAGCTACTCGCGCAGCGCTTTCGTCAGGCAGTTCCTGTCCTTTATGTCCGGGCAGCAGCACTCGGTCGCCTACAACTCCCTTCTGGCCTAGCTTGGCTAAGCCAGGAGCAGACCAACGTCGCGTCAGCGCCGCCCGAGCGTCCGGCGTACGGCCCACACCACCAGACCGACGGCCAGCACCGCGCCGCCGGCCAGCGTGGAGGTGAGCGGCAGGCTGAAGGCGAGCAGCAGGCAACCGGCCAGCCCTGCTACGGGCACCACCCGGGGAGGCCGGCCCTCGGCGGCGGGCAGCGTCAGGGCCGAGGCGTTGGCGATCGCGTAGTACACGAGCACCCCGAACGACGAGAAGCCGATCGCGCCCCGCACGTCGGCGACCGCGGCGACCACCGCCACCACCGCGCCGACCGCCGTCTCAGCGTGGTGCGGCACACCGGTGCGCGGATGCACGGCGTCCAGGACGCGCGGCAGATGCCCGTCCCTGGCCATCGCCAGGACCGTCCGCGAGACGCCGAGCAGCAGCGCGAGCAGCGACCCGAGCGCCGCGACCGCCGCGCCGACCGTGACCAGCGGCACCAGGGGCGCCGCTCCGGCGGCGCTCGCACCTTGAGAGGAGTTCTGCGAACGGCGACCTGCATGAACGCACCAGCCGGGAGGGCTCTCGCAGAACTCTCACAACCGAACCTTTATGAGAACACGTACCGTGACGGCGGTCTACGCGGAGCCACCTTGCCCATCGTCGCACCGATCCGAGTGGCGGCCAAGTCCGCTCGGTCTCCATAGCGCAGCGCAACACGCACGCCGCCTGACAGGTGCTGGCATCCCTCAGGACATCCCGCGCCCCTCACCGGGCCGACCTTAATGAAGCAGGGCTCAAGCCGTATTGGCATGGGTTTCAACTAACGGTCACCCCGTCAACACCAAGGTCGACTGCATGGCCCACCAGATCACGTAATTCAGGCTGTCCTTTTAGAGTGCGCCATGCACCCACAAGGGGGGATTCTCGGCTGGAATCACCGTGACGATTGTCACATTGACAACTTGAGACATCCACTTTTCTTCAAATCGTTTTCGCCCCCGAGCTGGAAGGATTACAAACTGCATCAGCACGACTACATTTCCTCTTAACTGGCTGTAGTGCGCCAGTCAAGATCTATACGGCAGATATGCGGCGAGGCAAGGTGATGAGTGTTCCGATTGATCGCGGCCCGAATTTGGAATGCATCTTCAGCACCAAAGTCGAGCGCGATCCCAACTCGGGGGTTAATCCCTCATCGTCGAAAGAATTTGGCTTGTCTATTCTCACGCGCCTCGCCGTCGGTGCAGCGGGGGCCGTTGTCGCGGTTTGGGCCGCTGCGGCTTCCCCTGCCTCCGCCCAGGTCCTCACCTCGGACCCGGTCTCCCCCAACCAGACCTTCTCCATCCAGGCTGTCCCGCCCGGTTGCAGCGCATGGACCGACTTCGTTGCGGGTCACGGCCGGGGTCATCTGAACTGTGTGGGCAGCGGCCGGGACGTGCGGGTCACCGTCGCGTGTGGCGACGGCAGCATCAAGCGCAGTGCCACCGGCTACGAGTACGCCAAGGCCGAGTGCCCCTCGGGCCTGGGCGCAGTCGCGGTGAGCGGCGCTTACGTCTGAGCTAGAAAGCGTTCCTAGTACGGGGAGCCGGGGAGCCAGGTGTGTCACATCCTGGCTCCTCACCAATTCCCTGGCAATTTCGCCGCAAACAGCTAGTGTTTCTTGCCTACGAACACTTGCAACGCCCATATCAAAAGCCCGGCCCCTGAAGTGCTGTCAGAGAAGGGCGCCGGCCGCGAGCAGTTACGCATCAGGCACGGGTCGCTGTTCGCACCAGACCACCATCTCACCACAGGCGAGCCGTACATCCTATCACAGAACATTAACAGATGCTGGCGTTTTCCTGTGTCGGCTGTAGGTGTTCCCTCCCGCAGATCTATAGGTGCTGTCGTTGACCGCTAGCATGAGTCGGATGCTTACAACTCAGGAAGTACCGCAGCGAGCTAGGAAACGCCTGGCATGGCTCGACGCCCTACGCGGTATCGCCGCCCTGACAGTGGTCTTTGAGCACGCCCTCCAGCCGTTGTTACCCGAAGTGCGGCTACCAGTGAAAACGGCCTTCGAACCCGGCTGGTACGGGGTTATGGTGTTCTTCTTGGTCAGCGGGTACATCGTGCCAGCGTCCTTAGAGCGGCGAGCCAGCTTGCGAGCGTTCTGGATTTCCCGTTTCTTCCGGCTGTATCCACTGTTTGGAGTGGCTGTGGCAGCCATGGCTCTGCACGCGGTACTGGGCTGGGACGGGCTTCACGTCTGGTGGAAGTCCCGGCCGGTCTCCCTGGCCCTAGGCCATCTGACGATGCTGCAGAACCTGCTGTACATGCCCAACTTGATCAACGTCCTCTGGACGCTGTCCTATGAGATGGCCTTCTACCTCCTGCTGACGGCGATGTTCACGCTCGGTATCAACCGAGGAAGCACCGCCAGCTCACTCGGCTTTACCGCAGCGGCCGTGTTGGGTGCGGGAACCCTGCCGGTCACCCTGTTATCGGCTGGCGGGTCTGGTCGGATGTTTACTGTCACCCTGGTAGTGACCGCACTGATAGCAGCGGGCTTGGCCGTTGCCATCAAGGGCTCGGGCGCACTGCGGCAAGCAGGCGCGATCGTCATTGGGCTCACCGTGCTGATACTCCTGGCGGTCAACCAGAGCTATCCCGGGCCGTGGCAAGGATTGCTGATCCTCGCCACCATGTTCGCCGGTACGGCGCTGTATCGAGCAGAGCAGCGAGACCTCTCCTGGAAACAAGTGGGATGGGTGGCTCTGGTCCCGCTGGCTGGGATCTGGCTGGCACGTGATGAGTTCGGCACACAGATGGCCACAGCCGCCGCTTGGCTCACCTTCATCGCGGGGATGGCGCTGCGGCGCCGAAGGATGCCACGCGTACTCGCATGGCTGGGGCTGGTCAGCTACTCGATTTATCTCCTCCACCCTCTGCTGTTGGAAAGCGTCGAGTGGTTCTGGCCGGAGCCGCTGGTCGTACCTTTAAGCCTGCGCGTAGCGGCTCTGGCGTGCGTGGTGGCACTGCTGCTCGGGCTTAGTGCGCTGACGTGGCGTTTCGTAGAAGCTCCCGCACAACGGCTGGCTAGGCGCCTAATATCATCGGACCGGATACCGCGGCAGAGCTGAGGCACACAGGTCACGATCGCCCAGATGGATGCACCGCAAGGCTACGGCATCTCAACCAAGGCACGTGGGGCGAGCCAACGCGCATCGGCTGCTTCGAGAGCCCGGTATAGCGTCGACCGTCCGACGCCGAGCGTCGACTCGCTCATGGGGGCCAGTTCATCATTGCCGTGTCAGTGCGGGGTCGTGCGCCTGCGGGCGCGGCGGCGGAGTAGGTGGCGGGCGATGAGCGCCACGACGACGACCCCGATGGCGATCAGGAAGTACGTCTGGTATTGGGAGAACTCCCGGTAGATCGCGGTGATGTGGAACCCGGCCGCGTATCCGATGCCCGCCCACGTCCCGGCCCACAGCACCGCCCCGATGACGTTGTAGAGGAGGAAGCGGTGCCACGGCATGCCCGTGGTGCCCGCGACCAGGCCGTTCACCTGGCGCAGCCCGTCGATGAACCGCGCGACGACGATGATCGGGGCGCCGCGGCGCTCGAAGAACGCCTCCGCGGCCTGGAACCGCTCCGGGGTGAGGAAGACGTACCGGCCGTAGCGGGTCACCAGCGCCCGGCCTCCGGTGCGGCCGATGAGGTAGCCCAGGTTGTCCCCGAGGACGGCGGCGAGGAACGCGACCGCGGCGACGGCCACGATGTCGAGCCGACCGACCCCCGCGTAGACCGAGGCGGCGATCAGCACGGTCTCCCCCGGCACGGGGATGCCGAAGTCCTCCAGGAAGACGAGCGCGCCGACGGCGAGGTAGCCGTAGCGGTCGAGGAGCGGGGCGAGATCGGCCAGCGGTCCCGGCAACGGTGGCGGCGCCATATCGTCACTGTACGTGTTCGCTCACGCAACCCTGCGTTACTGTCGCGCGGCGGCGGCCGACGAGGGCGCGGCGTCCGCCGACATCCGCCGCGGGGCGCCGCGCCGCCGGACCGCCATCACGCCCAGCAGGACCACCATCGTCGCGGCGGCGAGCGCGGGACCGAGCAGGGCACCGAGGACCTGGTCGGAGGCCCGGTCGGGGGCCCAGGCCAGCTTGAGCTGGTCGTACCAGTCCTGCCCCAGGACCGGCCCGGCGAGGAAGACCACGGCCATCCACGCCTGCACGACCAGCGCGACCGCGAGCGTCAGCATGCGCGTGCCCGCGCCGATGGCCCTCGGCAGCGGGTCGAGGCCGAGCACGACGCAGAAGAACCACGTGCCGGTCAGCAGCAGGACGGTCCAGACGGCCAGGCGCACGGCGAGGCTCGACTGGGCGGGCTCGAACAGGCCCACCGCGTAGAAGATCAGGTAGGGCCCGGCGTACAGGCCGAGGGCGACCCACGGGTGACTGAGCCGCTGTGCCGCGCCGCTCTCGGACGCCCGCCGCAGCGGCGTCCACACCTCGCGGAGCGGCACGAGCGGCGCCGACAGGGCGATCAGCGCGGGGACCAGCGTGCCCACCAGGGCGTACTGCAGGGCGTGCAGGGAGAAGACCGCCGGGCCGTAGGCGGCCACGCCGCCCGCCGTCGCGTACAGCAGGACGGCCAGGCCCGCGAGCGCGACGACCGTGCGGCCCACCGGCCAGGTGCCTCCGGCGGCGGTCCAGCGCCGCACGCCGAGGAGGTAGGCGGCGGCCAGGCCGAGCACGGCGAGGATCGCGATCGGGTCGGGGCGGGTCTCGATGATCAGACGGCCGGCCGTGAACGGCCGGAGGGTGTAACCGAGCAGCTCGTGGGAGGAGTGGGCGCTGCCCGCGCGCGGGGGCGGCGTGCGCGACAGGGCGACGGCGAGCCCGATCGTCAGCGCCATCACGCCGACCTCGGCGATGGCCAGGCGCAGGAACGGCCGGGAGATCGCGCCCGTCTCCAGGGCCGTGATCGTGCGGCGGCGGTGGCGCAGGCCGAACCAGCCGAGCGCGACGAGCGCGACGAGCTTGCCGAGCACCAGCAGGCCGTAGCGGGACTGCCAGAGCTCGGCGAGGCCGCCGATGCGGATCCAGGCGTTCACCGCGCCCGAGAAGCCGACCGCGATGTAGCAGCACAGCGCGAGCGCGCTGAACCGCCGCACGACCAGGAGGAGGTCCTTGGAGCGGCGCAGGGCCGTGACCAGCCCGAACAGGCCGCCCACCCATAGCGTGACCCCGCCGATGTGCAGCATCAGGCTGGAGACGGCGAGGTTGTGGTCGGCGGCCGAGGCCGAGTGGCCGACGTAGGCGGGGGGCAGGACGGCGAAGACGGCGAGCGCGAGCAGCGCGGCCCGTCCGGCAGGGCCGAGCGAGAGGGTGGTGGCCGCGGCGATCAGCAGGGTGATCAGCGTCACCAGCAGGAACGCCTCGCCCTGCGGCACCTCCGTGCTGAAGGTCAGCAGGAAGCCGGACTCCAGCGCCTCGCCGACCGGCAGTCCGAGCAGGTCGGACAAGGTCAGGACCTGATTGATCACCGCCGTGGCGGCCCACGCGAGCGCCCACTGGCCGGCGGTGCGGGTGATCGCCCGCTTGGCGTCGGCGTCGGTGGCGAGGGCCACGGCCGCGAGCAGCATTCCCACCGTCACCACGGCGCAGGCGTCGTGGACCAGCCGGACGAGCGGGATGCCGAGGGAGGTGAGGAGTCCCGGGGAGGGCAGGCCGGGGATCTCGGGCTGCGGCCAGCCTCCTCCGAACCACATGGCCGCGAGGAGCACCACGAACGCGCCGACGACGATGAGCGCGAACACGGCCGGGCGCCGCCGGAGAGAGCTCATCCAGACTTCCTCGTTTCGGGGGACGCACGGGTCATCTGTTCACTTGTGATCAGTATCACCGGATTCGGCCGTGACGGCGAGACCCTCGTGGGGACTCCCGCGACCACAGGGGCTTTATTCGCCCATGTCATGACTTGGGGGAGCGTGACACCCCTGCGGCGTTTTGCCTCCTCGCCCACCGGAGAGGGCAAGTACGGGATGGTCCCACACAACCAAGGGGGCAGTTCATGGGCACCGAAGACAAGATGGCCAACAAGGCCGAGCAGATCAAGGGCAAGGCCAAGAAGGCGACGGGCGACGTCACCGGCGACGACGAGATGCGCGCGCGGGGCGAGGCCGACGAGGCCAAGGGCAAGGCCAAGCAGGCCGGAGAGCGCGTGAAGGACGCGGCCAAGAACGTCAAGGACGCGTTCAAGCGCTGACGCCGACCATGACGGCGGGGGCCCCGCGTACGGGCCTTCGCCACCGCCGTGCCGGAGCCCGACCGGCACGGCGGCAGAGGATCGATCGGCTACGACCCACCCGGCGCGGCAGGGCGGCGGCTACAGTCGGCGCAACTCGCCGATGATGCCCTCGTAGTCCCCATAGTCTCCATAGTCCCCGTAGCCCTGGTAGGGCCGGTGACCTCCGTACGAGCCGTAGTCGCCGTGGTCTCGGGCGCGGACCTCGGCCGGGTCCATGGAAGGCGGGGTGTCCAGGGAGGACCCGCCCCGCAAAGTGCGGACCACGTCCTCCTTGTAGCGGTTGGCCTCGGCCAGTGTGGCGCCGTCGCGCAGCGCCCTGACCACGTCCTCCTCGGCGTCGGCGTACATGTAGGAATCGGGGAACACGTCCGTCGAGGGCAGCGCCACCACACCGGCGCCGTCCATGACGATGCACGTGCCCTCGTCCACCACCACACCGGCGATCTCCACCGGGCCGCCGACGGACGCCACGTGGACGTCCGGGCCGGGCCCGGCCGTCGCCTCGTACAGCGCCCACACCGGCAGGCCGAGGTCGCGGAAGGCGTTCACGTCCCGGACGCCGCCCTCGACCAGCAGGCCCGTCGCGCCCCGGGCGAGCGCGGCGCGGGTGAGGATCTCGCCCCACACCGCCCCGGCCGCCGCCTCCGCGCCCGCGACCACGATCACCCTGTCCTCGAGATCCTCGTCCATCATGCGGTGCAGGGGCTCCAGGCCCTCGTCCCCCGGCCCCGGCGCGAGTCGTACGGTGCGGGCCCTGCCCAGCAGGCCGAGCGATCGGTGTATGGGACGCAGCGGCGGGCTGAGCCACCCGGTGAGCCCTCGCAACTGAAGTACGTCCGCGATCGCGGTGGTAGGCGGAACCACGGTATCGATCACCTCTTGTGAAGAGATTTCCAGATGTCGCCGTCTGGAGGCGGCGATGGGATGCCCGGACAACGCGTCATCGATCTCAGTGACCCCGGCCTGGAGCGGGTCGCCCCCTGGTGGCGGCCCGAGCGGGCCGTCCTCGGTTCGCGACGGGTCCGTGACGGGTGGGCCGCGGTGGAACGACCCGGCTCAGCGCATCCGGATCGCCTGCCCCCACGGCGAAGGTGTGATGCACGGTGCTTCCTTTCCCCTGTCACCGGAACGACGGTTCCGGTGACGTACGAAGGACCTGACGCTCTTTTCGATGCCCTGTGCCGCTCGAATGATCCGGCAAACGCCCATGCCGGTTCATTCACAATAACCGGCTTTTCTCCGCGCCAAGAGTCCCGCATCGGTGGAAGTCGACGGTAGTGCCGATGCGAAGGAAAGGGCGGCGGTTTCATTGCGAAGGCGCCCGAAGGCGGTTTCACCTGCCCAACTCCGGGGCAGGGCAGGCGACGGCGGGGAAGGAGGCGCTGGTCGGAACCGGTGGAGGTGAAGCGGTTCACAGGCCGCGCACGACCCGACACGGCCCGCGCCCGCGGGGGTCAGTCCGGGGTCAGCCCTCCCCACAGGGACCGGACCTCCTCGTAGACCTTCTGGTCGTGGGAGATCTCGACGACGTTCCCGTCGGGGTCCTTCAGCGCGCAGACATAGCCCACGGGGGGCGGCAGCAGGACCGGCTCCCAGTGGAGGCATCCGCGCTCGCGCGCCCGCCGGGCCGCCTCGTCGACGTCCTCGCGGCGCGGTACCTCCATGCCGAGGTGGGCGAACGGCGTGAGCTGCGGGCACGGCCTGCCCTTATCCTGGGCGAACTCCACGAGGACGAGGACGAACGGCGTCTCCACCTGCCCGGGGTTGGAGAGCCAGGCATTGCGGCCGTGCTCGTCCTCGTGGGTCGAGACCAGCACGAGCGGCGTCATGGTCGTGTAGAACTCGACGGCCGCGTCGAGGTCGGAGCTGGGCAGCGCGATGTGCGTCCACCGCGCCTCGGTGAGCCTGCCGTCGGGCATGGGCGCCTCCCTCCGGGCCGTCCGTCCCCGCGCGCGTACGGCCCTCGACCTTTCCGTTCCCCGATTCGCGAACCGATTCGAAGGCTTTTGTTTTATTTGCTAAGTCGTTCATCGTGCTAAGCGATCAGCGTTTCGTTGATACGTTGACCGGTCATTCAGTCATGTAGCGCTCGCCCGCACGGTTTCCGCGCTCATCGGTGTCCAGCGGTTTTGTACCCGCCACGAGCGTCTTCGCCGACGCGCCGTAGGAGCGAAAAGTGGACACCACGTTCAAATAAGGCCCCCGGCGCGAGGAATGATCGGCGGATCCGTCGCGTTCGGGTGTGTCGAACCCCTCTGTACACGATCTTCAGGAGACACCGATGAGCAAGCTGAACGACGACGCCAAGGCCCTGATCGACCGGCCCGTGCACGCCTGGGTGACCGCCCTGCGCCCCGACGGATCGCTGCACAGCACCGTCGTGTGGATCGAGCTCGACGGTGACGACGTCGTGTTCAACACGGCCGTGGGCCGCGCCAAGGAGCGTTTCCTGCGTCAGGACCCGCGCGTGTCCGTCAGCGTGCTCGACCCCGACCACGCCCACCACCTGGTCAGCGTCTCGGGCACGGCCAAGTTCGAGCTGGAGGGCGCCGACGAGACGGTCGACCGGCTCGCCAAGAAGTACCTCGGCGCCGACAGCTACCCCTACCGGCAGCCGGGCGAGCAGCGCATCAACGTGCGCGTCACCCCCGAGCACGTGATCCACATGGCTCCCTGACGGCCCGCACCGGACCTCCCACGCGCGGCCGGGTCGCGGACGTCAGTCCCGGCCGGCCGCGAGCGGGGCGAAGCGGCGCAGCCGCAGGCTGTTGGTGACGACGAACACCGACGAGAACGCCATCGCCGCCCCGGCGACCATCGGCGAGAGCAGGCCCGAGGCCGCCAGCGGGATCGCCGCCACGTTGTAGGCGAACGCCCAGAACAGATTGCCCTTGATCGTACGGAGCGTCCGGCGGGAAAGTCGGATCGCGTCCGCCGCCACGCGCAGGTCTCCGCGCACCAGCGTGAGATCGGACGCCTCGATCGCGACGTCGGACCCCGTCCCCATGGCCATGCCGAGGTCGGCCTGGGCGAGCGCGGCCGCGTCGTTGACGCCGTCCCCGACCATGGCGACCACCTTGCCCTCGGCCTGAAGACGCTTGACGACGTCCACCTTCCCCGAGGGCAGAACCTCGGCGATCACGTCCTCGGGCGGTACCCCGACCGACGCGGCCACCGTCTCGGCCACCGCCCGGTGGTCGCCGGTCAGCAGCACCGGGCGTAGCCCCAGCTCCTTCAGCCGGGCGACGGCCTCGGCGGACGTCGGCTTGACGACGTCGGCGACGGCCAGCACCGCGCGCGCCCGGCCCTCCCAGCCGACCGCCACGGCCGTCTCACCCCGCGCCCGCGCCCCGGCGACCGCCGCCTCCAGCGCGGCGGGCAGGCTCTGGCCGTGCTCGGCGAGCAGCTCGGGACGTCCGGCCAGCAGGGAACGGCCCTCGACGACGCCGCGCACACCGAGCCCTTCGAGGGCGGCGAAACCGGTCACACCCGGCAGCCCCTCGCCCGCGGCGTCCGTCACGGCCCGGGCGATCGGATGCTCGGAGGCGGCCTCCAGCGCCCCGGCGAGCCGCAGCACCTCGTCGCGGTCCTCTCCGGGGGCGGGCACGACGTCCACCAGCGTCATCTGCCCGGCGGTGACGGTGCCCGTCTTGTCCAGGACGACGGTGTCCACGCGCCGGGTCGACTCCAGCACCTCGGGGCCCTTGATCAGGATGCCGAGCTGCGCGCCACGCCCGGTGCCCACCATGAGGGCGGTGGGCGTGGCGAGGCCGAGCGCGCAGGGGCAGGCGATGATCAGCACGGCCACGGCCGCCGTGAACGCCGCCGTGGCCCCGGCGTCCGCGTACAGCCGGACCACCAGCGTGCCGAGCGACAGCAGGATCACGATCGGCACGAAGAACTCCGAGACGCGGTCCGCCAGGCGCTGCACCTCGGCCTTGCCGTTCTGGGCGTCCTCGACCAGCCGGGCCATCTGGGCGAGCCGGGTGCCCGCGCCGACCCGGGTCGCCCGCACGATGAGGCGGCCCCCGGCGTTGACGGTGGCGCCGGTGACGGTGTCGCCGGGACGCACCTCGACCGGGACGGACTCCCCGGTCAGCATCGAGGCGTCGACCGCCGAGGCGCCCTCCTCGACCACGCCGTCGGTGGCGATCTTCTCGCCCGGCCGGACGACGAACACGTCCCCCAGGGCCAGGCGCTCGACGGTGACGCGCACCTCGCGGCCGTCCCGCAGGACCGCGACGTCCTTGGCACCCATCTCCAGCAGGGCACGCAGCGCGCCGCCCGCCCGTCTCTTGGCCTTCGCCTCCAGGTAGCGGCCGGCGAGGATGAAGGTGACGACCCCGGCGGCGGCCTCGAAGTAGATGTTCGACGTGCCGCCATCGCCGGTGGTGAGCTCGAAGCCGTGGCGCATGCCGGGCGTGCCCGCCGTGCCGAACAGCAGCGCCCACACCGACCAGCCCAGCGCAGCGAGCGTGCCGATCGAGACCAGCGTGTCCATGGTGGCCGCGCCGTGCCGCAGGTTGGCCAGCGTCGCGCGGTGGAAGGGCCACCCGCCGTAGAGGACGACGGGGACGGCCAGGGCGAGCGACAGCCACTGCCAGCCGCGGAACTGAAGCGCGGGGATCATCGCCATGGCGACCACGGGGACGCTCAGGGCGATCGACAGCAGCAGCCTCCTGCGCAGCGGCGCAGAGTCGTCGGCCTCGGGGGCGGCGCTCGGCAGCTCGGCGGTGTACCCGGCCTTCTCGACCGCGGCGACCAGCTCGGCGGGGGTGACGCCGCCGTCGTGGACGACCTTCGCCTTCTCGGTGGCGAAGTTGACCGTGGCGCGGACGCCGTCCAGTTTGTTCAGCTTGCGCTCGACGCGGGCGGCGCAGGAGGCGCACGTCATGCCGCCGATGGCGAGTTCGATCTCGCCCCCGGCGGGCCGTCTCATGGTGGCCTCCGCCATGTACGCGTCCTCCCGTGCCTGCTCCCTGGTGCGCGACGTCTCCAGGCGTATCGCGACCAGCCTATATGTCCGTAAACGATACCCCCCTACCGTTCTGTTCCGCATGGGTGGGGGGCGAAGGCCGCGGGTTCGAAGCTCGGCCCCAGGGGTATCCGGAGCGGACGACCGGCGCCGGATCCGGTCCGATACGGTTTCGGCGAACAATTGAACATGTCGCACGGTCTGATCTACTGGTGTAGCGGGCTTCGCGGGAGGCGGCACCGTGATCGTCGAACTGCTCTTTCTGCTGGGCGCACTGGCACTCGTCATCGCGAACGGCGTCTTCGTCGCGGCCGAGTTCTCGCTGGTCACCGTCGAGCGCGGCGAGGTCCAGCGCCTCGCCTCCGCGGGCGACCGGGGCGCCCAGGGCATCCAGGCGGCGATCCGGAGGCTGTCGTTCCAGCTCTCCGGGGCCCAGCTCGGCATCACGATCACCTCGCTGCTGCTCGGCGTCACGGCCGAGCCCGCGATCGCCGGGCTGCTGCGCCCCGCCGTCGAGGCCGTGCCCGCCCTGCCCCTCGGCGCCGCCGACAACGTGGCCGCGGTCCTCGGGCTGCTGATCGCCACGGTGGGCCAGATGGTGCTCGGCGAGCTCGTCCCCAAGAACGCCGCCCTGTCCAAACCGATGCTGGTCGCCCGCATGTCCACGCCGCCGCAGCGGGCGTTCTCGGCCGTCTTCGCCCCGCTGATCAAGGCATGCAACGCCATCGCCAACGGGATCGTGCGCGCGCTCGGCGCCGAACCCCAGGACGAGCTGGCCTCCGCGCGCTCGCCCGACGAGCTGAGCCTGCTGATGAGCGCGTCGGCCCAGGCGGGCGCCCTGCCCGGCGGGACCGCCGCCATGCTGCTGCGCGCGCTCCGGTTCGGCGACCGGACGGCGGACGAGGCGATGACGCCCCGCACCGACTGCGTGACCGTCGCCGACGACGCCGGCGTCGCCGAGTTCCTCGCCCTCGCCCGGCAGGCGCGGCACCTGCGGCTCCCCGTCACCGGCGGCGACCTGGACGACATCGTCGGCGTCGCGCACGTGACGGGCGCCTTCGCCGTGCCCGAGGGCGAGCGCGCGACGACGCCGGTCTCCGCGATCCGGCGCCCGCCCGTCCTCGTGCCCGAGTCCCTGGACCTCGCGACCCTCCAGGAGCGCCTGTTCGCGGCCCGGGAGGAGATGGCCGTCGTCGTCGACGAGTACGGCGGGTTCGCCGGGATCGTCACGGTCGAGGACCTGGCCGAGGAGCTGATCGGCGACATCGCCGACGAGTACGACCTGCCCGAGGAGGGCTCGGCCGAGCCCGCGTCCGCGATGCTGGCCGCCGGGACGTCGGCCACCGTGCCCGCCGGGCTGCGCGCCCACGAGGTCGAGGAACGCACGGGCTTCCAGATGCCCGAGGGCCCGTACGAGACGCTCGCCGGGCTGCTGATCAGCAGGCTCGGCCGCCTGCCCGACGCGGGCGACCGCGTGGCCGTGGACGGCTGGGAGCTGCGCGCCGACGTCGTGCGCCGCCGCAGGATTGAGCGCATCACCCTCACCGCCCCGTCCGAGGAGACCTCGTGACCGCGTCCGCAGCGTCCGCCACGTCCGCCACGTCCGCCGAACCCGCTGACCCCGCTGATCCCGCCGACCCTGCCGACACCCCCGGGGCCGCCCGATGACCCTCCTGGACGCCCTCGCCATCGTGGTGCTGCTCGGCGTGAACGGCTTCTTCGTGGGCGCCGAGTTCGCGCTGATCTCCGCGCGCCGCACGCAGATCGAGCCGCTGGCCAAGGAGGGCTCGCGGCGGGCCCGCGCCGTGCTCGGGGCCATGGACGACGTCCCGCTCATGCTCGCCGCCGCGCAGCTCGGCGTGACCCTCGCCTCGCTGGCCCTCGGCGCCGTGGGCGAGCCGGTCCTCGCGCACGCGCTGGAGCCGCTGTTCCACACCCTGGGCGTGCCGGAGGGCTTCGTACACCCGGCCGCGTTCGCGCTGGCGCTGCTGGTGGTGGTCTCCCTGCACGTGATCATCGGGGAGATGGTGCCGAAGAACCTGTCCCTGTCCGGTCCCGACCAGGCGGCGCTCTGGCTGGTCCCCACGCTGCGGGCCGTCGCGCGCGCCACCCGGCCGCTGCTCGTCGCGATCAACGCCATCTCGGCGGGCGTGCTGCGGGTGCTGAAGATCCCGCCCACCGACGAGATCCGGTCGGTCTACACCTCCGACGAGATGCCCGCCGTCATCCAGGAGTCACGCCGGCACCTGCTGCTCGACCAGGACGAGTACGACCGCATGATCGCCACGCTCGCGCTGCGCGGGCGGCCGGTCACGTCCGTCATGGTGCCCCGCGCCGACGTCGTGACCCTGCCCGCGACGACCACCGCCGCGGACCTGCAGGAGTACGCCGGGCGGCACGGCCACTCCCGCTTCCCGGTGCGCGGCGACGGCCCCGGCGGACTGTCCGGCTACCTGCACGTGCTGGACGCGCTGAACGGGCACGCGCCCGGCCGGCCCCTGCCGGCCCGTCCGCTGCCCATCGTCCACCACGGCGCCTCGCTGGCCGACGTCCTCGCGACGATGCGCAAGCGGCGGGCGCAGCTCGCCGGGATCAGCGACGACACCGGGGACGTGGTGGGCGTCGTGACGCTGGAGGACGTGCTCACCGGGCTCCTCCACCACGCCCACCAGGAGACTTCCGGTGACGGTTCGCAGGAAAGACGCCTCACGTCGTGATTCACGGACCGAACGGCGCCGCCTCGGCCGCCCGTGACGGCGCGCGCGGTTCCGCTGGGCGGTGAGGGGCCGGTGGGGTAGCCGTTTCACCAGGAAAAATGAGTATTTCGTGCGAATACCGCGACAGGGGACCCCAAACATCCCTCCCCTCGCTAGACTGACCAGCGACTTGCCGGGCGGTCGGATCCGGCACCTGTAGTCGGCGCGTGGCCTGGGGGCCACCAGCCCTGGCCATTCCGTGGGGACAATGAACGGCGGGCTTGTCGATACGCGCCCTGTCCAGCCCGTGGACGAACCGGCGAGCGGTCGGAAGAAGCGGTGGTGGGCCTCGTGGCTCTGGTGCCTCGTCGCGGCCGTGGCGGGGATCGCCGTCGCGGCCAGCGCCACGCTGGTCGGCGCCTACACGAAGCTGAGCGGCAACATCAAGCACGTGGCGGTGGACCCCGGGGACCTCGGCGCGCGCCCCGCCAAGGTGAGCAAGGCGCTGAACATCCTGATGGTGGGGTCGGACACGCGCGTCGGCGCGAACATCAAGTACGGCCACCGCGAGTACGGCGAGCGCACCGACACGATCATCCTCGCGCACATCTCGCCCAACCGGGGCAACGCGCTGCTCATCAGCTTCCCGCGTGACTCGCTCGTCCAGCTCCCCGCCTGCCGGGCCAAGAACGGCCTCCCCGGCCAGCGCGCCCACGTCGGGATGATCAACGAGTCGTTCAACTTCGGCGGCATCGCCTGCACGTACAAGACCATCGAGACGCTCACCGGCATCCGCATCGACCACTTCGTCAAGGTCGACTTCACCGGGTTCAAGAGCATGGTGAACGCGCTCGGCGGCGTCGAGGTCTGCGTCCCCAAGCCCATCGACGACGACAAGGCCCTGCTCCACCTGCCCGCCGGGCGCCAGACGCTCAAGGGCGAGCAGGCCCTCGGCTACGTCCGCGTCCGCTACGCGCTCGGGGACGGCTCCGACATCGGCCGCATCCAGCGGCAGCAGATGTTCCTCGCCTCCATGATCAAGAAGGCGATGAGCGGGTCCACGCTGACCGACCCGGCCAAGCTGTTCGACTTCCTCGACGCGGCCACCAAGTCCGTCACCACCGACCCCGAGCTGACCATCGGCGTGATGAAGGACCTCGCGACCAGCGCCCAGGGCCTGGCCGCAGGCAACATCCGCTTCGTCACGACGCCGTGGCGCTACTCGCTGAGCCAGCCCGGCCGCGTCGAGTGGGTGCAGCCGCAGGCCAGGCAGCTCTTCCAGCTCGTCGCCACCGACACCAAGCTCAACAGCTCCAACCTCAAGTCCAACACCGGCCGCGAGGCCAAGGTGCCCAAGTCCAAGATCGAGATCTCGATCCAGAACGGCACCACCCAGGCCGGCCTCGGCTCCCAGGTCGCCGCAGCCCTCGAACAGCGCGGCTACAGCGTCGCCAAGGTCGGCGACGCGAAGGTGAAGCCGTACCCCAAGACGACGATCCGGTACTCCTCCAGCGGCCAGTCCCGCGTGCCCACGCTGGCCGGCGACCTGGTCACCTCCCGCAACGCCATGGTCACCGACACCACGACGACGCGGCTCGTGCTGGTGATCGGCGCCGACTGGAAGGGCCTGAAGCCCATGCAGGTGTCCGAGAGCGACATCAAGGGCATCGACGCCACCCAGGACTCCTGCTCCGACGCCTGACCCGCGCGGTCCCTCGTCGGGGGCGCTTTCTGTTGGAGGCGGGTTCTCCGGGGTACGAAACCGGACACATGGCGCCTGTTCCTCTTAGGCATGCGCTCATGCAGGCCGGGCAGGGGGTCCGGCCGGTTTCCGGGGTGGTGAACCATGCGGCGTGGCGTGATATTCGATCTTGATGGGACCCTGGTGGACACCGGCTATCTGCATGTCGTGGCCTGGTGGGAGGGGTTCCGCGGACGGCGGCGGGATGTGCTCATGGTCGACATCCATGGGGCCATCGGGCGGGCGGAACGTGCGCTGATCGACTACCTGCTGCCCGACGTCGACGACGAGGAGGCGCAGGCGATCTCCGACGCGCACGCGGCGGCGTACAAACCGCGCCTCGACCAGGTGCGCCCGGTACCGGGGGCGGGAGAACTGCTCAAGGCGCTCGCCGACCGCGGACTGACCGTGGTGGTGGTCACGAGCGCGCCGAAGGACGAGGCCGAGCACCTGGTCGGAATCACCGGCGCCGAGAACGCGGTGGAAGTGCTCGTGCACGCCGGGGACGTCGAGAAGTCCAAGCCCCACCCTGAACCCGTGCGGCAGGCGCTCGACAAGTCCGGCATCGCGGCCGACCAGGCGATCATGGTGGGGGACAGCGTCTGGGACGCGCTCGCGGCCCGCGCGGCGAAGACCGGATGCGTGGGGGTCCGCTCCGGCGGCATCGACAGCGAGTCGTTGCGGGACGCGGGAGCCGAGGCCGTGTACAAGGACTGCCGCGACCTGCTGTACCACCTGGAGGACAGCCCGCTCGCGCGCCTCCTGGACCGCTGACCCCGGCCCCGCCGAGCCCCCGGGATCCGCTCGGGGCCACCTCGGTGACACGTCGTTCAGGCGGTTCCTTCACAATTGGACCCTGCCCCCGGAAGGCGCCGTGAAAAGCGGAGTAATGCAGACAGATCGCGATGTGCGGCCGGTGGTCCCGCGCCAGGTGCGCGGAGGCCGCCCGGCGGTGAACGTCGCGATGTCCGTCGAACCGGGTGGCTCTCCACGGCGTATTGCTAGATCAGAAGGAGAGTGATCGGGCATGACGACAGAGCACGCGGTCATTGGTGTCACCGGTCTCGGGGTCATGGGCCGAAATCTCGCGCGCAACTTCGCCAGGCACGGCTACACCGTCGCGGTGCACAACCGCACGGAGGCGAAGACCAAGGCGTTGATCGAGGAGTTCGGCGACGAGGGGGTCTTCATCCCCGCCGAGACGCCCGAGGCGTTCGTCGCCTCGCTGTCGCGTCCACGCAAGATTGTGATCATGGTGAAGGCGGGCGCCTCGACGGACGCGGTGATCGAGGAGTTCGCCCCTCTTCTGGAACCCGGCGACATCCTGGTCGACGGCGGCAACGCCCACTTCCTGGACACGCGGCGTCGTGAGAAGGCCCTGAGGGAACGCGGCATCCACTTCGTCGGGTGCGGCATCTCCGGCGGCGAGCAGGGCGCGCTGGAGGGGCCGAGCATCATGCCGGGCGGCCCCAAGGAGGCGTACACGTACCTCGGGCCGATCCTCGAGGACATCGCGGCCAAGGTGGACGGGGTGCCATGCTGCACGTACGTCGGCCCGGACGGTGCCGGGCACTTCGTCAAGATGGTGCACAACGGCATCGAGTACGCCGACATGCAGCTCATCGCCGAGTCCTACGACATTCTGCGCCAGGGTGCGCGGATGTCCCCCGCCGAGATCGCCGAGGCCTTCCGCACCTGGAACACCGGCCGGCTGGAGTCCTACCTCATCGAGATCAGCACCACCGTGCTCTCCCACCTGGACGCCACGACCGGCAAGCCCTTCGTCGACGTGGTGCTCGACCAGGCCGAGCAGAAGGGCACGGGCCGGTGGACCGTCCAGGTCGCCCTCGACCTCGGCGTCCCCGTCAGCGGCATCGCCGAGGCGGTCTTCGCCCGTGCGGTGTCCGGACACGCCGAGATGCGCGGGGCGGCGCGCGTCCTCCCCGGCCCCACCGACGACGACCTGCCGTCCTCGTTCGCCGACGACGTCGAGGAGGCGCTGTACGCCTCGAAGGTCGTCGCCTACGCCCAGGGGTTCAACGAGATCCAGGCGGGCAGCGCCGAGTACGGCTGGGACATCGACCTCGGGGCCATGGCGACCATCTGGCGGGGCGGGTGCATCATCAGGGCCCGGTTCCTCGACCGCATCCGCGCCGCGTACGAGGCCGACCCGAACACGCCGACGCTGCTGTCCGACGGGTCCTTCGCCGCCGAGTTGTCCACCGCGCAGCGCGCCTGGCGGGACGTCACCGTCGCCGCCACCCGGCGGGGCATCCCCGCGCCGGGCTTCGCGAGCGCGCTGGCGTACTACGACGGCCTGCGCGCGGAGCGGCTGCCCGCCGCGCTGCTCCAGGGATTGCGCGACTACTTCGGCGCGCACACCTACCGCCGCGTGGATCGTGACGGCGTCTACCACACCCAGTGGGAGCGCCCCGACCACCCAGAAGCCCGCGTCGACGTCTGATCAGGGGGCCGAGCGGGCGCGCTGTTCTTGCTCGGCGATGAGTTCGGTGAGGGTGGTGGCGTCGTCGGCGTCGACCGTGCGCCACACCCCCGCCGCCTCGGTGGCGTCGTCGAACCTCAGGCGGGTGGCCCAGAAGCGGCCCGCGTCGGAGCGGAAGACGACCCACCCGGCGGGGGCGACCGGCGCGGGGTTCATGACGCCTCCCCTCGGCGGCACGCGGGGCGCGGGGGTCGGGGCGCGGCGGTGTTCTGGAGGAGGAGGGAGGAAGGGGTGAGGAACGAGCCCCTTCCGCGTGACGACGGAAGAACACCGCCCAAAGCGGCGCCCCGAACCCGCCGAGCGGAGCGAGGCCATAGGTACGGCGGCGCCACCCCCCTGGCGGACGGTCGTCCGGTGTGGCGGTGGATGACGGGGAGAGCTCTGATCTTTCGCACGTGGCCCGACCTCGGTTCGCATCAGAAGACCTGTAAGTACCACGAATCGCCCTTATGGGTCTGCCATTTATCACGTCATCGGTCTGCGCGAGTGAGTTCCGCGCTACGGTCAGTGTGAGGCTCCGATAACACCGTGTCACCATTGCCTTGGTGCCGCACCGTCATTGCCGCAACACGTGGAGTGACCATGACCATAGGCGAAGATCTTCGCGCGGCGCGCAGACGCGCGGGGGTCAGTCTGGGCCGGCTTGCCACGATGACGGGCGTTTCCGCAGGTCATCTCAGCCGCATCGAGCGCGGGGAGCGCGAGGCGACCCCGGCGGTGGTCCGGCACTACGAGGTCGCTCTGGCCGCCTCGGCTGTTCCTTTTCCGGCAACTGAAACCCCACTTTCCGGAGACCCCGGCACGTGTACCGTCGATGACATGAAGCGCAGAGGCCTACTCTCGGTCATCGCCGCGGCTTCGGTGGGGGTGGCCACGGGCGAGCCCTTGACCAGGCTGCTTGACGGTTTGTCGACCGAGGCGCCAAGTCTCGTCGGCCTGCCCGAAGTGCGGGCGGTCGAAGCCGCCGCCGATCTCTACATGCGCATGGACCTCGCCAGGGGAGGCAACGCCGCCACCGCCATGGCGCGCGGCTCCCTCGAATGGGCCGTGAAGCTCCGCGACCGTCCCATGGCCGAGCCCGTCCGCGACCGGCTCAGCTCGGCCATCGGACTGCTGGCCGACCGCGTCGGCTGGGCCACCTACGACCAGGGCCGGCTGGAGCAGGCGACCCGGCTGCTCACCTTCGCCCTCGACTCGGCGGCGCGCGGCGCCGACCGCGACCTGCGGGCGCACACCATGCTCGACCTGTCGGTCGCCTTCGCCGACATGGGACGGCCGCAGGACGGCGTCGAGATCCTGCGCATGGCCCTCGGCGACGAGCGCATCTCCAGCGCCGAGCGGGCCAACGTCCACGCCGTCGCCGCCCGCCACTGCGCCGCGGCGGGCGACCGGCCGGCCGGCCTGCGCCACATCGGCCTGGCGGAGGACGCACTCGCCCGGGCCGAGCCCGCGTTGGCCCCCGACTGGGCGCGCCACATCACCGTCTCTCCCGGCCACCACGACAGTGCGCTCGGCCTGGCGTTGTTCCAGCTCGGCGAGGACGAGCGGGCGCGCGTCCGCCTCGGCGCCGCGCTGGAGCGGCTCGGCGAGAACCGCACGCGCACGGGCCTTCGGTGCCTGACGCGGATGGCGGTGCTGCGCATCCGCGAGGGCGACCGCGAGGGGGGCGCCGAGGAGGCGCGCCGCGCGGTCGTCCTGGCCTCGGACGTCCAGTCGGCGCGGGTCGCCAAGGACCTGCGCATGATGATCGACGGCGTGCGCCAGTGCGGCATGCCCGAACTCGCCCGCGAGCTGTCCGGTTCACCGACCGCCGTCTGAGCCCTGTCCAAGCCCAGTTCGTGTGGAGTCTATGGCTACCTGTTCACGATTGTCGTAGAACCACTGGCCACGCTCCGCCTCGTCCATTGTGGAAATATCCTGTGCGGTCGGTTCGTCCTCAGCCACGATCATCTTCTGCCTTTGGGTGTGTCGTAAGCAGTGATTGGTCTGGCGATCTCTAATTCGTACTCGCCCCAATCGCGCAACTTGGTCACGGGATAGAGCACTACCACAGTGACCCGAAGTCGCGCGCGCCGCCGTCCCGCAGCTCCTGCGGGCGCTTCATCAGCGCCTGGCCGCCCGGGCGACCCCTGACAACCGGGCGTGTTCCCGGCCGGTCTGAGTACCGGACCTGAGCCGAGAAGCTCATGCCGCGCAGGTAAAGAGCAAGTAGATTGCCGTTTGGGGGAAGTTTCACGACAAACGTACACAGGGGGCGGGATGAAGGCCCGTATCGCGGGCGTCTCGGCGTATCTGCCGGAACGCTCCATGACCAGTCGCGAGGTCGAGTCGCGGATCGAGGGATACGTCCCTTCCCGCGGCGTCATCGAGCGCATCACGGGGATCAAGCGGCGCCACGTCGCCGCGGACGACGAGCAGGCGTCGGACCTCGCGGTGGCCGCGGTACGCCGGCTGCCCGGCGGTGAGGACGCCGACCTGCTCATCTTCGCGTCGGCGTCGCAGGACATGGTGGAGCCCGCCACGGCGCACATCGTCGCGGCCAAGCTCGGCCTGACCTGCCCGGTCTTCGACGTCAAGAACGCCTGCAACAGCATGCTGAACGGCATCCAGGTGGCCGAGGCGCTCATCCGCACCGGCGCCCACCACAGGGTGGTGGTCTGCACCGGCGAGATGCCGTCCCGCGCCGTCCGGTGGCGGGTCGCGAGCCGGGCGCAGTTCGCGGACGCCTTCGCCGGGTACACGCTGTCGGACGCGGGCGCCGCGGTGCTGCTCGCCGCCGACCCCGGCCGGGGCATCTTCTACCGCGCCTTCTCGGCCGGCTCCACCGCCTGGGCGGCCGGCACGCTGCCCGGCGGCGGCTCGGCCCACCCGCGCGACCCCGAGTACTCCTACTTCAGCGGGGACGGCCGGCGGCTGAAGGAGGCGTTCGAGCTGATCGGTCCCGACCTTTTCCTCGACGCGCTCAAGTGCACCGGCCTGACCTGGGATGACTTCTCGGTCGTGGCCGTGCACCAGGTGGCGATGCCGTACCTGGACGTGCTGGCCCGCGCGCTGGGCATCCCCGGCGAGCGGCTCGTCGTGACGCTACCCGAGCACGGGAACTGCGCCTCGGCCACCCTGCCGCTCCAGCTCGCGGCGGCGGGCGCCGCGCCGGGCGACCGGGTCGCGCTGCTCGGCCTCGGCGGCGGCATCAGCCTCGGCGTGCTGTTCGCGGACCTGTGATGGACGGCCCGATGGACCTGTGGGTGGTCGTCCCCGCCTACAACGAGGCGAAGGGCATCGAGGGGACCCTGCGCGCGCTCGAAGCCCAGGACGACCGCGCGTTCACGCTGGTCGTCGTCGACAACATGAGCACCGACGCGACCGCCGACCTCGTCACGGCGTACGCCGCCGGATCGTCGATGAGGATCGAGCTGGTCAGGGAGCCGCACAAGGGCACGGGCGCGGCCTCCGACACCGGGATGCGGCACGCCATCGCGCGCGGCGCCACCCACCTGCTGCGGACCGACGCCGACTGCCTGCCGCGCGCCGACTGGGTGCGGGCCATGAAGCGCGGCTTCGCCGACGGCCTGCAGATGGTCGGCGGGCTGCTGCGGCCCCGCACCGACGAGTTCCCGCTGAAGTTCTGGGAGCGGCGCCTGCTGCCGTTCGTGGTGGAGGTGGCGGCGGCGTTCGGGCGCGTCCGTCCGGGCAACCGCGACCCCGCCTATCTCGGTCCGTACGTGATGATGCCGGGCGCGACCGTGGGCATTACCGCGGAGCTGTACGAGCGGGCGGGCGGGTTCCCGCGCACGGCGATCGAGGAGGTCCACGAGGACCGCGCGCTGGTGAACCGCGTGCGCGCGCTGACCCGCGCGTACGGCACGCGCCGGGACGTCGTCGTCTACGGCTCGGTGCGACGGCTGCGCGCGTACGGGCTGGCGGGGACGCTGGCCTGGTACGCCGACCACCACTACCGTCCCGACGTGGTCGACGTCCGGTGAGGCCGCGGGGCGCCGGGCGGGCGATGGCCGCCGAGAACCGCCTGTACCTGGCCGCCCATCCGGTGGCCTACCCCCTGATGCGGCTGCTCGCCCGGTTCGGGCCGGTGGTTCGGGCGCCCGGCCTCGGGGTCGTCGTGAACGACGCCGCGACCGCGCGGGCGGTGCTCACGGACGAGCGGTTCCGCAAGGACGGCCCCGGCTCGCCCGGGGACCTGTGGACGCCCGTGCTGGGGCCGTCGGTGCTGCTCAACATGGAGGGCGAGGGGCATACCGAGCTGCGGCGCAAGCTGGCGCCGCTGTTCGCGCCCGCGCAGGTCGAGGCGCTGGTGGCGGACGTGCTGGAGGTCCCGCTGGGCGAGCTGTCCGCGCGGCTCGCGCGGGGCGAGCCGGTGGACCTGGTGGACGAGATGCGCCTGATGGCGGGCGCGGTGATCTGCCGCTTGATCGGCATGCGGGAGGTCTCGGCGCGCGACGCCCGGTCCCTGTTCGCCGACGGCGAGCGGGTCGTGTCGATGGTCTCGCTGCGCTCGCGCCGCCTGTCGCACCGGCAGGTCGCGGTGGCCCGCCGGGTGCTGGACCGCGTCGGCGCCATCGCGGCCGCCGCCTACGACGACGGCGACGAGTCGACGGTCGTAGGACGCATGCGCGCGCTCGGGCTGTCCGCCGCCGAGGCGCGGGGGGCGGCGGGCGCGTTCTTCCTGACCGGCACCGAGACGGTGGCGACGTTCGTCCCGCGACTGGTCGCCCTGCTCGACGACGCGGGCGTCCGGGTCGAGGGGCCGGAGGAACTGGACCGGGCGATCGAGGACGCCCTGCGGGTCACCACCCCGACGCCGGTGATGCTGCGCTCGGTGGCGGCGCCTGCACGGGTGGGCCGCGTGCGGGTGCGGCCGGGGGATCGGGTGGTCATCGTCACCCACAACTGCGCCCGCGCCTTCGGCCCGTTCGACCCGGCCGCGAAGCATCCGCCCGAGCTGCGGCGGCTGTGGTTCGGGGCCGGGCCGCACTTCTGCGTCGGCTACCCGCTGGCGATGGCCGAGATCCGCGCCGTGGCGGGGACGCTGCTGGCGCTCCGGCCGCGCGTGACCAGGCGGAAGACGGCGCGGGGCGTGCTCATCCCCACCTATGAACACCTGTGGATAACCTGTGGATGACGTGTGGACGGCTGGGAAAACCGACATCGTGGCCGGCATCCTGGACGGCCCTGGCCAGCCGGGCGCCGTCGCGATGGTGGACGGGCGCGGGCGGACGCTGACGTACGGCGAGCTGCGCCGCCGCGTCCGGGCCGTCGCCGGGGCCATGACGGGGCTGCGCCCCGGGGACGGCGTGCTGTTCGCGGTGCGCCCGGGGCCGGACGCCGTCACCTCCGCGCTCGGCGCGGTCGCCGCGGGCGGGATGCTCGTCCTCGCCGACCCCGGCCTCGCGCCCGAGGTGGCCGCCGCCCGGCTGGCGCTGACCCGGCCCCGCTGGGTGGTCGCCGACGCGCTGGTCTACGCCCTGAGCGGCCCGCTGCGCCGCCTCGCTCGCCGCCGCGGGCTGCATCTGCCCCACCTGCGCGAGCCGGTTCCGGGATCCGCGGTGGACCACCTGTACGCCGGGCCGTGGCTCCCCGGCGTCCCGCGCGGGGCCCTGAGCCTGCGCGTCCTGGAACGCGCGCCGAACGGCGCCGCGCCCACCTCAGGCTCTGACAGGGATGCCCACGTGACGGGGAAGGCCGCGGGGTCCGGGCAGCCCGCCGTCGTCGCGTTCACCTCGGGGACCACCGCGAGCCCGCGCGGCGTCGTCCACACGCGGAACTCGCTGGCCGCGGGGTCGGCCCTGTTCCGCGCGGCCGTCCCGCTGGGCGAGGGGGACGTGGTCCACACCGACCAGCTCATGCTGGGCCTTCCCGCGCTGATGGCGGGCGCGACGTGGTCGCTGCCGGGCTCCCGCCCGCTCGCGGACGAGCTGGCCGCCCGCCGGGCCACGCACGCGTTCTGCGTCCCCGTCCGGCTGGACCGCGCCCTGCGCGCGAACCCGGCGCTGCCCGCCACGCTCCGCTGCCTGCTGCTCGGGACGGCCCCCAGCCCGCCGGCCGTCCTGCGGCGTGCCCGGGCCGCCGCGCCGCACGCGGACATCCTCTCGGTGTACGCCATGACCGAGGCGCTGCCGATCGCCGTCGCCTCCGCCGAGCAGAAGCTGGCCTGCCGGGACGGCGACCTGCTGGGCCCGCCGCTGCCGGGGGTGTCCGTCCGGATCGGCGAGGACGGCGAGCTGTTCGTCTCCGGGCCGCAGCTCGCCCGCGGCTACCTCGGCGAGACCCCGCTGCGAGAGGTCGCGACGGGCGACCTCGCCCGCCTCGACGCGCACGGGCGGCTGGTGTTGCTCGGCCGCAAGAAGGACATGATCCTGCGGGACGGGGTGAACATCTACCCCGGCCTGTACGAACCGGCGGTGGCGGCGCTGCCGGGGGTGGCCGAGGCGGCGATCATCGGCGTGCCGGACCCGGGGACCGGCGACGAGGAGGTCGTGCTGGCCCTGGTCGCCGACGAGGGGTTCGACGCGGCGGCGGTGCGCCGGGCTCTGCCGGACATCGTGGACGCCGGAGCGCTGCCCGACCGGCTGGCGCTGGTGGAGGCGTTCCCGCGCGGCGGGCGCAACGGCAAACTCGACCGCGCCCGCCTCCGCGAGGTGATCGGCGGGGCCCGCTCATGAACGGGCCACCGGGGTTCCCGGACGGGCGCGGCGTGTCATGAGGGTGGCGGTGACCGGGGCGTCGGGGTTCGCGGGCGGGGCCGTGGTGCGGGCGGCACTGGCGCGCGGGTGGCGGGTGCACGCGTTCGGACGCCGCCCCCCGAGCCGCGTTACCGGCGACCTCGGCGGCCTCGTCCGCGCGGGCGTCGTGCCGTACCGCTCCTGGGACGTCACCGGACCCGGGCCCGGTGACCCGCCGGAGGTGGACGCGGTGATCCACTGCGCGGGGACCGTCAGCGACTGGGGGCCGTCCCGCGAGTTCAGGCGGGTCAACGTCATCGGCACCGCCCGCGTCCGGGCGACGTTCCCGGACGCCCGGTTCGTCCACATCAGCACGGCGAGCGTGTACGACCCGTTCCGTCCGACCGTGATGGCGCGCGAGCACGAGTGCCACGCGCGGCGGTACGCCAACGCCTATGGGGCGTCCAAGGCCCTCGCCGAGCGCGCGGCCGGCGAGTCGGCGATCATCCTGCGTCCGCACGCCGTGTACGGGCCGGGCGATCCGACGCTGCTCCCCCGGGTGCTGGCGTCGGTGCGGGGTCGCCGCCTGTGGGCGGTGGGCGACGGACGTCAGCGCGTCAGCCTGACCTCGGTGGACAACCTGGCGCAGGCGTGCCTGCTCGCCGCGTCGGGGCCGGTGGCGCGGGGCGTCTTCAACGTCACGGACGCCGAGCCGGTCGTTCTGGACGAGGCGCTGCGCTGGATCCTGCGCGAGCGGGGCATCGACGCCGAGCCGTTCTACCTGCCCGCGGCGCTGGTGATGCCGGTGGCGGGGGTGATGGAGGCGGTCTTCCGTGTCCTGCGCCGCCCGAAGCCCCCGCGCCTGACCCGGTACGCCGTGGGGCACCTGGCCGTGGAGCGCACGCTCGACATCTCGGCGGCGCGGGAGCGTCTCGGCTACCGGCCCGCCCCCACCTCGTTCCGGGGCGCCGCGTCCTGGTGAACGCCCTGCTCACGGGCACCTCGGGCGGCGGTGAATACGGATGGAGGCCGCGAAAGCCCTCAGTCGGCACGAAACCTCAACGCCAGTCACCACAAATACTTACAAGTCCTGACAATTGGCATTGCGAATGCAGCGCCCGAGTGCGACGGTCGAAAGTGAGCCGTTCGCGACGCTCGCGACGAAGACGTTCATCCACGAGAGGGGCGCCCATCGTGTCCGATCTCCCCCAGTTACCGTTCCCGCGACGCGACCGCCTGGCCCTGTCGCCGGTGTTCCGGGAACTGCGCGCCATCTCGCCGATCACCCGCGTGCGGACGGGCACGGGTGACGAGGCGTGGCTGGTCACCTCCTACGAGGAGGTACGGTCCCTGATCGGCGACGAGCGGCTCGGGCGCACCCATCCGGATCCGGCCAACGCCCCGCGCGTGTCCCACGCGATCATCGCGGGCGCGCCGAGGGGAGACTTCGACAAGGAGAAGGCCGACCACGAGCGGATGCGCAAGATGCTCGCGCCCGCCTTCTCCGCGCGGCGCATGCGGGTGCTGGCGGGCCGCGTCCAGGAGATCGTGGACGAACTGCTCGACGAGATGGCCGCCAAGCAGCCGCCGGCGGACCTGCACGCGCACCTGTCCGTGCCGCTGCCCGCCCTCGTGATCTCCGAGCTGCTGGGCGTCCCGCGCGAGGACCGCGAGCGGTTCCGGGCGCTGGCCGACACGATGACCGACATGGCCAACCCCGGCAGGGCCCAAGCCGCGCTCGATGAGCTCAGCGGGTACATCCACGAGCTCATGATCGAGAAGCGCCGGAACCCCGCCGAGGACGTGTTCTCGGACATGGCCACGATGGACGCCGCGGACGACGAGATCGCCGAACTGGGCGCGGTACTGCTGTTCGCCGGCCACGAGACCACGGTGAACCGCATCGACCACGGCGTCTCGTACCTGCTGACCAACCCCGCCCAGCGGGACGCGCTGGTGGCGGACCCCTCCCTGGTGCCGGGCGCGGTGGAGGAGATCCTGCGCATGTCGGCGCCGTCCGATTTCGGCGTGACGCGGTGGGCGCGGACGGACGTCCAGGTCGGGGACGTGACGATCCGCAAGGGCGACGCCGTGATCATCTCGACCATGGCCGCCAACCGGGACGAGCGGGTCTTCCAGGATCCGGACACGTTCGACGTCCACCGGCAGGGCGAGGAGCCGCACCTGGCGTTCGCCCACGGCATGCACTACTGCATCGGCGCCAGCCTCGCGCGGGTGGAGCTGCGCAGCGTCTTCGGCACGCTGTTCACGCGGTTCCCCGCCCTGGACCTCGCGGTGCCCTTCGAGCAGGTCCCGATGCGCGTGGACCGGGTGACCGGCGGCTTCGAGGCGCTGCCCGTCGTCTGGTGACCCGCGCCCGCACCAACTGATCGCGATCGACGCGCCCACGCGGCGCGTCGATCCTTTTTCCGGGCCCGATTTTTGGCCCGTCTCCTCGGCCGACCGGTGATCACCGTCGTCAGCCAGGTGAACGACATGAACGCGGCGCGCCCGCCGCCTTTCCGGCCGACGGCCCGGCGGACACGATGCGGTAACGACGTGTGCCCAACCGGTCACTCCCGCTTGACAGCAAGCACAGACATGTCGTCTTATACACCTACCCGACTTATTAAGTAGGAATTAAAGGAGAGGTCAATGAAGGTACGCAGGCTCCGGGGGATGGCGGCGGCACTGGCCGCGGTCGCGGTGACCGCCCTCGCGGCGGCCTGTGGCGGAGGCGGCGACACGACGACGACCGCCTCGGGCGGCGCCGGGGGCGACACGGCCAAGACCGAGCTGCGGCTCGGCTTCTTCCCCAACATCACCCACTCCACGGCGCTGGTCGGCGTGAAGAAGGGCTTCTTCGAGAAGGCCCTCGGCAGCAACGTGACGCTGAAGACCGCCACCTTCAACGCCGGCCCGGCCGCCACCGAGGCGATCTTCTCCGACGCCATCGACGCCACGTACATCGGCCCGAACCCGGCCATCAACGCGTGGTCGAAGTCCAAGGGCCAGGCCATCAAGATCGTCGCGGGTTCCGCGTCCGGTGGCGTGTTCCTCATCGTCAAGCCCGAGATCAACAGCGCCGCCGACCTCAAGGGCAAGAAGATCGCGACGCCGCAGCTCGGCAACACCCAGGACGTCGCGCTGCGCTACTGGCTGCAGCAGCAGGGCCTGAAGACCGACACCAAGGGCGGCGGCGACGTGTCGATCGTCCCGCAGGAGAACGCCCAGACCCTCCAGACCTTCGCCACCGGCGACATCGACGGCGCGTGGGTGCCCGAGCCCTTCGCCAGCCGTCTGATCCAGGAGAGCAAGGGCAAGATCCTCGTCAACGAGTCCGACCTGTGGCCGAACAAGCAGTTCGTGATCACCCACCTGATCGTGCGGCAGCAGTTCCTCAAGGAGCACCCCGACATCGTCAAGAAGCTGATCGAGGGGCACGTCGAGGCGAACGCCTACATCAACTCCGACCCCGCCGGGGCCAAGGAGGCCATCAACGCCGAGCTGCAGGACCTGTCCGGCAAGCCGCTCAAGCCCGAGGTCCTGGACAGCGCCTTCAAGAACATCACCTTCACCAACGACCCGCTCGCTTCCACGCTGATCACCAGCGCCGACCACGCCCAGAAGGTCGGCCTGCTCGACCCGGTGGACCTGAACGGCATCTACGACCTCACGATCCTCAACGAGGTCCTGGCCGCGAAGGGCCGGCAGGCGGTGAGCGACAAGTGACCCGGCACGCCACGGGCGTACCACAACAGCCGAAGCGGCGCCCCCGATCCCTCACGGGGCGGGCGCCGGGTGAGGAGTCGAAGTGACAGCTCCTACTAAGGAGCTGCGCTCCAGCCGGACCGACGGGCACCAGCCCGCGGTCCGGCTGGACGCGGTTTCCAAGGTGTACGGCAGGGAGCTCCTGGCCCTGGACCGGGTGACCCTGACGGCGGCCCGCGGCGAGTTCGTGTGCCTGCTCGGGGCCTCGGGCTGCGGCAAGAGCACGCTGCTCAACCTCGTGGCCGGCCTCGACCATGCCACGGCGGGCGAGATCGACACCAAGGGCGGGCGCATCGCGATGATGTTCCAGGAGCCCGCGCTGTTCCCCTGGCTCACCGTCTCCGCCAACATCGAGCTGGCGCTCCGGGTGACCGGCAAGGGCCGGAGCACGACCAAGAAGGAGCGCCGCGAGCGGGCCGCCGAGCTGCTGGAGATCGTCCACCTGGGCGGCTTCGGCGCCAAGCGCCCCCACGAGCTCTCCGGCGGCATGCGCCAGCGCGTGGCCCTCGCCCGCGCGCTCGCCCAGGAGGCGGACATCCTGCTGATGGACGAGCCGTTCGGCGCCCTGGACGCGATGACCCGCGACCTGCTGCACGACGAGCTTGAGCGCATCTGGCGGGAGCGGGAGCTCACCGTCCTGTTCGTCACGCACAACGTGCGCGAGGCCGTGCGCCTCGGCGACCGGGTGGTCCTGCTGAGCAGCCGTCCCGGCACGGTGATCCAGGAGTTCCCGATCACCCTGGACCGGCCGCGGCGCACCGACTCCGGCGAGGTCGCCGCGCTGGCCGCGACGATCACCGACCGGCTGCGCCAGGAGGTCCTGCGTCACGCCAAGCCGGCGCGGCAGCCCGTCCCGGCCGGGGCGAGAGAGGACGAGCGGCCATGACGACCGCCGAGATCTCCCAGAGCATCGCCGGCCTGGACGCGCTGGAGCTGTCCACCCGCGAGCGGCGCGGCCTGGCGTCCCGGATCTGGTCGCGGGCGTGGCCGATGTTCTCCGCCATCGTGCTGGTCTTCGCGATCTGGGAGCTGGTCGTGCTCAGCGGCTGGCGGCCCGAGTACGTCCTGCCCGGCCCCGTGACCGTCCTCGGCGAGTTGTGGACCCGGCTCGGCGACCCCGATTTCTACGACGCGATCTTCGTGACCATGCGCCGCGCCATCTTCGGGTTCGCGCTGGCCGTGCTCGTCGGGCTGATCGTCGGCGCGGCGGTGTCGCGGGTGCGGCCGCTGCGCGCGGCGTTCGGGTCGCTGATCACCGGGCTGCAGACCATGCCCTCGATCGCGTGGTTCCCGCTGGCGATCCTGCTGTTCAAGCTGAGCGAGAGCGCGATCCTTTTCGTGGTGATCCTCGGCGCGGCGCCGTCCATCGCCAACGGGCTGATCGCGGGCGTCGACTACACCCCGCCGATCCTGCTGCGCGCCGGGCACATCCTCGGCCTGCGGCGGCTGGCCCTGTACCGGCATGTGATCCTCCCCGCCTCGCTGCCGTCGTTCCTGTCCGGGCTCAAGCAGGGGTGGGCGTTCGCGTGGCGCTCCCTCATGGCGGGCGAGCTCCTTGTGATCATCGCCCACCAGACCTCGATCGGCGAGCAGCTCGACAACGCCCGCGAACTGTCGGACGCGCCCGGCCTGCTGGCGACGATGATCGTGATCCTGGTCATCGGCATCGTGGTCGACATGTGTTTCGGCGCCGCGGACAGTGCCCTCCGGCGCCGCTGGGGGCTCGACCAACCAGTGGGCTGATGCGGATCTCAGCCAGGACACAGTACGCCCTGCGCGCCGCAGCGGAGCTGGCCGCCGCTCCTCCGGGCCCCGTGCCCGCCGAGCGGATCGCCAGCTCCCAGGACATCCCTCGCCGGTTCCTGGACAACATCCTGCTCCAGTTGCGGCGCGCGGGGCTCATCGAGAGCCAGCGCGGCCCCGACGGCGGCTACTGGCTCGCCCGGCCGGCCACCGAGATCACGCTCGCCGACATCATCATCGTGGTCGAGGGCGTCCCCTCGCACAGCGAGAGGTTCCCCGGGGTCGCCGGACCGCTGGCGGAGGTGTGGACGGCGCTGCGCGCGTACGAGAACACGACGCTGACGGAGATCACCCTGGCGCACATCGCCAGCGGGTCGCTGCCGCCCCTTTCGTGATGCCGTCGCGGCCTGTCTGAGCCCGATGGCCACGGCGCATGTGGAAGACTGCGCATTTGCTGAATTATCGCTTCATCGCCCGCGAGGGGGCATCGCCGATGGGTAGTCCTGGGCAGCTCGTGGTCAAGCGGTACCGGCTGATGCGGGCGCTGGGCCAGGGCGGCATGGGCATGGTCTGGGAGGGACACGACACGCTCCTGGACCGCCCGGTCGCGATCAAGGAAGTCCTGATCCCGGACACGCTCAACTCGCGGCAGCGGCTCAGCATGATCCACAGTACGGCGCGCGAGGCCCGCACGGCGGCGCGGCTCAACCACCGCAACATCGTGGGCGTCTTCGACGTGGCCGACGAGGACGGCCGTCCGTGGATAATCATGGAACTCGTCCCGTCCCGCTCGCTCGACCGGGTGATCACCGGCGAGGGCCCGCTGTCGGTGACCCGCGCGGCGACGATCGCCACCGAAGTGCTCACCGCCCTGTCCGTCGCGCACGCCGCGGGCATCGTCCACCGCGACGTCAAACCGGCGAACATCCTCATCGGCTACGACGGGCGGGTCGTCCTCAGCGACTTCGGCATCGCCACCTCTCCCGGCGACCCGCACGC
This sequence comes from Sphaerisporangium sp. NPDC051017, assembly GCF_040683095.1. Lineage (NCBI taxonomy): Bacteria > Bacillati > Actinomycetota > Actinomycetes > Streptosporangiales > Streptosporangiaceae > Sphaerisporangium > Sphaerisporangium sp. NPDC051017. The sequence goes on from NZ_JBFBCI010000001.1 coordinate 157,529, forward strand.
CGCGCACGGCGGCGGCGCGACCGGTTCACCGGGCTTCCTCGCCCCGGAACGCACGGGCGGCACCCCCGCCGGGCCCGCCTCCGACCTGTGGTCCCTCGGCGCGACGCTGTTCGCCACCGTCGTCGGGAAGCCGCCCTTCGAGGGCACCCGCGGAGCGCTGTCCACCCTGCTCACCCAGGACGCCGAGCTGGCCAAGGCCCCCGATGAGCTGCGGCCCGTCCTGGCCGGGCTGCTCGCCACCGACCCCGCCAAGCGCATGGGCGCCGCCGAGGCCAAGCGCCTGCTCGACGCGCTCATCTCCCCGGCCCCGGCCCCCGTGCGGGGCGCGGGACGCCGCGGGCGGGTGCTGGCCGTCGTCGCCGCGGCCACGGCCGCCGCGGTCGCGATCGGCGGGTGGGCGGTCCTGCGCCCGGACGCGCCCGCGAACGCCGGTCCCGTCGGCACCTCCGCGCCGGCCGCCCCCACGACCGCCGCCGCGCCGTCCCCCACGCCGACCCCGGTGGCGGCGCCCGTCCGGCTCAAGCTGAAGTGGTACGACAACGGCGCGGGATGGAAGGCCGCGGTGCCGAGGGGCTGGCGGCTGTCCATCCAGGAGGACTACTACACCTGGTCCGAGCCCGAGGGCATCGCCCACCTCGGGCTGGAGGTGATCCCCACGCTCGGGAGGAAGCCGGCCGACGTGCTCGAAGAGGTCGAGGCCTCGATGTCCCGGTCGGTGCGCAAGTACCACCGCGTCCGCCTCGAAAGGGTGCCGTCCAAGCGGGGGACCGTCGTCGCGGAGTGGGAGAGCACCTGGACCGGGCCGGGGTACCACTCGTGGGCGGTGCGCGGGGTCGCCTACCGCGAGCTGCAGCGCATGATCGTCACCGGCGACCGGATCAGCGTCATCGACTGGTCGGCGACGGCCGCCCAGTGGGAACGGCTCCGGCCGACGATGGAGTCGGTGTTCAAGTACTACCGGCCGCCGGGCACGAACGGCTGACCCGCCGGGGACGCCCGGGCGGTCCGTCTGGGCTGTCTGGGCCGTCCAGGTCGTCAGCCGACGTGGACCGGCGGGCGGCGGGTGTCGTCCGGCTCGGCCTGGCGCAGCACCTCGCGGGTGAGCGGCGCGACGTCGCCCCCGCCGAAGACCAGGTAGCGCAGCAGCGCCGCGATCGGGTTGCCCTCCGACCAGTGGAAGTAGACGTGCGGCAGCTTGCCGGTCTCGTCCCGGATGTGCAGCAGGACGGCGGCGATGGCGTTCGGGACCGTGGCGCCCCGCACCCGAAGGATCTTGTACCCGTGCCGCTCCTCGCCCTGGACGCACAGCTCGGAGTGGAACTCCGAGGCGTCCTCCACCGTCACCTCCAGGAACAGCAGCGGCTCATCCTCGGGAAGGTGGTGGTTGCGCCGGGTCTCGTGGTCCTTGTCCGCGTACTCCTTCGCGTCCCGCGCGTCGGGCTCGTTGGCGATGATCCGGATCTTGCCCGGCACGTCGATGAGGCTCCTGGCCTTCTTGTCCAGCTCGATCGCGCTGACCCGCAGCTCGGTGGAGCGGGTGGCGCGGGAGATGAGCGAGGTGACGACGATGGCGACCGCGAAGAAGAACGCGATCTTCAGGCCGTCGGGCCGCTCGATGATGTTGGCGACCGCCGTGTACGTGAGGATCAGCGACACCACGCCGAAGGCCGCCGCCCTGCCCGTCTTGCGCTTCTGCCAGGCGGACAGCGTCACCGCGACCGCCGCCGACAGGATCAGCGCCAGCACGCCCGTCGCGTACGCGCCGCCCTGCTCCTCCACGCCCGCGTGGAAGTAGAGCGTGACGGCGAAGGCGATGCCGGTGAACACCAGCACCAGGGGACGGACGGCGCGCGTCCAGTCGGGGGCCATTCCGTAGCGCGGCAGGTAGCGGGGCACGATGTTGAGCAGCCCCGCCATGGCGGACGCCCCGGCGAACCACAGGATGGCGATCGTGCTGAGGTCGTACAACGTGCCGAACAGGTCGCCGAGGTACTCGTGCGCGAGGTACGCGAGGGCGCGCCCGCTGGCCTTGCCGCCCTCCTTGAACTCCTCGGACGGGATGAGCACGCTGGTCGCGAAGCTGCTGGCGATCAGGAAGACGCTCATGATCAGGGCGGCGGTGGTCAGCAGCCGCCGCGCGCCCTTCACGCGCTCCCGCAGATCGCCCTTGACCAGCGGCATCACCGCGACGCCGGTCTCGAACCCGGACATGCCGAGCGCGAGCTTCGGCATCACGTACAGCGAGGCCGCGATCATGGCGAGCGGTCCCGAATGCTCGGCGGTCAGGGCGTTCTGCCAGTCGCCCACCAGCTCGGGGTTCGCGACGGCCCGCACGACCGACGTCGCCACGACCACCACGTTCAGCAGCAGGTAGACGGCCACCAGCACGACGGCCAGGCCGATCGCCTCACTGAACCCGCCGAGGAACACCAGGCCGAGCAGGGCGATCAGGACGAGCGTGAGCGGGACCTTCCACCCGTCGAAGAAGTCGGGGACGAACGGGTTCTGCAGGATGTGCGCCGTGGCGTCGGCGGCCGACAGCGTGATCGTGACGACGAACGCGGTGGCGACGAAGCCGAGCAGGAACAGCACCAGCAGCTTGCCGCGCCACCCGGGCAGCAGCCCTTCGAGCATCGACAGCGAGCCGAGGCCGTTCGGGCTCTCGGCCGCGACCGCGCGGTAGGTCGGCAAGGCGCCGAACAGGGTGAGCGCGATCAGCAGCAGCGTCGCCACGGGGGACAGCGCCCCGGCGGCGAGCGCGGCGATGCCGGGCTGGTAGCCGAGCGTCGAGAAGTAGTCGACGCCGGTGAGGCACATGACCTGCCACCAGCGGTGCTGCTCGTGCGGCGCCGGGTCGGCGTGGTGCCCGACGGACCGGCGATCGGACTGGAGCAGGCCGTGCAGCAGCCAGGCACGCAGTCTGTCGTCGGTGCGTTCCCCGCTCGACGGCGGAGAGGATGTGGCCGCCACCTGTCACCCCTTGTCCAAGTACCACACGATGCCAGGAACCCTACTCAACCGGCACAGGCGGCGGTGGGCTGATAGGCACCAGGGTCCACGAAAATCCGCGCCGGCCCACGCGCCTCAGCCGTCCCGGCCCGGAGCCGGACCTCCGCACGTCACGCCGTCCGGAATCGGCCACCGAAACTGAGGTTTTGTCGGATTTCCGTAATTCGCCGCGAAAATCCGCGCCCCTATGTCCATCCTCGCCTCGCCCGGCGCGTGCGATAAAGGGACAGACGAGGCAAGACGGTCATTTCGACCATCGAGGGCACCTCCTATCCGCCCACTACATTTCCGCCGCTCCACGGAGACGCATCGGCAGGCCACCTTCCTCACTTCAGGGTCATGACCTCGTAAGGCGACCCGGGGCGATCAACGCGCATGGCAGGATAGTGACCGGCGGTACTTGCAATGGTTTTCATAATCAGATTGGATTCCGAGTCATGAGAGTTGCGTTCGTAGGCAAGGGTGGAAGCGGCAAGACCACCCTGTCGTCGCTGTTCGCCCGGCACCTGGCCCGCCAGGGCGGCCCGGTGGTGGCCATCGACGCCGACATCAACCAGCACCTGGGCCTCGCCCTGGGACTCGGCTCCGACCAACTCCCCCCGCCCATGGGCCTCGCCATCACCCAGATCAAGGACTACCTGCGCGGCGACAACCCGCGCATCCCCTCGGCCGCCGCGATGGTGAAGACGACCCCGCCGGGCTCCGGCTCCCGCCTGATCACCCTGGACGACCCCTACTTCGCCCGCGAGCACACCACCACCGTCCCGGCCGTCCCCGGCCTGCGGCTGATGGTCACCGGCCCGTTCAGCGAGGACGACCTGGGCGTGGCCTGCTACCACTCCAAGGTCGGCGCCGTCGAGCTCTACCTCAACCATCTGGTCGACGGCCCCGGGGAGCACGTCATCGTCGACATGACCGCCGGCGGCGACTCCTTCGCCTCGGGCATGTTCACCCGCTTCGACATGACGTACCTCGTCGCCGAACCCACCCGCCAGGGCATCGGCGTCTACAACCAGTACCGCGAGCACGCGCGCGACTTCGACGTCCCGCTGGCCGTCGTCGGCAACAAGATCCACTCCGAGGGCGACATCGCGTTCCTGCGCGAGCACGTCGGCGACCACCTGCTGGTCGCCCTGCCGCACTCCCCGGCGATCCGCGCCATGGAGCAGGGCCGCCCCTTCACGCTGGACGACCTGGAGTCCCAGGGCCACCATGCGCTCGGCGTGCTGCGCGACCACCTGGACGCCCAGGCCAAGGACTGGACCAAGTTCGGCCGCCAGACCATCGAGTTCCACACGCGCAACGCGCACGCCTGGGCCAACCGCGCCACCGGCCAGGACCTGCTCCACCAGATCGACCCGGACTTCGTGTACGGCCGCCGTCCCACGCTCACCACCACGTGACGCGCGGCGCGGCGCGGCGGGCCGGCGTCCCACGTGACTGTCGCCGTCCCGCCACCTTCAGCCGGTCAAGCCACCCACTTAACGTCGAATCCATCCCCTCCGGAGAAGGAGAACCACGCATGTCGCTGACCGTTCCCAACGAACTGCTCGACCAGGCCCGTGCCGGCGAGGTGGACGACGCGGCCTTCGTCGCCTGCGTCCGCGACTCGCTGCCGTACGCCTGGACGCTCATCACCGGTCTGGTCCGGCAACGTCAGGAGAGCGGCGCGGAATTCGCCGACAACCACACCCCGCCGCCGGACGAGGCCGCCCGCGGCCAGCTCCTGCGCTGCCTCGCCAGCGACGCGATGCGCGGGGCGCTGGAGCGCCACTTCGGCGTCCGGCTCGCCTTCCAGAACTGCCACCGCGTCGCCGTGTTCGACCCGACGGCCGAGAAGGCGCACGCCGAGTTCATCACGGCGCGGTCGCAGATCCTGAACCAGAGCCCCGACCTGGTCGACTGCTGACCGGAGCCGCGGCTCACCGGCGGGGTCGCACGGCTTCACGGCCGTGCGGCCCCGCCGCGCGTCCGGGCTCGTGCATGCGTCGGGAACCCGTGCGCCCCGGCGCCCTGCACGTGCGCGTGGCCACGAGCCTGCTGTACGGGGAGACGGAGGAACAGCGGCCGGCGGCGCTGACCGCCGACCGCCCGATGGAGCTTCCCTGGGTCGCCGAGTCGCTCGCGCACCTCGGCGGGGCGCTCGACGCGCTCACCGAACGGCGGAGGTTCGCCGCCCGGATTCCACCGACGCTGGTTCCGGCCGTCCCGTGACCGTTATTGCCGAACCTTTACCTTCGCGGCGGCCTTGGCGATCATGGTCATCAGTACGCTGACCTGGGATTTCATCCTCGGAGCCCCCGCTTTCCCGGACACACACCAAGTTGTTCCACATGATTTGGCCCTGCGTATGCAGGGGAGCCCCCATCATGTGCTCATGCCCGCTTTTGTCACCCTGTCCGGGCGCTCCGTGCGCCTGGAACCACTCAGCCTCGCGGTGGTCGACGACCTGGTCACCGCGGCGAGTGAAGACCGCTCCACCTACGCCTTCACTCGGGTACCCGCAGGCCGGGAAGAGATGACCTCGTACGTCGAGGCGGCTCTGGCTGAGCAGGCGGACGGCCGCACGTTGCCGTTCGCCATCCGGTGGCTCCACACTGACAGAATCGTCGGTGCCACCCGCCTGATGCACCTGGAGTACTGGCAGGGCCCCCTGCCGTGGCCTCCGGGAACGCGGGGCGTGGTGGGCGAGGTCCCGTCCGTGGCGGACATCGGTTACACCTGGCTGGCCGCATCGGCCCAGGGCACCAGCGTGAACCGGGAGAGCAAGTACCTCATGCTCTCGCTCGCCTTCGAGACCTGGCAGGTCCACCGCATAACCCTGAAAGCAGACGTACGCAACCAACGTTCCCGGGCCGCCATCGAAGCCCTCGGCGCACACCTCGACGGGGTGCGGCGGGCGGAGAGCCGAGGCGCCGACGACACGGTCCGAGATACGGCGTACTACTCCATCCTGAGTTCCGAATGGCCGGGCGTCCGAGAACGGATGCTCGCGAGGCTCGGCCTCCTGGAAGCGGCGTGAGATCCCCGTCCCTTCGATGAACTCATGGAACACGCGGCCCGCCCGGAAGCTTCGCGGCTTCCGGGCGGGCTGTGCTGTTCTCCCGGCCGTCTCAGGCCCCCGTGTACCCCTGAGGATCACTCCTGGTCGTCGGCCTCGTACACGTAGTCCCAGCGGCCGCAGTAGACCTTCTTGTTGTGGAAGTTGTCGAAGTAGCACACGCGGACCTGCGCGGTGTCGACGTCGTCCGCGTAGAAGTGGAACGAGCGGTAGCCGCTGGAGCCGCACTTCTTGGCCCAGGAGGTGCTGTCGTCCCCGTCGGTGTTCTCGAACTTGACCTCGACGTAGCCGCACAGCCAGTTCGGGGAGTTCTTGTCGTACAGCTTGCCGCTGACGTGGATGCGGGCGTCGTCGTCCTCCCACACGTCGCCGCGGGCCTTGGCGCGGGAGCCGTTGTAGTACTTCGAGTAGTAGTAGCCCCAGCTGTCGTCGAAGTCGAGGGTGGCGACGGTCTTCGTGGTCGTCGCGGCGTTCGCCGAGGTGGCGAGAGCCGGCACGCCGACCGCGAGCACGGTCGTGGCGGCGGCGAGTCCGAGCATGGTGCGGATCGAGCGGCGCATCTGATTCTCCTGATCTGAGGGTTTCCCCGGTTTTTCCTGCTGCCCGGGGCGTACGTCCTAGTGATAGAGCCGAGCGCCTGCAAGTCACTTACAGCCACTTACAACGGCCTTACGCCGCATGCAGGGCGCTTGAAGGAGGCGGTCATGCCGTTTTCCCGTGACCGCGAGGGGCTCTCGACGGAGCCGAACATGTGCGGAGAATTCGCGATAGGCCCGTTCGATCCGGGACGGCCCCCGCCGGGCCGGATCGCGCGCCGAATATGTGCGGCCCTGCCGGATCCGGGTCAGGACCGGATCCGGCGGTGAAGGCCCGCGTCTCGTGTGGCCGCCCCCGCACCGGGGCCACGCTCGACTGACTTCAGCATGAGCGGGCGCGGTCAACGCGAAATCAACGGGCAATCAACGCCTGGATTAACGTAATCGCCATCGCATAGGGACCGGGACCACGGGGGATCTATGCTTTGGTTACAAACGGCAAAAAGGTGGGGAACTCAGGACAATGGCTGGTCATGGTGATGGGGCTGGCCTTCGCTTCGCGGTCCTCGGGCCGGTGCTGGCCTGGCGGGAAGGCCGGGAGCTGGAGCTCGGCACGCCCCTGCAACGCTCCATACTCACCATGCTGCTGCTGCGCGAGGGCCGCGCGGTGTCCCCCACGGAGATGATCGACGCCATCTGGGGGGACGAGGCGCCGCCCCGCGCGCTCGGCGCGCTGCGCACGTACGTCTCGCGCCTGCGCGCCGTCCTCGAACCGGACCGCTCGCCGCGCATGCGTCCCGAACTGCTGACCTCGGTCGGACGCGGCTACGCGCTGCGCCTCCCGCCGGGCGCCTTCGACCTGGCCGAGTTCGAGCGGCTCGTCGCCGAGGCCGAGACCGAGCGGCGCGCGGGCGACCTGCCCGGAGCGGCCGAGACCCTGCGCCGCGCCCTCGGCCTGTGGTCCGGCGAGCCGCTGGCCGGGGCCGTCGGGCCGTACATCGAGAGCCAGCGCGGCCGTCTCACCGAGCGCCGCGTCGGCGTCGTCGAGACCCTCATGGAGCTGGACCTGGAGCTCGGCCGGCACGCCGACGTCGTCCACGAGCTCGTCGCCCTGACCTCCGAGCACCCGCTCAGGGAACGCCTGCGCGGCCAGCTCATGCTCGCCTACTACCGGTGCGGCCGACAGGCGGACGCGCTCGCCGTCTTCGGCGACATCCGCCGCGCGCTCGTCGAGGAGCTCGGCATCGACCCCGGCCACGAGCTGGCGTCCCTGCACCAGAGCATCCTCGCCGCCGACCCCGAACTGGCCTGGACCAGGGCGCGGCAGGTCCGCCAGAAGCCCGCGTCCGACGGGGACGTCAGACCCGCCGAGGCGCCCGCCGCCGCCGTCCAGGACGGCGAGCACGAGTCCGTCCAGGAGATGCCGCGCCCGGCGCAGCTCCCCGCCGCCGTGAACGACTTCACCGGCCGCAGGGAGGTCGTGAACCGGCTGCGCACGCTGCTGACCAGCGTCAGCGGCGGCGAGGGCGTGCCGGTCGCGGCCGTGTCGGGCATCGGCGGGGTCGGCAAGACCACCCTCGCCGTGCACGTGGCCCACTCGCTGCACGAGGTGTTCCCGGACGGGCAGCTGTACGCGGACCTGCGCGGATACGGCGAGGAGCCGACCGCGCCCGAGTCCGTGCTCGCGGCGTTCCTGCGCGCGCTCGGCATCCCGGTCGACATCATCCCCGACGGCCTCGCCGAGCGCGGCGCGCTGTTCCGCTCGCTGCTCGCAGACCGCCGCATGATCGTGCTGCTGGACAACGCGCGCGACGCCGAGCAGGTCGAGCACCTGCTGCCGGGCACGGCGGGCTGCGCGGCGATCGTGACGAGCCGCGGCAAACTGGCGGACCTGCCGTCCGCCCGGCTAGTCGACCTGGAGGTCATGGAGCCGGAGGAGGCGCTCGGCCTGTTCGCGGCCGTCGCCGGGCCCGAGCGCGTGGCCGTCGAGCGCGCCGCCGCCATGGACGTGGTCGCCATCTGCGGCTTCCTCCCGCTCGCGGTCCGCATCGTCGCCGCGCGCCTCGCCGCCAGGCCCGCCTGGACGGTCGCCTCGCTCGTCCCCCGGCTCGCCGACGAGCGGCGCCGGCTCGACGAGATGCGCATCGGCCACCTCGCCGTCCACGCGACCTTCTCCCTCGGCTACGGGCACCTGGACCCGGCGCAGGCCCGCGCGTTCCGCCTGCTCTCGCTGCCGAACGGGCCGGACGTCTCGGTGCAGGCTGCGGTCTCGCTGCTCGGGCTGAGCACGCTCGAGACCGAGGACATGCTGGAGTCCCTGGTCGACGTGAGCCTGCTCGAAGCCCCCGCGCCGGGCCGTTACCGCTACCACGACCTGCTGCGGCTGTTCGCCCGCAAGCAGGTCGAGCTCAGCGATGACGCGGACGCCGCCGCGCAGGCCCTGCGACGGCTGCTCGGGTTCTACCTCGCCTCCGCCCAGGCCGCGCACCGGCTCGCGTACGAGGGCAGCGTCATCAGCGAGCACCTGGTGTCCCTCGGCGTCGCGGGCCGGTCCTTCGCCGGCGCCGACGAGGCCGTGACGTGGCTGACGATCGAGGCCGAGACGCTGTTCGCCGCCATCGGGCAGGCGTCCGACTCCGCGCGCACGCCCGAGGCGCTGCTGCCCGCCGCCGACCTGCTGCTCGCCATGGAGCCGCTGCTGGAGTCGGGCGCGTTCGCCCGCGAGTTCGCCGGGCGCGCGAGCGGCCTCCTCGCCGCGGCGCGGGCCGCAGGGGACAAGGTGAGCGAGCTGCGCTGCCGGTACGTCCTCGGGCGGGTGCTGTTCGTGGCGAACCGGCTGCGCGACGCCGACACCGAGTTCCGCACCGCGCTGGAGCTGGCCGATGTCACCGGCGATCCCATCGTCAACGGCGAGATCCTGAACGCGCTCGCGGTCGTCGCCGGGCGCAGGCGGCGGCACGAGGAGGCGCTGGCCTGGTTCGACTCGGCGCTCAAGGCGTTCAAAGAGAGCGGCGCGGTCGGCGGTGAGGCGCTCGTGGCGAGCTACTCGGCCCGCGACCACCTCGCGCTCGGCAGCACGGACGAGGCGATCGCCGCCGCCGAGCGCGGCCTCGCGCTGTTCTCTGAGCTCGGCAGCGGCGCGGGGACGGCCCGCGCGCGTTACCAGCTCGGCGTCGTGCTGTCCCGGGTGGGACGGCTGACCGAGGCCGTCGTCCACCACGCGGAGTGCCTGGACTTCTTCCGCGCGGGCGGGCAGACGGTGTGGGAGCAGCGGGTCTGCTGCCGGCTGGCGGAGACCTTCATCACCGCCGAGCGGTACCAGGACGCGGCGCGGCACGCCGAGCAGGCGCTCACGCTCAGCAGGGAGATCGGCCATCCGTACGGCGAGGCGCTGTCGCTGACCGTGCTAGGACGCGCGCTCGCCGGGCTCGGCAGCGTCCGGCGGAGCGGCGACTGCCTCAAGCGGGCCCTGGACATCTTCACCCGGCTGGGTTCCCCCGAGGCCGACGACCTCCGGGCCCTGCTGAAGCTCGATCAGATCAGCGATTAGGTCGCGGACGCTGAAGGGGTCGTCGTCGAGCCTCGTCATCCGCACGTGATTGATCACCTTTGACCTACCGTGTCCTGATCGAGTGCCGCACTTGCCCGCACGGCTCAGCGGAAAGTATCCGGATCCACACCCAACGCCACCGGATATATGGAAAGCTCATATCCGCCGTTAAGTGCTTGGAGCTTGGAAGTGCCCTGATCTGTGGTGAGGCGCCCGGCCGGTCGTCTGCCGCCGCGTGACGCTGGGGGCCCGGTGGTCACCGGTCACGCCACGCGGCGACCGGCCGCCTCGCAATGACGACCGGCCGGACATGACACGGAGCTCGAACCCCCCAAGTTCCGTGCCGCACCGCAAGGCTCGCCGCCCGGGCTCAAAGTCCGATCAACACCGGATCAACACCGCGAAAACCGCCTGATAGGACATGTGGGACATGGGCCGAATCACCTGGAGTACCGGGCGGGCAAGCTCCTCGCAAGCGGCGGTCAAGGGGGTACAGGTACGACACAGGGGGACGCGATACCTCGCGCCAGGAGTTGCAAGGAGCGGATTCCGATGCTGATTCCGTGCTACGCGTGTGAGTCCCGGTTCCGGCCGGACGAATATTTCCTCGCCTGCCACGACTACGACCGCGGCATGGACCTCGTCGCGTGGACGTGCCCGAGCTGCGGCAACCGCGACGACCTGCGGGTCCTGCCCGACGCCATCGGTTTCGGCTACCCGCGCCGCGGCCGCTTCAGCGTGCAGGACCGGTTCCGGGTGCCCGGCCTGCGCCGACGCCGGCAGGACCTGCGCCTCGACATCACCCTGGACAAGGAGGTCTGGCGGGTCCCCACCACGCTGCGCTCGTGGGCCTGAGCGTCACTTGAGGACGGGGTAGGTCAGCTCCGTCCTCGCGGGGAACTCGCGCACGCGCGGCGTCCCCAACTCGAGCGGGCCCGCGCCGAGCGGACCGAAAAGGCGGATGCCCTCGCCGAGCAGCACGGGCACCAGGTGGATGCGGATCTCGTCGAGCAGGCCCTCGTCGAGGCACTGCCGGGCGATGTCCGGCCCGCCCATCACGTAGACGCCCCCGCCGCCCGCCGCGGCCCGCGCCTTCTCGACCGCGCCGCGCACGCCGTCGGTGACGAACGTGAACCGCGGCCCGGCGTCGTCCGGCACGTCGTGGGACACCACGAAATAGGGGACGGGCACCGGCGGGTCGCCGGCCCAGCCGCCCGCGACCTCGTACGTCCGCCGGCCCGCGACCACGGCGCCCGTCCACGACGTCTCCATCAGCTCGCGCACCTCGGGGCCGAAGACGGTCTGCTCGGTGTCGGAGAATACCCAGGCGTGCAGCCGATCGGTGTCGTGGTCCGGGGTGGCCACGAAACCGTCCAGCGACATCGTGATGTCCAGCACGACCGTTCCCATGACCCCTCCCGCTGATCTTCGGCGCCCGTCGAACATACGCGCGAACCCGCGCGCCTGGCAACCGAGCCCAGCCGGAAAGAGGGCCCGTGCGGACGGCGTGCCGCGCCGCCCGCACGGGCCCCTACCGGTCAGCGCCGGGATGGACCTGTCAGCTCGTCGGGAAGTCGTCGGGCGTCCTGATCCGGTCGCGGACCCAGACACCGGCCGGCTTCAGGCGCGCGGTGCCGGCGAAGGAGCCGTTCGGGCAGGTCCCTCCCGTGAACACCGCGCCGGACCGCGAGTCGTCGGAGTAGTTCCAGTTCGTCCAGCTGATCTTCTTCTGCGCCATCAGGTCGAGGTACTGCTGCGCCCTGGTGAAGTTGTTGCTCCCGTCGCCGCTCGCGGTCTGGGTGCCGAACTCGCTGACGAACATCGGGATGCGGTCGGCGGCCCGCGAGAGGGCGTTCAGGTACTCGGTGCCGTGCGAGGCCGCGTAGAAGTGGAAGGTGTACATGATGTTGGTCGCGTTGACCGGGTTGTTGATCACCTCGGTCTCGGTCGCCCCGTCGGAGACGCCGAGCGAGGACCACGCCCGCGTGCCCACCAGGATCGGCGTGTCGGGGTCCTGGGCGCGGATCACCGGGATCAGCTCCTCGGCGTAGCTCTTGACGCGCGACCAGGCCACCTCGTTCGGCTCGTTGGCGATCTCGTAGAGCAGGTTGTTCTTGGCGTTGTGACGCTGGGCGATCTCGGTGAAGAACGTCTTCGCCCTGCTCAGGTTGTAGTTCGGATCGCCGGGGGTGAGCATGTGCCAGTCGACGATCGCGTACATCCCCCTGGCGGTCGCCATCTCGATGAGGTTGTGCACGCGGTCGGTGAACAGGCGCGGGTTCGTCTCGTAACCGTCCTCCTGGATGTACATGGAGATGCGCAGGACGTCCGCGTTCCAGTCGCGGGCGAGCGCGTCCAGCGAGGCCGCGTTGAGGCACTGGTAGTACCACTGCAGGCCGTGGGTGCTCATGCCGCGCAGCTGGATGGGCTTGCCGTACTGGTTGCACAGCTTGGTGCCACAGACGCGGAGCTGCCCGTTGATCGAGACGGGCGTGCCGCCCCCGCCGCCGGTGGTGACCTCGACGTCCACGTAGTCCAGGTTCGGGCCGCCGTCCGCGGTCGTCGCGGTCGCGCGGATCGTGTTGGTCCCGGCGTTCACCGGCGCGCTGACCGTGGTGGAAGCCCAGGTGCTCCACGCGCCCGTGCCGTTGAAGGCGAGGTTCGCCGAGATGGTCGCGCCGTTGACGGCGATGGCCATGGGACGGTTGACCGTGGTGCCGTTGGCGTACCGCAGCGTGATCGCGGCCGTGCCCGCCGACGCCGCGTTCACCGTGAACTGCACGTAGCTGCCGGTGACGTTGTCGTAGTTGGCGAAGCCGGTTCCGCTGTATCCGGCATGGTTGGATTCCACGAGCCCCTGAGAGATCGTGGCGTTCTCCGCTTCGTATCTGGTCGCCGCCACTCCCGCGCCGACCGGCGCGAGGGGACCGAGAAGCAGTGTGAAGATCGCGGTCAGGACAAGAGTGCGCACGAGATGTCGCATGATCGCTCCCTGGTGGAGGACAAGTGATCGGCGCCCCGGAGGGCGCCTCGGGTCCGGCCGCCGTGAGGCCGGTGCGCGCTGGTGTTCATCCGCATCTCCCCCCAGATTTCCGGCATGGGGAGGCCCCCGGATCATGGAGTCGTCACCCTTTCTTTTCGTTAGGAAAGTTAACTAATGAGTGATCCGGAGAATATGGTCACAGCGAAGGGAGGACAAGACCCAAATTCTTGACACGCCAGTCAGAACGGCCGGGCGACATGCCCCCTCAGTCCAGGCCTCACGCCGGCCGGCCCGCTCCTGACCTCATGTCGCCGGGCCCGCTCCTAGCCTCATGCCGCCGGGCCCGCTCCTCGCTTCACGGCTTCAGGTGGTCCGGAGGCTGAGCCAGGCGGCCTCGCAGAGGGCCTTGATCTCCTCCTCGGCGGGCTGGTGGGCCCCGGTGAACCACAGACGGCACATCTCGGTCGCGGGCCCGAGCCACAGGACGTAGCACATCGTCGGCTGCACCGGCCGCAGCACGCCGTCCTTCATGTGGGGGCGCCACCAGTCGGCGACCTGGCGGAAGAACGCGCGGCGCGACTCGGCGATCTCGGGGCCGCCCGGCTCCTCGCGCCGGGGCGGGCGCTCGCTGATCATGATGCGGGCCCGCTCGGGATGGCCGCCGCACCAGGCCATGTGCATCGCGACGATCGCCTCGATGCCGCCCCGGGCGGTGTCGTGCTGGAAGAGCTCGTCCAGGAACGCCTGCTGGTACATGGTCTGGATCTCGGCGTAGAGCACCCCGAAGACGTGTTCCTTGCTGGCGAAGTGGTGGTAGAAGCTCCCGACGCTGACGCCGCTCTCCTCGCGGAGGCTGGCCAGCGTGGTGGAGGACACCCCGTCCTGGCTGAAGCGGCGCAGGGCCCCCTCGATGATGCGGGTGCGGCCGTCACGTCCGTTCTTCGCGCTCTTCACATAGTCAATGGTGACTCAACAGAACCTTGTTCTGCAAACGTGTGCGGCCGCCTCGATCGCGGCCACCGGACGGCGGCCCGGTTCAGATCGGCCCGGTTCAGATAGGACCGATGCGCGCGATGATCTCGACCGTACCGCACTCGACGCGCGCCGCCGCCCACCCCTGCCACTCGTCGGCCACGACCACCGCGATCCTCGCCGCGCGAGGTGACCCCGAGGCTCGGGCCAGGCGCCCGGCTCGCCGGCTAGCTCTGCTTGCCGAGGGTGCGCAGGACGCGTTGGAAGGCCAGCAGCGACGCCCCCGCCGCGAGCACCATCAGAACGGCCACCGCCGCCGTCCGCACGATCAGATAGGTCTCGATCGACTCGCTGAACAGCAGCCACAGGCTCAGCGTCCCGTTGGCCATCTGGACGAACCCCCACAGCAGCGACAGGTGCACGAAGAAGCGGCGCATCCGGGGGTGGTGCATCAAATGCTCGGGAAGCGGCACGAGGTCGGTGGTCACCCGCTGGATCAGCGGGCGCGGCGCGGCGGCCGTGCCGAGGAAGGCCAGGCTCGCGCAGAAGACCCCGAGCGTCGGTTGCAGGAAGTAGATCACGACGTCGCCGGTGACCAGCGCGAGCGCCGCCCGTACCGTGACCGCCAGCATCGCCAGCAGGACGGTGCCGGGCACGGACTCGCGCCGGACCAGCCGCAGCACCGCCCCTCCGTACACCCAGCCCACCGCCATGATCAGGCCGCCGTTCATGCCGGCGACCAGCAGCCCCGCGTAGAAGACGGCGACCGGGAGGATCATGCCCTCCAGCACGCGGGGCGCCGCATGCCGGACCAGGACGGAGAGCCTCGGCATCACCGGCTGTGGCGCGGCGGGCGGCAGGGCGAGACTGGGCGCGGTCATGTTCGTGTGGGCTCCCGAGGACAGAGCGAGGAGGCGCCACAGCGGGCGACCCAGACGACCGTACGGCATGCCCCGGCCGTCCGCGAGTGCTTCCACGAGATCATGATCGGAGGGTGGTGACGCCTTCACCGTCCTTGATGACGCTCATGGCACACCGCCTCCCCAAGCCCTGTCCGCGCGGCTCCGCCATGCCACGACCTGGGGGAACGCGCCCGGCCCGCTTCGGACGGCGCCGGGCACGGCCGGGTGACGGACCACCTCACGCCCTGCCTACGCTGAATGCGTGTACCGGTTCCTCCTCACGCCCCGCTGGCTGGCGCTTCACGTGCTGGTCCTGGTGCTCATCCCCGCGTTCGTCTTCCTGGGCAGATGGCAGTTCGGGCGGTGGGAGGAAAGATCGGCGGCGAGCAACGTGGCCACCCGCAACCTCGCCGCGGCCCCGGTTCCCCTCGCCGACCTGGACAGACCCGGAGCTTCCGTCCCCGACACGCTGCGCTTTCGTCCCGTCACGGCCGCCGGCCGCTATGATCCGGCCGGGGAACTGCTGGTCAGGCGCCGTACGCAGAACAGCCGGCCGGGCTTCTACGTGCTCACTCCGCTGGTGACGGCCGACGGCACCGCCGTGATCGTCAACAGGGGCTGGGTGAAGGCCGGGGCGACCGCGGACGCGCCTCCGGAGGTCCCTCCGCCTCCGGCTGGTGAGGTAAGTGTCACCGGCCGGCTACGCCCGGCGGAGACGGAGGAGAACACCGGCATCACCGAGCGCAGCGGCCTTCCGCCCCGCCAGGTGCTGCTGATCGACACCCCGTCCCTCGCCAAGCGTCTGCCGTACCGGCTCTATGGCGGCTTCGTCGAACTGACGGAGCAAAAGCCCAGCTCAGCGACGGCACCCGAGCCCGTCCCCGACCCGGACGTGGGTGGGGGCGGCGGCCTGAACCTCGCCTACGGCGTGCAGTGGTGGCTGTTCATCGCGATCGCGATCGGCGGCTGGATCGCGCTGATCCGGCGCGAGGCGCGCGACCTCAAGGCCGGAAACGCCGGAAACAAGGCCGCGACCGGCTCCGATGTCGTCCCCAGCGCCGGACGCTAGGAACCACGATCACGGGGCGTCCGTTCTTCACCGCGAAGACCGCTTTCGACGCGTGGAGGCGCCGATGCCATCGGTCGTGTGGGTGAAGGACGAAGGGGCCGAATACGCGCATGTCGAGATCTCCGACGGGCGCCTCACGGCGACGGGAACGGCCGTCGGCGCGGTCCCGGTGCCCTACCGGCTCGAATACGAGCTGGTGACCGGCCGGCAGTACGTCACCGAGGCGCTGAGCGTGCGCGCGCAGGGGGCCGAGTGGTCGCGGGCGATCGATCTCAAGCGGAAAGCCGGGGGGACGTGGACGTGCACGGTCGAGTCCATCGGAGCCCTGGACGGCCCCGCCCCGGGCGTCGACCCGGGCGTGCTCGCGGGCGCCCTCGACTGCGACCTCGGGTTGTCGCCCCTCACCAACACCATGCCGGTGCTGCGCCACGGGATGCTCACGGGCGGCGATCCGGTCGACTTCGTGATGGCGTGGGTGAGCGTGCCGCACCTGGCGGTGAGCCGGGAGCCGCAGCGGTACACGCCCCTGGGCGGCGGTGTGGTGCGCTTCGAGAGCGAGGGATTCCAGGCGGACCTGACATTCGGGGCCGACGGCCTGATCTCGCGGTACCCCGGCCTCGCGCAGCAGGTCACGGCCTCCTGACCGCTTTTCTCCCTGCTTGTCACCCGATTTCGTAAGAAGGTTGACCACGCTGGGCGGCCGTCCGCGTGCTAACGGATACCAACCGGAGACCTCCCAGCTTGTCTGGTGTTATTCCTGCGGCATACGGTTTTCCTCGTGAACACATCGCTGCCCCCTGACCCCGAGCCAAGGCGGCGCGATTATGTGATCATCAGCGTCGACGATCACCTGATCGAGCCGCCGGACGTGTTCGAAGAGCGGCTCCCGCAGAAGTACGTCGACGTCGCGCCCAAGGTGGTCGAGACCGACGCCGGCCACCAGGTCTGGCGGTACGGCGGCGGCACCTACTCCTGTGCGGGCATGGACGTCGGCGCCGGTCTCCCGCGCGAGCAGTGGACCCTCGACCCCGTCCGGTTCGAGAACATGCGGCCCGGCTGCTACGACATCGAGGCCCGCGTCAACGACATGGACATCGCGGGCATCTGGGCGGCCATCAGCTTCCCCGGCATGCTCGCGGTGCAGTCCGGAATGGCGTTCGCCAAGACCCGCGACCAGGACCTCGGCCTCGCCCTCACCCGCGCGTACAACGACTGGCACTGCGACGTCTGGGCCGGCACCTACCCCGAGCGCATCATCGCCCTCCAGTTGCCCTGGCTCCCCGACCCGGAGGTCGCCGCCAAGGAGATCCGGGCGAACGCCGCGCGCGGGTTCAAGGCCGTCGTCTTCCCGGAGTTCCCGACGCGGCTGCGCCTGCCGTCCATCCACACCGGCCACTGGGACCCGTTCTTCGCCGCGTGCGAAGAAACCGGCACGGTCCTGTGCCTGCACACGGGCGCCTCGTCGTGGTCGCCGGTGCCCTCGCCGGACACCCCGATCGAGGCCATCACCACGATGATCCCGGCGAGCGCGATGTTCGCCTGCGCCGACTGGCTGTGGTCGGGCGTCCCGCTGCGGTTCCCCAAGCTGCGCATCCTCATCGTCGAGGGCGGCGTCGGCTGGCTGCCCATGCTGTCCGCCCGCGCCGACTACGCCCTCGACCACCCCGTGGCGGGCGAGGCCACGTGGGAGGGCGGCCTGAAGCCCAGCGAGGTCCTGCGCCGCAACTTCTACTTCGGCACGCTGGACGACTACGCCCTGTCCGGCGTGCGGCTGGCCGTGGGGCTGGAGCACGTGCTCCTCGAAAGCGGGTACCCCCGCTCGGAGTCGACCTGGCCGGACGTCCAGAAGGCCCTCGCCCGCAACCTCGGCAGCCTGCCGCCCGCCGACATCGCGCGGGTGGCCTACGGCAACGCCGCCCGCCTCTTCGGGCACCCGCTGCCGTCGCGCGCCTGGCTGCTCAGGGAAGAGCTCTGACGGCCCGCTCACCGCTCTCCCAGGCCCGCCCCACACCGTGACCATCGGGCGGGCCCGCGAGGGGCTCAGGAGCGGTCACAGGACCTCGCCGGTGACCTTCTTGCGCTCCCAGTCGACGTAACGGCCGCTCTCGACGAGCAGGGACCCCACGAGCCACAGGAACACGCCGAAGTCGTCGGTCACCCCGATGATCGGCAGGAAGTCGGGGATCAGGTCCACCGGCGAGATGATGTAGCCGATCGCGAGCCCCATGAGCAGGAGCTTGTTCCTGCCGAGATCGCGGTATTCGCCGCGCACCGCGCCGGAGATCATCTTCGGCAGCGCCTTGATCCGGGTCATCAGACCGGGCGAGCCCGGCTGGCTGACCTCCTGGTAGACGCGGTACGCGGCCGCCGCGCGACCGGCCCCGCCCACGGAAGACCCGCGACCCTTGATCATGATGGTCCCCTCCATCTGTGCCCGCGTCGCCACGGATACGTCACCGCGCGATTACCCCCACGCGCACTCCGATAACGCGTGAGCCCCCACCGGCGGTTCCTGCCCCCGTCCCGGCACAGGACTGTCACCCTCACGGAAGGGAGCCCGTTCGCGGCACGTCGTCGAGCGTTTCCGGGCGGCGCGGTCAGGCGCGCAGCTCCCGCATGGCGGTCAGGAAATCCTTGGTCACCCCGCGCAGCCCCGGCAGGTGCGACAACCCCACCAGCCGGTCGATCAGCGGGACCATCACCTCGATCAGCCGGTACGTCCGCAGGCACCCCGGAGAGGTGTCGTGCACCCAGTAAAGGATCATTCCCATGGACGCCAGCCACAACAGCTCGGGCAACTCCTCGCGGAGCTCGGCGTCGATGCGCGCGTCCGACCCCTCGACGACCTGGCGATACAGGGCGATCGCCGCCTCGCGGGCCGGCGTCGACTCGCCGCTGAACGGGCTGAGCGGATTGCTCGGCTCAGAGGCGTGCTTGAAGAACTTGACGGCGAAGTCGTGGTACGGATCGGACACCTGGACCCAGACGCGCAGCACGCCACTCAGCCGCGCCGCGAACTTCCTCTCGGTCGCCAGAAGATCACGGCAGGCGGCCTCGTGCTCGGACTGCGCGCGATCGTAGTACGCCTGGACAAGCTGCTCTTTGGACGAAAAGTAGTAGTAAGCGTTTCCTACGGAGACCCCCGCCTCGGCCGCGATGGCCCGCATGGTCGTCGCCTCGTACCCCCGCTCCCTGAAGAGGCGAAGGGCCGTCTCGACGATGACCTCACGGGTCTTCTCTCCTCCACGCGCTCTCGGCGTCGATTCGACCACGGGGCCACTGTACGGCCCGGAGCCCTTCAAGGTCACAGACGAACAGCTTGTCCGCCATTTTCCCGCAAAAACACGCAGAGTAGTGGAGTCAGCACTTTCCCCGGATGGGATAGATCCTCTTGGCGGAGGGGCGCCCTGCGACAGAGGACGAATATGGGTTTGCATCCCTGCGGACGCGGGCCCGCGTGGCTTGGTGCCTGCGCGTTGCTCGCCGTGCAGATCACAGTGACGGGGCTGGCCTCCGCGCGGCCCGCCTCGGCGGCGGCGACGCGCCTGCAGTCCGCCACCGGCGCGAACGGTCCCGCCCACGGCGCGCGCCACCGCCCCGAAACCGGCTCGTCATCCCGGTCCGGCCCCGCCACGCCCGGCGCGCTCACCCGGCCCGCCATCGGCTCACCATCCCGCACGCGCCCCGGCGCCCTCGCCCGCGCCACAGGCGCCTCACCCGCACGGACCGCGAGCGCCTCACCGGCACGCGGCCGGGCCTCGGCCGCACGCGGAGCGGCCGCGTCGGCCTCCGGGGCCGCCGCGTCACCCACGCGTACCGTGACCCGCACCCGGGCCGCCGGCGCGAGCACCCCGCGCCTTCGAGCCCTGTACAACGCGCTGCCCTCCACGCGCTACTCGACCAGCGCGGGCATGCTCGGCCAGGCCGCCGCGGCGGCGCGGGCACGGGCGGCGGGGATGGTCAGCCCCGTGCTGTGGCGGCAGCACCGCCTGTACCAGGCCATACGGCTCCAACACCCGCAGGCCGCCCGCCGCCTGCGCCACGCGGGGCTCGGCTGGCGGTCGTCGGGCCACTGCGCGAGCCGCCACAACCGCTCGTGCACCTCACTGGACGCCGTGCGCCTCGGAACGTTGTGGGGCGTCGTCAACCTGAAGCGCCGCAGCGGCTGCCCGATCGTCGTGACCGGAGGCACCGAGGTCGGCCACGCGGGCGGCACGCACAGCCACGGCGCGGGCTACAAGCTGGACATCGAGCACAACAACTGCATCAATCGGTTCATCCGGAAAATGCGCAAGGGACAGGTGCGCGGCGACGGCGCCGACATCTTCTACGAGCGCCGTCCCCAGGGCTACACCATCTACGCCAACGAGCCCAGCCACTGGGACATCAAGTTCCTCTAGAACCATCCGGCGCGGCTAGAACCATCCGGCGCGGCGCTGACCCCCTTGAGGAGCCCCGCCGGGCGCGCGGACATCGCCCTCCGATCGTCGGTGCCCATCCCACGCCGCACGCGTGCCCGATGCGCCGGTGGCGGGAACCCCGGAAGAGGCTCCCACCACCGGCGGCGGCTCAGCGGGACGCGAACTCGGCGGCCACCAGCTCGGCGATCTCGGCGGTGTTCAGGGCTGCGCCCTTGCGGAGGTTGTCGCCGCACACGAACATGTCGAGCGTGTTCGGGAAGTCGAGGGCCTGGCGGATGCGCCCGACGTAGGTCGGGTCGGTGCCGACGACGTCGGCCGGGGTCGGGAACACGCCGTTGGCCGGGTCGTCCAGGACCACCACCGTGGGAGCGGCCTCCAGCGCGGCCCGCGCCTCCTCGACGGTGACCGGCCGCTCGAAGGTCGCGTGCACCGCGAGCGAGTGCGTCGTGACCACCGGGACCCGCACGCAGGTCGCGGAGACCTTCAGGTCGGGGATGCCGAGGATCTTGCGGGCCTCGTTGCGGACCTTGAGCTCCTCGGAGAACCAGCCGTCCTCCTTCAGCGACCCCGCCGCCGGGACGACGTTGAAGGCCAGCGGCGCTGGGAACGGCGAGTCGACCAGGTCGGGGACGGCCTTGCGGACGTCGCCGGCCACCGTGCCGAGGGTGCGGTTGCCCGCCACCGCCTCGATCTCGTCGTACAGCCGCTCGGGCCCGGCGACGCCCATGCCGGACACGGCCTGGTAGGACGCCACGACGAGTTCCCGCAGGCCGTACGCGCGGTGCAGCGCGCCGAGGGCGGCCATCATCGACAGCGTCGTGCAGTTGGGGTTGGAGATGATGCCCTTGGGGCGCTCGCGGACCTGCTCGGGGTTGCACTCGGGCACCACGAGCGGGACCTGCGGGTCCATGCGGAAGGCGCCGGAATTGTCCACCGCGACCGCGCCACGGGCCGCCGCGATCGGCGCCCAGTCGGCCGACACCTCGTCGGGCACGTCGAACATGGCGACGTCGACCCCGTCGAACGCCTCGGGCGACAACGCGATGACCTCGACCTCCCGGCCGCGGACCAGCAGCTTCTTGCCCGCGGACCGCGGCGAGGCGATCAGGCGGATCTCACCCCACACGTCGGGACGGCCGGAGAG
The DNA here is from genome assembly GCF_040683095.1 of Sphaerisporangium sp. NPDC051017. Taxonomy (NCBI): domain Bacteria; kingdom Bacillati; phylum Actinomycetota; class Actinomycetes; order Streptosporangiales; family Streptosporangiaceae; genus Sphaerisporangium; species Sphaerisporangium sp. NPDC051017. The sequence goes on from NZ_JBFBCI010000001.1 coordinate 179,176, forward strand.
GATCTCCAGCATCACCGTGCCGACGGCGCCGGTGGCGCCGACGACGGCGAGGGTTGGCTTGGCGGCGTTCACGTCGAGGTCACCCTCCTGGCCGGCGTGCTCTGACCCACTGCTCATCGACCGGTACCTCCGTACACAACGGCCTCGACCTGGTCGGCGTCGAGGTCGAACGCGCGGTGGGCGGCGGTGACGGCGGCGTCGACCTCCTCCTGCCCGACGATGACCGAGATGCGGATCTCGGAGGTCGAGATCATCTCGATGTTGACGCCGGCGTCGGCCAGCGCGCCGAAGAACTTCGCGGTGACGCCGGGGTGGGAGCGCATGCCGGCGCCGATCAGCGAGACCTTGCCGATCTGGTCGTCGAACAGGATCTTCTCGAAGCCGATCTGGCCCTGGATGCGCTTGAGCGCCGTGACGCCGGCCGTACCGTCGGCGGAGGGCAGCGTGAAGGAGATGTCGGTGCGCCCGGTGGCGGCGGCCGAGATGTTCTGCACGATCATGTCGATGTTGATCTCGGCGTCGGCGAGCGTACGGAAGATGGCCGCGGCCTCTCCGACCTTGTCGGGCACGCCGACGACGGTGATCTTTGCCTCGCTTCGGTCATGCGCGACGCCGGAGATGATCGGCTGCTCCATCACGTTTCCTTCGAAGTTGGGGTCGGAGACGACCCAGGTGCCTTCCCTGCTGCTGAACGAGCTTCGGACGTGGATCGGCAGGTTGAACCGCCGGGCGTACTCCACGCAGCGCAGGTGGAGGATCTTGGCGCCGCACGCGGCCATCTCCATGGCCTCCTCGTACGAGATGCGAGGAATCTGGCGGGCGGCGGAGATGATGCGCGGGTCGGCCGTGAAGATGCCGTCGACATCGGTGTAGATCTCGCACACGTCGGCCTCGAGTGCCGCCGCGAGCGCGACCGCCGTGGTGTCGGAGCCGCCGCGGCCGAGCGTGGTGATGTCCTTGGTGTCCTGGGAGACGCCTTGGAAGCCGGCCACGATCGCGATCTGGCCGACATTCACCGCCTCCCGGATACGGCCGGGCGTCACGTCGATGATGCGCGCCTTGCCGTGCGTCGAGTCGGTTATCACACCGGCCTGCGAGCCGGTGAACGAACGGGCCTCGTGGCCGAGGTTGGCGATCGCCATGGCCAGTAAGGCCATCGAGATGCGCTCGCCGGCGGTCAGCAGCATGTCGAGCTCGCGGCCGGGGGGCAGCGGCGATACCTGCTGGGCCAGGTCGAGCAGCTCGTCGGTCGTGTCACCCATCGCCGAGACGATGACCACGACGTCGTTGCCGGCTTTTTTCGTCGCGACGATCCGCTGAGCCACGCGCTTGATGCGCGCGGCGTCGGCGACGGAGGAACCACCGTATTTTTGGACAACGAGCGCCACGGGATGTCTCCCAAAGGTTCGGTCTGCGGAGCTCACAGTCTACTTGCGCGTCCTGAAGGCCCAACTGAATTGGCCAGTATGTGGACAACCGGACACGACACGCCGCCGGAACGGCCATTCCTGTGGATAACTGTTGAGGATTCCGCCCCTGGAAATCAGGCGATCGTCGACTCCTCCACGACGTCGAGCCGGGTGTGGGCGACGAGCGCCTGGAGGGCCCGCATCGCCGCGCCGGCGTGGTTGCCCCAGGTGTTGAAGTAGGAGTACTGCCACCACCACAGCGCCTCCAGGGGACGCCCCGCGCGGTAGTGGCCGAGGCCGTGGACGAGGTCGGCGGCGACGGCCGTGAGGTCGTCCGACAGCCGGTAGGGCGTCACGCCGGTGTCCTTGTAGGGGTCGAACACCTCCGCGTAGTCGTCCACAGGGCCTAGGCGCGTGGCCAGGGCCGTGCGCACCCCGTCCAGGTCGGGGTCGGGGCCCGTCGCGGGCTCGAAGTTGCCCTGAAGGATCACGTCCTGGACGGCCCCGAGCTGGGCACCGGCCAGGCTGACCTGCGACACCTCGACCAGCAGCATGGCGAGCATGGCGTCGCCGCCCTCACCGCTCGCCAGCCTCGTCAGCCCGTCGAGGTAGTTCTGCGTGTGCGCCGCCACACTGTCGGCGAGAGCATTCCACTCGTCAAACATCCAGCAGCCTCCGTCCTTCGAAAGCGCGGCCCAAAGTGACCTCGTCCGCGTACTCGAGGTCTCCGCCCACCGGCAGACCGCTGGCCAATCTCGTGACTTTCAAACCCATCGGTTTGACCAGACGGGCGAGATAGGTCGCCGTGGCCTCACCTTCGAGGTTCGGGTCGGTCGCGAGGATGAGCTCGGTGACCCGGCCGTCCGCCAGCCGCGCCATCAGCTCGCGGATGCGCAGGTCGTCGGGACCGATGCCCTCGATCGGGCTGATCGCCCCGCCGAGCACGTGGTAGCGCCCGCGGAACTCGCGCGTCTTCTCGATGGCGACGACGTCCTTCGACTCCTCCACCACGCAGATGACGTGCGGGTCGCGCCGGGCGTCCCGGCAGATCCGGCATTCCTCCTCGGCCGCGACGTTCCCGCAGACGCGGCAGAAGCGGACCTTCTCCTTGACCTCCAGCAGCGCGTGCGCCAGACGCTTGACGTCCACAGGATCCGCGGAAAGCAAGTGGAAGGCGATCCGCTGCGCGCTCTTCGGACCGACGCCGGGCAACAGGCCGAGCTCGTCGATCAGATTCTGGACGACCCCCTCGTACATGGCGGTCAGAACCCCGGAAGCTGGAATCCGCCTCCGCCGAGACCTTGCGCCAGCGGACCGAGCTTCTCCTGCTGCAACTCGGCGGCCGCGCGGACGGCGTCGCGAACCGCGGCGATCACCAGATCGGCGATCGTGTCCGCCGTGTCCTGCGGGTCGCCGGGGTCGACGACCTTGGGACTGATCTTGAGCTCCAGCAGCTCCAGACTGCCGTTGACGGTCGCGACGACGAGGCCTCCACCTGCGGACCCCTCGATCTGCGCGTCGCTGAGCTCCTGCTGGGCCGTCGCGAGCTGCTGCTGCATGAGCTGCGCCTGCTCCAGCAACTGCTGCAGATTGACATCCCCTGGATTCACGATCGTGCGCTCCTCATGGCTTCGCGTGTGGCACGAGCCTACGGTGTTTGCCACGCATGTTGCACTGGCGCACGGCGGTGTGCACGTGGCCACGCCGCCCGTACGGGCGCTGTGGTCACCGCCCGCCGCAGGTCGAGGCGCCATCCGGGAAAGGACGGCCGCGTGCCCGCGTCGCCTGCGGGCGCGCGGATCCTCGCGCGCGCTGGGCGATTCGGCCGGGCGGGACGACGCCGCGCGCCGCCGTTCGTCCCTCCGCCGGGCGTCGTCGGCCGCGATTCCCGGTGGTTCACGGCCGGGTCGGCGCGAGGTAAACGTCGGCCCCGCGTCCACGCCCGGAGCACGCCCTACGCCCCCGCCCGTGCCCTCGCGACGCACCGGATTCGGTCAGGAAACGCCAGGTACCGGCAAAGACATCGCCAGCGCCTTCCGGCGCGTGTACGGCCTGTCACGATCTGGGGCTGCTGGTCCTTGATGTGATCCTAGGTGTGGCCTAGGTGTGGTCGATCTCGCCGATGATCTGGCCGCCGAGCTCCCGCTGGACCAGCGCCATGCCCATCAGCGCGCCCGCGTCGGCGTCGTTGTCCGGATCGACCTCGTCGGCCTCCGAGGGCGACGGCCCCGAACGGCCGGGCACGGCATCCGGCCAGGCGGACTGCCGGGGACCCGCCTGGGCCGCCGCGTTCACCGCCGAACGCGCCACTGCCCGGCCCGCGCCGGTCGACGGGCGGGCGGGCGGCGGCGGCGGCCCATCGTCGTCCGGAGGCGGCGCGTCGGGCCAGGAGTCGTCAGAGTGGGACGGCGCCGCCTGCGGACCGCCCTGCTGCCGTCGCGCGGGCGCGCTCTGGGCCTGCCCGCGAGGAGCCTGCGCGGGCGGCACGGGCGGCGCCGCGTCCTGGGGCGGGGAGGGCGAGGGACGCGCGGCCGGAGCCTGGCGCGCGGGCGGCGCCGCGGCCGGGGAGTTGCCGACGACGGCCTCCACCTTCCAGGTGCCGCCCAGGACGTCGCTGATCGCCCCCGCCACCACGGTGTCCTTGGCCCCGCCGACGAAGTTGCGCATCGCGCCGACCTGGTGGAAGCCGAGCGTGACGATGTTGCCCTCGACCCCGGCGAGCTGCGCGTTCGCGCTGACGTTCGCCCACACGGCGAGCGAGCGCCGCTTGAGCACGTCGAGGACCTGCGGCCAGGCCTGCTGGAAGGCGCCCCCCGGCGGAGCGACCTGGGGCGGAGGCGGGGCGGACGCGGGCTCCGGCCCGCGCTGGGGCGCGCCAGGCCTGGACGTGGCGGGCCAGTCGTCTGCGGACCGGGCGGCGGACGGGCGTCCCTCGGCCTGCGCGGGCTGCTGCGGACCGGACTGCTGCTGGGCGGGTGCCCGCGGCGCCGTCTCGGCCTGCGTGGCGGCCCTCGGCGCCCGCGCGGGCTCTTCGGCGGCCACCGGACGCGGCCCCGGCGGCGCGAGACCAGGAACGGGCGCCGCGGCGGCCACCACCCCGCCGCGCTCCAGGCGCTCCAGGCGGGCCAGCAGCGCGGCCTCGCCCTGCTCGGCGGCGGGCAGCAGGACGCGGGCGCACATCAGCTCCAGCAGCAACTGGGGAGACGTCGCGCCGCGCATCTCGGTCAGCCCGGCGTTGAACACCTCGGCCGCGCGGGTCAGCTCGGCCGGGCCCATCGAGACCGCCTGCCCCGCCAGCCGCTCCAGCTCGTCGGCCGGACGGTCGAGCAGGCCGCTGGCCCCCGCCTCGGGGACGTTGGCCAGCACCACCAGGTCACGGAAACGTTCGAGCAGGTCCGTCGCGAACCGGCGGGGGTCGTGGCCGCCCTCGATCACGCGGTTGACCGCCGAGAACACCGCGGCGCCGTCACGCCGGGCGAACGCCGCGACGATCTCGTCCAGAAGATCGGAGTCGGTGTAGCCGAGCAGCGAGACGGCGCGGGCGTAGGTGATGCCCGCGTCGTCGGCGCCGGCGAGCAATTGGTCGAGGATCGACAGCGAGTCACGGGCCGACCCCGCGCCCGCGCGCACCACCAGCGGCAGCGCGGCGGGCTCGTACGGCACCGACTCGGAGTCGAGGATCTCCTCCATGAGCTGGCGCAGCGTCGCCGGCGGCATGAGCCGGAACGGGTAGTGGTGGGTTCGCGACTTGATGGTGCCGATGACCTTTTCGGGCTCGGTGGTCGCGAAGACGAACTTCAGGTGCGGCGGAGGCTCCTCGACGAGCTTGAGCAGCGCGTTGAACCCCTCACGGGTCACCATGTGCGCCTCGTCGATGATGTAGATCTTGAACCGCGCGGAGACCGGGGCGAAGAACGCGCGTTCGCGCAGGTCACGGGCGTCGTCCACGCCTCCGTGGGACGCGGCGTCGATCTCGATGACGTCGAGGTGGCCGGGGCCGGTGGGCCCGAGCGCCACGCAGGAATCGCAGACGCCGCACGGGTCGGGCGTCGGCCCCTTCTCGCAGTTCAGCGAGCGGGCGAGGATGCGCGCGCTGGAGGTCTTGCCACACCCCCGGGGGCCGCTGAACAGGTAGGCATGGTTGATGCGCCCGGTGCGCAGCGCCTGCCGCAGCGGCTCTGTGACGTGTTCCTGACCCTTGACTTCGGCGAACGTCCCAGGCCGGTATTTGCGGTAGAGAGCGAGACTCATGCCGTCTCCTCGCCTAGGGGGTCGGAGTGCGAAGTGGAGACCCCGGGACGCCTCACGCGGGCGATCGGCTCGCTCACGTGACGACATCACCCCGGTCCCCAGCGAAGAGACCCCTCGCACACCCGCCAGAGCCCGCTTATCCTTGCTGCCTTCCGGCCCTGGGGAGGTTCACAGGATGACGCCGCGCGAGGGGTCCTGTGACAGTCTAGCCGTGCCCGGCAGTACTCGTGGCCCCCAAGCCCGGATCCCCCTCAATTCCCATCCCTCACGCTTCCCGCCCCTCCCATCCTTCCCCTCTCAGTCCCCGTCCCCGGATGGACGTCGCTGCCCAGCGCCCCGGGCCCGAGAGTCCCGCCGCGCTCCCCGTCTCCGAGACCTCGCCCTCCCAGCGCGCCGGCCTCCTGCTGCGACACCCCCCATGCACCGAGACCGATTCGTGGCTGCCGGCGTGGTCCGCGCGCCCCCGAAGTCCGGTAAGCTTCTCGGCGGAGGATTCGCCTAGTTGGCCTAGGGCGCACGCTTGGAAAGCGTGTTGGGGGCAACCCCTCAGGAGTTCGAATCTCCTATCCTCCGCGCTTGGTTGAGCAGCACAAACACGAAGGCCCCGGACCGATCCAGCCGGGGCCTTCGTGCTGTCTCCGTCTCAGTTGCCCTCGGAGCCGTACGACTCCTCCCCTCGCTCCGCTTGGCCCAACCCGCTCGGCCCAACTTCAGAGCCACCGTGGTCGATCCCCCCGTCTTCGACGGTCCTCGCGGAGTTCCACGACATGGACCCTGCCACTTCGATGAGACTCCACATGCCGCCGGTCCGGCGTTCCGTCGTCCTTGACGCCCACGGTCACACGGCCGTGCCACTTGCCATCTTTACCCAGGTAGATAGTTGAGGTGCCGTTCGGCCTACGTCCCACTTCAGCGTTCCTCTCAGGCGACGGTCTTCTCACGCTGGCCACCGTTGACCAGCAGGGATTTCACGTACTGCTGCAAGCACTCGACGGGCACCCGGCGGAGCCGACCGATGAACACCGCTTCGACGGCGCCGGTGGTCACGAGGTGGTACATGCGGGTCCGGCCGATCCTCAGCCGCTGGGCGGCCTCTTCGACGGTGAGCAGCAACGGTTCCGCTGCCAGGTTCGCCGTGGCGGCCGGGTAGAGCCGGACACTGTCCGGCGCCGGGCGGTTCTCGGCCGGTACGTGAAGCGGATCATGGTTCACCCACTCGGCCCCGGCCGCTGGCGAATGGACAACATCCCCGAAACGTCAATCGACATCATCCCCGCATAGCAGAAAGCCCCCGCCGTAGCGGGGGCTTTCTGTTTGGGTTAGACGAGTTGCATGGTCTGCCCAACCGGGCACATCGGCAGGCCGATGGCGATCCACTTAGCCGACGTGCGGACCTGGTAGCCGCCGCGGCGTTGCAGGGCCGTATGGGACGATCCGGGCTAATCGTTTTTCCCGTTCCGGCAATTTTCAGGTAACGCATCCAGTGCTTTTCAGCAAAGTCGGCGAGGATATGCGGGGCCGCACTTTCCGGCGGCTTCCGGGCAAATTCGAACGTTCACCTCTTGTCGCGGCATGGGTTCTTCCGCTCTTCGGGTGAACGATCGGCACATCTCAGGCTTGACGCCCATCGCGGTCATGTCGCTCGGGCTCACTGTCTTCATTGAGGGTGGATCGAAGATTCGCTATGCTGGCCGGACGAGAAATTACGTCAAAAGGCGAAAGCGCGAAGTAGATGAAGCGTGTTGCGATAGTGCAATCGAATTACATTCCCTGGAAAGGGTATTTTGATCTCATTGCGCATGTCGATGAGTTCATTCTGCTCGACGATGTTCAGTACACCAATCGGGATTGGCGTAACCGAAACCTGATAAAGACGGCTGCGGGCCCCAGTTGGCTCTCGATTCCAATCAGGCAAAGCAGTCGGAGTCAACTCATCAATGAATCGACCATCGTCTACCCAGCCTGGAACGTAAAGCACTGGAGCACACTCATGCACGCATACCGAAGGGCCCCCTATTTCGATGAAAATGCCGCAGTCCTGGAGAAGATGTACCTGGAATGTGAAACAAGCAACCTATCCGAAATCAACAGGCATTTCCTCGAAGGAATCTGCTCTATCCTTGACATTCACACCAATCTGCGTCCGTCCGCCGACTACGGCGCGACAGGATCGAAAACCGAACGCCTTCTCGACCTGTGCCAGAAATCGGGCGCAACGCAATATGTCAGCGGACCGGCGGCTCGTGTCTACCTTGACGAGTCACTCTTCCGGAACGCAGGAATCGACGTCCTGTGGTTCAACTATGAAGGGTATCGCGAATATCCACAACTCCATCCTCCCTTCCATCATCACGTGAGTGTTGTCGATCTCATTTTCAATACGGGGCCAAACGCCAAGGAGTATCTGAAGGTCGCCACGCCCGGAACCGAAACCGTCGAAGTATCGTTGGACCTGCGGGCATCCAGTACGTGAGTACCTGCCCAGACAGCATGCCGCCGGCCACTTACCACAGAGCAGGCATGGCTGTTCGCCATGCGGATAAGCAATGGATCCGATCGCGGGAGTTGATGGCGGCGTGGTCGCCGGTTCGACGAGTACGTCGGGCACGATCTGCTGTCCAGTCGCGGCAGGCGGCCAAGCGTATCGGCGCGATGGCGATATAGGAGAACGGCAAGCGGCCCCACAGCTGAAAACCACATCTCGAGGGAGAAAAGCATGCGGATTGTCCTGTTCTGTAATGATCGGACCGGTCTTGAGATCGCAACTTGGCTGCGTGGCAGGCCTGATGCCGAGATCGCCGCCGTCGTCCTCAACGCTCCCGGGCAGCAGCGTCGAGCCGACGAAATCAGGGACCTGTTCCCCGACCTGGAGCGAGCAGGGCTGGTGCTCACCGGGGACATCCTCAAGAAGGAGGAGACACCTCGTCGTATCGCAGGACTTGGCGCGGAGATGGGGATCTCCCTGTACTTCGCGCACATATTCACATCGCGGCTCATCAACGCGTTTCCGCGTGGGATCGTCAACCTGCATCCCTCCCTGCTTCCCTACAACCGGGGGCGGCGGACGGCGATCTGGTCGATTATCGATGGCACGCCGGCCGGTGCGACGTTGCACATGGTCGACCAAGGAGTCGACACGGGTCCGCTGCTCTCGCAGGAGGAGGTTCCTGTCCACCCGTACGACACAGGCGGTTCGCTCTATCGAAAAGTAGAGGACGCTGCCGTCGAACTGTTCCGGCGCTCGTGGCCGCTGCTGTGCGCGAATTCGCTCATACCGAAAGAGCAGGATCATGACAAAGCCACTGAACACACGACCAGTGAGTTCGAGGAAATCGGGTACCTTGACCCGGACCAGTTCATGACGGTCGGGCAAATGGTGGACATCATCCGGGGCCGGTGCTTCAACCGAGACAACTGCGTGCGACTCCGCACACTCGACGGCACCACGATCCGCCTCTTTCTCGAGCCGATTCCTGAGTGACTCCCGGTCGGGGTGCGCGCGGACGTGGCCTGGCCGGGGATCCCCGCCTCCGCGCAGCGGTCCCGCCTGTGATCGCGGCCCTGCGGGCGGCGTGGTGCAGCATTGACGCGCTCCCTGGCCTGAAGGCCAGGGATTCAGCCCGTGCCGCGCGTTCACGCGGCACCTCTGAGGCTTCCTGCTTCGCCGACCCGCGCCACCTCAAGCGGTGGTCTTACCGGGTCTCCACAGGCGTTCAGTCTGTCCGCCCGTCCGGCGGCCAGGATGTTGATCGCGGCGTTGAGTGGGGCGCAGAGCGCCTAGGGACGCCGTAGCCAGTGTTACAGCCTTTCCCTCCTTCCTCGCGCGCCGGGCACGACAGTGACGACCTGAGGGCCTTCCACAGGCATCAGGAGCACAGCAGCAGGCACCAGCAGCGGATGCGCGTCCAACGACGGATGCGGACGCCGTCTCAGTTTCCGTCTCAGTTCAGCTCTGTTCAACGGGGTTCAGCACAGTACAGTGGCACCCCGTATGACCTGGTCAGGCCCGGTTTGCTCTACGCTGTATAGAGATCAACAGACTTGGAAAGCGTGTTGGGGGCAACCCCTCAGGAGTTCGAATCTCCTATCCTCCGCGCTTGGTTGAGCAGCAAGAACACGAAGGCCCCGGACCGATCCAGCCGGGGCCTTCGTGCTGTCCGGGTCTCAGTTTGGGTCTCAGTTTCCTTCTGCGGACCCTCGCCGGCGTCGTGCGTCTCCCCCGCGTCGGCCTGCCAGAGAAGCACTTCCATTCGCGGGGTTGCGTCCGCAAGGTATCCGTAACCTCTGCGGCAGTCCCTCCTTCCCGTTCCGCCACCTTCCCGTGGTGACAGCGAGTAGCAATAATGCTACTGAGCGTAGAGAGCCTGTTGAGATCCACTCAGGCCACGCTCCCCGCGCCCGCGGCCACCGAACGCCCCGGGCGCCATGTCCCCCCACCGGAAGGAATTCACCATGTCCTCCATCAGCGCACGCGCCGCCGCAATCACAGGGAGAGGTGGCATGCGAGAGAGCTACCAGAACCGCCCCTGCGGGCGCGGCCTGGCAAAGATGGCCGTGGCCGTGGTCCTGCTGTTCAGCTCTTGGGCGATGATCGGCCTGGCCGGCACGGCCACCGCCGACAGCGCCCAGGGCCCGACCGACGAGCCCGGCGTCTACCGGATCCTCAACCTGGAGTCCGGCACTTCGCTGCGGACCTACACCCCAGGCAGGCCGATCTTCGTCGCCAGCACCCGGGAGCACCCGGGCCCGTTCGAACTCTGGGAGATCACCCGGACCCAGGGCGGCTTCACGATCAAGAACGTCGGCCTCAGCGATCGCGGGCCCGCAGCCTACGCCTCGGCACGGCAGACCGGAGAGGGCGAGCCGGTCATCGCCGGCGGCGAGCCGACGACCTGGTCCATCGAGCCGGCCGGCGACGACACCTACGTCATCAAGGCGCCGAACGAGGACCTGCTCTGGAACGCCGAGCCCCCGGTGATCCCGCGGGGCGATGTGAGGCTACGCGGCGCGGACGGATCCGAAACCCAGCGCTGGAGGTTCGAACCCGTGAACGACTAAGACGAACCCTGCGGGGCCTCCGCGCTTGGTTGAGCAGCACGAACACGAAGGGCCCGGACCGATCCAGCCGGGCCCTTCGCCCTGTCCGGGTCTTGGTGGGGCTTCCCCGGCTCAGCGAATGACGCGGAACCAGAGGTTCGTCACCGTCGGGGCGCCACTGAGGCTGAGGCGGTCCAGCGTGACGTTCGTGCGCCCGGGTGGGCATCCCCGCCGAACGGCTTGCCCTCTCCGGGCCTCCCCTTGACGCCGCGCCCGGCCGTCCAGGGCGTCGAGGCAGGCGTTGGTCGCGATGCGGTACAGCCAGGCCCGGACGGTCGACCGTCCCTCGAACGCGCCGAGGTTCTTCCAGGCGCGCAGGAACGTCTCCTGGACCAGGTCCTCGGCCTCGTCCAGCGATCCGAGCATCCGGTAGCAGTGGACCGGCAACTCGCCGCGATGACGCTCAACGAGTACCTCGAAGGCCGGTTCGTCCCCCGCCCGCGCCGCGTCCGCCTTGTCGTCCTCCGTGCCCGACAATTCCCCGCCTTCCCGCGTCCCGACCGGCCCTCCTACGTTACGGCGTCAGGAGCGCGAGTGGTTTGTGTGCTTATGAGGCTTTCGATGTTTGGCGGAGTGCGCCTTGCGTGCGTGCCGGGGTTCGGGTTCGGACGGCGTCAGGTGGTCGGGCGCCTGGAGGAGCACCGGGATGGAGTGGCGGCGCAGCAAGGAGGGCGGTGACGGGCCGGCGTTCCGTATGGAGTACGGGAAAGGCGGCGCGGCCGGCGGGCACGAGGAGCGCAGGCCGAGGGCCAGCCCGAAGCCGGCGGCGAGGGCGACGACGAGACCGGCCGCGTACGGGCCCTGGGTGACGAGCCTCGCGCGCAGCCACGCGCCCGTCGGCATGACCGGGAGGCTCCGGTAGAAGTACGCGGGCGGTGGCACGTCGCTGGGCGTACTCAAGGTCACCTCCGTCCGGGGTGGTCGGCTGCGCGCCACGGTAATCAGCACTTCAGCGGCACCCGTGGATACCACGCCCCGATTGGCCCGATCCCGGCCGAGCGTTGGCACACGGCGGTGACGGTCTTGAGGGAACGTTTTCCCGAATGGCCCACCGCGGGTACGTTTCCAGCCGCGCCCGTGCAACGGGCCTATCCGGCCGTTCACCTCGGTCATGCATGATCGTTTCACCCAGGGGAACTAGCAGGGTTGGATAAGACCCCCAAAACAGAAGAAAAGGGAATCAGCCGATGGACTTCCGGGACGATGTCGACCTAGACGCCTCTCAGGTCGAGAACCGCGGAGGCGGCGGTGGAATCGGCGGTGGCGGGCTCGCCATCGGCGGCGGCGCGGTGGGCGTCATCGCCCTCCTCGTCGCGCTCATATTCGGGATCAATCCGGGCGACATCATGGGCAGGAACGGCGGCGGTGACACGGCCGCGCAGCCGTCCTCCGACCTCTCCGGCCAGTGCCGGAAGGGCTCGGACGCCGACCAGTCGGAGGACTGCCGCGTCGTCGGCGTGGTCAACAGCATCCAGGCCTACTGGAAGGTCGCCTTCGCCCAGCGGGGCAAGGAGTCGTACACCAAGGCCCGCACCGTGCTGTTCTCCCAGGCCGTGAGCACGGGCTGCGGGCAGGCGACCTCGCAGGTGGGGCCGTTCTACTGCCCGGGCGACAAGCGCGTCTACCTGGACCTGACGTTCTTCGACGAGCTGCAGAGCAAGTTCGGCGCCAGCGGCGGCCCGTTCGCGCAGGCGTACGTGATCGCCCACGAGTACGGCCACCACGTGCAGGACCTGCTGGGCACCATGGACCGCGTCCGCGGCGACCGCCAGGGTGCCGAGAGCGCGTCCGTACGACTGGAGCTCCAGGCGGACTGTTACGCGGGCGTCTGGGCGAAGAACGCGGTGGACACCGGCTTCTACGAGAAGCCCTTCACCGGCACCGACATCAAGGAGGCGCTCGACGCCGCGGCGGCCGTCGGCGACGACCGGATCCAGGAGAAGGCCCAGGGCCGGGTCGATCCCGAAGCCTTCACGCACGGGACGGCGGCGCAGCGCACCAAGTGGTTCAGCACCGGCTACAAGACCGGTGAACCGGCTCGGTGCGACACCTTCTCCGGCCGCATCTAGGCGCTTCCGCACATCAGCGCCAGGGCACTGAAGCAGGCGGAACCTGAAAACTCTCTTAAACTCGGTAGGGTGATCTTCAAGTCAGTCGGTGACAGACGTCCGTACCCCGAGCACGGCCTATCCCACCGCGAGTGGGCGCGCATCCCGCCTCGCCAGGTCAGGCTCGATTCCTTGATCACAACCAAGGCGGTACTGGACCTGCACTCCCTGCTCGCCAAGGACTCCACGTTCTACGGCGATCTCTTCCCCCACGTCATCCAGTGGCAGGGCGAGTACTACCTCGAGGACGGCCTGCACCGCGCGTTGCGGGCGGCGCTCCACCAGCGGTCGGTCCTCCACGCCCGCGTGCTCGACGTCGACGACTCCAAGATCCCGGGCGCCCCTCAGGCCGCCCGGGAAGCAGAGCCCCCGACGTCTTAGGTAAAACACTTCCCGTACGGGCCGTCCACCGCCCGCCGTGTTCCTAAGCTGCGGACCGTCGCAGGGGCGACACGGCTCACAGGCCGCGGGAACGCACGCGTCGGACGGTTATCGAATGCGAGATGTCACACAGATCGTGGCGCAGCTCCGGGAGGAGCTCGCCGCGGAGCTGCGCGAACGGGTGCGGCGCCGCCTGGCCGAGCAGTCCACCGAGTGGCTGGTCGACCAGTTGATGGCGCTGGTCCTGCCGTCCGGCGAGGTCTCCTACGCGATCCCCCGGCAGGTGCCGCGAGGTCCCGAGGCCGGCGAGGACGCCTACGTGCCGCACCTCCCCATCGGCGAGGACGTTCCCGGAGCCGTCGGCGGACGCGACGACCGGCACCCGAGGACGGGCGGCGCGGAGGAGCCGACGTCCTGGGACGACGGGATGACGGGCGTGGAGGCCGAAGACGGGCGCGCGGCACGGATCCGGCGCCTCGGACTCGACCAGGCGTCCCTGCCCGGCCGCACCGCGCGGTACCGGGCGCTGCGGCGCGAGGTGCTGGTGGCCGAGGGCTACCTTCTCGATCCCCCGCCGAGGGGCGGAGCGCTGATCTCGCCCGCCCACCGCTCCCCGGACGCCGAGGCGCTCCTGCGGGAGGCCGGGGACGTCCTGCACGCGCTGCTCTTCGGCGGCGAGGGCGTGCGTCTCGACCCCGTGGAGCGCGGGTCGATCATCCTGAGCGTCCCCCGCGCCAAGGCGCACGCCGTGGCCTCGCTCCTGGGCACGCCCGGGGCGGACCTCGTGCCGTCCGGCGGCGCGCCGTTCCGGATCGAGTACGGCGAGGTCGCGGGCGGGCTGGTGGGGCACGCACTGGCTGCGGCGTTGTGCCTGGTCAACGACCTTCTGATCAACGAGCGGTCCCTGTACGGGGACGGCGAGAGCGCTCCGGGCCGTTAGCCCCCACCCTCGGAGCACGAAAGCCGCCCCGCGAGGAGGCACCCTCCCGGGGCGGCGCGGCCACAAGAGGGCTCACCTCTCCCGGACGGACGGCCGCCGGTGGCTAATGGTGCTTGACGTGGTGCTTCTTCTTGTGGTGGCTCATGGCGTGCTTCTTGTGCTTGGCGTGCCTTTTGGTGTGATGCTTCTTGGCATGGTGAGCGGAGGCACGCTTCTTCTTCTTGTGATGGCCGTGCTTGGACGAGCAGCGCTTGCCCTTGCAGGTCGTCAGCGGGTCCGCGCTCGGAGCCACGGCCACGGACGTGGGAGCGGCGGTGGCCGCGGCGGCGGAGTGCACCGCGAGCGCGCCCGGGACGACGAGCGCGGAGGCCACCAGGAAACCGGCGGCAAGTGCTTGCCTGAGCATAAGAGATCACTCCGTTGTCGAGACGGTCTGAGCCCGGACTACCGATCGCCGGGCGGACGGAGCGTCGAATTGGTGTACCCGGGATAGCCCAAAACGCCCCGAAAACTACAAACCTCACGCTAACTGGGCGAAATTCTGCGACCCGCCCATAAGAGGCAAAGCCTTGGTTCCGGCATTCCGCCTGGCCCTGGACAAACCTCACCCACCACCGGACGACCGTTTAATCGGTTGACGGGCCGCGCGCACCTGGGAAGCCTGAACGGATGCTGATACGTCGTGAGCTTCCCGCGGACATCCCGCACATCCGCGACGTGCATGCCGCCGCGTTCGCCCCCGGAGCCGCCCCCGGCCAGGTCGCCGCGGAGGCGGTCCTGAAGTCCAGTTCACCAGGCGCAGGAACTCCGCGTGCCAGGAAGTGTCACGGCGCCTGTTCATCGGGCCTGCCCGAGCAAGATCCGTTCCCACAGGTCGGCGATCTGCGTGTGTCGCATCCGCGCGGTCTGCACGGTGGCCGCGCCGTCGCGGGTGCGCTCGATGTAGCCACGGACGTCGACTCCCCAGGCTGTACATCACATGCCACCCGGACTCGGCCAGGTCGAGGTGAGCGGCCTCGGTCGTCTGCTCGGGGTCCCACCGGCGCGGCGCGCCCGGCTCGACGTCGGACGCGGGCACCGTGCCCTCGCGGTGCCGTCCGAGGCCCCGGCTCACGCCGCCGCTCCTCGCCGGTACGGGTCGCGCCCGCTGTTCCAGGGCGGCGTGTCCGGCGCGCGACCGATCCCGAGGGGGACGGCGGGTGCGACCAACCGGACGAGACGCGAGGCGGCCACGGGCGGGTGGACCCTGCCCGGACGGGACGGCCCGGCGGGCAACGGCCCGTACAAGCCGAGCCGCTTACGCGCGTCCAAGCGGGCGCGCATCTGCGCCGTGGTGGGGTGCTCCCACTGGTGATGGCCCCGGTGGGGCAGGCTGGCGGCGTCGTGCGCGTACGGCGGGTGACCGCACCACCGGCACCCAAGCGGCTTCGGCGGCATGCCGGCGCTGTGACGTACGCGAATCAACCGAGGCATTGGCCGGTTGGGGACAGCCCTACGATTGGGCATCAGATCGCACCCTCTCTGTGCGGTCAAGGGCTCGTCCGGTCGTTCGCAGCGCCGGGCGGGCCCGTTTTCATGTTGTCGTGGAAGGTGCGACGACGCGGGAGGTATGGAATCACCGCGCCGCCGCACCAGCTCACGGAGTGCTTTACCGGGCGGCTACCTCCATGACCGCGATGTATCGGTTGCCCTCGAAGCTCTAGGATCGATGACATACCTTACTGCCATCCATGGAAGCCATCAAGGTCCGGTTAGGCTTTGCGTGGAAAGTCTGGTGATGAACGCCTTGCCAGGCCCCCGAGTAAGGTGACGAAGGATCCCGGAGCCGAAAGAGGCTGGCATGATCGAACACTCATGGGTTAGTGTCTCCGCGCCATACACCCGCCCCCGCTCTGCCGACCAAGGAGATGCCTGGGCTGAAGAGGCAGCGCGGCACGGTCAATCGGGGACTCACCTGCTCCAGGAAGTGGTGGAGGGTGTCGCCCCCGACGAGGTGGCTGAGCTGCTTCAGCTTTCTCGAGGAAGCCGTGTGATCGTCCGACGCCGGACCGTTCTCCTCAACGACCAGCCCATCGAGATCGCGGACTCCTACTACCCCTTGACCATCGCTCAGGGAACGCGGCTGGCGGAGCACCGCAAGATTCGAGGTGGGGCGGTCACGCTCCTGGCTGAGCTCGGGCATGAGCCCCGCCTCGCCCAGGAGGACGTGTCCGCCCGACCGGCCACGGACGAAGAGCGACGGGCACTTGAATTGGATGAGAACGAGTGGGTCTTGGTGCTGGTGCGGACGCTCAAGACTGGAGATGGCACACCCGTCGAGATCACAACGATACGTATGATCGCGCAGGGCCGCCACCTGCGTTACGAAACGACCCTTTAGTGAAGGAATTCCACCGTGGCGCGAAAGTCGGATAAGCGACCCCCGCAACTGAAGATCGCTGCCGACCTTCGGGCAAAGATCATGTCAGGGGAACTGGAGCCCGGCGAGAAGCTGCCGTCTACGGCCGAGCTGGCGGAGGCCTACTCCGCCGCACCCGCCACCGCCCACAACGCGACCAAGCTCCTTCAGGGAGAAGGGTTCGTGTACGGTCAGGCTGGCAAGGGTGTGTTCGTGCGGGACCGGCGCCCGTTCGCGGTGCGGTCTGCGGCCTACTTCGACCCAGCGGAGCAGGGTGTCGTCTACAAGCTTCTCAAGGTCGCCGAGGTCCAGGCACCAAAGGACGTCGCGGCCGCGCTTGGCGAAGCTCGCACCGTGCTGAGGTATCGCCTGATGCTGCGCGACGACGAGCCCGTTGAGGTCTCCTGGTCTTACTATCCGCTGAGCCTTGTCGCTGGGAGCGCCCTCACCCGCCCGGGACGGATTCACGGGGGAGCCCCGGCCGTCCTGGCCCAGCTCGGCTATCCCGAACGCGAGTTCACAGATCATCTGTCCGTCCGGCCTCCAACCACTGAGGAAGCGGAGACGCTAGAACTGCCTGAGGGCATCCCGGTGTTCCGTCAGTTCCGGGTGATCTATTCCGACGCAGATAGGCCGATAGAGGCGTCCATCCTCATCAAGGGTGGCCACCTCTACGAGGTGATGTACCGGCAGGTCATCCAACCAGACAGGGAGTGATCAAGACCGAATTCCCCGAATACGGTCTTGACTGGCGTAAGAGCAGTTACGGCGGCGGTGGAAACAACTGCGTCGAGGTAGCCTCCCGCGCCGGCTGTAGAACTCGGCCAGCGCCACGACGTCCGCGGGCACAGCCAGCCCGAGGGCCGGGCTCGCGGTGGCGGTCGCCGGGCCGCTGTCTCGGGGGACGGCCATCACGGTGTCGATGACGTCGGCCGCCCGCCGGTCGGCCTCGGGCGCCAGGTGCCTGTACAGGCCCGCCGTGACCACGATCGACTCGTGCCCCAGGCGCTTGGAGACGGTGTCCAGGCTGACGTTCTCGCCCAGCAGTTCGAGGGCGTGGCTGTGCCTGAACTTGTGCGGGGTCGCCTCGGTGGCGATCTGCCGTTCGCAGGCCTTGTCGACGACCTTGGACCAATGGGTCTGCGTTCCGCCCTCGCGCCGGACGACGCGGTACCAGGTGAGGCGGCCGCCCTTGCTGACTCTCGGCCCTATGGAGGCCATGAAATTCCTTCCGTGAGGAAGGCGAGCACCACCGCCACCGGGACCCGCGTTCAAGGCATGTGCAGACATGATCTTGAACGCGAAAGGCCTCTAAGCGACTTTGCGCAGCTCAGAGGCCCTTAGTAGTGGCGGTGGAGGTGGGATTTGAACCCACGGATGGGTTGCCCCATCACACGCTTTCGAGGCGTGCGCCCTCGGCCACTAGGCGACTCCACCGCGGAGCAGCCTACCGGATCCGGGCCACTGCTCGCGCGCCGAAGGTTCGCCGGCGGCGCGCTCAGCGGCGGCGGTCGGCGAAGAAGTCCGTGAGGACGGCCGCGCACTCGTCGGCGAGGACGCCGAGGACGACCTCCGGGCGGTGGTTCAGGCGGCGGTCGCGGATCACGTCCCACAGGGAACCGGCCGCGCCGGTCTTCTCGTCCACGGCGCCGTAGACGACGCGGTCCACCCGGGCGAGCACGGCGGCCCCGGCGCACATCGTGCACGGCTCCAGGGTGACGACCAGCGTGCAGCCGGACAGGCGCCACTCGCCGCGCGCTCGGGCCGCCGCGCGCAGTGCGAGGATCTCGGCGTGGGCCGTAGGGTCCGCACCCGCCTCGCGGTCGTTGCCGGCGGCGGCCAGCACCTCGCCGCCGGGACCGAGGACGACGGCCCCGACCGGTACCTCGCCCCGCCGCCCGGCCTCGACGGCCTCGGCCAGCGCGAGCCGCATGGGCCGCTCGAAGGATGGCACGCTCACAGGAGCGATTCTCCGCCCTCGCCGTGCGCCGCGTCGAAACGCCGCCCGCGATCGCCCGCGACTAGCGGAGGCGGTCGAACTCGTCGGCGAAGGAAAGCTTCTCGGCGATCACCGACAGGGTGTCGGCGGGGAGCACGCCTTCCTCCATGCTCAGCTCCAGCAGCTCCTCGGCGGTCATGCCTAGGTCGCGGAGCAGCTCGAAGTCGCCCGCCGGGCGGACGCCGACGTCGGCCTCCTTGTCGGGGACGACCACCCCGGCCAGCTCGTTGAAGAGCTCTCCAAGGGGGTCGCCCGCGGCGGCGTGGGCGTCGGAGAGGAACGCGCGGGGCTCGGCCTCGTCCTCATACCGGACGAGGGCGAACCATTCGTCCTCCACCTCGACGCAGAGGAGGGCGAGTTCCTCCCCGCTCAGCCCGAGGGCGTCCTGGACGGCGTCACCGAGGTCGTCGGCGATCTCGACGTTGTCGAGATCGACCTCGGCCCCGTTCCATCCGTCGGGTGTGCGGACGAAGGCCGCGGCGAACAGTGAGCTGCGGGATGGTCTCGAGGGCATGTTCGCGGCTCCCGAGGTCAGCCGATGGCTGAGTCGACGGCACGTTCAAACGGCTGGGAGAACCCCAGTCGTGCGGCGATGCTGGAAAGCACCTCGTCAGGTAGCAGTTCGAGGTCTCCGGACAGAGCGCCGAGCTCCATCTCGTCGAGCCCGAGGTCGGCGAAGATCGATAGATCTCCCGCGGGGAGGACCATGTCCAGATCCTCCTCCTCGGGCACCGGGACGTCGAGGTACTCGAGGACCTGCTGGGCGAGGGGCCAGTCCCATGCCGCCGTGATGTCGGACAGGAAGACGTCGACGCGCTCACCGAACACCCGTAATGCCACGAAGAAGTCATCCCCAACGGCGACGAGGCCAATCGTGGCGCCCATGCTCGGCTGCTGGCGGAGCGCGTGGATGAGCCCGTGCAGGTCGGCCGTCAGGCCCACGGGCAACATCTCGGCTTCCCAGCGGTCGTCCTCGCGGTAGACCACGATGGCGAAGTCAAGAGCGTCTACGTCTGTCATCTTCACCCCACCGACGCGGTTCTTACGGGTGGCAATGCTCCCAGAATCCCTGGGCCCCTGTACGGCCGTCGGGCAAATTGTGATCAAAAACGGGGGGCCACGGCCTGCTTCGGGTGCGATGGCCGGTACCGACCCGCTCGTACCGTTCACCCGGTCCCAAGAGATACCGTTGGCAGCCATGAAGACCCTCGTCGTCGACCACCCGCTCGTCGCCCACAAGCTGACCACGCTTCGCGACGAGCGCACGGACTCCCCGACGTTCCGGCGCCTCGCGGACGAACTCGTCACCCTGCTGGCCTACGAGGCGACGCGGGACGTGCGGGTCACCGACGCGACGGTCACCACTCCGGTCGCCCCGGCCCAGGGCGTGCGGCTGGCGCGCCCGGCGCCGCTGGTGGTGCCGATCCTGCGGGCGGGGCTGGGCATGCTCGACGGGATGACCCGCCTGCTGCCGACGGCCGAGGTCGGATTCATCGGCATGATCCGGGACGAGGGCACGCTGAAGGCGCAGACGTACGCGACCCGCCTGCCGGAGGATCTGTCGGGCCGCCAGTGCTTCGTGCTCGACCCCATGCTGGCGACCGGCGGCACGCTCGCCGCGGCGATCCAGTTGCTGTTCGACCGGGGCGCCGAGGACGTGACCGCCATCTGCCTGCTCGCCGCGCCCGAGGGCCTGTCGTACGTCGAGAGTCTCTTCGCCGACCATGGCAACCCTGTGCGCGTGGTGACAGCCGCTCTGGACGAGCGGTTGAACGAGCACGGCTACATCGTTCCGGGGCTCGGGGACGCCGGCGACCGCCTGTACGGGGTCGTCTAGGTCTCTTGGGGCGTTCGAGGCCCTCGGCGCCCTTGGGTCATCGGAGTCGTCCGAATCCTTTTCCTTCATCTTCCTCTGGTTGACACACGTCTCGTTACATACTGTGTTTCAGTGGGTACACACAGTGATGACGATGTCATTGTGTTCCCGGCATCTCCTGCCGTGGACGCGCACCTGGGAGAGCTATGGACCAGCGGCCCGAGATTGACGCCTATACACAGGTCGAGACCGTGCTTAAGGTCGAGTTCGCCGGGGTTCATCCCGCCGCGACGGTGGCACGCTGTATCGAAGCGGCTCACCACGGCGCGATGGAAGTCACTGGTTACGCGTACCCGGGCCTGGTGGAGCGGATCGCACGCAAGCACCTCCAGGTGCTCGCCGTGGTCGCCGCCGAGCAGGAGTGACGCAGGTCACATCCAGACCCCTAAAGACTGAGGGGTCAGGATGCGCTTTACCCAGCCCGACTGCTGGGTAATGTATACGGTGGGTGCAGTGGGTGAGTGGTTAACGGAGGCGGCAGTGCAGGTCAAGAAGGTTCTAACGTACGCAGCCATCGCGTTTGTGGCTTTCTACCTGTTCACCAGACCGGCTGACGCGGCTAGCGCGGTCAAGGGAGCAATGGACACTGTGGTGAATGCCGCGGATTCGCTGGCGCTATTCTTCACGAAGCTGACATGAGGCTGGTGACCCACGGGGACTCTGCTCCGTCGTCGGTCAACCGTTACCTTCTCCCCCAGGAACACCAGGTCATCATGGTGCGGCGCCACCCGGCCGTGCTGTTGCGACCGGTCGCCGAGGTCTTCGGCGGCCTGGTCCTGGCAGGACTGCTGAGCAAGTGGCTCGGAGGGAACCAGGGCGCACAGGCGTTGGTCATCGTCTGGTGGGCCTGGCTCCTCTTATTGATCCGCTTCGTGTGGAAAGTGGCGGAGTGGTCGGTTGACTACTTCGTGGTGACCTCGAAACGCATGCTATTGACAAGAGGTCTGATAACCCGCCGAGTGGACATGATGCCCCTCGGCAAGGTCACGGACATGAGCTTCCAGCGCTCGTTGCTGGGTCGCATGCTCGGATACGGCGAGTTCGTCCTGGAGTCGGCCGGCCAAGATCAGGCACTGTCGACGGTCCCCTTCATTCCGTATCCGGAGACCTTGTACCTGGAGGTCTGTCAGATGCTGTTCCCCAGCTCTGACGCCGACGATGATTAGTCCACTTTCGTCCTGAATCCCGAGGTGTGAGACAACTTCACCCTCGGGATTCTTGACGTGGGTATACCCCATTCGGCTCCTTCGTGCCATCATGGCGGAACCATTGACCATATCCCCGCCCTAAGAGATCACATGCCGAGTCAGGGAACCATCGGTGATCGCGTCCGCGGACTGCGCCTGAGCAGGCGAATGTCTCAGGCCCAGCTGGCCGGACCCGACCTATCCGACAGTTATGTCTCTCTCATCGAGTCCGGCAAGCGCACGCCTACGCCCGTGGTGGCCCGCCTGCTAGCGGAGCGCCTAGGCTGCACGACCGAGTTTCTGCTGCACGGCATCGAGCCGCGTCAGCGCATCGACACCGAGCTCGGCCTTCGCCACGCCGAGCTGGAGCTCTACCACGGTGACGCGGCCCTCGCCGCCGATCGCTTCGGCGACATCGTCAAGGCCGCGGGTGAGGACAACGCGCTCCTCGCCGCACACGCCCGGCTCGGACGGGCGCGGGCCCTGGAGGCACAGGGCAAGATCGGCCGCGCGGTGGAGGCGTACGAGCGCCTGCGCCGTGAGGCCGCCGCGCACCCCGAGCGACTGGCCGACGTCCCGCTGACGGTGGCACTGTGCCGGTGCTACCAGAAGGCGGGCGACCTCATGCGGGCACGTGACCTCGGCGCCGAGGCACTGGCCCAGGTAATGGAACTGTCACTTTTCCATGGCGAGGTGGCCGTCGAGCTCGCGGCGGCGCTGGCCGACGCCGAGATCGGCCTTCCGTACGTCGAGCAGGTGCTCGCCTCCACCGGCGTGCCCGTGCCCGACGACCGCACTACGGAGATCCTCTCGCTGTGGCAGGCGAGCGTCTCGGCGGCTGAAGGGGAGGACTCCGCGCTCGCGGTGCACTTCGCCGACGACGCACTCTCCGCCGGGCGGCCGGCGCGGATCGCGCACCAGGTGGCGAGGGTCGCCATCCGCTGGGCCGAGATCTCCGCCACCAAGACCGTCGGAGACTCCGACCGCGTCGACGAGCTGGTCTCGCGTGCCGGTGAGGTCTTCTCCGTCCTGCCCGCCGAGTCGGCGGAGCACGCGCGCAGCCTGATCGTCCTGGCTCGCGTGCGGCTCGGGTCCGGCAACCCCGGCGGCGCGGAGCTCCTCGCCAAGCAGGCCCTCGGCCTGCTGCGGGAGGAGCCGGGGACGGTCGCCGCCCTGGCGCATCTCGTCCTGGCCGACGTCGCTTTGGCACGGTCCGAAGGAGGGGCTGAGGCCTGCCTGGAACGCGCGGGCGCGCTTCTGGCCGGGGCGCCGGGGGTGGGCCAGGCGCACGACCGTGAGATCGCCGCCGTGTGGCGTGAACTGGGGGATCTTTGGGGAAGAGCCGGTAACCGACAGCAGCAGACGGCCGCGTACCGCAGGGCATTGGAATCGGTCGGTGTAAGGTCGACCGTCGCCGGTGCCGTGACGTCCGCGGCGTCCGCACGATAGACCTCCCCGCCCGGTCTCAGGATTTGGCGAGTAGACTCCGGAATAGTCAAGTTCAACCAATCATTGACTCGTAGGATGATTGGTTTCCCGGAGGAGGCTGACTGTGAGTCTGCGTACGGCGCAGCGGGCTTCGCTCGTCGACCAGGTGATCGAGCAGCTGAAAGACCAGATCACCTCGGGTTCCTGGCACCTGCACGCCAAGATCCCGACGGAGACCGTGCTGGCGGAGCAACTCGGCGTAGGCCGTAACACCGTGCGTGAGGCTGTGCGGGCCCTCACGCACGCGGGCCTGCTCGAGTGCCGGCAGGGCGACGGCACGTACGTCCGCGCGACCAGCGAGCTCTCCGGAGCCGTGGCGCGCCGGCTGCGTGCGGCCGAGCACCTCGAGATCCTCGAGGTGCGCCGGGCCCTGGAGGTCGAGGCCGCCAAGCTCGCCGCCGTCCGGCGCACCAAGGGCGACATAGAACTGATCGAGGCCGCGCTGCTGCGCCGCGAGCAGGCCTGGGCCGAGGCCGAGGCCGACGCCTTCGTGGAGGCCGACCTGGCGTTCCACGTCGCGGTGGTCGAGGCCACGCACAACCGCGTGCTGATCGAGCTGTACAAGGACTTCTCGGCGGCGCTGCGGGCGAGCATCGCGGCGGCGGGCGCGCCGCTGGAGAACGGTCACATCCCTCACGACGCCATCGCCCGGGCCATCGCCGCGGGCGACGCGGCCGCCGCCGAGCGCGCCGGCCACGCCTGCATGGAGCACATCGCGATCGCGCTCAGCGACCCCGCCGAGCTGCTGGACTGACGCCCTTCCCGAGGGGCCGGGGCGTCAGGCCAGCCGCAGGGACATCACGAGGTAGCGGAACGCGGGGTCGTCCCCGTCGTCGGTGATCAGCACCGGCCGCGTCGGGGACGCCAGGTTGACGAGGACGTTCTCGGTCTCGACGCCCGTGAGGCCGTCGAGCAGGTAGTGCGGCTGGAAGGCGATCTGAATATCGTCGCCTTCCAGCTCGGCCGCCACCGCCTCGGTGCCGCGGCCGATATCGCCGCCGCCCGCCTGCACCAGCACCTGGCCCTGGGTGAACGACAGGCGGATGGCGCTGCCCCGCTCGGCGACCAGCGCCACGCGCTTGATGGCCTCGACGAACGGCGCCACCGCGACGCTCGCCCTGTTCGACCACTCGTCGGTGAGGCGCGAGCGGTAGTCGATGAACTGGTCGTCCAGCAGGCGGACCGTGGTGGTGCGCCCGGCGCACTCGAACCCGGCGATGCCGTCGCCGAGGCCGATCGTCACCTCGCCGGCGCGCAGGGAGCGGCCGACCTCGACCATCACCTTGGCGGGGATCATGACGCCCGCGCGCTCCTCGGGGCTCTGCGGGTTCCACAAAAGGTCGCGCGCGGCGATGCGGTAGCGGTCGGTGGACGCCAAGGAGACCTGGAGGCCGTCGATGTCGACGCGGATGCCGGTGAGCATGGGCAGCGTGTCGTCGCGGCTGGCGGCCACCGCCACCTGGCCGATCGCGGACGCCAGGACGCCGCCCCCGACCGCGCCCGCCTTCCGCGGCATCGGGGGAAGCGTCGGAAAGTCCTCGACGGGCATGGTCAGCAGGCCGAACTCGGCGCCGCCGCAGGTCAGCACGGCCTCGGAGCCCGAGGTGACGACCTGCACCGGCTCGGCGGGCAGGCTCTTGGTGATCTCTGCGAGCAGGCGCCCGGGAATCAGCACCTTGCCGGGCTCGGCGATGTCGGCGTCGATCGAGGCGCGCGCCGAGACGTCGTAGTCGAACACCGAGAGCATGAGGCCGTCGTCCAGCGCGTCGAGCAGGATGCCGGACAGCACGGGCACCGCGGGGCGCGCCGGCAGCGTGCGAGCGATCCATGCCACCGCGTCGGCCAGGACATCGCGGCCCACCTGGAACTTCACCCTGATCCACCCCCTTCGAAACGTCCGTCCTGAAACGGTAGCGCCTGGGTCGGACATTTGAGGGGCGGGCGGCTCAGCCCCGGGTGCCGTTGAGGTAGGCGAGAACGGCCAGCACCCTGCGGTTGTCGTCGTCGGACGGCGCGAGGTCGAGCTTGGCGAAGATGCTCGCGGTGTGCTTGGCCACGGCGCTCTCGCTCAGGTACAGGCGCTGGGCGATGGCGGCGTTGGAGCGTCCCTCGGCCATCAGTTCGAGCACCTCGCGCTCGCGCGGGGTCAGCCGTCCGAGCGGCTCGTTCCTGGCGTTGCTGGCGAGCAGCCGGGCGATCATGTCGGGGTCCATCGCGGTGCCCCCGCCCGCGACCCGGCGTACGGCGTCGACGAACTGGCCCGCGTTGAAGACGCGGTCCTTGAGCAGGTAGCCCACGCCGCCGGTGCCGTCGGCGAGAAGCTCGCGCGCGTACAGCTGTTCCACGTGCTGGGACAGGATCAGCACCGGGAGCCCGGGAATCGACCGCCGGGCGGCGAGCGCCGCCTGTAGCCCCTCGTCGGTGAAGGTCGGCGGCAGCCGTACGTCCACGACCGCGACCTCGGGGCGCTCGTCGAGCAGCGCCTTGAGCAGCTCGGGCCCGGACTCGACCGCCGCGACGATCTCGAACCCGTGCGCCTCGAGCAGGCGCACCAGCCCTTCGCGCAGCAGGTACAGGTCTTCGGCCAAGACGACCCTCATGCGCAGGCCTCGCCGGCCGCCTTGAGCTGCCGGGACACGCGCATCCCGTAGGCGGCCATGCCGCCGCCGAGGGCGATCATGGCGAAGATGACCGGGAGCTGGAGGACCTCGGGCAGGTAGAGCGCCAGGAACCAGCTCCGCTCGTCGACCCCGAAGATCTTCATGACCAGCGCGACGAGGCCCTGGGGGAACAGCGGGAGCCAGAACAATCCCCAGCAGACCGCCATCAGCCGCACCTTCCGCCGCGGGACGACACCCCCGCCGACGATGCCCGGGAACGCGCGCGGGATCTCCACGACGGCCGTGGTCGGCCCTCCCTCAGGGCTGTTCAGCGCGAGCACGCCGTCGAACGCGGCCAGCCTGCGCTCGATGCCCTGGAGGCCGCTGCCCTTGGACGGGTCGGCGCCGCCGTGGCCGTCGTCGGTGACGGTCAGCCGCAGCGCGGCCCCCCGGTTGCTGATGTCGACCGTGACGGAGCGGGCGTCCGCGTGCCGGCCGGCGTTGGTGAGCAGCTCGCTGACCACGAAGTACGCGGCCGACTCGACCGGCGCCTCGGCGCGCGCCGGCAGGTCGACGCTCACGGTGACCTCCAGCGGGCTGTCCAGGGCGAGGGCCCGCACGGCGTCCCCGAGCCCGCGCTCGGCCAGGACCGGCGGGTGGATGCCGCGGACGAGCTGCCGCAGCTCCACCAGCGACGCGGCCGACGCCTCGCGCACCTTGGCGATCAGCGCCTTGGCCGCCCGCGGGTCGGACTCCACCAGTTCCTCCGCCGCCCCGAGCGTCATGCCGATCGCGACCAGGCGGGCCTGAGCGCCGTCGTGCAGGTCGCGCTCGATGCGCCGCAGCTCGGCGGCCTGCGCGTCGACGGCCTCGGTGCGCGCCTGGGTGAGGTGGCGCACCTCGTTCAGCAGCCGGGCCCGCTGTGTGGGGGCGAGCAGGAGCTTCGTCCACAGGCCGTGCACGCGCGGCACGCGGGGCGCGATCAGCACGCCGCACGCCGCGAGGACCAGCCCGGCCAGTACCTCCACCGGCCGTGCGACCCTGGCGAGCAGCACGCCGTACCCCACCATGAGCAGGGGGGACGCGGCGATGAGGCCGCCCACGACCGGCTCGGCGATCAGCCAGGCGTAGTCACGCCAGGTCGCCGGGTCCTTGATCATCCAGTCGAGGGTCCGGTTGAAGTTGGGGATCATGGACGTGCGGTAGAGCTGCCTGCCCTCGCGGTACCACCCGTCGCGCTGCGGCACGGGCGGCGGCGGCGTGGGCCGGTACGGCGCGTCGATCGTCACGCCGGCCCACATGCCCGCGATCCGGCGTGCCTGTCGGGTGCGCCCGCGGACCATCCGCACGCTCATCGGGAACAGGAAGACCAGGCCGAGGCCGAAGGTCAGCGTGAACGCCACGAGGGCCACGGCGAGGATCACCACCTGCGTGGCGGCCAGCCCGAACAGCACGAGACCTCGGGCGAAGCCGGTCAGCGTCCTCACAATCATGCGGACCAGTCTGCGTCACCAGGGGTTTGGTTCCCAGTGGCGCTGGACGCCCGAATGGGGTGTACCTAGGTACACCCTCGTCCGGGCGGCAGCCGCATTCCGGGCGAACGACGCGATTCCTAGCTTCGATGGCATGGCAATCATCGAGATCACCAATCTGCGAAAGCTGTACGGAGACCACGTGGCGGTGGACGACGTGTCGTTCGCCGTCGAGGAGGGGGAGGTCTTCGGCGTCGTCGGCCGCAACGGGGCGGGCAAGACGACCACGGTCGAATGCCTCTCGGGCCTGCGCGCGGCCGACGGCGGGACGATCGCCGTCACCGGCCTGGACCCGCGCCGCGACCGCGACGAGCTGCGGCGGCGGGTCGGCGTCCAGCTCCAGGACTGCTCGCTGCCCGACAAACTGCGCGTGCACGAGGCGCTGCGGCTGTACGCATCGTTCTACGACCGGCCCGCGCGCTGGGAGGACCTGCTGGAGGAGGTCGGGCTCGGCCCCAAACGCGACACGGCGTTCGCGAAGCTGTCCGGCGGCCAGCGGCAGCGGCTGTCCATCGCGCTGGCGCTGGTCGGCGACCCTCGCGTGGCGATCCTGGACGAGCTGACCACCGGCCTGGACCCGCACGCGCGGCGCGAGACCTGGGAGCTCATCGAGGCGGTCAAGGCCCGTGGCGTCACGATCGTGCTGGTCACGCACTTCATGGAGGAGGCCGAGCGGCTCTGTGACCGGATCGCGGTGATCCACCGGGGGCGCGTCGCGGCGGTGGACACGCCCGCCGGTCTGATCGGGAGGGTGGACGGCACGCTGCGCGTCACCTTCCGCTGCCCGCCCGGCTCCGAGGGCGCGCTGCGGTCCGTCCCCGAGATCACGCGAGTCGTCCGGGACGGCGACGAGGTGAGGGTGACCGGGGGCGAGGACGTGCTGCTCGCGCTCACCACCGCGCTCTCCGCCCACCGGATCGTCCCCACGGGGCTGCGCGTGGAGCGGGCCACGCTCGACGACGCCTTCCTCGCCATCACCGGCCACGCGGCCACCGACGAAGCCTAGGAGATCAAGAAATGTCGCCCACCACCCTCACGACGTCCGGCGGCGCCCTGGCCGGCCGCACGGCCCTGCGGGCGCTCCTGCGCACCGAGACCATGCTCTACCTGCGGGAACCGCTGACCGCGTTCTTCACGCTGCTGCTCCCCCTCGGCCTGCTGCTGATCCTGGGCAGCGCCATCCCGGGCTTCCGCGACCCGGACCCGAGCCTCGGCGGGGAACGCGTCGTGGACACCCAGCTCCCCGTGATGATGATCGTGCTGTCCGTCATGATCTCCGCGTTCTCGGTGATCCCCTCGGTGCTCGCGGTGTACCGGGAACGCGGGGTTCTGCGCCGGATGTCCGTCACCCCCGTCTCGCCGGCGGCGCTACTGCTGACCCAGCTCGTGATCAACCTGGTGACGACGGTCGTCGCGGCGCTGCTGATGATCGTGTTCGGCAACCTGGTGTTCGGCACGCGGGTGCCCGCGCAGTTCCCGGTGTTCGCGCTCGCGTTCGTGCTCGGGGTGTGCGGACTGTTCGCGCTCGGCCTGTGCCTGGCGGCCGTCGTCCCGAACAGCCGCGTCGCCGGAGGCCTCGGCTCGGTCGTGATGTTCCCCCTGATGTTCCTGGCGGGCATGTGGGTACCGCGCGAGATCATGCCCGAGGTCCTGCGGAGGATCGGCGACTTCACGCCCACCGGCGCCTTCGGCCAGACCATGCGCGACGCCTGGGCCGGGACGACCCCCGAGACGCTGCACCTCGCCGTCCTCGCCGTCTGGGCCGTGGGCGCGACGCTGCTCGCCGCCCGCACGTTCCGCTGGGAGTGACGGACCGCCGCATCGCCGGCATCCTCATGGCGACCGCCCGGCGACAGACCAGGGACGGGGACGACCCCCCTGTGGCATCCTCGAAGCTATGATCACCCTCGCCCACATGAGCGACGTCCACATCGACGGCGCCCCCAGGAGCGCCGAGCGGGTCGAGCGGGTCGTTCGCCATCTGTCCGGGCTCGCGGGCCCCATCGACGCCGTGCTGGTCACCGGCGACATCGCCGATCACGGCGCCGCGGAAGAGTACGAGCTCGCCCGCGAGCTGCTGCGCTTCCCCTATCCCTCCATCGTCTGCCCCGGCAACCACGACAGCCGTCCGGAGTTCCGCAAGGCGTTCCTCGGCGAGGCCGACGGCGGCTCAGAGCCCGTCAACCAGGTGCTGGAGGCCGGCGGCGCGACGATCGCGCTGTGCGACTCCAGTATCCCGGGCAAGAACGAGGGCTACCTCGACGACGGGACGCTGCGCTGGCTCGCCGGCGTCGTCGAGTCGGCGCCCGGGCCCGTGCTGGTGGGCATGCACCACCAGCCGGTGCCGATCGCCATCCCCTACGTCGACGAGATCGGCCTGCTGGAGCCCGAGCGTCTGGAGGAGCTCGTCAGGGCGTACCCGCAGATCGTGGGCATCCTGATCGGCCACGCCCACACGGCGGCCGCCACGATGTTCGCCGGGCGGCCCGTCTACGTCGCGCCCGGGGTGGTCTCGCAGGCGCTGCTGCCGCAGGAGTCGCCGGCCATCCCGCCGGTCGCGTTCGACGTGCCGCCGGGGTTCGCGCTGCACGTCATCTCCGACGACGGCAGGTTGACGACGCACGCCCGCGTGGTGCCCTGACCCTGCCCATGCCCCTGACCCTGACGCGCCCCGAGCAGCCTGCGGGGCCCCGGGCCCTGCCTGCCCATCTCGTCGGCCGGGTTGATCAGCGGGCACCGGTCGATCGACAGGCAGCCGCAGCCGATGCAGTCGGTGAACTCGTCGCGCAGTTGCTGCAGCCTGCGCATGCGCTCGTCCAGTTCCTCCCTCCAGCATTCCGACATCCGCCGCCAGTCGGCGCGGGTCGGGATGTGGTCCGGCGGGAACAGGGCGAGGATCGCGGCGATCTCCGCCAGGGGGATGCCCACGCGCTGGGCCATGCGGATCAACGCCACGCGGCGCAGCATGTCGCGCCGGTACCGCCGCTGGTTGCCGGTGGTACGACGGCTGCTGATCAACCCCTGCTTCTCGTAGAAGTGCAGCGCCGAGACGCTCACGCCGCTGCGTTCGGCGAGCTCGCCCACGCTGAGCTCCATGCCCCGGGCTGGGGAATCGGTCATGGCCGGCACACTCCGCTCCGCTCACTTGACCTCAAGATTACTTGAGATTTCGAGCGCACCACTTTCCCGCGCTTCAGGCGGTCAGTGCGGGGCCATGTCCACGAACCGGCTGTAATGCCCCTGGAAGGCGACGGTCACCGTGGCCGTCGGCCCGTTACGGTGCTTGGCCACGATCAGATCTGCCTCCCCCGCCCGCGGCGACTCCCGCTCATAGGCGTCTTCCCGATGCAAAAGGATGACTACGTCCGCATCCTGCTCGATTGAGCCGGATTCGCGAAGGTCCGACACTTGTGGGCGTTTGTCGGTGCGTTGTTCGGGACCGCGGTTGAGCTGGGAGATGGCGATCACGGGGACCTCGAGCTCCTTGGCGAGCAGCTTGAGCGCACGCGAGATCTCGGAGACCTCCTGCTGCCGGCTCTCGGTCTTCTTGGGCGAGCTCATGAGCTGCAGGTAGTCGACGATGACGAACCGCAGGTCGTGCCGCTGCTTGAGCCGCCGGCACTTGGCGCGGATCTCCATCATCGACATGTTCGGCGAGTCGTCGATGAACAAGGGGGCCTCGGCGACCTCGCTCATCCGGCGCGCCAGCCGCTGCCAGTCGTCGTCGTTCATCGTCCCCGCCCGCATGGCATGCAACGCCACCCGCGCCTCAGCTGACAACAACCGCATAGTGATCTCGTTCCGCGACATTTCCAACGAGAACACCACAGTGGTCATGTGATGCCTGATGGCGGCCGACCTGGCGAAGTCCAGCCCCAGAGTGCTGTTGTGCGTGGGAATGCACGAACGGCTCGCGAGGTACATATGGTCGCCGTTGTCGACCTCGACACAGCGCACGGGACGCGACGGAACAGGCCGCACGTCGACGATGTACCTCACCCGGGTCGCCGCGTGAGGGGTGGCGACCTGCCGCTCGGCCTTCCGAGGCAGCCGGAACACCGTGTCGGCCGTCGTGAAATTGATCATGTAGCAGGTCGACGACTCCGCCGACCTGCCCGCGACCGCCTTCGTCCGCATGGTCGCCCTAATGCCGAGGCTCAGAACGAGTTCCAGCGTGTCCTCGGCGAGCCTGCGGTTGGTGACGGCGAACTGGATCTGCCCGCTGCGGCTCACGAAGCCGTCGGTGTCCAACAGCCCGGCCAGTAGATCGCGCCTCTGGGCCGCGGAGGCGCGCAGGTAACTGCGGGGGATGTGCTTGTTGTCCAGAACACCGAGCGTGCGAAGAAGCCCTTGGACACTGCCGTGGCGATTTCTGCAGCTCTGGCACCGGCGCAGGCCACTCGACGGACCACCGCAGTCAGGGCACGCCGGCGCGGGAACAGGGGCGGACACCAAGCGGGCCTTGCCCCCACATCTCCGGCCGCAGGTGCGCACCTGTGACGTCTGGGGAACGAAGGAGGCTCCGCAGACGACGCATTCGCGCGCCGGTATCGGATCCGGCTCGGGGAGCGCCATCGCGTAGGCCGACGAGGACCCCACTCGGGTGATGCGCAGACCTTCCGCTTCGATGTTGGCGATGATCTCCGGGTCGATCGTGGTGAAGCGCGCGGAGGCGCTGTGACCGTCGCCGAGCCACACCCCGAGCGCGTACGGCGACAGGGGAAGGTCCTTTTCGGCGAGTTCGAACGGTGCCGCCACCTCGACCGCGTGGTTCGGGCGCCGGTCGGCCCCGCAGCGGAGTGTCGCGGCGATCTGTTCGGTGGTGACGGTTTCCGGGTGAAGCGCCGTTGTCGCGGCGTTCTTCGGCCTGCGCACTCTCTCGTCGAGGGCTTCAAAGAGTGCCGAGGCCGGGTAGGCGGGCGCGGTCCAGGTGTAACTCCGCCGAGGTCCGCTGACCGCGACCGGCACCTTGCCGGTTGTGCCGACCGCCCTTTGTACGGTGTGAAGCACGTGCCGGAACTCCTGTCCCACGGCGGCGAGGGCCTCCTGATGGGTCACACACCTGCCGGGTTCGGCCAACGAGGCCGTGTAAGCCTTCCTGACGCGCTCCACGGCTTCGTCCGGCCAGTAGAGCGAACGCTTGTGCTCCGCCTGACGACGGCTCGCGCGCGTCGTCGTGCGCCACTGGTGCCGGGCATCCGCGACGATCACCGTGCCGTCGCTGAACTCCACCTCGTAGCACGGCCTGCCGTACATGACCTCCGTCGCCGCGGTCACGCGCGTGGGCTTGCCGTCCGCGCCGATCAGGTGGTCGCCGGGCTGGACCTCGCCCATGGTCGTCCAGCCGGTCGGCGTGGGCAACGGCGTGTCGAGCGCCAATGCCTTGCCGATTGCCGGACGTGCGGCCACGACGATCATTTGGCCGGGGTGGAGGCCGTTCATCAGGGCGTCGAGGTCCTGGAAGCCGGTGGGGACGCCGACCATCTGGCCGCTGCGGCTGCCGATGGCCTCGATCTCGTCCAGGGCGCCGGGCATGATCTCCGACAGCGGGCGGTAGTCCTCGCTGGTGCGGCGCTCGGTGACGGCGTAGATCTCGGCCTGGGCGCGGTCGACGAGCTCGTCGACCTCTTCGTTCTGCCCGCCGTAGCCGTAGGACACGATGCGGGTGCCGGCCTCGATGAGCCGCCGGAGGATCGCCTGCTCGCGGACGATCTTCGCGTAGTAGCCGGCGTTGGCGGCCGTGGGGACGACGGCGGTGAGGGTGTGTACGTACGCGCCGCCACCGACACGGGCGATCTCGCCGCGCCGGGACAGTTCGTTGAAGACGGTGACGGCGTCGGCGGGGTCGCCGCGCCCGTACAGGTCGAGGATGGCGTCGTAGATGATCTGGTGCGCGGGCCGGTAGAAGTCGTCGGAGCGCAGGATCTCGACGACGTCGGCGATGGCGTCCTTGGACAGGAGCATGCCGCCCAGCACCGACTGCTCGGCCTCGATGTTGCTGGGAGGAGTGCGTTCGAACGGAGCGTCGAAGGCCGGTGCCACCTCACTGCTCACCTGGCGCCCTCCCTTGTGCTTCCCGGCACCCCCGAAGTAGCCGGGGTGACAGTTTCGCCGGTATCGAACGAACCGGCAACGCGTCCTGTAGACAAGGGTGTGGAAGAGCTGTGGATAAGGTGTGCAGTTCTGGCCGTGGCATGTGGGAACGCTGGGGACAACCCTGTGGATAACCGAGAAGTCTTCTCCACAACCCCTTGCCGAGCAGCGAAAACGCTGTCCACTAGCTGTGGAAGAAAGAAAGTCGCGGTGACACGCGGGCCAGGCCGGGACCCGGCGTCGAGCTGAGAGACGTAAGGGGCAAAATAGACCAGTGACCCTTACCTCACGCGCCTCCCGCGTCGGCAGCCGAGAGATACTGAGACTCGCCGTCCCGGCCTTCGGGGCTCTGGTGGCCGAGCCTCTCTTCATTCTCGCGGACTACGCCATCGTCGGACGCCTCGGCACCCTCGCCCTCGGCGCGCTCGGCATCGCAGGCACGGCTCTCACGTCCCTGGTCAACGTGTGCGTGTTCCTCGCGTACGGCACGACCGCGGCCGTGGCCCGGCAGGTGGGCGCCGGTGACCTGCCACGAGCCGTCAAGCAGGGGGTGGACGGGCTGTGGCTCGCCGCCGCGATCGGGGTGGCCCTGATCGCCGTGTGCTGGCCGCTCGCCCCCTGGATCGTCGAGCTGTTCGGCGCCTCCCCCGGCGTCGCCGGCCAGGCGGTGACCTACCTGCGGATCAGCCTGCTCGGCACTCCGTCCATGCTCGTCATCCTGGCCGGGACGGGCATCCTGCGCGGGCTGCAGAACACGGCGATCCCGCTGGTCGTCTCGATCGGCTCGTTCGCGCTGAACGCCGCGCTCAACGCCCTGTTCGTGCTGGTCCTCCACTGGGGCATCGCGGGGTCGGCCTGGGGAACCGTCCTGGCCCAGGCACTCGGGGCGGTGGTCTACGTGCTGGTCGTCGTCAGGGCCGCCCGCGAGCACCACGTGCCGGTACGGCCGGACCTCGCCGGGATCCGCGACGCGGGCACGGCCGGGATCGCGCTGCTGATCCGCACCGTCTGCATGCGCGTCGTGCTGATCGTCGCGACGGCGGTCGCCACGCGCATGGGCGACGCGCCGCTCGCCGCGCACGCGATCGCCGCCCAGATCTGGACCCTGCTGGCCTTCGCCCTCGACGCGATCGCCATCGCCGGGCAGGCGATCACCGGGCGGACGCTCGGCGCCGGGGACGTCCACCTCACGCGTTCGGCCACCCGTACGATGGTGATCTGGGGCGTCGGTTACAGCGTGGTGCTCGGGCTGGCCATCGTCCTGCTGCGCCCGGTCCTGCCGGTTCTGTTCGGGGCGGACCCGGAGGTGAGCGCCGAGTTGGTGTCGGTCCTGTGGGTGATGGCGCTGCTCCAGCCGGTCGCGGGCGTGGTGTTCGTCCTGGACGGGGTGCTCATCGGGGCGGGCGACAGGCGCTTCCTGGCCTGGGCGTCCGCGCTGACCACGCTCGCCTACCTGCCCGCCGCGTACGCGGTCGTCCACTCGGGCGGCGGGCTGGTGGCGCTGTGGCTCGCGCTCGGGGTGTGGATGGCGGCGCGGCTGGCCACGCTGGGGTGGCGCGCGTACGGCCGCGCGTGGCTGGTGACCGGCGCCTGACCCCCGTAGCGAGGCCACGGGCCACAGATCAGACGCTTCGGGCCTCCAGGACCCTTCTGAGGAACTCGCGGGTGCGCGGCTGCCGGGGCTCGGTGAAGATCTGCTCGGGCGGGCCCTGCTCCAACAGGACGCCCCCGTCCAGGAAGCACACCTTGTCGGCGATGTCGCGGGCCAGGCCCATCTCGTGCGTGGCCAGGACCATCGTCATACCCGTCGCCTTGAGCTCGCGGATGACCTCCAGCACCTCGCCGACCAGGGCCGGGTCGAGCGCCGAGGTCACCTCGTCCAGCAGGAGCAGCCGCGGGCGGGTGGCCAGGGCCCTGATGATCGCCACGCGCTGCTGCTGACCTCCCGAGAGGCGGTCGGGGTAGGCGCCGGCCTTGTCCGCCAGGCCGAAGCGCGCCAGCAGCTCGCGGGCCTCCTCCTCGGCCCGCGCCCTCGCCACCCCGTGCACCTTCCTCGGGGCCAGCGTGATGTTGCCGAGCACGGTCATGGACGGGAAGAGGTTGTAGGACTGGAACACCATGCCGATGCGCTTGCGCACATCGTCGGGGTCGGTCCGCACGTCGGTGATCTCGGCGCCGTCGAGGCGGATGACGCCGTCGTCGACGGTCTCCAGGAGGTTGACGCAGCGCAGCAGCGTCGACTTGCCCGACCCGGAGGCGCCGATCAGGCAGACCACCTCGTGGGAGTCCACCGACAGGTCGATGCCGCGCAGCACGTGGTGGCCGTGGTAGTTCTTCCAGACGTTCTCGACGCGCAGGACGGCGTCCTCTGTGTCCTGTGTGTCCTCGGAGGCCCGCCCCGCCGTCTCCCTGGGTCCGCTCACGCGCCTCGCCGCCTCTGGGACCTGGCCGCCAGGTAGTCGGTGAACCGGGCCATCGGGATCGTCAGCGCGATGAACAGCAGCGCCGACGCCAGGTAGGGGGTGTAGTTGAAGGTGTCGGCCGCGTGGATCTGCGCCTGGCGCAGCGCCTCCAGCGGCCCGATCGTGGCGACCAGGGCGGTGTCCTTCTGCAGCGAGACGAAGTCGTTGAGCAGCGGCGGGACGACCCGGCGCACGGCCTGGGGCAGCACCACGAAGCGCACCGTCTGGCCCTGCGTGAGACCGAGGGAGCGGGCGGCGGCGCGCTGACTGGGGTGCACCGAGTCGATGCCCGCCCGGAACACCTCGGCGACGTACGCGCCGTACGACAGCGTCAGCGCGATCACGCCCAGGGTGGCGAGGTCGGACGGCATGCCCTGGAGCTCCAGCGCCGGGAGGCCGAAGCCGACGAGGTAGATGACCAGGATCGTCGGCACGCCGCGGAAGACGTCGGTGTACAGGACCGCGAGGGCGCGCAGGGGGAAGAACACCGGCGTGTGCAGGGTGCGCACCAGCGCCACGAGCAGGCCCACGACGAGGATCAGCGGCTCGGCGATCAGGAAGATCTTGATGTTGAGCAGGAACCCGGCGAGCACGTCGGGGAACGCGTCGCCGAACTGGCCGAGGTCGAAGAAGGTCTCCTTGACCCTCGGCCAGCCCGGCGACGCGGTGACCAGCCAGACGAGCAGGACGACGAAGACGATCGTGGAGACGGTCGCCACCGAGCTGGAGCGCAGGTCCCTGCGGCGGCGCAGGCGCTCGCGCTCACGCTGGAGCTCGCTCTTGACCCATTCGCCGCCGCCCTCTGAGGGCTCCCCGCGTGGCGCGTCCGCCGGGGGACCGGGCGCGTCCGCGATCCCCCCGCCGGACGGGTGCGTCACTTCAGTTCCGGCGCACCGGCTGCGGCGCCGAGCCACCGGGTCTCGATGTTCGCCAGCTCACCGGAGGACTTCAGCTCGCCGATCGCCGCGTTGACGCAGCTCACGAGCGGGCTGCCCTTCTGGAAGACCAGGCCGAACTGCTCGGCCGTGCCGTCGGCGCTGCCGAACTGGCCGACGATCTTCGACCCGTCGACCTGGGCTGCGGTGACGTAGAAGGCGGTCGGCAGGTCCACCACCAGGACGTCGACCTGCTTGTTCTTCAGGGCGTTCACGGCGTCGATCTGCTCGTTGTAGACGTTCGGCTCGGCGCTCGGCGCGACGGAGTTCTTCACGGCGGTGAGGGATGTCGTGCCGACCTGGACGCCGATCTTGGCGTCCTTAAGGTCGGCGAGGGATGTGGCGGAGGCGAACTTGGAGCCGTCGAGGGCGACGGCCGCCTGCTTGACCGTGTAGTACCCGTCGCTGAAGTCGACGGCCTTCTGCCGCGCGGGGGTGATCGACACCTGGTTGATGTCGAAGTCGAACTGCTTCTGGCCGGGTGCGAACGCCGAGTTGAAGGGGGCGACCGTCCAGGTCACCTCGTTCTGCGCGAAGCCCAGCTTGCCGGCCACCGCGGCGGCGACGGCTCCCTCGAACCCCTCGCCGTTGGACGGCTTGTCGTCCTTGAACCACGGCTCGTAGGCCGGCTTGTCGGTGCCGATGGTCAGCGTGCCGGGCTTGAGCAGCTTGAGCTGGTCCTTCCCGCAGGTCGATGACGCCGAGGCCGAGGGCGCGGCGGTCGTCGGCGCGCCGGAGGCGGAGGTGGTGTCGGAGGCCGGAGCGCACGCCACCACCACCATCGCGAGGGCGCCGAGCGCCGGCGGCATCCAGGGACGGAGCATTCAAGCCTCCACAGGGGGTTCTACCGAGGGAATTCGTCGCTCAGGATATCGGCTGCCACGGATTCGCCCATACATCACTATTAGGGCAGAAAGCATAGCTATCAGGGCGAGCCGCCCCCGCGGCTCCCCGAGTCCGGCCGCTGTGAACCGGGCGCTCCCGGCGATCGTACGCCCGCCCACCCCGCGTCCACGGCGATCCTGGCGAGGTTCGCCCGAAACGGCGAAGGCCGAAACGTCGAAGGCCGAAACGTCGAAGGGCCCCTCCCGGATTCGGGAAGGGCCCTCACAGGTTCGACGATCACACCGCTCAGGCGCCGAGGATCTCGACGTCGATGTTCGCCGCGACCTCGGGGTGCAGCCGGACCGAGATGCGGTGGGAACCGACGCTCTTGATCGGGCTGGTGATCTCGATGCGGCGGCGGTCGAGCTGGGGACCACCGGCGGCCTTCACCGCGTCGGCGATGTCGGCGGTGGTCACCGAGCCGAACAGGCGGCCGGACTCACCCGCGCGCGTCTTCAGCGTCACCCGCAGGGCGCCGAGCCGACCGGCGACCTCCTTGGCGGTGCCGAGGTCGCGGATCTCGCGGGCGTCGCGCGCCTTCTTGATGGAATCGATCTGCTTCTCGCCGCCACGGGTCCAGCGCAGGGCGAAACCGCGGGGGATGAGGTAGTTGCGGCCGTAGCCGTCCTTGACCTCGACGATGTCACCGGGGGCGCCGAGGCCCGAGACCTCGGTCGTGAGAATGAGCTTCATATCTCGCAGGCCTCCTGTCAGCGCGCGGTGCTCGTGTACGGCAGCAGGGCCATCTCACGGGCATTCTTGATCGCCGTCGCCACGTCGCGCTGGTGCTGGGTGCAGTTGCCCGTCACCCGACGGGCACGGATCTTGCCGCGGTCGGAGATGAACTTCCGCAGCAGCGCCGTGTCCTTGTAGTCGACGTAGGAGATCTTGTCATGGCAGAACAGGCAAACCTTCTTCTTCGGCTTGCGCAGTGCCGGCTTCGCCATCGTGGTGCTCCTCCTAAGAGAGCCCCGCGTGATGCGGGAATGGTCGATCGGTTACTGGATGAATCGTGATGGGTCAGAAAGGCGGTTCGTCGCTGAGGTCGCCGCCCGAGCCGCCGTAGCCGCCCTGGTTGTAGCCGCCCCCGCCGCCTCCGCCTCCGCCGCCGTAGTTGCCGCCACCGCCACCGCCACCGCCGAAGCCGCCGCCACCACCGGGCGGGGTCGGAGTGGCCGAGGCCCACGGGTCGTCACCGCCGCCGAAGCCGCCGCCCCCGCCGCCGCCGCCCTGACGCGCGGTCTTGTTGACCTTGCACGTCGCGTTGCGCAGGGACGGGCCGACCTCGTCGACCTCGACCTCGTAGACGGTGCGCTTCTCGCCTTCCTTGGTCTCGTACGACCGCTGGCGCAGCCGGCCCTGGAGGATGACCCGCATGCCGCGCTGGAGGCTCTCGGCGACGTTCTCGGCCGCCTGGCGCCAGACGTTGCACGTCAGGAAGAGGCTCTCGCCGTCCTTCCACTCGTTGGTCTGACGGTCCATGAACCGCGGAGTGGACGCGATGCGGAACCGCGCCACGGCCTGCCCCGAAGGGGTGAAACGCAGCTCGGGATCGTCGACAAGGTTGCCGACGATGGTGATCGTGGTGTCGCCTGCTGCCATGGTCGCTCTCGCCTTCCTGCGTGAATCTGCGCAGCCTGTTGGGCCTCAGAGTACGGCTACCGTCCGACAAAAAGCCGGGCTTCGGCATGACCCGAAGCTCAGTGCATGTCGGGGCGCAGCACCTTGGTCCGCAGAATGCCCTCGTTCAGGTTGAGCTGGCGGTCCAGCTCCTTGACCGTGGCCGGCTCGGCCGTCAGGTCGATGACGGCGTAGATGCCCTCGCCCTTCTTGGCGATGTCGTAGGACAGCCGGCGACGGCCCCATACGTCGACCTTCTCCACCGTGCCGCCATCGTTGCGGACGACGCCGAGGAACTGGTCGAGCGAGGGAGTCACCGTGCGCTCATCAAGGGACGGATCGAGGATGACCATCAATTCGTAACGACGCATGTGGACTTCCAACCTCCTCTGGACTTTCGCGGTCACGACACCATGCCGTGACAGGAGGACGCCGACGCTCTCGCACCCGCTTTCGGAAGGGGAGCGACCACGCGGTGATGACACACGTAGCAAGCGCAGCCCAAGCAGTCTACCAGGGTCACTGACCGCGCCCGAGCGATTGTCGGCGGGCGGTAACGGGAAGGCACGAAGAGTAGGAAGGAGGAACGGTGGACACCATGTCACAACCCCCAGGCCGGTCCCAGCACCGGTACCACCTCACCCTCAACACGGACGGCAAGAGGCATCCCCTGGAGAACGTCCTGACCGTGTCCGCCCTGGCCTGCGGCCTGATCGCGTTCGTGAGCGGGCTGATCGTCTCCGCCCACGTGGTCGCCACCTGGGCCGGGGTCGCGGGGTTCATCGGAGGGCTGTACGCGCAGTACGTCTCGGCGACGACCGCCGAGCGCTCGCTCAACATCGTCGCCATCGTCGCGTCGTTCGTCGGCACGGCGGTGGGCATCTACCACGGCGGGTTCATCCCCTGAGCCGCCTCCACCGCCCCCGCTCAAGTGCTCGAAACGACTACGCTCGTCCCCATGGTTCGCATCGGAGCTCACGTCGACCGGGACGACCCACTGGCCCACGCCGCGCTGCGTGAGGCGGAGGTCGTGCAGTTCTTCCTCGGTGATCCTCAGGGCTGGAAGGGGCCGGAGTTCCCCGCCTCCGTCGACGCGCTGAAGGCCTCGGAGATCGACGTCTACGTCCACGCGCCCTACGTCATCAACGTCGCCACGGCGAACAACCGCATCCGCATCCCGAGCCGCAAACTGCTCGCGGGCCAGCTGGAGGCCGCGGCCTCGATCGGCGCCAAGGGCCTGATCGTGCACGGCGGGCACGTGAACAAGGACGACGACGCCCAGATCGGCTTCGACAACTGGCGCAAGGTGTTCGAGCGGCTGGAGACGCCGATCCCCGTCCTGATCGAGAACACCGCGGGCGGCGGCAACGCGATGGCGCGCCGACTGGAGCGCATCGCCCGGCTGTGGGAGGCGTTGGACGGTTTCGAGGTCGGCTTCTGCCTGGACACCTGCCACGCGCACGCGGGCGGCGAGGATCTCGTGGACGTCGTCGAGCGGGTGAAGGCGATCACCGGCCGCATCGACCTGGTCCACTGCAACGACTCGCGCGACGCCTTCGACTCCGGCGCGGACCGGCACGCCAACCTCGGCAAGGGCCAGATCGACCCCGAGCTGATCCTGGGGGTGTGCCGGGCGGCGGGAGCGCCGATCGTCGTGGAGACCCCCTCCGACGGGCAGGCGGCCGACATCGCCTTCCTGCGCGAACACCTTTGATCCACAGCCTGTGGATAAATCCCCTGGATTACGGGAGCGCGAAAGCGGGTAAGACGGCCCAGCGCCTCAGCCCGCCCAGGCTCCTTCGATGAACGTCATGGTGTTCAGCACCATCAACGGCCCGGCCACCAGGGCGTACGCCAGCAGGACGGATCGGCGCCGCACGCCGGTCCGCCCGAGCATCACCCACAGCGGCCACCACAGCAGCGCGGCGCGCGGGATCGACAGGTAGTAAGCGGAGAACATCAGCGCCCCCACCTGGAGCCCGACGTACACGAACTCGCTCCACCGGCGCGCGACCAGCAGCCACACCACCACGGCGACTCCGGCCACCGCGCCCGCGATCTCCATCCGGAACGCCCAGGCGAACTGGCCGTCCCCGGTCGCCATCTGCCAGGTCGTCCAGAAGGACTGCCACGGCCAGACCATCTGGCGGCCCCAGCCGGCCTCCTGGGCGTGCTGCCAGGCGAGCCAGTCACCCGTGCGCGCGTACTGGTACAGCGAGTACAGCACCAGCGGGACGAAAGGGACGAACAGCCAGGGGACGCCGCGCGTCCTCCCCCGCTGCGCCACGAACTCCACGATCAGCGCCAGGGCCAGGAACAGCCCGGTGATGCGCACGCAGGACGCCCCCGCGGCCAGCAGCCCGGCGGCCGCCCAGTTCCGCCGCCGCGCGTACAGCCAGGCGGGGATCGCGAAGGCCAGGAACAGCGACTCGGTGTACCCGGCGAACAGGAACACCGCCGTCGGGCACAGCACCAGCGCCAGGACGGCGCGCCATCCCGCGCCCTCGGGCCCCTCGAAGTCGGCGAGCCGGGCGAGCGCCGTC
This sequence comes from Sphaerisporangium sp. NPDC051017, assembly GCF_040683095.1. Lineage (NCBI taxonomy): Bacteria > Bacillati > Actinomycetota > Actinomycetes > Streptosporangiales > Streptosporangiaceae > Sphaerisporangium > Sphaerisporangium sp. NPDC051017. The sequence continues at coordinate 220,980 of NZ_JBFBCI010000001.1, forward strand.
ATGGCGATCAGGCCGGCGACCAGCGAGATCAGCAGCCCGGCCAGCGACCAGTCGGGCACGATCACGTGGACGAGGCGCAGGGCGAGGGGCATCCCCGGGAAGAAGGCGGGCAGTCCCCGGTCGGGGTCCGCCGCGGGATCGCCGTCATAGCCGTACCTCGCGATGTCCACCAGGAGCTTGGCGTCCCAGTGCTGCCAGCGGTCGAGGAACGACGGCAGATCCTCGTCCCGCGTGAGAACGCCCGCCCCGACCGTCGCCACCAGGACGATCCCCGCCCGTGACCCGAGCCACAGCGCCAGGACGTCGCCCGTCGCCTTGCGCACCCGCACGGGCGAAACGGTCTCCGGGGGGATCGTTTGCACACAGTGGAGAATAAGGGGTCATCCTTGGCCACAACCGAGCGTACGGCGCGTCCGCCCCGTAGCGCCCTCGCGCGGGCGATCGTGGCGATCCCCCTGAAATGAGCCCATGAACCAGGCCGCTAAACGGCGCCCTCGGCCCGCGCGGTCGCGGGACGCGCCGCCGGCGCGAGGACGAAGTGATCCGGCGCGCCGTCGAAGACGCCGCCCAAAGGATCGTCCACGCCGCCCTGCCTGATCACGTCGTGCTCGGGCCGCAGGATGTCCCGGACCACGAACGCGGCCATGATCGCGATCGTCAGCACCCGGCCCCACACGGCCGTGTAGTACGTGCCGTCGCCGATGCCGAGCGTCTCGTCGCCCCCCTGGGTGACCAGGTAGAGCCAGATCGCGAAGAAGTACCAGCATTCGGCCACCTGCCACAGCACCAGCGGCTTCCAGTTCGGCCTGGCCAGCACCGCGAACGGCACGAGCCACAGCACGTACTGCGGAGACCACACCTTGTTGGTGACCATGAACGCGGCCAGCACCAGGAAGGCGAGCTGCATCAGCCTCGGCCTGGTCCGGGTGGTGAAGGTGAGCACGGCGATCGCCAGGCAGAGCACCGCGAACGATCCGATGCCCAACATGTCCAGCTTGTCGCCGTCCCCGAGGAACGGCCACTGCTCGCGCTGGAAGAAGAACCACACCGATCCCCAGTCGGCGCCGCGCTCACTGCTGAAGACGTAGAACCTCTTCCAGCCGTCGAAAGCGAGCACCATGATCGGCAGGTTGACGACCACCCACGTCACGACGGTGCCGGCGAGTGCCCACAGGAACGCGGGGAACTTGCGGGTGCGCAGCGCCAGCAGGAACAACGGGCCGAAGAAGACGACCGGGTAGAACTTCGTGGCGATGGCGAGCCCGAGGAGCACGCCCGTCAAAACGTGTTTGCGCCGCGACCAGGCGAGAAAGGCGCCGAGGCTCAGCGCGCCGCACAGCAGGTCCCAGTTGATGAACGCCGTGAGGATCACGGCCGGGGCCAGCGCGTACCACGCGGCGTCCCATGGCCGTCCCTGGGCGCCCGCCAGCATCACCATGATGACGACGCCGACGACCAGGGACAGGCTCATGACCAGCATGGTGAGGTCGAAGAACCACACCCCCGGCTCGTTCAGCCCGGACACAAGCTTCTGGATGACCCACATCAGCCCGCCGATGCCGACCGGATACTCGACGGGATGCCCGAAGTACGGGGCCATGCCCTGGTCGAGCTTCTCGTTCCACCACAGCGGATAGATGTCGGTATAGCAGAACCTGAGGAACTGCTGCGTGCCGTCGTTCCACGCGCCGCCGAACCGGCACGGTGCCTTCCACGCGTAGGCCAGCACCGCGCCGAGGGCCGCGAACAACCCCACGGGCACCAGCGGCAGCATCGCGCGTGCCGCGGGCACGGCGGAGTCGGAGACGTAGGTCGATCGGCTCATGGCGTTCTCTCGTTACCGGGAGGACGGGGTGGGCTCCGGCCGGCGTCCTCCCGAGGGCGTCGGCGTCGGCGTGGCCGCGTTCGCCGGCGTCTTCCCCGCGTTGAACGGGTCGGCGCCGTTGTTGCCGTTGTTGCACGAATCGTCCCACGGCAGGCAGCCGCCGTCTCCCCCGCCACCGTGGTCACCATTGCCGTTGTCGGTAGGCGGCCAGTTGTCGTCGGTGGGGAACCCGGGGTCGTTGCTCGGGGTCGGCGTCGGGGTGGGCACCGGCTTGGGCGCAAGGTCGAGCGGCGAGCCGATGTTGGACGGCGTCGGGAACTCCTCGGCCTTCTTGCCCTTCATCGCCTCCGCCATGAACGCCCGCCAGACGCGCGCCGGGACGGTGCCGCCGTCGAAGTTGTTGCCCAGCGAGAGCTCGGCCCCGGTCTTGCGGTCCTCCTTGTACATGCCGACCGCGGAGGAGAGTTGCGGGGTGAAGCCGACGAACCACGCTTCCTTGTTGTCGTTGTTCGTCCCGGTCTTGCCGGCGACCGGACGGTCGGACAGCGCGGCCGCCGTACCCGTGCCGCCCTTCACCACCGACCGCAGCGCCACGATGGCGTCGGCCGCGACCTCTTCGGAGATGACCTGCTTGGGCGTCTTGTCCTCGGCGATGATCTGCACACCCTGCGGGTTGACGACGCGGATCACCGTGTGCGTCGGGTAGTGCTTGCCATGGTTGGCGAAGATCGAGTAGCCGCCCGCCTGCTCGACGGGCGTCACGCCGGCGCTGCCGATGGAGAACAGGAACTTGTGCTCGGCGACGTCCTTGTCCAGGCTCTCCTTGCTGAGCCCGGCGTCCTCGGCGATGCGCTTGACCGCGTCCAGCCCGACCTCGGCGCCCATCTGGCCGTAGGCCGTGTTGATGGAGTGCTGGGTCGCGTAGATGATGTCCATGGACGCGGGCGTGGAGTGGCCGTTGCTGATCGGGGTCGTCCCCTCCAGCTTGAGCGGCTGCTTACCGGTCACGTAGCTCTTGAGGCTGTGCCCGGCCTCCAGCCAGGCGGCGAGCACGTACGGCTTGAACGCCGACGCCGCCTGCTTGCGCGCCTGGAACGCCTCGTTGAACTGGTCGGGGTGCTTGCCGAGGTAGTCGTTGCCGCCGTAGAACGCGACGACGCGGCCGTTGGTCGGGTCGACGGCGCCCAGGCCGGTGTGGACCTCCTTGGGCAGCCCGGCGGTCGTCTGGATCACCGCCGTCTTCGCGGCCTTCATGAGGTTCTTGTCGAACGTGGTGTAGACCTTGTACCCGCCGGTGTCGATTTCCGAGCGCGGCAGGCCCTTGGCCTCCAGTTCCTTGAGCGCCTCGGTGAGCATGTAGCCGCGCAGCCCGCCGAACGCCTCGTTGTCCTTGGCCGGCTTGGGCTTGGGGAACTTCAGCGTCGTGGGGTAGGAGCCGTACTCCTTGGGGTTCAGCTTGGCCATCTGCCCGAGCACGTAGTTGAACCGGAACCGGGTGCCGGAGTAGTCCTTCTTCGCCTCGTCGGCGTCGAAGCGGCCCGGCTGCTGGATGCGGCCCGCCAGGTAGGCGGCCTCGGCCGGGGTGAGCTTCTTGACGCCGTGGCCGAAGAACGACTGCGCCGCGGCCTCGATGCCGTAGGTGTTGCGGCCGAAGGGGACGATGTTGAGGTAGTACTCCAGGACCTTGTCCTTGGTCCACTCCTTGTCGAGCTTGACGGCGATGAAGATCTCCTTGATCTTCCGCTTGACCGAGCGCTCCGTGCTAAGGCCCTTGAAGTAGTTCCTCGCCATCTGCTGGGTGATCGTGGACGCGCCCTGCACCTGCGCGCCGGTGGCGGTACTCCACGCCGAGCGCACGATGGCGGACAGGGAGATGCCCGAGTCGCTGTAGAAGGTGGCGTTCTCGGCGCCGACCACCGCGTCACGGACGTACTGTGGCACGTCCTCGATCTTCACGGCCCGGCGCTCGGTGCCGAGCTTGGCCATGAGAGAGCCGTCGGCGTAGTAGAAGTTGCTGCCCTGGGCGGTCGCCTGGTCCTGGGCGTCCTTCTCCGTGGGCAGCGTCGTGTTGGAGTAGGCGACGGCGATCATGCCGAAGAGGCCGGCGGCCAGCACGACGAAGCCGACCATCACGATCTTCCAGTTGGGGAGGAAGCGTGTCCAGCCCCGGCGACGGCCCGGCGGCTCGTCACCGCCCTTGGCGCGCCGGCGCCCGGGACCGCCGCCGTCCCCGTCACCGGGGCCGCGTCCGCCGGGCCCCTCGGGGGGACCGCCACGGCCCCCGCGTCCGCGGCCGTCCAGATCGCGGCTGACGATCGTGTCCGAGTGCGTTACGCCGGGGCCCTCCCGCCGGGGAGCCGCCTGGGAACGCGGCGCCACCTGGCCCATCCCCTGGGTGTCCTCGAAGGCGGCCTCCGGCCGGCGCTGGCGTGGGTCGCCGGCGCCGCCGCGCGGATCGGCCTGGCGTGGCCGCGGCCTGCCCTGCCCACCCGCCCGCGGGTCTCCGGCACCGGTCCGCGGGTCGCCCATGCCCGGGCGCTGGCGGGGATCGCCCGCGGTGGGACGCGCGGGGCCGGTACGGCCGGACGGCGCGCCCCAGTCGCCGTCCTCGGACGACGCGGGACGCCCGGGCGCGGGCTCCGGAGACGATGCCGGAAACTGTGCCGGAGAAGGTGCGGAATTCGATGCCGGGTATCCACCGGCGGGCGCGCCCCCCTCGGGCGAGCGACGGCGCCGCCCGGGGCGAGCCGATCCGCCGGGGCCCTCGGAAGGGGCCGGGCGACCGGTCGGCTCGGGGCCATAGCTGCTGTAACTCACGCGTCCTCGTTGGGTCATCTGGCGATCGGAGGTTCTTCGGCGTCTACACGGTGGGCGGGAGGGCGTGCCTTCCCGGTCGGGAATCTCGGCCGCGGCGGACTAGGTCTCGGCGACCCGCCCATCCGTGCCGGAGCCGCTCGGAGGCCCGCCGTTGCCCAGGACGAAGGAAACCGTCAGGTGATTCCATGAACAACCTTGGCAGACCTCGACCACGTAGACGCGGAATTCCTCGTATTCGTGGGCCATCTGAACAAGGTCTGACGTGGCCTTTACACGTCCTGCGCTGCGACCTAACTGATCGCCGTACACGTATGTGACATGGGTCACGTTCCGGTGCTCGCAGATCGGGCAGACGCGTTGCGTGGGCTCCCCGTGGTACCGAGCCGCCCGGAGGAGGTACGGGTGAGCATCGCACACATCTCGCCTGGTCATGCGACCGGAGCGGAGCGACTGGAGGGTCGCCCGCTTCGCGAGGCCGTAGTCGACGACCCCTCGCTGTGACCACATGAGCGTCAGACTACGACTTTTTCATCTATTCCGCCCATCCGCTTGACGGTTTCGCCGATTGCAGACTATGCCGAGCGGACGTATCCTCGGGATGTATCGACTCGATACATCGTCAGGACACATCGGTGCGAGAGGGGGCGGTTCCGGTGGCTGTCGGCAGAGGCGGGGTCCTGGAACTCGCCGTGCTCGGCTCCCTTCACGAGACACCCCTGCACGGCTATGAGCTGCGCAAACGGCTCAACGCCCTGCTCGGCATGTTCCGGGCGTTCTCCTACGGCTCGCTCTACCCGTGCCTGCGGCAGTTGCTGTCCGCGGGGCTCATCGCGGAGGAGCCACCGGACGAGCACACCCCCGGCTCGGCGGCACAGACCGCGCGGGACGTCACCCCGCCGCTCGCCGGCCGCCGGTCGAAGATCGTGTACAAGCTCACCGCCGAAGGCAAGGAGCGCCTGCAGGAGTTGCTCACCCAGGCGGGCCCTTCCTCATGGGAGGACGAGAGCTTCGGTGTCCACTTCGCCTTCTTCCGCCACACCGAGGCGGAAGTGCGGCTGCGTATCCTCGAAGGTCGCAGGAGCCGCCTCGAAGAACGCCTGGACGGTGTTCGGACGGCTCTGGCCCGCACACGTGAGCGGCTGGACAGCTACACCCTGGAGTTGCAGCGCCATGGCTTGGAGTCGGTCGAACGCGAGGTCCGCTGGCTCAACGAGCTGATCGATACCGAACGGGCGCAGGCCGTCCGGGCGAAAGAGGACAGGTCGCAGGCGAAGGACGCCGGGCCCGTTCCCGATAAGACGAATGAGTAAAGGAGCGAGTGCGATGGGTTCCGTGCGCGTAGCCATCGTCGGTGTCGGTAATTGTGCCGCGGCGCTGGTGCAGGGCGTGCATTTCTACAGGGACGCCGACCCCGCCAGCCGGGTGCCGGGCCTGATGCACGTCCGGTTCGGCGACTACCACGTCGGCGACGTGGAGTTCGTGGCGGCGTTCGACGTCGACGCCAAGAAGGTCGGCCGCGACCTCTCCGAGGCGATCGTCGCCTCAGAGAACAACACGATCAAGATCTGCGACGTGCCGCCCACGGGCGTAACCGTCCAGCGTGGTCCCACCTATGACGGCCTCGGCGAGTACTACCTCGAGATGATCGAGGAGTCGGACGAGTCGCCGGTCGACGTGGTCGCGGCGCTCAAGGCCGCCAAGGCCGACGTCCTGGTCTCCTACCTGCCTGTGGGCTCGGAGGAGGCCGACCGCTTCTACGCGCAGTGCGCCATTGACGCCGGCGTGGCCTTCGTCAACGCGCTGCCGGTGTTCATCGCCTCCGACCCGGTCTGGGCGCAGAAGTTCACCGACGCGGGCATCCCGATCGTCGGCGACGACATCAAGTCCCAGGTCGGCGCCACCATCACCCACCGCGTCATGGCCAAGCTCTTCGAAGACCGCGGGGTCGAGCTGCTGCGCACGTACCAGCTCAACTTCGGCGGCAACATGGACTTCATGAACATGCTGGAGCGCAAGCGCCTCCAGTCCAAGAAGATCTCCAAGACGCAGTCCGTCACCTCGCAGATCCCGCACGAGATGGGCAAGGCCGACGTCCACATCGGCCCGTCCGACCATGTGCCGTGGCTCGACGACCGCAAGTGGGCGTACGTCCGCTTGGAGGGCAAGTCCTTCGGCGACACCCCGCTGAACCTGGAGTACAAGCTCGAGGTGTGGGACTCGCCGAACTCCGCCGGCGTCATCATCGACGCGGTGCGCGCCGCCAAGATCGCACTCGACCGGGGCATCGGCGGCCCGATCCTGTCGGCGTCGTCCTACTTCATGAAGTCGCCGCCGGAGCAGTACTCCGACGACGACGCCCGCGAGGCCGTCGAGAAGTTCATCCGCGGCGAGGTCGAGCGCTGACCGCCACTCGCGAGAACGTGGCGCCCGGTTTCACGTGGAACCGGGCGCTTTCGCGTACGCGGGGTTTCTAGCGAGGGGTGCGGGCCGCCGGAGGAAGGCCCGCCGGGTCGGCCACGGGCCAGGCGAACGGGTCGGGGCCGAGGGCGGTGAGCAGCGGCACCTGCTGGGCGCACCACGGCGAGATCGCCAGCAGGCCGCTCATGACGTCGTCGGCGAACTCCTTCCACGGCATCCAGCGCGTCGCGCCGACCTCGTCGGGGTTGGGGCTCGGCTCGGCGGAGACGACGGCCCGGTAGACAGGGCACATCTCGTGCTCCACCGTCCCGTCGCTCATCACGGCGCGGTAGGCGAAGCCCGGCACCATCAGCTCGACGGTGGCGGCGGTGATGCCGAGTTCGTAGGCGAGCCTGCGCGCCACCGCGTCCTCGGGCTTCTCGCCGGGCAGGGGGTGGCCGCAGCAACTGTTGGTCCACACCCCCGGCCAGGTGCGCTTGTGGGACGCGCGCCGGGTCAGCAGCACCCGCCCCTCGGGGTCGAACACATAGCTGGAGAACGCCAGATGCAGCGGCGTGTCGGCACCGTGCACGATGCTCTTGGGCGCCGTGCCGATCGCTTCGCCCTCGGCGTCCACGAGCACGACATGTTCGTCATGGGTCACGCGACCGAGATTACGTGATCATGTCGATACGCTCAGCCCCCGGCCCTGGCCACGACCGGCAAATGGTCGCAGAAGCATCAGTCACGGGCGGGCAAATCTCATCCCGAGTACGCCAACCGTCTACCTGGTGAAACTTCGGGGTACCACCGGACCGTCACTCCTGGTGCACCAACCTCCCCGGTCACGGCCCGGCGCCCGGACTGTCCTGGTCTTGGTAAACAAACGGCAGGCGTCGTCTTCGCCGCGCGAACACGGTGCGGGTCCGGCATATCGTGAGGCATGACCACATCGGGATCGCCTATCCCTGAGGGGACATCGGGGATGTTCCCGATGTTGGGCTTCGGACTCGGCCGTTAGGCTGGCCCGCATGTCCTTCGTCTCCGACCTCCGCGCCGTCCTTCGAGGCCGGGACTTCAGACGTCTCTTCTCCACGCGTTTGGTCTCGCAGTTCTCCGATGGCGTCTTCCAGTTCGCCGTGGTCGGGTACGCCTTCTTCACCCCGGAGAAGCAGACCAGCGCCGCCGAGGCCGCAGTGGCGTTCGCCGTCCTGCTGCTGCCGTACTCCATCCTCGGGCCGTTCGCCGGGGTGTTCATCGACCGCTGGTCGCGCCGCCAGATCCTGGTGATCGCGCCGGTGGTCCGGGGGGCGCTGCTGATCGTCGCCGCGTCGCTCGTCGCGCTCGGCGCGCCCGACTGGTGCTTCTACACCGCGGCGCTCGCCGTGCTCGGCGTGAACCGCTTCTTCCTGTCCGCGCTGAGCGCCTCGCTGCCGCACGTGGTGCAGCCCGAGCGGCTGATGCTCGCCAACGCGGTCACCCCGACCTCGGGAACGGTCGCCACGTTCATCGGGGCGGGGGTCGGCTACCTGCTGCGGCTCGCCTTCGGCCCCGGCCACGGCGGCACGGCGCTGCTGCTGGTGACCTCGGGCGTCGTCTTCGGAGCCAGCGCGCTGATCGCCCAGACGATGCGGCGCGAACTGCTCGGCCCCTCGTACGACCCCAGCCTGCCGCAGGCGCGCGAGGCCCTGCGCAACGTCGTGACCGGCCTCGCCGACGGCGCGCGCCACATCGTCCACCTGCGGTCGCCCGCGACCGCGCTCGGGGGCATGGCCGCCCACCGGTTCCTGTACGGCATGACCCTCGTGATGACCGGGATGCTGTACCGCTTCTACTTCACCACCGACGTCGAGGCGGGCCTCAACCACATCACCGGCGTGCTCGCCACCTCCGGCGCCGGGTTCTTCACCGCCGCGCTGATCACGCCGTGGGCGACCGAGCGCTTCCGCCCGGAGAGGTGGATTCCGATCATGCTGGCCACGGCCGGGGTGCTCGGGCTGCTGCTCTGCCTGCCGTTCCATCAGGCCGGCTTCCTGGCGGCGGGCTTCGTCCTCGGCGTCACGGGGCAGAGCGTGAAGATCTGCACCGACACGATCGTGCAGCGGGACGTCGAGGACACCTACCTCGGGCGGGTCTTCTCCATCTACGACATGCTCTTCAACGGCATGCTGGTGCTGGCCGCGGCCGTCGCGGCGCTGATCCTGCCCGCCAATGGCAAGTCGTACGCCACGCTGACGATCGCCGCGAGCGGCTACCTGCTCAGCGCCCTCGTCTACCGCCTCCTGACGGCCGACGCCAAACCCCGCACCCCCCAAGAGGTCACCCACTGACCCGCCACTCCGCGCCGGGCCACTCCCATCCGCCCTACACCCTGACCAGAAACGGGCACGACCTCACGGGAACCAGACCTCACAGAGCCGGGTCTCATGGGGACCGTGATCAAGCGGGCAGGGCGTTCGCGGCGGCGACCATCGCGCGGGTGATCATGGTGAGGTCCTCGGGGCCGGTCACGTACGGCGGCATCGTATAAACAAGGTGCCCGAACGGGCGCAGCCAGACGCCGTGCTCCATCACGATGTCCTGGATCTTCGGGACGTCCACCGGCGCGTGCGTCTCGATGACGCCGATCGCGCCGAGCACCCGGACGTCCTTCACCCCCGGCGCGCGGGCGGCCTCGGCGAGCCCGTCCACCAGGCCGCGTTCGATGCGCGCGACCTCCTCGCGCCACGGGCGCTCGCCGAGGAGCGTGAGCGAGGCGTCGGCCACCGCCGCGGCGAGGGGGTTTCCCATGAACGTCGGGCCGTGCATGAGCACGCCGACGCGCTCGGCGACCTCGCTCGTGCAGAGCGTGGCCGCCATGGTGAGGTAGCCGCCGGTCAGCGCCTTGCCCACGCACATGATGTCGGGCCGGACGCCCGCGTGGTCGCAGCCGAACAGCTCGCCCGTGCGACCGAAGCCGGTGGCGATCTCGTCCGCGATGAGCAGCAGCCCGTGCTCGTCGGCCAGCTCGCGCAGCCGCGTGAGGTAGGCCGGATGGTAGAAGCGCATGCCGCCCGCCCCCTGGACGACGGGCTCGACGATCACCGCCGCGAGTTCCCCGGCGTGCCGCGCGACCAGCTCGGACAGATGATCCATGTACGCCTGGCCGGGCGGCTCGACGGCCCCCGCCGCGTGCGTCCCTGAGGGCTTCCCCGGCACCGAACGCCCGCCATGCGCGCCGAGCGGCATAACGGGTGCTCCCGGATGCGCAGCGGGCGTTCCCATGTGCACGGCGGGCGTGCCCGGATGCACGGTGGGCGTGCCCACATGCGAGAGGTGCCCGCCGCCGGTCCTTCCCGGACGATGGCCGTAGTCGCCGGGGGGCCGGTCGGCGAAGACGTGCTCGGGCAGGACGCCGGTGAACATGTGGTGCATGCCGTTGACCGGGTCGCACACCGCCATGGCGCCGAAGGTGTCACCGTGATAGCCGCCCCGCACGGTCAGCAGCCGGCTCCTGCCCGTGCACTGGATCGCGATCTTGATGGCGACCTCGACCGCGACGGACCCGGAGTCGGCCAGGAACACGCGCTCCAGCCCGGTCATCTCGGCCAGGCGCCGCGCGACCCGCACGGCCGGCTCGTGCGTAAGGCCGCCGAACATGACGTGCGCCATCAGGCCGAGCTGGTCGCGCGCGGCGGCGTTCAGCGCCGGGTGGTTGTAGCCGTGGATGGCGGCCCACCACGAGGACATGCCGTCGACCAGCTCACGGCCGTCGGCCAGCCTCAGCCGCACCCCCTCGGCATCGGCCACGGGATGGGCGGCCGTGGCCGGGTAGGCGGGGGCGTAGGGGTGCCACAGGTGCCTGCGGTCCAGTTCACGAAGCGTCTCGGCGTCCACGCGGGCCACATTAGCCCCGGCGGCGGCCCCGCACGCCGCCCACGGCCCCACCTGTGGACAAAGTCCGGAACCCGGGCCCGGCCTGTGGATAACTTCCCGCGAACCCTCAGCCGACCGGGCCCGGCCGCGCACCCTCGACTGACGGGCCCCGCCGCGCGACCTCAGGCGCGGCCCTGGTCGCTCGGCCTCAGACCAGACCCCGGCCGCTCGGCCTCAGACGAGGCCCTGGTCGCGCGCCCACTCCATCAGCGCCTCCCGGGCGGCGTCCTTGCCGAGCACGCCCTTGTCGAGGCGCAGGTCGAGCAGGAACTTCCACGCCTTGCCCACCACGGGCCCCGGCCCGACCCCGAGCGCCTCCTGGATCTCGTTGCCGTCGAGCTCGGGCCGCATCTTGGCCAGCTCCTCCTCGTCGGCGAGGCGGGCGATGCGTACTTCCAGCTCGTCGTAGGTGCGCGAGAGGGCCTGTGCCTTGCGCCTGTTGCGGGTCGTGCAGTCGGCGCGGGTGAGCTTGTGGAGCCGTTCGAGCAGGTGCCCGGCGTCGCGGACGTAGCGGCGCACCGCGGAGTCGGTCCATTCGCCGGTGCCGTAGCCGTGGAAGCGCAGGTGCAGTTCGACCAGGTGCGCGACGTCGGCCACGACGTCCTTGGGGAACCGCAGCTCGGTCAGGCGCTTCTTGGTCATCTGCGCGCCCACGACCTCGTGGTGGTGGAACGAGACGCGGCCGCCCTCTTCGTATCGCCGCGTCTTGGGCTTGCCGATGTCGTGCAGCAGCGCGGCCCAGCGCAGCACGCGGTCCGGCCCGGCGGCCTCCTGCGCGATCGCCTGCTCCAGGACGATGAGCGTGTGCTCGTAGACGTCCTTGTGCCGGTGGTGCTCGTCGATCTCCAGCCGCAGCTTGGGCAGCTCGGGCAGGACGTGGGCCGCGAGGCCGGTGTCCACCAGCAGGCCGAGGCCCTCGCGCGGCCCCGCCCCGCAGATCAGCTTGTCCAGCTCGTCGCGGATGCGCTCGGCGGAGACGATCTCGATGCGCTCGGCCATCGACGTCATGGCCGCCACCGCGGCGGGGTCGACGGTGAATCCGAGCTGGGAGGCGAACCGGGCCGCCCGCAGCATGCGGAGCGGGTCGTCGTCGAAGGACCGCTCAGGCGTGCCGGGCGTGCGCAGCGCCTTCTCGCCGAGGTCGCGCAGGCCACCGTACGGGTCGACGAACTCGTGCCCGGGAAGCCTGACGGCCATCGCGTTGACCGCGAAGTCGCGCCGCTCCAGGTCGGCCTCCAGAGTCTCGCCGTAGGCGACCTCGGGCTTCCTGGACTTCGGGTCGTAGGACTCGCTGCGGTACGTGGTGATCTCCAGCACCCAGCCGCCCTTGCGGACGCCGACGGTGCCGAAGTCGATGCCGATCGTCCACACAGAGTCGGCCCAGCCGGTGACGATCTCCAGCACCCGCTCGGGACGCGCGTCGGTGGTCAGGTCGAGGTCGTTGCCGATGCGGCCGAGGAAGACGTCACGAACCGACCCGCCGACCACGGCGAGTTCGTGCCCGTGCGCGGCGAACAGCTCGCCGAGCTCGTCGGCGACCGGAGCAATCCGCCGAAATAGGTCGATCACGGCCCTCTGCTGACTAACGCTCAGATTTGAGACGGACAAGCTGGGTAGGTCCTTCGGTCACGGAACAGAATCTCCGCGTCAGCCCTGGTGTAACCCGCCCGGGCGAAACCCAAGCGACCACTAGGTGACGGTCAGTCGCAGATCTGTCGGGGGCACCCGTCGAAGACAAGGAGCACGAGAGATGAAAGACGCCCTCGCGATCCACCGTTGGCTCCTGTCCCACCAGATCCACCATGAGATCGTACGGCTTCCGCGCGCCTTGACGTGCGCCGACGATCTTCCGGAGGTCCTCGGCGTGGAGCCCGGGCGCTGCGTCCGGGTCACGGTGTTCGAGGTCACGACCCGCAACGGCCGGGCGCCGGTCGCCGTGGTCACCACGGTCGCGGACCCGCCGCGGCCGGGCGCCGTGGGAGCCCTTCTCGGCGCCCGCCGGGTGCGCCCCGCGCCCGCGTTCCTCGTGAATTCGGCCACGGACTACGCGGCCACATCAGTGTCACCTCTCCTGCTCCCCGAGGAGCTCACCGTCCTCATCGACGAGCGCCTGACCGAGCCCTCCGCCCCCGACGCCGACGTCTATATCGCCACGGGCGAGCGCCGCACGGCGGTGCGCCTTCGCACACTCGACCTGCTCGGACTCACCCGCGGCCGGTACGTCGACCTGCAGGCCCCGCGCCACAAGGCCGTCCGCATCCCCGGCTCGCGCGAGGTGCGCCCCGTGGTGGGCCTCCCGCGCCGCGAATCGCCGCCGGCCCTGCTTTAGGCCATACCATTCTGGGCGTGCGCCGAACTCCACCCCTGGCCGGCACGTGACCCGCGGAGCCGCCCTGATCTCTGTGCTGACCGCCGCCTTCCTCCTCGCCCCGGCGGCGGTCGCCGGTGCCGCGCGCGCGACCGTCACCCCGGCCGGGCAGGTGCAGGCCGCCTCCGTGACCGGCCGGCAGGACGTCCAGATCGTGGTGAGCTCCATCACCCCGGCGGTGCCGCGCGAATCCTCCACGCCGGTGAAGATCACCGGCACCGTGGCGAACACCAGCGCAGCCACCATGTCGTGGGTGTCGGTCCGGCTTCGCTTCTCCCGCCAGCCGTTCACGACCCGCGCCGAGATGCAGGCCTTCGCCGACGGCGGCCAGATCCTCGACTCGACGCGGTACACCATCCCGGTCAGCCAGCTCCCGGCGTCGGGCAAGGTGCCCTGGGAGTTCAGCTTCACCCCCGCCGAGCTGCAGATGTTCCGCTTCGGCGTCTACCCGATGACGATCGAGCTGGTGAACGCCGCCGGGCAGCAGCTCGCCGCCCAGCGCACCCTGATGCCGTACGCGCCGGCGAACCGGCCCGTCGCGCGCACCAAGATCGCCTGGGCGCTGCCCCTCGTCGACCAGCCGCACAGGGGTGACGACACCACCTTCGTGGACGACGGCCTGAAGCAGGCCCTCGCCGACAACGGCCGGCTCGGGAGGATCCTGAAGATCGCCGAGACCCCCTCCAAGGGTGTCACCTGGTTCGTCGACCCGTCCGTGCTCGACGACGCGCGCGCCATGTCCCAGGGCTACTCGGTCGGAACCGTCAAGAAGCCCGCCGACCAGGCCGCGGGCCAGTGGCTGCAGCGAGTGCGCACGGCTCTGTCCGGCGTCCCGGTCTCCGCCACCCCGTACGGCGACCCCGACGTCGCGGCGGTCAGCCACCATGGGCTCGACTCCGCCACGCGCACCGCGCTGGACATGGGCGGGACCGTCGCCACCGACCTCCTCGGCAAGCAGGTCACCACCAGCGTGAACTGGCCGGTCGGCGGGATGATCGACAACGACGCCCTCGACGCGCTCGCGGTCGGCGACGTCAAGACCGTCCTGCTGTCCGCGACGGCCCTCCCCCCGGCCCCGCCGGTCACCTACACCCCGGACGCCGGGGCCAAGCTGGAAACGGTCAAGGGGGCGGTCGGCGTGGTCCTCGCCGACCCCGTGCTGAGCCAGCTCCTCGCGTCCGGCGCCTCCACGCCCGGCGGCCTCACGCTGGCCACCCAGCGCTTCCTCGCCGAGACGGTCATGATCGGCGCCGAGCATCCCCAGGAGGCCCGCACGGTCGTCGCCGCGCCTCCCCGGCGCTGGAACCCCGACCCCGCCTTCGTCACGGCGTTGCTGAAGGCCACCGCTTCCGCGCCGTGGCTCAAGCCGGTCGCCCTGGACTCCATCAAGCCGTCCAAGCTCGCGCCCCCGCGCGCCGGTCTCGTCTACACCGACAAGGACCGGCAGGCCGAGCTCGGCAAGGCCTACCTCTTGGGCGTCAAGAAGCTCGGCAAGCGCGCCGACCTCACCGCCGTCGTCACCCAGGACCGCCGGCGGGTCTTCGACACCGCCCTGCTCCGGCTCACGTCCTCGGCGTGGCGCGGCCGCACGGGCGAGGCGTCCCCGCTGGTCAAGCAGATCGACAAGGCGGTCACCACGCGCACCGAGGCCATCTCGGTGACCACCGGCGAGCAGGACCGCATGCTGGCGGGCAAGAACGGCGTGATCCCGATCAGCATCCGCAACGACCTCCACGACCAGGAGGTCACCATCGGCGTCAAGATCACCTCCGGGAACCGGAAGCTGCTCACGATCGGCTCCTACGAGTCCCCGGTGACGATCAGCCCTGGCAAGACCAGGCCCATCGACATCCCGATGACCGCCAGCGGCGGCGGCCAGGCGACGGTGAAGGTGCAGCTCACCAGCGCGGCGGGGGTGCGGTACGGCGCCCCCGTCGAGGTCACCGTGCAAACCACCGGGTACACCGGCATCGCGCTGGTGATCGTCGGCGCGGCCCTGGCCGTCATGCTGGCCGCGGTGACGCTGCGCATCCTGCGACGCCACTCGCGGCGTTCCGCCGGCCGGCGCAGACCGGCGCCGCCGCCCGCGCCCGCGCCCGTCCCCGAACCCGCCCAGCACCGAGAGGGGCCCTCATGAGCCGCGTCCTGCGCGCCAGCGCGATCATGGCCGCCGGCACGATGGTGTCCCGCGTGACCGGCTTCTTCAGGACCGCGGTGCTCGCCTCGGCGATCGGCGTCGCGGCGCTGGGCGACGCGTACAACGTCGCGTTCATGATCCCGATGATGCTGTTCGACTTCCTCATCGGAGGCGTGCTGAGCAGCGTCGTCGTCCCGATGATCGTGAAGGCGCAGAAGACCGACCCAGACGGCGGCCGGGCGTACGAGCAGCGGCTGATGACCGTCGCCACGATGGCGCTCCTCGCGATCGCCGTGGTCGGCGTGGTGTTCGCCCCCGTGCTGGTCGACGTGATCACCACGGACCTCAGCCCGGTCAAGTTCGACGTGACGGTCAGGCTGACGCGGTACATCCTGCCGCAGATCGCCTTCTTCGGGATCGGCGCCGTCGCGGGCGCCATCCTCAACACCCGTGACAGGTTCGGGGCGCCGATGTGGGCGCCGGTGCTCAACAACATCGTCGTCATCGCCGTCGGGCTCACCTATCACGTCGTGAGCCGCGCGGGCGCGGACCTCAACGCGGTGACCTCCTCCGACCTCGCGCTTCTCGGCATCGGCACCACGGCGGGCATCGTCGCGCAGGCGATCATCCTCATCATCGCCGTGCACCGTGTGGGGTTCCGCTTCGTGCCCCGCCTCGACCTGCGCAACGCCCGGCTGGGCGAGATGGGCAGGATGGGCGCCTGGACGCTGGCGTTCGTCGTGATCAACCAGCTCGGCCTGATCGTCACCACCAACCTTGCGACGGGGGCCACCGCCAAAGCCGGGTCTGCGCACGTCGCCGGCTTCACGTCGTACACCCTCTCCTACCAGTTCTTCCAGCTTCCGTACGGCATCATCGCGGTCTCGGTGATCACCGCGATGCTGCCCCGCATGAGCCGGTACGCGCACGAGGGGCAGTTCGACGCGATCCGCCAGGAGTTCACCTCCGGCGTGCGGCTGGTCTCGGCGGCCATCGTGCCGGCCGGGCTGATGCTCATGGTGCTCGGCCCGGCCGTGGCCGTGCTCATCTTCGGGCACGGCAACACGTCCATCGACGACGCCCTGAACATCGGGAACGTGCTCCAGGTGTTCGGCCTCGCGCTGGTGCCGTTCTCGATCTACCAGCTCCTGCTGCGGGTCTTCTACAGCTTCGGCGACACCCGCACCCCGGCGCTGATCGCCGTCGGCAATGTCGTGCTCAACTCCGCTCTGGGGTTCATCCTTTACCTGACGCTGCCGCCGCGCTTCATCGTCATGGGGCTCGCCCTGTCCTTCACGATGGCGTACGTCCTCGGCGGAGCGGTCGCGTGGCGCCTTGCCGCCGCCAAGGTGGAAGGCGGCCTCGGCGGCAGGGCCGTCGCGTCCGGCCTGTCGCGCATGTACATCGCGTCGATCCCGGCGGCCGTCATCGCGCTCGCCGCCCTGTGGGTCACCAAGGAGATCGCCGGCATCACGCCCCTCAGCTCGGCGATCATGCTGATCGCGGGCGGCGGCGCCGGCGGGCTGATCTACCTGGTCGCGTCCCAGAGAATGCGCATCGCCGAGATCACTTCGATCATTGGACTTGTGGCCGGACGGGTAGGCCGCTAGGCATAGGAACCGCGAAGTCCGGTTCGCCCGTGTTCCAAGGGCAACACGGGCGGGACCCACTCCGGACTACCATGGTGCCGGTGCGCGGTGGACACCGGGCACGGCCGGCGGACGAGGAGCAGGAGGGGCGTGGGGATATTCGCTCGGACATCGCCCACGTCCAGGGAGAGGAACGCCTCATGAGCGCCCCTGCCGTGGAGCCCGGCGGCCGTCTGGCCGACCGGTTCCGCCTGGAAGACCGCGTCAGCGAGTCGGGTGGCGCCACCTTGTGGAAGGCCATCGACGAGGTGCTGGCGCGGCCCGTCTGCGTTCTCACGCTTTCCCCGGAGTTCGAGCGCGTCGCCGAGGTCGTCACCGCGGCCCGCGGGGCGAGCCGGCTCACCGACCCGCGCCTCACCCAGGTCTTCGACGCCGCCGAAGAGGACGGCCAGGCCTACGTCGTGAGCGAGTGGGTCACCGGCGAGACGCTCACCGACATGGTGTCCTCGGGGCCGATGGCGCCCGAGCGCGCGGCTGCGCTGGTCGCGGAGGCCGCCGAGGCGGTCGCCCACGCCCACCAGGCCGGGCTCGCCCACCTGTGCCTCACCCCCGACCGCCTGATCTGGACGGCCGGGAACACCGTCAAGCTTCTCGGCCTCGCCGTGGACGCCGCCCTGTGCGCCGTCGAGAGCGAGGATGCCGCCCGCGAGGACGCGCAGGGCCTCGGGCGCCTGCTCTACACCGCGCTGACCGGCCACTGGCCCGGCGAGGGCGAGGTCGACCTCCCCCCGGCCCCGCTGGACGACGGCAAGATCTGCACCCCACGCCAGGTCACGGCGGGCGTCCCCGGCTTCCTCGACGCGATCACATGCCGGGCGCTGCTCCAGGAGCCGCGCCGCGGCCTTCCCCCGCTCGCCACCCCGGCCGACGTCGCCGAGGCGCTGGCCGAGGTGCCGAGGCCCGCGCCCGTGCCCGTGTCGGCGATCCCGCCGGCCCTCGGCTTCCGCTCCGAGGCGCCCGACGACCTTGGCCAGATGACCGCGCCACCCCGGCAGGAGATCTCCCGTCCGCCCGTGCAGCTCAGGCCGCCCCGCTCCGGCGGCGTGGCCGGCCGCGTCCTGGTGACCGTCGTCATCCTGCTGATCATCGCCGCGGTGGGCATCGGCGCGTGGACTCTGGGGCAGAGCCTCGGCAAGCGCGAGACGACGGCCAGCCCGTCGGCGTCCGCCTCCAAGCCGCCGCCACCGAAGGTCGTCGCGGTCAAGCCGTCGAGCGCCACGGGCTTCGACCCGCTCGGCGACGACCTCACCGAGCATCCCGAGATCGCCCACCTCGCCATCGACGGCAAGGCGTCCACCGAGTGGCACACGCTGAGCTACCAGAGCGCCGAGATGGGAGGGCTGAAGGAAGGTGTCGGGCTGCTGCTCGACATGGGCACGGCGATCCCGGTGTCGGACGTCGTGGTGTCGCTGGGCGACCGCCCCGGGGCGTCCATCCAGCTCAAGGTGGGTGACAGCCCCGATCTGAAGGCGCTCAGGACGGTCGCGAAGCAGGAGAACGTCTCCGGCACGGTGACCCTCACACCGGAGAAGGCGACCACCGGTCGGTACGTTGTGATCTGGTTTACGCGCCTTCCAGCGTTTGACGCGAAGTTTCGTGGCACCATCTATGAGGTAGTGGTGAACTCTCCCGGATCGGCCTAACAGGACACGCGTTGTGAACCTTCCCCCCGATAGCCCACCGGCGGCACAGCAGGCCGCAGGGTCTGCGTCGACCGACGCCGACCTGCTGACCCGCCATATCGGCGGCGATCCACACGCATTCAGCGAGATCGTCCGCCGCCACCGAGATCGCATGTGGGCCGTGGCCCTGCGCACTCTCGGCGACCCGGACGAAGCGGCCGACGCCGTCCAGGACGCCTTCGTCTCCGCCTACCGCAAGGCCGACAGCTTTCGCGGCGAGGCGGCGGTCACCACATGGCTGCACCGCATCGTCGTCAACGCCTGTCTCGACCGTATGCGCCGCAAGTCGATCCGCCCCGTCGCCGACGACGAGCTCGTCGAGGCCGCCGAGCGGGACACGCCGATCCCCGACCACACGGGCGATCGCGACGTGTCCATGGAGGTCTCGGCCGCGCTCAAGCTCCTCCCAACCGACCAGCGGGCCGCGTTGGTGCTGGTCGACATGATGGGCTACTCCGTGGAGGACGCCGCCCAGGTGCTCGAGGTGCCCACCGGCACGATCAAGAGCCGCTGCGCGCGGGGTCGCGCGAAACTCGCCCCAATTCTTTCGCATCTGCGGAACCGATCCGACCTAACTCGCGTCTCATCCGCGAAGGGAGCAGAACTTCGTGACGGGTGATACGCACTACGACCTCGAGGTCCTCGCCGAACTGGCCGAAGGTCTTCTCGACGTCGCCACTGCCGCGCGGGTACGCGAGCATCTCGCGATCTGCGACCCCTGCGGCGAGAGCCTCGCCGAGCTGGCGGCGGTCCGCGAGGTTCTCGCGGCCATGCCGGTGCCGGCGATGCCCATGGGTGTCGCGCTTCGCATCGACAAGGCGCTGGCCGCCGAGGCGGAGACCAGGCGTGAAGGGGGCCTCAAGCTCGACGAGGCGCCCGACTGGGACCGCATCATGGCGGACTCCCCCTGGGAGACGCCCGCGCCGCTTCCCGAGATGCCCGTGGAGCCCCCGGCCGTCGAGCGGCCCGAGGAGGTCGTCCCCCTCGGCATCGTCGCCGACGACGGCTCCATCGTCCCGGCCAGGCGCACGCGCAGGACGTCCCGGCGGCGCTCCTGGGCGATGCCCGTGGCGGCGAGCGTCGCGGCGGCGGTCGTGATCGGCGGGGCAGGCCTCACCGCGAACATGCTGATGGCCTCCGGCTCGGGCACGGGGTCGGCGCCTCCCGTCGCCCTGCCGCAGCCCACGCACAGCCCGGCACCGTCCAGGAGCCACGAGATCAGGCCGGGCTCGGCGCAGGCCGACTACCCTGTCGCCAAGAGCGACTACAACTACTCCAGCAGCGTCCTGGACGGCCCGCTGGCCACGTACGTCGGCGCGACCGGCCCCGGAACCGGCAGCTCGGCCACGGCCGACGCCGCCGTCACGCGCTGCGTGGCGAAGATCTCCGCCCGCGTCGGCAAGAAGCTCGGCGTGAAGGCGCCGAAGCCGATCGGCGTCGACCAGGGGTTCTACGAGGGCAACGAGGCCACCGTCATGGCCTTCTGGAAGGACCGCTTCCGCAACGCCGTCTACGTCTACGTCGTCGACGACAACTGCACCAACGTGCGTCCGCCGGCCGTGAGCCGCTGGCAGTAGTCGGCCGGTCACCATCGGCCATCGCGGCCGCCCGCACGCGTCACCGAAGTCCCCCGGGGAGTACCCTCGGGGGACTTCGCCGTGTCAGGGCGGCGCATGGGCGGGGCGGGAATCTCCGACGCCTAGGATCTGTTGAGGCGACTGGCATCGACGAACAGGTAGGAACAAGGCCGGGGCCGGTCGCGGCGACGTGTCCCGGCGGGTCGTACCAGGGAGTCGAGCGAGTGACCACCCACGGGCATGAAAGGCCAAAGAGCGTGAGCGACGTCCGGAATGTCATCATCATCGGGTCGGGGCCGGCCGGTTACACGGCCGCGGTCTACGCCGCGCGCGCGGACCTGAATCCGCTGGTGTTCGAGGGCTCCGTCACCGCCGGTGGCGCGCTCATGAACACCACGGACGTCGAGAACTTCCCCGGCTTCCCCGACGGCATCCTCGGCCCCGAGCTGATGGACAACTTCCGCAAGCAGGCGGAACGGTTCGGCGCCGAGCTCCTGGCCGACGACGTGATCGAGGTCGACCTCACCCAGACCCCCAAGGTGGTCAAGACCCACACCGAGACCTACTACGCGAAGACCGTGATCGTCGCGACCGGTTCCGGGTACCGCCAGCTCGGCCTGCCGAGCGAGAAGCGGCTGTCGGGCCGCGGCGTGTCGTGGTGTGCGACGTGTGACGGCTTCTTCTTCCGCGACCAGGACATCGTGGTGGTCGGCGGTGGCGACACGGCCATGGAGGAGGCCACCTTCCTCAGCCGGTTCGCCCGGTCGGTGACGGTGGTCCACCGGCGTGACACGCTGCGGGCCAGCAAGATCATGCAGGACCGCGCCTTCGCGAACGAGAAGATCCGCTTCGTCTGGGACAGCGTGGTCACCGACATCGTCGGCGACACCAAGGTCAGCGCCGTCAAGCTCCAGAACCTCAAGACCGGCGAGGAGACCGAGCTTCCGGTGACGGGCGTCTTCATCGCGATCGGCCACGACCCGCGCAGCGAGCTCTTCAAGGGCCAGCTCGAACTGGACGACGAGGGCTACGTCGTGGTGGACGCGCCGACCACCCGGACGAACATCGACGGCGTCTTCGCCGCCGGCGACGTCGTCGACCACACCTACCGCCAGGCGATCACCGCCGCGGGCACCGGCTGTTCCGCGTCGATCGACGCCGAGCGCTGGCTCGCGGACCACGCCACCGCCTGACGCGCGCCACGCCACCGCCTACCAGTTAAGGGAGAGAACCTTGGGCGAGATCAAGTCAGTGACCGACGCCACCTTCGACGCCGAAGTCCTCAAGAGCGACAAGCCCGTCCTCGTGGACTTCTGGGCCGAGTGGTGCGGTCCGTGCCGCCAGGTGGCGCCGATCCTGCAGGAGATCGCTACCGAGCACGCCGACAAGCTCACCATCGTCAAGATCAACATTGACGAGAATCCTCAGACTCCGCGGGACTACGGCGTACTCCAGATTCCGACCCTGAACGTCTATAAGGGTGGAGAGGTCGTGAAGCAGATCATCGGCGCAAAGCCGAAGGCCATGCTGCTGCGCGAGCTCGACGGCGTCATCTGACGCCCCTGCGGCTCCGACGAGCCGTACCACCGCTTCCGAGCGGCACACCCCACCCAGGAGCCCCCCACGCCCGACGGCGCGGGGGGCTCTGTGGCGTTCTGGACTGGTTCGTCAGGGCCGGGCCCGGGAGGCTGAGAGCGCCTCAGACGGGGCGCAGCGCGCGTTCCGGGGTCATGGAGCCCAGCAGCCGTTCCAGGGCCACCTCGACGTCCTCACGCCATGAGGCGGCGGTCTTCAGCTCCAGCCGGAGACGCGGGTAGCGCAGATGAGGGCGAACCGTCTTGAACCCGACCGCCAGTAGGTACTCGGCGGGGATGACGCACCCAGGCTCCTCCCACTTCAGGTCGCCGAACGCCTCGATCGCCCGGACCCCGCGCCGCGTGAGATCCTTCGCGACGCCCTGGATGAGCATGCGCCCGAGGCCGCCGCCGGAGAACTCCGACACGATGTGCGCGGTCATCAGCAGGACGGCGTCCGCGCTCACCGGCGAGGTGGGAAAGGCGACCGAGCGCGGGACGTACAGCGGGGGAGCGTATAGGACGAAACCGGCCGGCACTCCGTCCACGTAGCAGATCTTCCCGCAACTGCCCCATTCCAGGAGCGTCGCGGAGATCCATGCCTCTTTTTCCAGCCCGGGGTCTCCCGCCATCTGGGCGCGTTCTCCGCTGACCGGGTCGAGTTCCCAGAACACGCACCGCCGGCAGCGGCGCGGTAGATCATCAAGATTGTCGAGCGTGACGTTCACGAGCCGGCGCGACACCTCAGGGCCCCCAATCCTTGCGAGACGAGCGCGAGTCATGGCGAGAAAGCGCACGAATTACGGGCGTCTCCAGACTGGCATGGTAGCCGAGTGAAAGCGGCGTACGGCGGTCCTGGCCCTCGACCCGCACGGGGTTCCTCGCCCGGGACCCCCAATGCAGCGCGCAAATTGTTCGCTTTGCCCGCGAAAGGCGCTCTAAGTGAAGTAATTACCCAGGGCCTGGCCGTTCACTGCCGTACCCTGGTGTCTTCGCAAGGACCTAGTCGGCTACGACGAGGAGGTGGACCGTGACGCAAGAGCAGGATCACGGTCGGAGCACGGCGGCCCACGGGTCGCGCATCGACGCCTACATCGACCGGTACGCAGCACGCGCGGCCGGGATGGTGGCCTCCGAGGTCCGAGCTCTTTTCGCCGTCGCGTCGAGGCCCGAGGTGGTCTCGCTGGCCGGCGGCATGCCGTACGTCACGGCCCTCCCCCTCGACAGCGTGGGCGAGCTCGTCGCCGACCTGGTCGCCCGGCGCGGCACGGTGGCGCTCCAGTACGGCTCCGGCCAGGGCGACCCCGCCCTGCGCGAGCAGATCTGCGAGGTCATGCGCCTGGAGGGCATCGAGGCGAACGCCGACGACGTCGTCGTCACCGTCGGGTCGCAGCAGGCCCTCGACCTGGTCACCCGCATCTTCATCGACCCCGGCGACGTCGTGCTCGCCGAGGGGCCGTCCTACGTCGGCGCGCTCGGCACGTTCGCGGCCTACGAGGCGTCCGTCGTGCACGTCGCCATGGACGACCATGGGCTCGTCCCCGAGGCCCTCGCCGAGACGATCGCGTCGGTGGCGCGCCAGGGCCGCCGCGTCAAGTTCCTCTACACCATCCCCAACTTCCAGAACCCCGCGGGCGTCACGCTCAGCGCCGAACGCCGCCGCCAGGTGATGGAGATCTGCCGCCGCGCCGGCCTCCTGGTCGTGGAGGACAACCCTTACGGGCTGCTCGGCTTCGACGGCGACCCCATGCGGGCGTTAAGGGCGGACGACCCGGACGGCGTGGTCTATCTGGGGTCGTTCTCCAAGACCCTGGCCCCGGGTTTCCGCGTCGGCTGGGCACTCGCGCCGCACGCCGTCCGCGACAAGCTGGTGCTCGCGATGGAGTCGGCCGTGCTCTCCCATTCGAGCTTCGCCCAACTCGCCGTCGGGCAGTATCTCGCCACCCAGCCGTGGCGCGAGCAGATCAAGTCGTTCCGCGAGCTCTACCGCGAGCGCCGTGACACCATGCTCGCCGCGCTGGAGGCGCTCATGCCGCCCGGCTGTGTCTGGACGCGGCCCGCGGGCGGCTTCTTCGTGTGGATGACGCTGCCCGAGGGCCTGGACTCCAAAGCGATCCTGCCGCGCGCCGTCGCCGAGCGGGTGGCCTTCGTCCCGGGCACCGGCTTCTACGCCGACCGCTCGGGCGCCCGCAACATGCGCCTGTCGTACTGCTACCCCGAACCCGACCGCATCCGCGAGGGGGTTCGGCGCCTGGCGGGCGTGATCCAGCAGGAACTGCTGATCCGCGACACGTTCGGCACGGGCTCGGCGCCGACCCACTCCGGGGTCGACACCCCCGGACCCGACCTAGCCTGAATACATCACCTGGTGGTGCCCCCGTCCCGGCCGGGCGGGGGCGCCTCCCTCTATCCATCGAAGTAAGAAAGGTCCTCGATGAGCGATCTCGGCCATGTGCTCGTGCTGGCGGGCGGGTTGTCGTACGAGCGGGAGGTCTCCCTCCGCTCGGGCCGCCGGGTGAGCGAGGTGCTCCGTGCCACCGGGATCGACGTCGAGACGCGTGACACCGACGCGAGCCTGGTGCCCGCCGTCCTCGCCGACCCGCCGGATGTCGTTTTCGTGACGCTGCACGGCGGAAGCGGGGAGGACGGCGCGATCCGCTCGGTTCTGGAGCTGCTCTCGGTGCCGTACGTCGGGGCGGCGCCGGACGCGTGCCGCATCGCCTACGACAAGCCGACCGCCAAGACCGTCGTACGCTCGGTCGGCGTGCGCACCCCCGAGGCCGTCGTTCTCCCCAAGGAGACCTTCCACGACCTCGGCGCGGCCGCCGTGCTGGCCCGCATCATCGACCGGCTCGGGCTGCCGCTGTTCGTCAAGCCGTCACGCGGCGGCTCCGCGCTCGGCGCGTCCATCGTCCGTAAGGCCGACGAGCTGCCCGCCTCCATGGTCGGCTGCTTCGCGTACGGCGACACCGCGCTCGTCGAGCGGTACATCGAGGGCGTGGAGGTTGCGGTGTCCGTCGTGGACGTCGGCGAGGGGCCGGTGGCGCTGCCGCCCGTCGAGATCGTCGCCAACGAGGGCGTGTACGACTACTCCGCCCGCTACACCGCCGGGCACACCGAGTTCTTCGCCCCGGCACGGCTGCGCCCCGAGGTGGCCGACGCGTGCGCCCAGATGGCCATCACCGCGCACACCGCGCTCGGCCTCCGCGACCTGTCGCGGACCGACATCATCGTCGACGCCCAGGGCCTCCCGCACTTCCTGGAGGTCAACGTGGCGCCCGGCATGACCGAGACCTCCCTCCTCCCCATGGCGGTGGAAGCCGCCGGTGAGGACCTGTCCGCGATCTGCGCGTCCCTGCTGCGCGCCGCCGTCCGCCGCGCCTCGGCCGAGTAGGCGTCGCCGCGGCGCCGTGCCATCGCGCGGCGCCGCGACCGGCCATCCGGCCCGTATCGAGATCAGGGCGGCGGCGTAGCCTGGCGGCGTGATCGAGACCTTTTACGCCAAGAGCTTCGCCAGTGACAATCACGCGGGGGCGCACCCGTCCGTGATCGCCGCGGCGGGCGCCGCCAACGACGGGGACGCGCCCTCCTACGGCGGCGACCCGTGGACGGACGCCCTCGATGGTCAGATTCGCGCCGAGTTCGGCGACGCGGCCACGAGCCTGGTCGTCCTCAACGGCACCGGCGCCAACATGGTGAGCCTCAGCCTCATGCTGGGGCGGCGCTACGAGGCGGTCATCTGCCCGGAGACCGCGCACATCGCCACGCACGAGGCCGGCGCGAGCGAGCGCGTCCTCGGCGTCAAGCTGATCACCGTCCCGACGCCCGACGGGAAGCTGACCCCCGGAGACGTGACCGCCCGGGCCGCCGACCCGGCGGACTTCAATCTGGCGCAGCCGAAGGTCGTCTCCATCTCCCAGGTGACCGAGCTCGGGACGTGCTACACAACGGAGGAGGTCGCCGCGCTGGCGGAGACGGCGCACGCCCACGGCATGCTGCTCCACGTGGACGGCGCCCGGCTGGCCAACGCCGCCGCCTTCCTCGGGTGCTCGCTGCGCGCGCTGACCACCGACGCCGGAGTGGACGTGGTGAGCTTCGGCGCGAGCAAGAACGGGGCGATGGTCGGGGAGGCGGTGATCGTACTGCGTCCCGGGCTGGCGGAGGGCGGGCCGATCCTGCGCCGGCAGACGCTCCAGCTCGCGTCCAAGATGCGGTTCGTCTCGGCGCAGATCTCGGCTCTGCTCACCGACGAGCTCTGGCGCCGGAACGCCGTCCACGCGAACGCCATGGCCCGCAGGCTCGCGGACGCCGTCGAGGATCTTCCAGGGCTGACGATCCGCTGGCCGGTCCAGTCCAACGCCGTCTTCGCGTCCATCCCGGCGGAGGCGACCGCCGTGCTGCAGGCCCGCTTCCGCTTCCACGTCACGGACGGCACCGCCCGCTGGATGACCGCGTTCGACACCACACCCGAGGACGTCGACACGTTCGCAATGGCGATCCGCCAGGCCCTCAAGGACTGACCCCGTTCGAGGCACCTCAAGAGCATCCCGAACCCGCCGAGCCGAAAGCGAGGCCATAGGCCCGAACCGCCGTGCCGAAGGCGCGGCCATAAGCGCTGTGTTTCACGTGAAACGGTGCGGGGATCGCCCGGCCGGGCTTCCCCGCTACACGAGGAGCGTTCAGTCGTCCAGGCCGTGCACGGAGCCCGCGGCTCCGGGAGCCATGGCGCTGATGATGCGTTCGAGATCGTCCATGGTGGCGAACTCGACGACGATGCGGCCCTTGTGCCGGCCGAGGTCGACCTTCACCCGGGTCTCGAAGTGGTCGGAGAGCCGGGTCGCGAGGTGCGCCAGCGTGGGGTCGGCGGCCTCCTTGGCGCGGCGGGCCCGGGGTGCCGGGGCCGCGGTCGCCTCCCCCATCGAGACGATCTCCTCGACGGTGCGGACGGACAGCCCCTCGGCGACGATACGGGCGGCGAGGTGCTCCTGCGCCGCCGAGTCGCTGAGCGCGAGCAGTGCCCGGGCGTGGCCGGCGCTGATCGTACCGGCCGCCACACGCAGCTGGACGTTGCCCGGCAGATTGAGCAGCCGCAGCGTGTTGGTGATGTGCGAGCGCGAACGGCCGATGCGCTGGGCGAGCTGCTCGTGGGTGGCGCCGAAGTCGTCCAGGAGCTGACGGTAGGCCGCGGCCTCTTCCAGTGAGTTGAGCTGCTCCCGCTGGAGGTTCTCGATGAGCGCGTCCCGGAGCATCGCGTCGTCCTGGGTGTTCCGGACGATGGCCGGGACCTCCGTGAGGCCGAGGAGCTTGGAGGCCCGCCAGCGCCGCTCCCCCATGACCAGCTCGTAGCGATCTTCGCCCAGGGACCGCACGACGATCGGCTGGAGGAGGCCGACCTCGCGGATGGACTCGGCGAGCTCGGCGAGGGCGTCGTCGTCGAAGATCTCCCGGGGCTGCCTCGGGTTCGCGGTGATCGCCTCGACGGGGATCTCCATGAAATACGCGCCCGCGACGGGCTTGAGTCCGCCGTCCACCGGGGTGGTCTCCGGGACCGCGCCCACCCCGGCGCTCGCGCTCACGTCGGCGCCCGTGCCCGTACTCGTGCCCGCGCTCGGCGGCGCCTCGACGATCGGCCCGGTGGGGATCAGGGCTCCGAGTCCCTTCCCCAATCCACGCCTTTGCTGCCCCACGACTCCTCCTTGCCCGACGGCCCGTTCACGCGGAGACGGCCGCCGTCATCGCCGCCTCTGCCGCCGCGTCCTCGACTTGATCCTCACGTACCGGTCGGGCCTGGCGCGTGCTCCTCCACGCGGAGGGCATCGGCCGCCGGACCCGATCAGTTCCCCGCCACCGTGGCCCCCCGGAAGGCGAGCTCGCGCGCCGCGTCCATGTAGGCCATGGCCCCGCTGGAGCCCGCGTCGTAGGTCAGCACGGACTGCCCATAGCTGGGCGCCTCGGACACCCGGACGCTGCGGGGGATGACCGTGTTGAGCACGGTGTCGCCGAAGTGCGAGCGCACCTCCTCGGCCACCTGGGACGCCAGCCGTGTACGGCCGTCGTACATGGTGAGCAGGATCGTGGAGACGCGAAGGGCCTGGTTCAGGTGCACCCGCACGAGCTCGACGTTCTGGAGGAGCTGGCTGACCCCTTCCAGCGCGTAGTACTCGCACTGAATCGGGATCAAGACCTCCTCCGCCGCGACCATGGCGTTGACGGTGAGCAGGCCGAGCGAGGGCGGGCAGTCGATGAGGATGTAGTCGAGCTCGTTGACGTCGTATGCCTCGAGCGCCCGCTTCAGCCGGGCCTCGCGCGCGACAAGGGAGACGAGCTCGATCTCGGCACCGGCCAGGCCGATCGTCGCCGGAGCGCAGAAGAGGTTGGGCATGTCGGGCACCGGGCTGACGATCTCCTTGAGCGGGAGATCTTCGACCAGGACCTGGTACACGGACGGGATGTTCCCGCGGTGCTCGACCGAGAGCGCCGTCGAGGCGTTGCCCTGGGGGTCGAGGTCGACGACCAGGACCCGCTGGCCGTGCATCGACAGCCCCGCGGCGAGGTTGACCGCCGTCGTGGTCTTGCCGACGCCGCCCTTCTGGTTGGCGATGGTGATGATGCGTCGTCGCGGAGGGCGGGGCCAGTCGCCTTCCGACATGCCTGAGGAGTAGCCGATCGAAGCGGCCACGGGAGCTGACGGAGCTGTTTCACGTGAAACCACTGAGCTGAGCGCCTCTCGGACCAGCGGCGAATCGCCGGGGTTAAGGGGGGACTGTGTCACGGCCGTCGTCCTTTCAACCGGCACGGCGGGTGGGGTTGCCGGCCAGCCAAGGCCGGACGGCCTCCCGCTTGTGGCGGAGACATGACTACCCGGCCAGCCAAGGCCGCCTGCCGTATCCGGCATGACCGTCACCTCTTCCGTCGACGCCGCGTAGCCTGCGCGCGTCGAGCTGGCGAGCGTCCGGCGACCACCCGGACAAGAGTCGCGGGCGGATCGACCTTACCGCGCCCGACCGTGACAAGTTCTGCGGTCTGCACCCCATATGCCTGCAATTGTTGCCTTGCGGCCTCCAATTCCTCGGCGGCACGCTCCCCCTTCATCGCCAGGAGCTGTCCGCCCTCGCGAAGCAGGGGCATGGACCACGAGAGCAGGCGGTCGAGCGGCGCGACGGCGCGGGCGGAGGCGACATCGAAGGCGCGCCTGCCGGCGAGCTCCTCGGCACGCCCCCGCAGCACCTCCACGTTGTCCAGCTTCAGACCCTGCACGCACTCTTCGAGGAACGTGGTCCTGCGCAGCAGGGGTTCCAGCAGAGTGACCTGGACGTCAGGCCGGACGATCGCCAGCACCACCCCGGGAAGGCCCGCGCCCGAGCCGATGTCGACGAGGTGCGCGGCCTCCGGCACGACCTCGGCCACCACGGCGCAGTTCAGCAGGTGCCGGTCCCAGATGCGGGGGATCTCCCGCGGCCCGAGCAGCCCTCGGACGACGCCGGGCCCGGCCAGCATCTCCGCGAAATCCTGGGCCCGGGGCCACGCCTCGCCGGTGAAAACCTCGCGCGCCACAGCGGGCGCGTCGGGCAGCTCGTCGCTTTCCGCCATCACTCACTCAACTAGAACGGTCACAACATCTCCGCGTAAGGGTAGCCGTCCCAGCACTGCTCGTCGGTCCGACGCGACGGAGGTGACGAGGACCTGACCGCGGCGAACCGGCGCGCGGAGCGGGCGAGGACGTCCGGACGTCCGGCGGCGCGGGGGAGCAGGCCCGGTCATCGGCGGGTCATGAGCAGGGCAAAGATCGCGAAAGCCGGTGAGAGCCGTCGCCAGGCGCGCAGGGCCGGTGGGTTACAACGGAGGGGACGCATCGGGTTGCCCGGCTCCTCCGCGACAGGAAGGAGCCCGGAAAAGCCGACAGGCCGCCGATCCCCTCAGGATCGGCGGCCTGCGTACGTCCACCTACGACCCGCCCCGCCCTGCCCGGCGCGGGTCGTTCACACTCAGGTCGCTCAGGCGGGAAGGACGACGACGTAGCGCTCGGGCTCCTCACCCTCCGACTCGCTGCGCAGCCCCGCGGCGGCGACCGCGTCGTGCACGACCTTGCGCTCGAACGGCGTCATCGGCTGGAGCGACTTCGCCTCGCCGGACCGCTTGACGTCCTCGGCGGCCTTGGCGCCCAGCTTGCTGAGCTCCACGCGACGGCCCTGGCGGTAACCGCCGACGTCGAGCATGAGCCGAGAGCGCTCGCCCGTGCGCCGGTGCACGGCCAGGCGGGTCAGCTCCTGGAGCGCCTCCAGGACCTCGCCGTTGTCCCCGATGAGGTCACTGCCCTTGATGTCGACGATGGAGACCAGGGCGCGGTCGCCCTCGACGTCCATGTCGATGTCGCCGTCGAGGTCGGCGATGTCCAGCAGCCCTTCGAGGTAGTCGGCCGCGATCTCGCCCTCCTGCTCCAGGGCGGCGACGTCGGGGGCGGCCTTGACGGCCTGCGGGGCCTGATCCTCGTTGACTTCTGTCACGTCCGGACTCCTTTAGACAACCGGCTACGACTTCTTGCTACCTGTGCGCTTGCTGCGCGGCTGCCTGGTGGGCTGCTGACGGATGATCTTCTGCTCGGGCTCGGAAGGCGCGTCCTGAGGCGCGTCCTGGACCTTGGCGGCCCTGCTCGGCAGGATCTTGCTCAGCAGCCCCGGCTTGGGCTCAGGCTGCACCACGTTGCCCTTGGCGTCGACGATCGGCATCGGGTGGCGCCTGTAGAACCAGTGTTGCTGACCGAGCGTCCACAGGTTGGTGGTGACCCAGTAAAGGATAAGCCCGAGCGCGAAGTTCAGGCTGAACACCGCGAACAGCGGCGAGATGTACATCAGGATCTTCTGCTGCTGCGCCATCGGGTTGTCCGGCATCTGCGCCATGGATCGGGTGACGCTCTGCCGGACCGTCAGGAAGGTCGTGGCGGAGCTGATCGCCACGAAGATGCCGAGCACGACCTTGGTCATGATCGGGTCGGCCCCGAACGCCTCGATGTCATGGGCGCTGGTGAAGAACGTCGACGGCACCGGCGCGCCGAAGATGTGCGCGGCACGGGCGCTGTCGACCATCGCCTGGGACATGCCGTGGGCGGCCTTGTCCTCGGCGATGGCGCGCAGGACCGTGAAGACGGAGATGAAGATCGGGAACTGGGCCACGATCGGGAGACAGCCGCCGAGAGGATTGGCGCCCGCCTCCTGGTAGACCTTCATGACCTCCTGGTTCATGCGCTGCTTGTCGTTCTTGTACTTCTTGCGCAGCTCTTGGACCTTGGGGGCGAGCTCCTGCATCTTCTTGGAGGAGCGCATCTGCTTGAGGAAGAGCGGGAAGATCAGCAGTCGCATCAGCACGGTGAGCGTGATGATGGTGAGGGCCCAGTTCAGCCCGTTGTCGGGGGGGATGATGACGCTGTAGGCCCCGTGAATCCAGGCGATCACCGTAGCGACCGCCGTATACAGCGGCTCCAGGAATGTCAGCTCCACCGAGCTAGCTCCCTTGCGTTTCGTCGTGGGACCGGACCGGGCGCGGAGGCACCGGGTCGTAACCTCCCGGGTGGAAGGGGTGGCAACGCCCGATTCGCCTGACGGTCAGCCACAGCCCCCGCGCGGCGCCATGGACGGCGATCGCTTCGAGGCCATAGGCACTGCAGGATGGTTCGAAGCGGCATCGCGGCCCGAGGAGGGGGCTTATGAAGGCTCGATAGAACCGGATCGGGCCGATGAGGACCCGAGCGGCCAGGGATACCGGCGGGGGCGGTTGGCTCACGCCGGCGCCCGGCGGCGGTGCCGGCGTCGCGACCCGCTCACCGGCCCCCGTGTCAGGGCTTGTCATGATCGTCCATCCGTCGCGGCCGGACGATGAGGCCGCCGTCCAGGCGACCGCCGCCCGATCAGTCGATCCAGCGCGACGTCGAGCTCGGCGGCGAGGTGCTCGCTTCGCGCGGACGCCGCCTGTGGATTGGCGCGTACAACAAGCAGGCTACCTCTAGGGAGACAGTGCAGGCGGTGCCGCATCAGGTGGCGCAGCCGACGTTTGACGCGGTTCCGCACGACCGCGCCGCCGACGGCCTTGGAAACCACGAAGCCCACCAGGGGCGGGGCCTGTGGATCGCCCTGGGTGCTCAGGTGGGCGACCAGGGTGGGGCGTCCGGCGCGTCTCCCTCCACGGATCGCGTTCGCGAACTCTTCACCCCGCCGCATGCGGGAAGCGGACGGCAGCACGAGCGGACCTGCTTTCAGACCTGCACGGGCCCGGGTACGGCTATCGCCCGCCGGTCAGTCCCGACGGGCGAAAGAACACGCACCGGACGCTCCGCGCCGTCAGGCGGAGAGCTCCACGCGGCCCTTGCGACGACGGGCGGCGAGGATCGCGCGACCGGCCCGCGTGCGCATGCGCAGCCGGAAGCCGTGGGTCTTCGCGCGGCGACGGTTGTTCGGCTGGAAAGTACGCTTGCTCACGAGTGGGCTCCAGGCTTGAGTTCACCCGCACGCGGTGCGGAGTGAGTGAAACACAGGGCAAAGCTTGCCGGATGCGCGGGCACGCCGAAGTGCCGTCGCGCGACAAGCCGACCGTCGTACGTTACGGGGCAGGCGGGGCAAAGGTCAAACCGGACGGGTGTCCCCGCGAGTCCGCCGCAGGTTATCCACTATTCCACAGCCCCTTTATCCACCGGCGCCCCGTCATCCACAGCATGTGCATCGTGTCTTCCCCAACCTGCCACTAGGCTGTGGACAACGTCTTGAACAGGGGTGTGCACAGCGCTACTGTCGGCCCTCCGGAACCTTCCCTCCCGCTAGTCAAAGTGCCTGGAGGCGCCTCCGAGGGTTGTGGAAAGAGTGTGGACCCGATGTGGACCACCGAAAGGAGCCTGCGGACAACGCTGTGGGGACAGCCGCGAGGCCCGGCACCGACGGAGCCTGCTCCGATGGGCGTCCATGTGGATAACGAACCGCGGCGAGCTTACGGGGGCCGCGTTGAGGGAGGAGGGGCCGACCAATGGATGGCGTCGACCTCGGCTCGTTGTGGGCCCGAGCGCTGGAGAGCTTCTCGGAGGGACGGGTCTCGTCCCAGCAGCGCGCGTGGCTGAACCTGACCCGGCCGTTCGGGCTGGCCAACGACACGCTCATCCTCGCGGCGCCCAATGATTTCGCCAAGGACGTCCTGGAGACGAAGCTCCGCCCGATGATCGCCCAGGCGCTCTCCCAGGAGTTCGGCCGGCCGATGCGGGTGGCCGTCCTGGTGGACCCGCTCGCGGGCTCCGGCGACGCGCCTCCCTCCTCGGGGACGGGTTATCCCCAGAATCCCGCTCCGCGCGGCGAGGGTTATCCCCAGGGTGGACAACCGCAGCAGGGATACGGACAGCCTGGTGGGCAGGGGTCCATGGGCCATCCGCCGTATCGCGATCAAGGGATATCCACCGACTATCCACAGGCTCGCCCACAGGGCCAGCAGTTCTCCTACGGCTATGGGGACAACCCCGAGGGCTCCTACGGCGACGCGCCCGCCGGCCCGTCCCAGAGTTATCCACAGGAGGGTTACCAGCGGCAGGACGGCTTCGACCGGCAGGGCAAGGGCGGGCTCGACCAGCCCCTTGCCCCGCAGCAGGACGCCGCCGCGTCCGAGCAGCCCTTCCCGCGTGACGACGCCGCGCAGCGTTATCCCCACGGCGATTCCCCGCAGCCCTTCCCCCGTGGCGAGGGCTTTCCGCGCGGCGAAGCCCAGCAGCGTTTTCCCCGGTCTGACCAGCCGTTTCCCCGTGGCGAGGCCGCCGAGCCGTACCCGGCGGAGCCTCGGGGCGACTCCTCACAGCCCTTTCCCCGGGTCGAGCCGCCGCAGCCGTACGCGCGAGGCGAGGCAGGGCAGCCGTACTCCTCTCCCACCGGGGGATACGCCACACAACCGTCGTATCCGGGCAGGCCGGAGGCACAACCGCCGCGTCCGCGCCAGGATCCGGACAACTTCGACCGGCCGCCTGTGCAGAACCGCTGGGACGGCAGGGGCGGCAAGCCCAGCGAGCCCGCCCGGCTGAACCCTAAGTACACATTCGAAACGTTCGTCATCGGCGCGTCCAACCGGTTCGCGCACGCGGCCGCCGTCGCCGTGGCCGAGGCGCCGGCCAAGGCGTACAACCCGCTGTTCATCTACGGCGATTCGGGGCTGGGGAAAACCCACCTTCTACACGCGATCGGGCATTACGCGCAGCGGCTGTACGACGGCGCGCGGGTGAGGTACGTGAGCTCGGAGGAGTTCACCAACGACTTCATCAACTCGATCCGCGACCACAAGGCGGACGGGTTCCGCGCCCGGTACCGGGCCGTGGACATCCTGCTCGTGGACGACATCCAGTTCCTGGAGGGAAAGGAACAGACCCAGGAGGAGTTCTTCCACACCTTCAACACCCTCCACAACGCCAACAAGCAGATCGTCATCTCCAGCGACCGGGCGCCCAAGCAGCTGGTCACCCTGGAGGACCGGCTTCGCAACCGGTTCGAGTGGGGGCTGATCACCGACGTGCAGCCGCCCGAGCTCGAGACGCGCATCGCGATCCTGCGCAAGAAGGCGATCCAGGAGGGGCTCGCCGCGCCCGGTGACGTGCTCGAATACATCGCGAGCAAGATCTCGACGAACATCCGTGAGCTGGAGGGCGCGCTCATACGGGTCACGGCGTTCGCGAGCCTCAACCGCCAGTCGGTCGACCTCCAGCTCGCCGAGGTCGTGCTCAAGGACCTCATCACCGAGGACTCCAGCACCGAGATAACGATCGCGACGATCATGGCGCAGACGGCGGCCTACTTCGGGCTGTCCATCGATGACCTGTGCGGCAGCTCGCGCTCGCGCGTGCTGGTCACGGCCCGGCAGATCGCCATGTACCTCGCCCGCGAGCTCACCGACCTCTCGCTTCCCAAGATCGGCCAGCAGTTCGGCGGACGCGACCACACCACCGTCATGCACGCGGAACGCAAGATCAGGTCGCTGATGGCGGAGCGCCGGTCGATGTACAACCAGGTCACCGAGCTGACGAACCGCATCAAACAGAACTCCCGTAGCGCCTGATGATCCACAGCCTGTGGATAACTCTGTGGATCAGGGCACACTGCCGATGAATGCCTCGAAATCGGCGCACGGGACGCGAACAAGCAAGCGACCGGCCGGGAAACCTGGTTACCGACCCTGGGGACAACTCTGGGGACATCCTGGGGAAGACCTGGGGACTACTTGTGGACGACTTGTGGGCGGCCTGTGGGAAGCGTCGGAGCCCCCTCCGAAATGTCCGTCCTACCCCGTGGATAACCGGTGGAAACCTCGTGGATGACCAGTGGATGAAGGACCCCGAATCTGGGGACGGCCTGTGCGTAACCTTCCGTCATCCCCAGGGCGGGCTCGGATACCCACCGGTCATCCCCAGGCCCGGTGGATAACAAAAGGCCTCTGAGCTGGGAAGACAGTAGACTTCCACAGTATCCACGGCCCCTACTTAGATGACCTGTATCTCTCTCTACTAAGAACTCAAGACCCATAGAAGGGTTCCGGAGGTGCGCCCGTGCCCGAGGGTGAAGACTTGCACCAAGGGCGCGGAGCGCCTGAGCCGGGACGAAGACCGCGATGCCCAGCGACCGACACACCGATACACAGCTCATCAACAGGAGGCGGATCCACGTGATGTTCCGGGTCGAACGAGACGTGCTGGCAGAGGCGGTGGCGTGGACCGCGCGCAGCCTGCCCGCGAGGCCGTCGGTGCCGGTGCTCGCCGGCATGCGGCTGGAGGTCACCGACCAGCAGCAGCTCAAGCTCTCGGGATTCGACTACGAGGTGTCCGCCGAGGTCACCCTGGAGCTGCAGACCGGAGACCCGGGGCTGGTTCTCGTCTCCGGCCGCCTTCTCGCCGAGATCACCCGAGCCCTTCCCGCACAGCCTGTGGACTTCGTGGTGGAAGGCGCGAAAGCAGTGGTCACCTGTGGAAGCGCCCGGTTCACCCTGTTGACGATGCCCGCCGAGGACTATCCCTCGCTGCCCGCGATGCCCCCGGCGGCCGGCCGGGTGGGCAGCGACATCTTCTCCTCCGCCGTCTCCCAGGTCGCCGTGGCGGCGGGCAAGGACGACACGCTGCCGATGCTCACCGGCGTGCGCATGGAGATCGAGGGCGACACCGTCACCCTCGCCGCGACCGACCGCTACCGCCTCGCCGTCCGCGAGCTCAAGTGGCAGCCGGACCAGCCGGACTTCTCGGCCATCGCGATGATCCCGGGCCGCACGCTCGCCGACACCGCCAAGTCCCTGACCACCGGCGCCGAGGTCGAGATCGCGCTCAGCTCCACCGGCGGCACCGGCGAGGGCATGATCGGGTTCTCCAGCGCGGGCCGTCGCACCACCACCCGGCTGCTCGACCCCGAGTTCCCCAAGTACCGCTCACTGCTGCCGACCGAGTTCTCCGCGCACGCCGACCTCGCGACCTCCGCGTTCGTCGAGGCCGTCAAGCGCGTCGCGCTGGTCGCCGAGCGCAACACGCCGGTGCGGCTGGCCTTCCACGGCGGCGAGGTCGTCCTTGAGGCCGGCAGCGGCGACGAGGCGCAGGCGGTCGAGGTGCTGCCGGTCGACTTCGACGGCGACGAGATCAACATCGCCTTCAACCACCAGTTCCTGCTCGAGGGCCTCGGCGCGATCGACTCCGATGTCGCGCGGCTGCAGTTCACGACGTCCACGAAGCCCGCGATCCTGACCGGAAAGCCTGTGGACGACGGCATCACGCCCGACTACCGGTACCTCATCATGCCGATCCGGCTGTCCAGCTAGGATCCCGGTCGGCCCGTTTGATCCGACCCGTCTGATCCGACTCCAATTGGACAGGGCCCTGATTGGACAGGGCGGGGCGGGGTACGGCGCGAGCGGTGCGTCGTGGATGGTGAATTTCTTCATCGAGGGGTGACAGGCATGCAGATCGGCATGATCGGGCTTGGCAAGATGGGCGGCAACATGGCCGAGCGGCTGCGCCGTGCCGGTCATGACGTGGTGGGGTACGACCGTGACCCCAAGGCCAGCGACGTCGGCAGCCTCCGCGAGCTCGTCGAGCGCCTGAGCGCCCCTCGGGTGGTCTGGGTGATGGTCCCGTCCGGCGACCCGACCAGGGCGACGATCGAGGAGCTCGGCGAGCTTCTCTCCCCTGGCGATGTCGTCATCGACGGCGGCAACTCCCACTACCTGGACGACCAGAGGCACGCCGAGCACCTCGGGGCCAAGAGCGTCTCGTTCGTGGACGTCGGCGTGAGCGGTGGCGTCTGGGGCCTGCGCAACGGTTACGCCCTGATGGTCGGCGGCGAGACCGAGGTCGTGAACAAGCTGGTGCCGATCTTCGAGGCGCTCAAGCCCGAGGGTGAGGACGGTTTCGTTCACGCCGGCAAGGTCGGCGCCGGCCACTTCGCCAAGATGGTCCACAACGGCATCGAGTACGGCGTGATGCAGGCGTTCGCGGAGGGCTGGGAGCTCCTGGAGGCCACGGACACCGTGACCGACGTGCCCGGCACCTTCAGGAGCTGGCGCACGGGCACGGTGATCCGCTCCTGGCTGCTCGACCTGCTGGTCCGCGCCCTGGAGGAGGACAAGGACCTGGCGGAGCTGAAGGGCTACGCCGAGGACTCCGGCGAGGGCCGCTGGACGGTCCAGGCCGCGGTCGACCACGCCGTGCCGCTGCCCGCGATCACCGCGGCGCTCTACGCCCGGTTCTCGTCCCGCCAGACCGACTCTCCCGCGATGAAGATGGTCGCGGCCCTGCGCAACCAGTTCGGCGGCCACGCCGTGTCCTCAGCCGAGGGCCAGCACGCGAAGGGGGCCGACGCGCCGGGCGCCGACGTCGTCCCGCCGGTGGAAGCGCAGCGCTGAGCCGGGCCGCCCCTTCTGAGGCCCTCCAAGGGCCCCAGGGCTCCCGCGCGCGCATCGTCCAAGTGTTTGGGTGCGCGCCGGCTCAGGGCCCTCCTGCGCACCACAGGCCCCTGGAGGCGCCTACGGCACGGCGGCCCATGACCGGGCGCGCGGAGGCCGCCGGGACAAGTTGTACCCATGTTGTCGTAGGGGCCCACTAACCTTCGTGAGGTGCATGTCGCCCACCTGTCGCTGACCGACTTCCGGTCCTACTCCTCCGTGGAGCTGGAGCTGGAGCCCGGGGTGACGGCGTTCGTGGGCCCCAACGGCCAGGGCAAGACCAACCTGGTCGAGGCGCTCGGCTACGTCGCGACGCTGGGAAGCTTCCGGGTGGCGACCGATGCCCCGCTGGTCCGCCAGGGAGCCGCGCGGGCGATCATTCGTTCCGTGGTGGTCCGCGACGACCGCCGCGCCATGGTCGAGCTGGAGATCAACCCGGGCCGTGCCAACCGCGCCCGGCTCAACCGCTCGCCGGTGCCGCGGCCGCGCGACGTCCTCGGCCTGCTGCGCGTGGTGCTCTTCGCGCCCGAGGATCTCTCGCTGGTGAAGGGCGACCCGTCCGACCGGCGCCGGTTCATGGACGATCTGCTGGTGTCCCGCGCGCCGCGCTTCGCGGGCGTCCGCGCAGACTACGACCGCGTGCTCAAGCAGCGGAGCGCCCTGCTGCGCAGCGCGATGCAGGCGCGGCCGGGCAGGCGGCAGAGCCCGCGCCGCCAGGAGGCCGAGGCCGGGTTCTCGGCCGCCGGCGCCGGAGACGCCCTGTCCACGCTGGAGGTCTGGGACGTCCACCTCGCCCGGCACGGCGCCGAGTTGCTCGCCGCGCGGCTGGAGCTGGTGGAGGCGCTTCGGCCGTACGTCGCGCGGGCGTACGCGCTGCTCGCCCCGGCCTCCGCGCCCGCCGGCATCGAGTACCGCGGCACGTTGTCCACGGTTTCCACAGGGGTGGGCGAACCGGGGGATACCGGCGCAGGCCCGCCGTCCACAGGCCCGGCGGCCCCTGTGGCCGACCGCGCGGCCCTGGAGGAAGCCCTGCGTGCGGCCCTGCTGGAGGCGCGGCCGGCCGAGCTCGAACGCGGCGTGACGCTCGTCGGCCCCCACCGCGACGACCTCTTCCTCAGCCTCGGTGAGCTTCCCGCGCGCGGTTACGCCAGCCACGGCGAGTCGTGGTCGTTCGCGCTGGCGCTCAGGCTCGCCGCCTACGACCTGCTGAGGGCCGAGGGCGGCGACCCGGTCCTGATCCTCGACGATGTCTTCGCCGAGCTGGACAGCCGCAGGCGCCGCAGCCTGGCCGACATCGTGAGCCCCGCCGAGCAGGTGCTGATCACCGCCGCGGTGCCCGAGGACGTCCCCGCGCAGCTCGCGGGTGCCCGGTTCGACGTCGCGGAAGGGAGCGTCACCCGTGTCAAATGACTTCGGCGCCGAGACGTCGGCGGTGACGGGGGTGCAGTCCCCGGAGGGCCTCGCCGCGCGCGGGGCCGCCCTGGCGCGCGAGAAACTCGCCCAGGCCAAGGCGGACGCCGCCAAGCGCGGCCGGCTCCCCCGGCGCGAGCCCAGGCGCCGTTCGGCGGTCCGGCGCGACTCCGGCGATCCCCAGCTCTTCGGCCGCGCGATCCGCGATCTTCTGGCCGACCGGGGGTGGGAGCAGTCGGCTGCGGTCGGGGGAGTTTTCGGGCGCTGGCACGAGATCGTCGGCCCCGAGAACGCCCTCCACACCAAGCCCGAGACCTTGGTCGACGGCGAGCTCGTGGTCGTGGCCGATTCGACGGCCTGGGCCACCCAGGTGCGCATGCTGGCGTCCACGCTGGTCAGGCGGCTGAACGAGGAACTCGGCGACGGTACCGTTCGAAGGGTGAAGGTACGCGGTCCGCAGAACGGGCCAAGACCGGCCGGTGGGCTGCGCGTTACCGGAAGCAGAGGTCCGGGCGACACGTACGGCTGAGCGCCCCCTCACCCGCGCCGCCGGACCCCGTGCGGCGGGGTGCTCGCCCCCCGGAAACCGATCAGAATCCCGTTGGCGGTGGTGACCCCCGTCCCCGGTGGGGGGATGCCGAAGAGGGTATTCAACGCCCGACAGGCCACCACAGCGGCCGTCAATGCCACCTGATGCGCTTCTGACCGGTAGAATGAAACCGGATTCCGGACACGTCCGCATGCGAGTCACCCCCGGCCACGCGCCGGTACCCCCGGGTGGTCGCATCGAGGCACTCACGACGGTGACGGGCACGGCAGGGGCAGCCCATGATGGCCTCTTCTGTCGCGTGTCCGACGGCAGGAGGATTTGGCACTTGTCCTACGACGCTAGCTCTATCACCGTTCTCGAAGGTCTTGAGGCGGTTCGAAAGCGCCCCGGCATGTACATCGGGTCGACCGGAGAACGGGGCCTGCACCACCTGGTCCAGGAGATCGTGGACAACTCGGTCGACGAGGCTCTCGCCGGGTACGCGAACCACATCGAGGTCACTCTCCTCGCCGACAACGGCGTCCGCGTCGTCGACAACGGCCGCGGCATTCCGGTCGGCATCGTCCCCGGCGAGCAACGCCCGGCCGTCGAGGTCGTGCTCACGGTGCTCCACGCGGGCGGCAAGTTCGACAGCAAGTCGTACGCCGTCTCCGGCGGTCTGCACGGCGTGGGCGCGGCGGTCGTCAACGCCCTCTCCACGCGCCTGGAGGTCGAGGTCAGGAGGGACGGCTACCACTGGCGGCAGTCCTACACCCGGGGCGTCCCCAACGCTCCCCTGGAGCGCGGCGAGCCCACCGACGAGACCGGCACGTCGACCATCTTCTGGGCCGACGGCGGCATCTTCGAGACGACTTCCTGGAACTTCGAGACCCTGTCCCGCCGGTTCCAGGAAATGGCCTTCCTCAACAAGGGCCTGACGATCATCCTGCGCGACGAGCGGGCCGACCACGTCAACGGCGAACCGCACATCGTGACCTACCACTACGAGGGCGGCATCTCCGACTTCGTCCAGCACATCAACTCGAAGAAGGAGCCCGTCCACGGCTCGGTCATCGACTTCGAGGCCGAGGGCGACGGCATCTCCGTCGAGATCGCCATGCAGTGGAACGCCTCGTACACCGAGTCGGTCTACACCTTCGCCAACACGATCAACACCGCCGAGGGCGGCACTCACGAGGAGGGTTTTCGCGCGGCGCTGACCAGCATCGTCAACCGCTACGCGCGCGAGCAGAAGATCCTCAAAGAGGGCAAGGACGACAATCTCACCGGTGAGGACATCCGCGAGGGTCTCACCGCGATCATCTCGGTGAAGCTGGCGGACCCGCAGTTCGAGGGCCAGACCAAGACCAAGCTCGGCAACACCGAGGCCAAGTCGTTCGTCCAGAAGGCCTGCAACGACTCCCTGCGCGACTGGTTCGAGCGCAACCCGGGCGAGGCCAAGGAGATCCTGAACAAGTCCCTGCAGGCCTCCCGCGCCCGCATCGCCGCGCGCCAGGCCCGCGACCTCACCCGGCGCAAGTCGCTGCTGGAGGCCGGGTCGGGGCTGCCGGGCAAGCTGGCCGACTGCCAGTGGACCGAGCCCGAGAAGTGCGAGCTGTACATCGTCGAGGGCGACTCGGCGGGCGGTTCGGCCAAGGGCGGCCGTGACCCGAAGTTCCAGGCGATCCTCCCGATCCGCGGCAAGATCCTCAACGTCGAGAAGGCCCGCATCGACAGGGTCCTCAAGAACAACGAGGTCCAGGCCCTGATCACCGCGCTCGGCACGGGGGTGCACGCCGAGTTCGACATCGAGAAGCTCCGCTACCACAAGCTCATCCTGATGGCGGACGCCGACGTCGACGGTCAGCACATCACCACCCTGCTGCTGACGCTGCTGTTCCGCTTCATGCGGCCGCTGATCGAGGCGGGGCACGTCTACCTCTCCCAGCCCCCGCTCTACAAGATCAAGTGGGACCGCAAGGGCGAGGACGCCAGCTACGCCTACTCCGACCGCGAGCGCGACTCGATCATCAACGCCGGCATCGAGCAGGGGCGCCGTGACCCGCGCCTGCACGACGGCGTTCAGCGCTTCAAGGGGCTGGGCGAGATGAACGCCGCCCAGCTGTGGGACACCACGATGAACCCGGCCACCCGGGTTCTTCTTCAGGTCACCCTCGACGACGCCGCCCAGGCGGACGAGATGTTCACCGTTCTGATGGGGGAGGACGTCGAGGCGCGCAGGTCGTTCATCATTAGAAACGCACGGGATGTCCGATTCCTGGACGTGTAGCGGCAGCCTTACGGACCATCTCGCTCATCTCGTAAAAGGACACATCACCCGTGACTGAAGTCAACGTCCCGCCGGGGACCCCCGCTGACCGCATCGAGCCTGTGGACATCCAGTCCGAGATGCAGCGCAGCTACATGGACTACGCGATGTCGGTCATCGTGTCCCGGGCGCTCCCCGATGTCCGTGACGGCCTCAAGCCCGTGCACCGGCGTGTCCTCTACGCCATGTACGACGGCGGCTACCGGCCCGACCGCGGATATTTCAAGTGCTCCCGCGTCGTCGGCGACGTGATGGGCTCCTACCACCCGCACGGTGACGCGTCGATCTACGACACCGTCGTGCGGCTCGCGCAGCCCTGGGCGCTGCGCTACACGCTGGTCGACGGCCAGGGCAACTTCGGCTCCCCCGGCAACGACCCGGCCGCCGCCATGCGGTACACCGAGTGCCGGCTCGCGCCGATCGCCATGGAGATGCTCCGTGACATCGACAAGGAGACCGTCGACTTCCAGCCCAACTACGACGGGCGGTCCCAGGAGCCCGTCGTCCTGCCGTCGCGGTTCCCGAACCTCCTGGTCAACGGCGCGGCCGGCATCGCGGTCGGCATGGCGACCAACATCCCGCCGCACAACCTGCGCGAGGTGGCCGAGGGCGTCCGCTGGTGCCTGGAGCACCCGGAGGCCACCGACGAGGAGCTGCTCGAAGCACTGATCGCCCGCGTCAAGGGGCCCGACTTCCCCACCGGCGCGCTGATCGTCGGCCGCCGCGGCATCGACGACGCGTACCGCACCGGGCGGGGCTCGGTCACGATGCGCGCCATCGTCGAGGTCGAGGAGGACGCCAAGGGCCGCCAGTGCCTGGTCGTCACCGCGCTCCCCTACCAGGTCAACCCCGACAACCTCGCGCTCACCATCGCCGAGCTCGTCAAGGACGGCAAGATCTCCGGCATCGCCGACGTCCGCGACGAGACCTCCTCGCGCACCGGCCAGCGCCTGGTGATCGTGCTCAAGCGCGACGCCGTCGCCAAGGTCGTCCTGAACAACCTGTACAAGCACACCCAGCTGCAGACGACGTTCGGCGCCAACATGCTGGCGCTGGTCGACGGCGTGCCGCGGACGCTCCGCCTGGACCAGTTCGTCAAGCACTACGTCACCCACCAGATCGAGGTCGTCGTCCGGCGCACCCGCTACCTGCTGCGCAAGGCCCAGGAGCGCGCCCACATCCTGAGCGGTCTGCTCAAGGCGATGGACCGCATGGACGAGGTCATCGCGCTGATCCGCCGGTCGCCCTCGGCGGCGCAGGCGGTCGGCGGGCTGATCGAGCTGCTGGAGATCGACGAGATCCAGGCGCAGGCCATCCTCGACATGCAGCTGCGCAAGCTGGCCGCCCTGGAGCGCCAGCAGATCATCGACGAGTACGAGTCGCTGATGACGCAGATCGCCGACTACCAGGCGATCCTGGCGTCGGAGCCCCGGCAGCGGCAGATCGTCGCCGACGAGCTCGGCGAGGTCGTCTCCCGGTACGGTGACGAGCGCAAGACCGAGATCATCGCCTACGACGGCGACATGTCCATCGAGGACCTGATCGCCGAAGAGGACATGGTCGTCACGATCACCCGTGGCGGCTACGCCAAGCGCACCAAGAC
Source organism: Sphaerisporangium sp. NPDC051017 (assembly GCF_040683095.1). Classification (NCBI taxonomy): domain Bacteria; kingdom Bacillati; phylum Actinomycetota; class Actinomycetes; order Streptosporangiales; family Streptosporangiaceae; genus Sphaerisporangium; species Sphaerisporangium sp. NPDC051017. Next base: position 264,716 of record NZ_JBFBCI010000001.1, read on the forward strand.
CGACCTGTACCGCGCGCAGAAGCGCGGCGGCAAGGGCGTGCGCGGCGCGCAGCTCCGGCAGGACGACATCGTCGAGCACTTCTTCGTCACGACCACCCACCACTGGCTGCTCTTCTTCACCAACAAGGGCCGCGTCTACCGCATCAAGGCATACGAGCTGCCCGACGCCGGCCGTGACGCGCGCGGCCAGCACCTCGCGAACCTTCTGGCGATGCAGCCCGACGAACATGTCATGGAAGTTCTCGATCTGCGCGACTACGAGGTCTCGCCCTACCTGGTGCTGGCGACCAGCAGCGGCCTGGTGAAGAAGACCCGGCTGTCGGAGTACGACTCCCCGAGGTCCGGCGGCCTGATCGCCATCAACCTCCGCGAGGACGACGAGGTGATCGCCGCGCGGCTCGTCTCCGAGGAGGATGACCTGCTGCTCGTCTCCCGGGACGCCAAGTCCATCCGTTTCACCGCCTCCGACGAGGCGCTGCGTCCCATGGGCCGCGCCACGAGCGGCGTCATCGGCATGCGATTCCTGGACGGCGACGAATTGCTGGCGATGAACGTCGTCAGCGACGGCGACGACGTGCTTATCGCGACCGAAGGCGGGTATGCGAAGCGGACACCCGCGGATCAATATCCCGTACAAGGCAGAGGCGGGCAGGGTGTACTGACTGCGAAGATTGTCAGTGCCCGTGGCAAGCTGGTCGGAGCAGTCATGGTGAGTCCCGAAGACGAGGTGTTCGCGATCACCTCCGCAGGCGGGGTGATCCGTACGAGCGCGGGCGAGATCAAGCAGTCCGGCCGCCAGACCATGGGAGTGCGCCTGATGAACTTGTCGGAGGGGGACAGTGTGGTCGCCCTCGCCCGCAACGCGGAATCGCTGGACGCCGACGAAAACGGGGACAACGCCGATAACGCAGGAAACAGCGATTCCGCGGACAACGGGGGAGATGACACCGAATGAGCCAACAATCCAACTCGGGTGGCTCCGGCAAACCTCCGGGTTCGCCGAACCGCAAGCGAAGCACGACGACCACCAAGAGCCCCAGGCCGGCCTCTTCGGTGAACTCGTCGACCCGTAACCAGGTAACAGAAAGCGTGAACAGCCCGGACGCCCCGGGTAAAGTCCGCGCGTCGACCAACCCGCCGGATGACACAGTTGTCGTCGTGACCAGTGATGACGACGCCGCTGCCTCTGCCGGCGGCGGCCAGAAGCCCGGAGGCAACGCGGGCCCGGGTGAGAACGGCGAGGGCAGGGACGCCACCATGCGCATCCGCTCGTCCGCCGTGCCCGAAAACTCGTGGTCGCCCTCCTCCTCCGATGGCGCGGGGGGCGGCCCGACGAGGCCCTCCCAGAAGCCTCCGTCCGCCCCTATGCCGCCCTCCTCGGCCTCCATGCCGTCCTCCGCGCCCCCACGCCCGGGTCCCGGCGGCCCAGGGGGCCCTGGCGCCCGCCCGTCCACCGGTGGCAGGCCCTCCGGCCCCGGCGGCGCGCCCAAGCCCGCCCCCGGGAACGTCTCGGCCCTGGCCACCCCGGAGCCGATCGCCGGCCAGGAGCGGCGCGACAAGCCCGCGCCGCTGAAGGCCCCCCGCAAGGCCCACCTCGTCCTGCGCAGGGTGGAGCCCTGGTCGGCGATGAAGTTCAGCTTCGTCGTCTCGCTCGTATGCTTCGTGGTCCTGTTCGTGGCCGTCGCCGTCCTGTACGGCGTGCTGTCCGCGCTCGGCGTCTTCGACTCGATCGTGAACGTCGTGACCCAGCTCACGGGCGCCGACGGCAAGAACAACAGCGGCATCGACATCAAGTCCTGGTTCGAGCCGGTGCGCATCCTCGGCTACACCGCCCTGCTCGGCGCGGTGAACGTCGTCCTGATCACCGCGCTCTCCACCCTCGGCTCGGTCATCTACAACGTCGCCTCCGACCTGGTGGGCGGCGTCGAGGTGACCTTCAGCGAGGCCGAGTAGACCTGAACGCCCGTGGCCAGGGGGCTGCCGCCCACCGGTATCACCACCCGACGGCACCCCCCAAGCCCCGGCCGCCCGCCCGGTAACGACTCCGTCCCGTTGGCGCGCGCGGCCCCAGAGCACGGTAAGCTTTTCCCTGTCAGAGAGACGATTCGCCTCCGCCCGACGAAGACGATAGTGTTCTCTGCACCGCACAACGGGGCTATAGCTCAGACGGTTAGAGCGCTTCCCTGATAAGGAAGAGGTCCCAGGTTCAAGTCCTGGTAGCCCCACCAGTCACAATGCCCCGGCACGGATCTCCGTCCGGGGCGTTCTGTTGCGTGGCCTGCTCGAAGCTCGGGCTTCTAGGGTGGTCTTGTGGTTGAGTTGGGGGCGCGGGAGCGGGCGCAGGCGGCGCCTGCGCACGTCGTGTGGGAGAGTTTGGCCGATCCGTGGCGGCCTGGTGGGCGGTGGTGGCTGGAGTTGCGGTCCGATGAGGTCGAGCCTCGCATTCTCCGGGCGGTGGAGCCGGAGCTCGTGGTCTGGTCGTCGTTGTGGCCGGAGAGGCCCGATGACGAGATCCGGTTCGACATCCGGCCCGCCCAGAACGGATGCTCGCTGCGCTGGACGTTGCCGACGCCAGGAGAAGCCCCGGAACAGGCCGTGCTCGGCCACCTGCGTCATCGGCTCAACTTCCTGATCAACGCCCAGCTCCGATTCTCCTTCGGGCAGTAAGGGCGAGGCATCGGCACAGACGGGCCCGGGCGTACCCTCAGTGCCTCGCCAACCATCGGCCGGCCGCCGCCCAGACACTGCGACCGCCTTCGAGGGCACCCTGCTCGCGTCGGTCGCGCTCCACGGTCGCGTTGTGCACCGCAACGAGGCCCAGGCCGAACCCGAAGAGCACACCCAGCACCAGGAGAGCGAATCCCCACTCAACTGACAGGATCATGATCACCGTTGCCATTGAGCACATGGCCGGCGGAACGAGGAGGAGCTGACGCATGGGTCGATTATTCACCCGGGGCAGTCGGTGGGACAGGCTCTCTTCGCCTCCGGCCCGAACCTCCGTAGTGGTGGTCACCCTCGGATAGGGACATGCTGGTCAAGGGCGTCGCAGCAGATGTCGAAGCCGCTGTGTCGAGGGCATTCGACTTCACCGCCTTGTGGGCAGTAGTAGACGTCCAGGCATCCGCAGTCAATGAACTCGGGCAGCCGAGCGGGGAGGCTGTTCACGACCGTGAGCATGCGTCGGAGACGCCACGCCGCGCAACTGCTTTGATCTCTCGTTCCGTCCGCCTGTGGTGAGGCCGGGTCCGATGTTCGCCTGATGCGACGTTCGGGTTCAGGGCAGGTTCGTCACCTTGATGGTCAGGTTGGGGGGCATTGTGCCGCCGAGGATTTCGAGGGTCGCCGGGCCGTCGGGGGGGATGGTGATGGTGCCCCAGGCGGTGCCGACGACGAAGGGGTAGCGGCCGGGGCGGCGGGTGACCTGGAGGTGGGCCGTCGTGGCGTCGTAGTGGAAGCCGGTGTACGCGTCGAGCAGGGACCAGCCGGCCATGGCGCGCACGTAGTGGTCGCCGCACTCGATCTCGTTGAACGGGTTGCGGCGGGTGCCGTCGTAGCGCTCCCGGATCGCCCTGACGATCCGCAGCGCCTCGTCGGTGAGCCCTTCGTACAGGCAGTGGGCGGCGACCTGGTACTCCACGCCGGTCCACACCTCGTCGCTGTAGCGCAAAGGCACGACCGGACGGCCTCCGTGCGGCCAGCTGCACACCACGAGCCCGGTCTCGTCGCCGTCGGCGAAGACGCGGTAGCCGTGCTCGGTGAATCCGGTGCGCAGGTTGTACCGGACGATCGCGGCGAGCGCGGCGCGGACGCGGTCCGGGGGCAGGATGTGGCCGAGGCCGAGCTGGTGCGCCCACCACTGGCCGAGGAGCTGGTCGGACAGGCATCCGAGGCCGAAGTCGTAGGCCTGGCCCGTCACCGGCTGGGAGTAGTACTCGCCGTTCCACAACAGCTTGTCGTAGTTGTCGCGCGCCACCGCGAACCGATCCTCGTACGCGGAGGCGGCGGCCGGTTCGACCAGCTCGGCCATCGTGCGCATCGCCCGCAGCGCGGCCAGCCACAGCCCGCCGACGAACATGTTCGGGCCGTGCAGGCTGATGTCGTAGGTGACGGGCTGGTCGCCGCGCAGGACTCCGTCGCCGACGTGGTCCCAGGTCGTCGTGACGTGGTCCATGAGGCGGCGCAGGGCGGGCCAGTGTTCGCGCAGCCAGGTGTCGCCGGCGCCGTCGAGCACCGAGCGGTAGGTCTTGAGGACGGCGCCGAGCATGCCGTCGAGCGCCGGGCGTTCCGGCCCGCCGATGGCCACATCGTGGAGTTGCGGCAGGTACAGCGGCAGGACCACCCGGTGCGGCAGCGACCCGTCCGGCGCCTGGACGGAGAACTCGGTCTCGCGCATGCTGAGCCCGAGGTCCGGGAAGAGCCGGGCGAGGGCCTGCTCGTAGTTGAAGACGTGGTTGCAGTTGAGCGGGCAGGATCCGCCGACGTCGCCGTTCCAGTTCCGGGTGGAGGCGCCGAGCGTGCCCTCGAAACCGTAGGCGCGCCCGTCGGCGGTGCGGAACAGGGTGGGCGAGCGCACGAGGGTGCCCTGGGCGGAGACCACTTCGCGCAGTTCGTCCGGCAGGTCGCTGCCGGCGACGGCGTCGGCCCACGCCCGCGAGGCGGTGTCGAGGGTGTCCCGGTCGGCGAGGTAGGCGTCGAGGACGTCCAGCGCGCCGCCGAACCGGCCGGCGTAGTGGTTGCCGACCCAGAACCGGCTGCCGCCGTACGCGTTCGGCGGGCCGAACCGGTCGTAGTCGGCGTACCGGTTGGGGAACCACCAGGCGTGGACGAAATCGATCGTGGTGGTCTCCCCCGGCTTCAGCGCGAAGGCGACCGCGACGGCGGCGTCCCAGGTGTGCCCGGCCGGGCTCGGGCCGGCGGGCGCGCGGAGCGGCGAGACCCCGTCCGCGACGGCGGTGCGCAGGGCCGCGTCGCTGTAGTCGCCGAGCTGGATCGGGGTCACCAGCTTCGCGGTCTCGGCGAACCGCAGCATCGCCTCGGCGCCGAGTGCGCGGGGCAGCGCCGCGGCCGGGCCGTCGGTCCACAGCAGCAGCTCGCCGTACGCCGGGTCCTTCTCGTCGAGGCCCGGGTGGTCCATGAGGACGCCGGTCTGGCCGGGGCGGCGGACCAGGCGGTTGACGTTGCCGCCGTAGCCCGCGCCGCGGGTGCCGTCGATGGGGGTGACGCCGTCCCAGCCGACCGCGTTCTGCAGTGTGCCGAGCAGCCAGCCGTGCCGGAACTCGGCGCTGGTGTTGGTCACGGTGAAGCGGTAGCGCACCAGGGGGAGCGCGCTGGCGTCGGAGTCGAGGGGGACGAACGGGGTGAACGCCGAGAGCGACGCGGCGACCGGGAGCTGGTCGTCCAGGTAGGACACCTCGGCGAAGGGGTAGGCGGCGTGGAACTCCGTGCCGGCCACGGTGGGCCAGGGCGGCAGCCGGTCGGCGTCGGGCACCTCGGCGTCGGAGACGTTGGGCGCCGGGTGCTCGTGCGGCGGCAGGGGTGCGGACCGCAGCAGCCGGACCACGTCGCCGGGTGGCTCGGTGGAGGAGACCCGGAGCGCGAAGAAGCTGTCGGGCAGGAATCCGAGATGGTTGGCCACCCCGGACAGTTGCCACTGGCGCAGCGCGCCGTCGCCGCCGAGGGCCACGTGCCCGGTGCCGAAGCCTCCGAGCGGAAACGCGACCGCGCGCCGGGCATCTCCGGTGTACCGCCTCACCGCCGTCTTCCCTTCGGGAAACGATCGCCAGACGGGATCCTCGGCCCTCGCGGGGCCTGGCGCACGGCTGGAAATCTTGATCATGAAATCGATTTCACACAAGCTAGACGAGGTCACGAGGAGGTGTCAAGAGCGAGGGGGTCCGCAGCCCGCGGGGGTCGCTAGGGTGTGTCCATGGCCACGATCTACGAGGTGGCGGCGCTGGCAGGGGTCTCGCCCGCGACCGTCTCGCGCGTCTTCAACGGGCTCGCGGTCTCGGAGGAGAAGCAGCGGCTCGTCCGCGACGCCGCCGCCAGGCTGGCCTTCACGCCGAACAAGACCGCCCGCCGGCTGCGCAAGCAGAGCTCGGAGATCATCGCGCTGCTGATCCCCGATATCGAGAACCCGTTCTACACGGCGCTCGCCCGCGGGGTCGAGGACCGCGCCCAGGAGTCGGGCTTCTCGGTCGTGCTGTGCAACACCGACGACGATCCCGGCAAGGAGCTGCGCTACCTGCAGATCGCCGCGTCCGAGCAGATGGCGGGCGTCATCCTGTCGCCGGCCTCGGACGAGGTCGACCTCGGCGTGATCGTCTCCCTGGGACGCCCGGTCGTGGCGGTCGACCGCACGACGCCGTACCCGGTCGACGCCGTCAAGATCGACAACCGGGCCGCGGGTATCGCGGCGACGAAAGCCCTGGTCGACGCCGGGTACCGCAGGGTCGCCTGCATCGCCGGCCCGGCCGGGATCGAGGCGACCGAGGACCGCGTCCACGGCTGGCGGCAGGTCGCCGGGGCGCGCGTGGGCGAGGGCTACCTGCAGCACGCGAACTTCCGGGTGGACGGCGGGCACGCCGCGATGACGGCCCTGCTCGCGCTCGACACCCCGCCGGACGCCGTCGTGACCACCAACAACCTGATGGCCGTCGGGGCGTTACAGGCGCTTGTGGAGGCCGGGATTTCGCCGGAGACGTTCGGCGTGGCCGCCGTCGGCGAGTTGCCGTTCATGGCGCTGGCCCCGGCGAGCGTGGTCCAGGTGCGGCTCCCGGCACGGCATCTCGGCACGACCGCCGCGACGATGCTGCTCGAACGCATCGCCGGTGACGCGCAGCCGCTGCGCACCGTGGTCCTGCGCGCGGAGGTCATGCCCCTGACGTCGCCACGCAAGGAGTCGGCGCTGTAATCGATACCAGCGCAACATTGTCCTGATCAGCGGCGGGAGATGAACCACGTGTTTCAGGTCTTGACGAAATCGATTTCTTAGACTTCACTGTGGCGCACCCCAAAGCTCCCATTGAGAGGGATGCAGGCCTATGGACATCCCCTACCGCAAGGTCGCGCTGGCCTGCGCGACGACCGCGATGGCGGCGACCGCCCTTGCGGGTTGCTCAAGCGGTTCGGACTCGTCGGCGTCGCCCGGCGGCAAGTCACTCGAAATCGTCTACTGGAACTACGGCCCCGCCGCCGAGAGCGGCAACAAGGCCACCGCTGACGCCTTCATGAAGGCGCACTCCGATGTGAAGGTCACCCTCACCCCCGTGACCGGGGAGAACTGGGGCACCTACTACGCGAACGTCGCGACGCTCATCGCCTCCGGCAAGCACCCCGACCTCATGGTCATCTCCGGCGAGGGCGCCCAGTTCGTCCACTCCAACACCCTCGTCCAGCCGATCAACAAGTACCTCGACAAGGACTCCGAGGCCAAGACGCTCACCGGCGACATCGCCAAGGGCCTCATCGACGGCTTCACCGTCAAGGGCGACGTCGTCACCCTCGCGTACGGCTGGAACGACATGGTCGTGTACTACAACACCGACCTCTTCAAGAAGGCCGGCATCGAACCGCCGAAGCCCGACTGGACCTGGGACGACTTCAAGGCCACCGCCAAGAGGCTCACCGCGGACACCAACGGCGACGGCAAGCCCGACCGGTACGGCTTCACCTGGGCCAGCAACGAGATCTTCCCCGGCATCATGCCGTGGGTCGCCAACGCCGGTGGCAACCTCACCAGCGACGACGTCTGCCAGGCCACGGCGGACACGCCCCAGGTCACCAAGGCCGTCACCTTCCTCAACGACATGATCACCCAGGAGATCGCCCCGGCGCCCATGCCGATGAGCGACGTCTTCACCAGGTTCCAGAACGGGCAGATCGCCATGTTCGGCGCGGGCCGGTGGCCGATCGCCACCTTCCTCCCCGCGGGTTTCAAGTCGTTCGACATCCAGCTCTACCCCAAGGGCGACACCTACAAGACGGTGTTCGGCGGCGCGGGCTATCCGATCCTGAAGTCGTCGAAGAACCCGGATCTCGCCTGGGAGTACCAGAAGTTCACCGTGAGCAACGAGATCGAGAAGCAGTACGTCGGCACCCCCGACAAGCCCGGCGACTCCATCCCGTCGCGCCGCTCGGTGGCCCAGACGATCTCGCAGGTCGGCGTTCCCCCCGCCAACTCGGACCTGTACTACAACAGCATCGACAACTACCCGACCCTCGTGCCGTACCCCGCGCCGGCGAAGTACAGCACCTTCGAGTCGACCGTCCTGCGCCACCTGCAGCAGATCTTCGCAGGTGAGGCGTCCGTCTCGGATGGTCTCAAGAGCATGCAGAGTGAGCTGAGCAGCATCGTCACCTGCTGAGTCCGACACGATCTCGCAAGGCAACCCATGACAACCAGTAGCACACTCCGGCCCGGGGTCGGCGACCGCTCGGTCACCGACCCCGGGCCCCCGGCCCCGCGCCCGCGGGGTGACGGGGCGGCCGCGCTCGCGTTCCTCACACCGTCGATCATCACGTTCCTCGTCTTCATCCTCGCGCCGACGGTGGGCGTGCTGGTGCTGAGCTTCTACAACTGGAACCTGCTGAGCGACGGCACGTTCGTCGGCCTCGACAACTTCGACCGGCTCATCCACGACGGGCGCCTGCTCGGGGTCTACGGCTCCACGACGTACATGGCGCTCGCGATCCTCGCCGTCAACGTCGTCCTCGGGCTCCTGCTCGCGGTGCTGCTCGAGACGCGGATGCCCCGCTGGCTTCGCGGGTTCTTCCGGCTCTCCTACCTGTTCCCGTTCGTCGTGTCGGCCTCCGCCGTGGCCCTGATCTGGCGCTTCCTGCTCAACAAGGACCTCGGCCTGGTCAACTACCTGCTCGGTCTGCTCCACATCGACCGCGTCGACTGGCTCGGGTCCTCGGCCTTCGCGCCGGTGTCCGTCATCATCGTCAACTCCTGGAAGACGATCGGGTTCTCGATCCTCGTCTACATCGCCGGCCTGCAGTCGATCCCGGACCAGCTGCGAGAGGCGGCCATCGTCGACGGCGCCGGCGCCTGGACGAGGTTCTGGCGGATCACCTTCCCGCTGCTCTCGCCCACCATCTTCTTCCTGGTCGTGATCAACACGATCAACTCGTTCCAGATCTTCGCCGAGCCGCGCGTGCTCACCCAGGGGGGCCCGGGCGACTCCAGCCGCACGATCGTCGAGTACCTCTACGACCGGGCGTTCGGGGACTTCGACCTGGGCTACGCCTCCGCGATCGGCATCACCTTCGCGCTCGTCCTGGTGGTGCTCACCGCCATCCAGTTCTGGTTCTCGCGCAGATGGACGCACTACTCATGAGCACCGCGACGACGAGCATGTCTCCCCGCCTCGGGCCCGCGTCCTGACCTTCCTGGTCCTCGGCGTCGCGGCCCTCGCCATCACCGCGCCGTTCCTGTGGATCTTCCGCGGCGCGCTGTCCGGCTCCGACGCCGAGCTGTACCGCCTGCCGCCGGCCTTCGACCCCGGGAACCTCACCGTCCGCAACTTCGGCCGCGTGTGGCCGGCTTCGCACCTTCGTCCGGATCATCCTGCCGCTGTCCGGGCCGTCGATCGCGACGCTCGGCATCCTCTGCTTCACCTACTGGTGGAACGACCTGCTGCTCCCCCTCGTCATGATCAGCGACACCGACCGGCAGACGCTTCCCGTCGGCCTCGTCCTGCTCGCCGGCCGCTTCTCCACCGGGTCGCTGGGCACCATCGCGGCCGGCATCACGATGGCGATCGTCCCGGTCCTGGCCGTCTTCCTCGCGGCGCAGCGGTACATCGTCCAGTCCATCGCGTCGAGCGGGTTGAAGCTCTGATGCGGGCCGGGTCGAGCGCTGAAGCTCTGATGCGGGCCGGGGCGCGCACCACCGCCGCGACGTTGCCGTGGCTGGTCAGGCGCGGTGCGCTGAGGTTCTGGGACGAGCTGCCGCGCTCCGTCGCCGCGGGCGCGCTGGGCCTCGCCACGGCGGCCCCGCTGGTGGTGGCCATGATCGCCGCGCTGCCGGACTGGATCCTGGCCGTGACCACCGTGCCTCCCGCGCTCGCGCTGACAGGCCTCGTCCGCTTCGCCGCCGCGGTCGCGCGCGGCGACGGCCCGCGCCTGGCGGTGCTGCGCGAGCTCGACCCGGCGCTCGCGGTGCTCCTCGCCGCGGGCGTCTCGCTGGCCGGGCTCGGGCTGACCTCCGGGGGCGGCGCGGCGCTGGCCGGGGCGGCGGGGGCGGCGGCGCTGCTGCTCGTCTTCCCGTACGCCCTCGCCTACGGCGCGCTGCGCGGACGGCGCGGTCTGCGGGCGCTGCGCGGCGGGGCGATCCTCGTCGCGTTCCGGCCGAGCTGGGCCCTGACGCTCGTCGCCATGGGCTGCCTGGGCGGTTTCGCGGCCGCCGCCTCCGCCGGGGTCCTCGCGGCGGTGGTCCTGCCGCTGCTGCTCGCGATCACCGCGTCGCAGACGATCGGCCTGCTCGACGAGATCGACGCACTCCAGGGCCGCGCATGACCGGCGACGCCGCCGGCCTCCTCGCGCGGGTCGATCCCTGGACGTCGTACCTCGGCGGGCGCCCGGCGGACGCCCTGGCCGCCCCGGCGCGGGCGACGGATCTGCGCGACCTGCCGCCGACCTACCTCGACACCGGCGAGCTCGACCTGTTCCGCGACGAGGACGCCGAGTACGCGCGACGGCTGGCCACCGCGGGTGTCGCGGTCCGGTTCGAGGTCGTGCCGGGAGCCGTGCACGCCTTCGAGCTCATCGCGCCCGGCGCCGCGGTGAGCCGCGCGACCCGTGAGCGCAGGCGTCGTGCGCTGGCCCATGACCTTTGCGGGACCGGATGGCCGGCTCGAAGGTGACGATCTACCAGGTGGCCGCCCGCGCCGGGGTCTCGGCGGCCACCGTCAGCCGGGTGCTGAACGGAGCGCGGGTCTCGGCGGAGTCCGAGCGTCTCGTATGCGCCGCCGCCGCGGAGCTGGACTTCACGCCCAACCGGACCGCCCGGCGGCTGCGCGGCCGGTACTCCGCGGTCATCGCGCTGATCATCCCGGACGTCGAGAACCCGTTCTTCACCGCGCTCGCCCGCGGCGTGGAGAACCGCGGCCGGGCCGCGGGCTTCTCGGTCGTGCTGTGCAACACCGACGACGACCCCGCCCGCGAGGCGACGTACATCGACATCGCGCTCGCCGAGCACATGGCGGGTGTCATCCTCGCGCCGGCCGACGGCGCCAGCGACGTCAGCCGGCTCGTCGCGCGCGAATGCCCCGTCGTCGCCGTCGACCGGAGCCTGAACCGGCTCGACATCGATACGGTCACCGTCGACAACCGGGCGGGAGGGCTGTGGGCCGCGGAGTCGCTCTTCGCCGACGGCTTCTCGCGGGTGGCCTGCATCACCGGCCCCAGCTCGGTCGAGACGGCCCAACTGCGCATGGAGGGATGGCGGCAGGCGGGCGAACGCCACGGCGCGGGCGGCGACGGGCTGCTGCGGTACGCCGACTACCGCGTCGACGGCGGCCGGGCGGCGATGACGGACCTGCTCGCGCTCCGCGAGCCGCCGGACGCCGCGGTCGTCGCCAACAACCTCATGGCGGCCGGAGCGCTCGACGCGCTGCACGACGCGGGGCTCACGCCGCACGGGTTCGGCTTGGCCGTGTTCGGCGACCTGCCGTTCGCGTCCTTCGCGCGCCAGGGCGTCCGCGTCGTCGACCTCCCTGCCCGGGAACTCGGTGAGGCCGCCGCGAGCCTGCTGCTCGACCGCATCACCGGCGACGACGGCCCGGCGCGGACGGTGGTCCTGCGTACGGATCCGACATTGAAGGAGAAGCAGTGACCCGAAAGGCTTTCCTGGGCGTCGACATCGGCACGTCGAGCAGCAAGGGCGTGCTGGTCGACGAGGCCGGACGGCTGCTGGCGTCGGCCGTACGCGAGCACGAGGTCAGCCGCCCGCGTCCCGGTCATGTCGAGATGGACGGCGAGGTGTGGTGGGCCGAGTTCCGCGAGCTCGCCGCCGAGCTGACCGAGCTGACTGAGCTGACCGCGGGCGCCAACGCCGAGATCGCGGCGGTGGGCGTGAGCGGGATGGGACCGTGCGCGCTGCTGACGGACGAGGACGGCCGTCCGCTGCGGCCGGCGATCCTCTACGGCGTCGACACCCGGGCCGCCGCGCAGATCGAGGACCTCACCGCCGAGCTGGGCGGGCCCGAGGCGATCCTGGAGCGGTGCGGGTCGGTTTTGTCCTCGCAGGCCGTCGGACCGAAGCTCAGGTGGGTCGCCGAGCACGAGCCGGAGACGTGGAGCCGCGCCCGCCGCCTGTTCATGCCCGCCTCCTGGCTCGTCCACCGCCTCACCGGCGCGTACACCCTGGACTACCACTCGGCGAGCCAGTGCACGCCGATGTTCGACGTCGTGACCGGTGACTGGTACCGCCCGTGGGCGGAGCGCGTCGCGCCGGGGCTGGAGCTGCCGCCGCTCGCCTGGTCCGACGAGGTCGCCGGCACGACCCGGGAACCGGTCGCGGGCATCCCCGCGGGCACCCCCGTCGTCACCGGCACGATCGACGCCTGGACCGAGGCCGTGAGCGTCGACGCGCAGAACCCGGGCGATCTGATGCTGATGTACGGCACGACCATGTTCCTGATCGCCACCGTCGAACGACCGCTCAGGTCGCCGTCGATGTGGGGCACGGTCGGCGCGTTCCGCGGCTCGCACAACCTCGCGGGCGGCATGGCGACCTCGGGCGCCCTCACGACCTGGCTGCGCGACCTCGCCGGCGCGCCCGACTACGCCACCCTGCTGGCCGAGGCCGAGGCGTCCGGGCCGGGCGCGCACGGCCTGCTCGTCCTGCCGTACTTCGCGGGGGAGCGCACGCCCGTGCAGGATCCGGACGCCCGCGGCGTGATCGCCGGCCTGACGCTCAGCCACACCCGAGGCGATCTCTATCGCGCCGCGCTGGAGGCGACGGCCCTCGGCGTCCGGCACAACATCGAGGCGCTGCACGCCGCCGGCGCGCACGTCGAACGCGTCGTCGCCGTCGGCGGGGGCACGCGCGGCGAGCTGTGGACGCGAATCGTCAGCGACGTCACCGGCCTGCCCCAGGTCGTCCCGACCACGACGATCGGCGCCGCGTACGGGGCCGCCTACCTCGCGGCGCGCACGATCGTCGCGGCCGACATCACGGACTGGAACCCGCCCGCGCGGACCATCACCCCGGACGCCGCGCTGCGGTCCGGCTACGACGAGCTGTACGCGGCGTACCGGCAGCTCTACCCGGCCACCCGCGGCATCGCCCACACACTCGCGGCCCGGCAACGGAAGCTCGCGTGACCTGCAGCAACGGAGGACACACCTTGAACAGCTACGCCGTCCCCGCCGCGCCCAGCCGACCCGCGGCGGAGCCGAACACGGCCTACCTCATCGCGAGCGGCGACCTGCGGCCGAAGGCGAACGTCGCCGGATGGCCTACCCAGGAGAAGATGGAGGCCGACGTCACCGCCGCCTTCGCCGAGCTGGGCTGGACCGTCCGGCGCGCGCATCCGTTCGACCCGGCCACCGGCCACGGATTCATCTCCGGCCAGCGCATGGGGCTGGAGGTGTTCAAGGGCATCCCGGCCGACGCGCCGCTCATCGTCGCCGAGGCCGTCTGGCAGTACAGCCACCACGTGCTCGCCGGGCTGCGCACGCACCAGGGGCCGATCCTCACCGTCGCCAACTTCGCGGGCGACTGGCCGGGACTGGTCGGCCTGCTCGGAGTCAACGCCGGGATGGCGAAGATGGGCGTCGAGTACTCGACCATCTGGAGCGTCGACTTCACCGACGACTGGTTCAAGGCGGGCATCAAGAGCTGGGTGGAGACCGGGACGATCGCGCACGACCAGTCGCACGTGCGCGACCTGCCGGAACTGCCGGAAAGCCCCGAACGCGACCTCGGCCGCGCGCTCGCCCGCCAACTGCTCGACGACAAGGCGATCATCGGCGTCTTCGACGAGGGCTGCATGGGCATGTACAACGCCATCATCGACGACGAGCTGCTCAACCCCATCGGCATCTACAAGGAGCGGCTCTCGCAGAGCGCGCTGTGGGCCGAGATGCAGACGGTGTCCGACCAGGAGGCGGACGCGGTGGGCCGCTGGCTCCTCGACAAGGGCATGACGTTCCGCCTCGGCACGGACGAGGCGACCGAACTCACCGAGGCGCAGCTGCGCTGGCAGTACAAGATGTACGTCGCGGCGCTGCGCATCAGCGACGACTTCGGTCTGGACGCGGTCGGAATCCAGTACCAGCAGGGGCTGAAGGACCTCTCGCCGGCGTCCGACCTCGCGGAGGGCATCCTCAACAACGTCGACCGCCCGCCGGTGACCTCGCGCGACGGCGCGCGGGTGCTGTGGGACGGTCAGGCGCTGCCGCACTTCAACGAGGCCGACGAGGGGGTCGCGGTCGACGCGCTCGTGACCAACCGCCTGTGGACGGCCATGGGCCTCGACCCGGCGACCACCCTCCACGACGTGCGCTGGGGCGAAGAGTACGACGGGCGGTTCGTCTGGGTCTTCGAGATCTCCGGGTCGGTGCCGCCGTCGCACTTCGCCGACGGGTACGCGGGCGCCGTCGGCCGGCGGCAGGACCCCGTCTACTTCCCGCTCGGCGGGTCGACCATCAAGGGCGTCTGCAAGCCGGGCGAGATCGTCTGGAGCCGGGTGTTCGTGCAGGGGGGAGCGCTGCACGTCGACCTCGGCCGGGCCTCGGCGGTCTCGCTGCCGGACGAGGAGACCGAACGCCGTTCCCAGGCGACCACGCCCGCGTGGCCGATCATGCACGCCGTCCTGCACGGCGTGAGCCGCGACCAGTTCATGGCCCGGCACAAGGCGAACCACCTCAACGTCGCCTACGCCCCGGACGCCGAGACGGCCGACCAGGCGCTCGTCGCCAAGGCCGCGCTGTTCGCCGAGCTGGGCCTGCACGTGCACCTGTGCGGGGAGACCTCCGTGGCCTGACTCTTGGAGAGCGCTCTCCTATCTTGCCGGCCGGAGAGCGCTCGGGCGGATCCCGTCGGGGAGTGGCCGTGGCCAGGGGTGGGTGTCAAGACCCAATCTTGATAACGCTTCAATAACAGCTCGGCGAGAATGTGGTTTCGGAATGGCGCCGGGGGTTTTCAATTTCCGTCTTAAATGAGTGGTGGACACGCTCCCACAGGGATGCTGTTCGCGTGCGCGGAAAGCGAAAGTAGGTGGGGTGCGCACCACTGGTTTCACGTGCTGTCAACGGCGCCGGGCCATATTTCGGCCTCCGCCGGTGGCCGATAGCGGGATTCCGAAACTCCGTGATCCGGGCCCGCGCGTACGCCTCGCCGTGCTCACGTACACTCCTCCGACCTGGAGGCCCTGGGCGCACGCGAAACGTCCCGGCGATCTGACAGATTGTTACCTTAGTGTAGTAAGAAAGTCGGAAAAGGTGCTTAATGTCCGGGAAACGGCCTTAATGTCAGACAAGCTTGTCGTGATAAATCCGGTGACATTACGTGCTTTGTCGATTTCAACCATTGCAAAGCAGACAAGATCGATTCACGATTCTCCACGTGGGCTGTAAAGATCTCATCAGCCCACGCCATCTCCCGGCGGTTGATCCCCGCCCGGCGTGAAGGAGAATGTGTGTCACGCACACCCCGGCACTGGCGAACGATTCTGACCGGAGCGGTCGCCACCCTCGCGCTCATGTTGCCTCACAGCGCGGCCCAAGCCGCGCCCGCGCCCGAGCCCGACAAGATCGACAAAGCCGTCATGGCGGACCTGTCCGCGGACGACAAGGCGACCTTCTGGGTACGCCTTAAGAGCAACGCCGACCTCAGCGCCGCCCACAGGGCCACGACCAAGACCCAGAAGGCGCAGCAGGTCTACAAGGCCAAGACCGAGATCGCCACCTCGTCCCAGGCGAACCTGCGCAAGCTGCTCACCTCCGCGGGCGTGGACTTCACCCCGTTCTGGATCTCCAACGCCGTCCAGGTGACCGGCGACGCCAAGCTGGCCGGGGAGATCGCGAACCTCGCCGAGGTGAAGAGCATCGAGCCGACCCACGTCACCAAACTGCCCGACCTGATCCCCGGCAGGCCGGTGGCCCAGGTCAACGCCGTCGAGTGGAACATCGAGCGCGTCAAGGCGCCCCAGGTGTGGAGCGAACTCGGCACCCGCGGCGAGGGCATCGTCGTGGCCAACATCGACAGCGGCGTGGACTACACCCACCCCGCGCTGGCCGCCCAGTACCGGGGCAAGAAGGCCGACGGCACCGTCGACCACAACTACAACTGGTTCGACCCCGCGGGTGTCTGCTCCAGCCCGGCGCCGTGTGACAACAACGACCACGGTACGCACACCATGGGCACGATGGTGGGCTCCGATGGCGGCGCCAACGAGATCGGCGTCGCCCCCGGAGCCAAGTGGATCGCCGCCAAGGGCTGCGAGAGCAACTCCTGCTCCGACGCATCGCTGCTCGCCGCGGGCCAGTGGGTCATCGCGCCGACCGACTTGAGCGGGCGGAACCCCCGCCCGGACCTGGCGCCGGACATCGTCAACAACTCCTGGGGCGGCTCCGGCTTCGACCCCTGGTACAAGGAGACCGTCGAGGCGTGGATAGCGGCGGGCATCTTCCCCGCCTTCGCCAACGGCAACGTCACCGGCGCGGGCTGCAACTCCAGCGGCTCGCCGGGACAGTACATCATCAGCTACAGCGCGGGCGCGTTCGACAGCAACAACACGATCGCGACCTTCTCCACCCGCGGCTTCGGCGAGAACGGCGAGATCAAGCCCAACATCGCGGCGCCCGGCGTGAACGTCCGCTCGTCCATCCCCGGCGGGTACGACTTCTTCTCCGGCACCTCGATGGCCTCCCCGCACATCGCGGCCACCGTCGCGCTGATGTGGTCGGCCTCCCCTGGCCTGCGCGGTGACATCAACACCACGCGCGAGCTGCTCGACGGCACCGCGATCGACGTCAACGACACCCGCTGCGGCGGCACCGCTGCCGACAACAACGTCTGGGGCGAGGGCCGCCTCGACGCGTACGCCGCCGTCCGGGCCGCCCCCGTCGGTTCGCTCGGCGGGCTCGCGGGCACCGTCACCTCCGGCGGCACGCCCGTCGCCGCGGCGACGCTCAGCGTGACCGGCCCGATCAACCGCACGGTCACCACCGCCGCGGACGGGACGTACACGCTGCCGCGCCTGCTCACCGGCGACTACCAGGTCACGGTCACCAAGTACGGCTACCAGACGGCCACCGCGACCGTCACCATCGTCGCCGACCAGACGGTCACGCAGGACGTGACGCTGACGGTGCTGCCCTCCGGGACGGTGTCGGGAACGGTCACCGCCGCCGGCGCGCCCGAGGTGGGGGCCACGGTCACCGCCGTGGGCACCCCGGTGACCGCGACCACCGACGCCGCCGGTCGGTACTCGCTCACGTTGCCGGAGGGCACCTACGACCTGAAGGTCACCCCGCTCTCCCGCTGCGCCGACGGCCTCACCGTGAACGTCGCGGTGAGCGGCACGGTCACCAAGAACGTCGACCTGCCGCGCCGCATGGACACCTTCGGCTACACCTGCGCCGACGCCACCGCGCCCTTCGTCGCGGGCACCGACAAGCAGGCGATCACGGGTGACGACGTCGCCCAGCCGATCGCGCTGCCGTTCACCTTCCCGTTCTACGGCACCGGCTACACCGGCGGCTTCGTCAGCAGCAACGGGTTCCTGAGCTTCACCGCGAGCAGCACCGCGGCCAGCAACGGCTCCCTGCCCTCCTCCGCCGCGCCCAACGGGGCCGTGTACCCGTACTGGGACGACCTGGTGCTGGACGACCAGTCCGGCGTCTACACCGCCACCACCGGCACCGCCCCGAGGCGCACGTTCGTCGTCGAGTGGCGCAACGCGCGCTTCTACTCCGACGCGAGCCTGCGCATCACGTTCTCGGCGCTGCTCGGCGAGGACGGCTCGATCTCGTACCGCTACAAGGGCATCACCAGCGAGCGCCACGCCGGCACCAGCGCCACGGTCGGCGTCGAGAACCCCGCCGGCACCGACGCCCTGCAGTACTCGTACAACGTCGCCGCGCTGCGGGAAGGCCAGGGCCTGACGTTCACCGCCAGCCGCCACGGCCTGCTGTCCGGCACCGTGAGCGACGCCAACGACGGCAGGCCGCTCGCGGGCGCGACGGTGAAGGTCGGCGACCTGGCCACCTTCACGACCGGGGACAGCGGCACGTGGCTCGGCCAGATCCCGGTGGGCGACTACCAGGTGACGGTGTCCAAGGAGAACTACGGCACCTTCACCCAGAGCGTCACCGTCACCGCCGGAACGGTGACCCCGGTCGACACCGCCCTGGCCACCGGCCGCGTGACGGCCTCGGCCGCCGATGTGACGCTGGTCATGCCCGCCAACGCCACCCGGAGCGGGACCGTCCAGCTCACCAACCTGGGCGGCGCCACGGCGTACACCGTCGTGACCGACCCGGCGCAGAGCTGGCTCACCGTCACCCCGGCGGCGGGCGACCTCGCCACGGGCGCGTCGGTGACGCTGAAGGCGACCGCCTCCAGCACCGGCGTCCAGCCGGGCACCGTCCGCACCGGCAAGCTGCTGGTGCGCTCGGCCAGCGGCCGCAACCCGCAGATCGAGATCGCCGTGAACGTCGTGGTGCCCAAGCACCAGGTCGCCATCGACACCGGCGCCACCAAGGATCTCGTGGACGCGGTGGGCGACCGGTGGACCGCCGACCGGAAGTACACCACCGGCGGCTCCGGCTACGTGGCGTCCATCAACAAGACCGCCACCACGACCAAGACGATCAAGGGCACCACCGAGCAGGAGCTGTTCAAGAAGGCCCGCGAAGGGATGCTCGAGTACCGGTTCGACGGGGTGCCCAACGGCACCTACACCGTCGAGCTGGGCTTCGCGGACATCAAGGACACCCGTCCGGGCAAGCGCGTCTTCGACGTCATCGTCGAGGGCCAGCTCGCGATCCCGGCGCTCGACCTCGCCCTGGAGGTGGGCACGTACACCGCCACCACCCGGTCGTACACCGTGAAGGTCACCGACGGTCAGCTCAACGTGCGGTTCGCCGAGCGGGCCGGTGACACGATCGTCAACGCCATCCGCATCTCCGAGCGTCCGGACAAGGCCACCCCGTAACGGCCTGACGGACCACCACCGGCCCGTCCCGCCCGGCACGGCGCGGGACGGGCCGGGCCGGTGGCCTTTCCGGCACGGCCACCGCTGCGATTTCGCGGCGGGATCACCCCGTTCTGGGCCGGGTCAAGGTGGGGTTTGGGCGGTATGAATGGATAAATGGTGAAATAGCGGACCGGAGGCGGAGCAGTCAATGGATGAATCGCGGGTGGACGCCTACCTCGCGCGGATCGGCGTCCCGCGGCCGGCGGCTCCCGGCGTCGAGGCGCTGCGGGAGATCCACCGCGCCCATCTCATGTCGGTGCCGTTCGAGAACCTGAGCATCCACATGGGACAGCCCATCGTCCTGGAGGAGGACCTGCTGGTCGCGAAGATCGTCGACCAGCGGCGGGGCGGCTTCTGCTACGAGCTCAACGGCGCCCTCGCCGCGCTGCTCACCGCCCTCGGCTACCGTGTGACGCGCCTGGCCGCGCGGGTCTTCGGCGGCGACCGGCGGCCCGGGCTCCCGTTCGACCACATGGCCCTGCGGGTCGACCTGGACGAGCCCTGGCTGGTCGACGTCGGGTTCGGCGCCTTCACCCACTACCCCGTGCGCCTGGCGGACCGCGAGGAGCAGCACGACCCCGGCGGCGTCTTCCAGGTCACCCCGGGCGGCGAGTACGGCGATCTCGACGTCCACCACAACGGCAGCGTCGAGTACCGCCTGGACGCCCGGCCGTACGAGCTGAGGGACTACCTGCCGACCTGCTGGTGGCACCAGACCTCGCCGAACTCCCATTTCACACGCTCGCTGACGTGCTCGCGGCTGACCGAGACCGGGCGGGTGACGCTCAGCGGCGCCAAGCTCATCCACACGGTCGGCGGCGAACGCGAGGAGGTGACGATGGAGAGCGACGCCGAGATCCTGGAGGCCTACCGCACCAACTTCGGCATCGTGCTCGACCGGGTGCCGGTCGTCGCGAACCCGCCGGTGCCCACGGGCTGATCACTCGGCCGGCGGCGGCACCCGGGCCCCGGCCTGGGCGAGCAGGGCGGCGAGTTGCCGGGCGTTGGTCTGGGCGTAGTCCCGGTAGCAGTTGTTCATGAGCACGTGCGTGACGGACGTCCCCTCGGCGAGCTCGCGCAGCTTCGGCGTCCACGTCTTCAGCTCCTCTTCGCTGTAGAGATAACCGAAGCGCTCGTGGATGTCGTGGCTGGTCCACTTGTCGCTGTGCCCGTGGAACCGGACGACCTCCAGGTCCGCCGTGGCGGCGACGACCGGCGGGATCGAGTCCGGGTAGCCCTGGGGCATGTCCACGTTCACGTACGGGATGGCGTACGAGCGCAGGAAGTCCAGCGTCTCGTCCCTGTTCTCCTCCGACATCCACGTGTGGTTGCGGAACTCGACCGAGATCCTCAGCGGCTCGGCGCGGCGCTTGCACTCCAGGATGTAGTGCTTGTTGGCCTTGCCGATCGGGAACCAGCGCGGGAACTGGAACAGCACGGCCCCGAACTTCCTCGCCTCCCACAGCGGCAGCAGCGCGGACAGGAAGCGTTCCCACACCTGGTCGGCGACCTCGGGCTTCACGTCCCGTATGTACAGGTTCTTCTTGTCGGGGACCTCGCCCCGCAGGTCCCCGGGCAGCGCCCCCGGGCGGGTCGGGTGGCAGGTGAGCAGCGAGAACGCCTTGACGTCGAACGTGAACCCGGGCGGGGTGCGCTCCGCCCACAGGCGTGCCGTCTCCTCCCCCGGCGTCGCGTAGTACGTCGAGTCGACCTCCACGAGCGGGAAGCGGCGCGCGTAGTACCGCAGCCGCTCCTCCGCCGTCGTGACCTCGGGCGGATACCAGCCGGACGCGAGCAGCGTCCTGTCCGTCCAGGACGCCGTGCCGAGAAGGATCTCCCCCATGCGGTCAGCGCGCCCCGTGCCCCGCCCGGCGGCCGAGGATGTGGTAGGTCTCGCCGCGGCCTATGTACCGGACCCGGTCGGACAGGCCGAGCCGGTCGACGTGGCGGCGGAAGTCGTCGAGGCCCGAGCTGAACGCCTCGTAGTCGTCGTAGTGCACGGGCAGGTTGTGGCGCGCGCCGATCAGCCGCACCCAGCGCGCGCCCTGGTCGCCGTCCATGGTCACCAGCAGCGCCCCGAGGATCTTCGTGCCCCCGAGGTGGACGATCGCGACGTCGATGTCCGGGAACCGGTGGGGGATCGCGTTCAGGCGGTCGTCCAGAATCGTGTCCCCGCTGATGTGCATGCGCAGGTCCAGGTCGCCGTCCAGGTCGCCGTGGCCGAACTCCAGCATGCTGCCCATCACGGGCGGCAGCAGGCGCTCGGCCGCGCCCGGCGCGTGACGGGCGGGCAGCGACGTGATCCTCAGCGTGGCGTCGCCCCGGCGCAGAAGGTGTTCCCTCCAGGTCTCCAGGGCGACGACGTTCATGAACCCCTTGCGCGCGAGCCGCGCCGCGGCGTGCGGGGTGGTGATCACGGGCACGCTCTTGTCCAGCCCCCGGGTGGCGTAGCGGTCCCAGTGGTCGCCGTGCATGTGGGACAGCACGATGGCGTCGAGCTCGGGCACGTGGCCGACCTCGATCGCCGGGTTCGTACGGCGCCGCGTGGTGATGCCCCAGCCGAGGTAGGCACGCTGTCCTCGATGCAGGAAGCTCGGGTCCGTCAAGATGGTGAAGCCCTGGCAGCGGATCAAGGTCGTGGCGTTTCCGATGAAGAAGACGCTCGCCTCGGCAGGATCGGCCATGGGAATCCCTCCCGTCTCCTGATATTTCAGGTTAAGCACACGGGGGGACGCCGGTCCGGCTCGGGGGGCGGTATGAGCCCGGCTCAGAGGCCGTCAAGTGCCGAGGAACACCGTCTCCTCCTCCCCCTGCAGCCGGACGTCGAACCCGTAGACGCCGGCGGACCGCTCGCGGGCGATCAGCGTGGCCCTGCGCCCGGGGTCGAGCGTGTCCAGGAGCGGGTCGGGGCCGTCCTGCAGGTAGATCCGCGTCAGCATCGGCCGCAGCAGGCCGCGGGCGAAGACAAGCAGCAGCATGTACGGCACACTCGGCCGGATCGTACGGAAACGGTACGAGCCATCCGGCGTGGTGGCGCACCGCCCGAAGCCCGCGGTCCCCGTCCCCGTCCGCAGCAAGATCCGCCGGGTCCCCATCGTCCCCATCCACAGCTCCAACAGCGCGTCGGGCACCGGCTCCCCCGCGCCGTCCAGCACCCGTCCCCGGATCTCGATCGCCCCCGGGTGGCCCTCGGGCACCAGCTCCCAGTCCCCGTCGTACGGGAGGGCGTGGGAGAAGAACGGGCCGAAGGTCTTCGAAGGGGTCGGCGCCATGGGCGCGTCCAGCGAGCCTTCCTGATACATCAGGCCTCCATGGGGGTACGGCCAAGCACGATGTCGAACTGGTGGCCGAGCGCCCATTCCGGGCCGAGATACGGGGGATGGACGCTCGTGGGTTCCTTAGATGTCGCGCAAAGGGCGGATTACGTTGACATCCGGCCTTCAGCCCCTTCGGTGCGTTGTTCGCCGGACCCGTACGGCAGGCCGGCGTAGTTCTCCGCCGGCGTCCTCGCCGTCGCCTCCGACGACGTCACGTACTCGAGGTGGGACAGCTGCAGCCGTCGGCGTCGAAGGTGTGCAGGAGCATCGTCATCCACCAGGAGAAGTGCTGCGCCCGCCACACCCGCCGCAGGCACGTCCGCGAGCAGCCGTCCAGCAGCTCGGAGGAGCCGGTGAGGACGCGTCCCCGTGACCGGGCCGGTTCACCCCGTGGCGAACAGCTCGCGCAGGTAGCGGAGCTGGATCATCCGCTGCCGCCCGGCGCCGCCCTCGTGGCCGTTCCACGACCACACCTCGATGTCCTTGGGGCCCGCCCAGTGGTTGTACGCGGCGAAGACCGTCGACGGTGGGCACACGAAGTCCATCAGCGCCACCGAGTACAGCGCCGGGACGCGGCCGCGCGCGGCGAAGTTCAGCCCGTCGAAGTACGACAGCGTGCGGAACACCTCCTTCTCCGCCTCCGGCTGCGTGGCCAGGAACCGGACGAGCTCCTGGTACGGGTCCTCGTCGGTGATCTCCACCGCGCGGCGGAAGTGCGTCAGGAACGGCACGTCGATCAGCGCGGCCGCGACCTTCGGCTGGAGCGCCGCGGTCGCCTGGGCGATGCCGCCGCCCTGGCTGGCCCCCGCGACGGCGATCCGCGCGGCGTCCACCGCCGGATGTCCGGCGGCGACGTCCACGGCCCGCACCGCGTCGGTGAACACGCGCCGGTAGTAGTAGTGCTCCGGGCCGCGGATGCCCCGGGTCATCACGCCCGGCGTCTCGGGGAAGTCGCCGCCGTACGGGTCGCCGGTCGCGCCCGGGTGGTAGGCGTTCTTGGCGCCCTGGCCGCGCGTGTCCACCACCAGGGCGGCGAAACCGGCCGCCGGCCAGCTGAGATGATCGATGGGCAGGCCCCGGCCGTTGCCGTAGCCGATGTACTGCACCACGCACGGCACGCCGTCCGCGCCCGCGGGGAGCAGCATCCAGGCCCTGATCGGATGACCGCCCCACCCTGCGAACGTCGCGTCGTAGACTTGGACCTCGCTCAGCGCGGTGTCGTAGGGCGCGAATTCCGGCGCCAGGTCGTGCGCGGACGCCTCTTCCAGCGTCTGCTTCCAGAAGGCGTCGAAGTCGGCCGGCTCGTCACGCTCTGGAAGGTAGTCGCGGAGGCGTTCCAGGGGCAGGTCGAACAGGGCCATTGCCGCTCCTAGCTGTCGGGGGCCGGTGTCGGCCACGCCGCCGTGCCGCCTTCGCCGGTGGCGGGCGGTGAGGCGCACCACGTCCGCATCGTAACCTTGGCGGTTTCCCGGCGGAATCGCCGGACGCGACGGTGGTACCTGACAGTGGACGTCAGCTTTGCGAGCCACGATAGGGGGACATATCCCGATCTGAGGAGAGACGGTCATGCCACGTGCCGAGGGCACCTTCGATATCGAGAGCTGGGAGCCCCAGACCTACGACGAGCGTGAAGGCGCCACACTGAGCAAGGTCCACATCACCAAGGCCTTCCACGGCGACCTGGAAGGCGCCGGCACCACCGACATCATCACCGCCGTCGGCCAGGTGGAGACCTCGGCCGCCTACGCCGGGTTCGAGCGGTTCACCGGCACCGTCCACGGGCGCGAGGGCACCTTCGTCCTGCACCACAACGCCACCAGCGAGGGTGACGACCGGTCGCTGAGCTGGACGATCCTCCCCGACTCGGGCACCGGCGACCTCCAGGGCATCACCGGCACGGGGCACATCGTCAACGACGACGGCGCGCACTCCTACACCCTCGACTACGAGCTGAGCTGACCTGGGCCGCAGGCTCGATCACCGGCCGACCTCGACCATGGCTGAGCCGGCCGGCTCACGAAGCGGGCGGCCCGGCCGGCGACAGGGACAGATAGATGCCCGCCAGCTCGCGCGCCGTGGCCTCCAGCCGCGCGCGTAGCTCTATCGGCGTCAGCACCTCGACCTGCGCGCCGAGCTTCATGAACTCGGTCTCGGCGTGCTCCAGCGACTCGATCGGCACGACGGCCGTCACCCAGCCCGCCTCGTCCGGGTCCGTGGCGCTCTGGTCCACCGCGTCCATCACCGCGCTGCTCATCACTTCCCGCAGGCGCCGCCGGCCCGCGGGAGAGAGCCGTATCGTCGCCGTGCCCTGGTAGAGGCGGGAGCGGAACTCGGTGAGGAACGACCGCCAGTACGCGGCCAGGTCGAACCCGCACGGACGGTCGAAGGTCTCGTCCAGCACCTCCAGGCCGAGCACGTGGTGCACGCGGTACGTGCGGACGTTCTCGCCGCCGCGCGCGACCAGATACCACTTTCCGCCCTTGAGCACGATGGCGTACGGGTCCAGGACGCGGGTCACCTCCGCCGGCTCCTTCCAGCGGCGGTAGCGCACCTGGATACGGCGCTGGTTCCACACGGCGTCGGCGATCGGCGCCAGGTGCGGCGAACGGTCGCCGTCGTAGTACCAGCCGTGGGCGTCCAGCAGGAACCGCTCCTGGATGCGCGTCGCCCGGTCGCGCAGCTCCGGAGGGAGCGCCGCCTGGAGCTTGAGCTGCGCCGCGGCGACCACGGCCCCGAGCCCGAGCTCGGCGGCCGGTCCCGGCATCCCGGCCATGAACAGCGCCTCGGCCTCCTCGCTGGTGAGGCCGGTCAGGCGGGTGCGGTAGCCGTCCAGTAGCTGGTAGCCCCCGGCCGGGCCCGCGTCGCCGTAGAGGGGGACGCCCGCGGCGTGCAGCGACTCGACGTCGCGGTAGATCGTCCGGACGGACACTTCCAGCAGCTCGGCGAGCTGGCGAGCGGTCAGCCGGCCGCGGGCCTGCAGCAGGAGGAGGATGGAAAGCAGGCGACTCGCGCGCATTCCACTGACAATACGTGTCAGTGTGCCCCTCGTACCGTCCAATCGTGGCTTTCAACGAGAAGTTTCTTCGCGTTCCCGGAGTGATCGGACTCGCAAGCGCTACCACGTCAGCTTCTCGGCCCTGAAGCTGAAGGACCGGGCTTCCGCGCTGTAAGTGTTCGGTGAACACCGCCGACGCCGAGATCGAGCCGGAGATCCAGCACGCGGCGTACGCCTTCCTGCCCAGCCTGCTGCCCGACCCCGACGAGACCCCGCCGGCCGCGTTCACCGTACTGCACCGGGGGAGGGACACCGCCTGCTACCTGAACGCCTACACCTGGGTGTGGGACAACGTCATCGAGTGCCGCACGGCCGTCGCCGACGCGCCCTTCCTCGGCAGCGAGGACACCGACCCGGCGCGTTTCTCGGAGATCGGCAAGCCCTGGATCGGCTGCGTATGGGAACTGCCCCCGCTGCAGCACGAGCGCGCCGCTTGGGTACGGCACATGCTCGCCCCGGACGAGCCGCGCCTTCCCGCCTACCTGGCCGACGCGTTCCTCGAGAGCCCCGTCGGCGGTTGACGTATGTGACAAGTGCTGATTGTCCGCTATCAGGCGAAACTTGCGCTGTGAGATGTCCCAGGGTGGTACTTCTTGGAAGAAACGCCTGCTCAGAGCTATGGCGGACTCTTACCTCCGGGCCCGAACCGCGTGACCGATGCCGGGAAGCCAGGTCCGTATCGCAAGAATGTGGACAACCGCTTTCCGGGCGACCCGGGGTGGAAGCCGATACCTTGCTAGGCTGCAAGCATCTGATAAGAACCCGGCGTCGTCTCGTCCTCGGCTGACGAGACCGTTGAGAAGTGGGGTCACACCGTGAAGAAGCTGCTCATTCTCGCGCTCGTTGCCCTCGGGGGGCTGCTCGTCTGGCGCAAGGTGCAGGCCGACCGCGCCGAGCTCGACCTGTGGACCGAGGCGACCGGCAGCGAGAACTGACCGTCTCATAACCGCCGGTGCGGGTGCGTCAATGATTCTGGGTCAAGGCGGAGGTGACGGCATGACGAGCGCCTCACCCATCAAGCTTGCCTGTCTCGATCTGGCCGGCACCACCATCGGCGACATCGCGATGGTGGACCGGGCGTTCGCCGAGGCGATCGCCACACAGGGCATAGTCCCCGGGACCGGGGCGTATGCGCGGGCCATGGTGCACGTGCACCGGTCCCGGGGATGCCCGAAGATCGAAGTCTTCCGCGGGATCTTCCCCGGCAACGAAGCCCAGGCCCAGGCCGCCAACCTGACCTTCGAGCGCTCGTACGAGGACACCATCGAGCGTGCCGGCCTCTACCCCGCGCCTGGCACCGTCGAGGCCCTGGAGAAGCTCCGCGCCGCCGGCGTGAAGATCTGCCTGATCACCGGCTTCAGCCGGCACACGGTCGGCCGCGTCCTCGGCGCCGTCGGCTGGATGGACAAGATCGACCTGACCCTGTGCCCCGAAGACGTCGGCCGTGGCCGCCCCTGGCCCGACATGGTCCTCACCGCCATGCTCCGCCTGCGCATCGACGACGTCCGCGAGGTCGCGGTCGCGGGTGACTCCGAGAGCCACATGCTCTGCGGCAGCCGCGCCGGCGCCTCCATCGTGGCGGGCGTCCTCACCGGCGCCCACAGCCGCGAACGCCTGATCCGCGGCGGCGCCAACCAGATCATCGACTCCATCGCCGACTTCCCCACCTTGATCCTCGACAGCCACCAAGCCCAGTCCCCAGTCGCCACATCCTCCCGGTAAGCTGTCCGCAGACAAGGGGCCTTAGCTCAGCTGGCAGAGCGCCTGCTTTGCAAGCAGGAAGTCAGGGGTTCGACTCCCCTAGGCTCCACCGCAAGAAAACCCAGGTCAGGGCACATTTCCCGACCTGGGTTTCTCGCTTCATCCGGCTTATTTCGACTTCCGTGCCCGTTGCGTGCCCGATGCCCGCGTGAGCTGGTCCTTGGCGAGGCCATCGAGCTTTTCCGCCACCTCACGCTGACGCTCGTGCGAGCCATGTTGGTAGACCATCGCCGCGCGAGTGCTGGAGTGCCCCATCCGGTCCATCAGCTCTCGAATGGACGCCCCGGCATTCGCGGCGAGCGTGTTACCCGTGTGCCGAAGGTCATGAAAGTGGATCTTCGGTAGTCCTGCCTTGGCGAGCGCCTTGCCCCAGAACCGCCGATTGAAGTTGCTGTTCCACAGCGGCCCGTCATCCGGCCCCGCGAAGATCAGCCCCTCATCTCCCTCTTGGGCGAAGTCCTTCAGGTGCGCTTCCAGGTCCGCGATGATCAGGGCCGGGATCACGACCGTTCGCTTCCCGGCCGCCGACTTGGGTTCGGTGAAGACCAGGCCCTTGCCCGTGATGCGGATCAGTTGCCGCTCCACCCGCACGGTTCCGGCATCCAGATCGACGTCTCGCCGGCGAAGCCCGGTCAACTCACCCCAACGCAGACTGCCGAAAGTCGCGAGGAGCACCAGCGCCCGGTAACGCGGCTCAATCGCGTCCGCGAGCTGGTAGACCTGCGCGACGGTGAGAACCGGCCGTTCCGGTGACTTCTCCTGCCCCGCGCCCTTGATCCGGCAGGGGTTACGCCGGATGAGCTGGTCATCCACGGCCGTCGTGAGAACGGCCTTGAGAAGCCGGTACGCCTTGGCCACGGTCACCGCGCTCACGCCCGCGTCGAGCAGGCTCTTACGCCACCGCCGGACATGCGGGTCCTTGATCTCGCTGAGCGCCTTCTCCCCGAATGTCGGCGTGAGATGGACGCGGAGCAGGTAGCCGTACAACTCGACCGTCCGGGGGCGTAGGTTCGGCCGTTCCTCGATCCAGTCCCCCGCATACTTCCCGAACTTGATCTTCCCGGCGTCGGGGTCGAGCCAGTCGCCGTTGAGGATCTCCGCCTCCTGTTTGGTCAGCCAAATATCGGCCTCCCGCTTGGTGGCGAAGGTATTCGGCGCCGGGCGATCAATGCCGTCCGGCCCTGCATAGCGAGCCTGGAACCGTCCCGAGGGCAGTTGCCGAACACGCCCGAACCGCCGCTTCTTCTCAGCCATTACGCGGCCCTACCGCGCCCGAGGGTGATGGGCTCGACCACCCCGGCAGCGATGAACGCCTCAAGCGCTGACTCGGGGATGCGCACGTTCCGGCCGACACGCACGAAGGTGATCCGCCTCTCCTCGATCAGGCGACGAGGAAAGCGGACGGAGGTGTTCAGCCGTTCAGCCGCCTGCTCCACGGTGAGCAACCGGCCTTGCGCCGACTCCGGAACGAGCGACACCGGCTCTTGCTTGACCCTTCTCGTCACGCCGCCCTCCTCGCTGTCTGAGTTGCCGAAAGCTGGTCGATGGGTTGTCCGGCTGCGCGTTCCTGTGCCTGTTTGAGTGCCGCGCGCCATTGGTGGCGTTTGGCGAGTTCGTCTAGCAGCCGTTTGGCGCGGTGCGGCACGCCACGATCGGCCGAGGTGACCGGGCGCCAGATGTAGCGGTGTGGGTCGAGGGGGTCGTCCTGGTCGTGGGTTGCCGGTAGACCGAGTTCGGCGAGTTGTTCCAGGACCCAGGCGCGGCGGTCCTGCTTGTGTTCGGTCAGGGTCTTGCCGGACCACTTGCGCGAGACCAGGACGCGGCGTCCGGCGTAGCCGAGGTGTTCGGGCTTGTGTGCCTTGCCTCGGCAGGCCCCGGGCCGCATCCCCGGTTTGGCGCCTTTGGGCTGGATGCCGTAGCGCAGCCAGTTGGGGCAGGTTGGTGCGCACGGCTCGTAACGTAGGACCGCCATCAGCCGTTCCACGTGCGCCCGCTGGGCATCGCTGGTCGGTTCGTGGCAGTCGGTGAGTGACTTGGTGAGGTACTTGGTCAGGTAGCGCAGGCCCAGATCGGCCCGGGGAGAGCCCGCCATGACGCCCTGGACGTCGACCTGCCGCCCCAGCCGCACCACGTGCAGGGGTTCGGCGTCTTCGTTGGTGTCGAGCTGGTCGAGTGCCTGTTCCCAGGTGGGCAGCACCTCGCCGGTCGCCGGATCGAGGTAGTCACCGGCTTGCCCGTCGCTGCGGTCGGTGGCGTGGTCGGCGGCCCAGACCGGCAGATGCTCGCCCTCGTACCGGACCACATCAGCCGCCGGCCACCACACCTGGTGGTAGGTGGCAGCCGCCACGGCCTTGACCTCGGCGCGTGGCATGACGCCCCGCACGGCCATGTGCAGATGCGGAGCCAGCCGCTTTTGCGGCTCCACGGTGGCGAAGTACTGCACGTCATAGCCCGCGACCCGACGCAGGTTCTGCACGAACCGATCCACCAGCTTGGGGAAGTGGATCGCATCCCGCGCCGCCCGCACGTAGTCATAGGTCGCCGGGTCGGCCGGGGTGCCGTCCGGGCGGACCTTGCCGTAGCTGTCGCAGGTCAGGGTGACGAACAGCGACGGCCGGTAGACGCGCCCGTCCGGTGCGGTGAAGGTGCGCCCAACGGTGCGGTTCTCTCGCTGCCGCTTGGGCAGGTCCGGGGCGTCCTGACGGCGACGAGTCGAGCGCGAGCGGCGAGGCTTGCCCTCCCCGGGCAGGACGTGGCCCCGCACGCCGGACTCGGCGAGCTGGTCATCCAGGCTGGTGATCACCTCATCCCACACGGCCACCTCCCCGCCGTCCTGTTCGGCCATCTCCCGCAGCGCTTGGGCGTCGGCGCGTTCTTCGGCGAGCCAGAGCTGACGGTCGGTGGGCGGGTTGGGTTCGGCGACCGGTTCGGTCTCCAGGTGCCAGCCCTCCCGGCATTGCGCCTTGCGGAGCTGCACGGCCCGGTTCGCGCAGGGCTCGCATTTGGCCGCCAGCGTGGCGCCGCAGGGGACGTTGACGTACTCGACCCTGCCCGTGAGGGTGTCGGTGCGCTTGAGTACCACGGGGCGGACACAGACCCCGTTGGTCTTGCACGCCTCCTCGATCACGTCCACGGCCAGCGGCATGGCCGCACGCACGGACCTTGGAAGGGAACGGTCGTCCGGGTGGGTCACCGGGCCTCACCCCCGTCCGCACACGGGAGCGTGAGCGCCGATTCGGCGACCATGGCACGAATGTCGGCGTCGGAGACGTAGGCGGCGCGGACGCGGACGGGTTCGGGGGAGGCTTCCAGCCGCACGTACCCGACGCCGGCCCCGGTGGCCGGGTTGGTGGAGATCTGGTCGGCCAGGGCGCCACGGTCGCGTGCTCCGTCGCCCAGGACGAGATCCACCTGTGAGGGTTCGTCCAGCCGGAGCGCGATCTTGTCGGGGAACAGGTTCCGGATCGACAAGATTTCCTTGCGTGGGTCCTGCAACGCGGCCAGGACGCCGACCCCGACCGCGCGCCCCTGCGTGGTGAGGGTGGCCAGGGCCGAGCTGATGCGTTCCTTGAGCTTGCGGTCGGTCTGGTAGGCGGTCAGGAACGCCACCTCATCAACGATGATCAGAATGAACGGGTCATCGACGGTGGGTGTGTGGTTGCGCTGGACTCCAGCGAATCGGCCCGCGCGCTCTTGCATCACCTTGACGGCGGCTTCGAGCAGGTCGGCGCAGTCGGCGGGGTCGGCGGCGTACCGGTCCCCGAACAGGGCCCGCCCGTAGGACAGTTCCATGAGTTTGGGGTCCAGCGCCCAGATCTCCACGAGCCCGGCGCGCTGTGCGGGGAGTAACCCGCGGATCGCCGACCACAGCCATGAGCCCTTGCCCGCCCCGGTGGCACCGGCGACCAGGACGTGCGTGCCGTGCAGCTTGAGCAGGTAGGGCGAGCCGTCCTCACGCAGCCCCACCGGGACCGCCGAGACCTGCACGTCCCCGGTGATGGGCAGCGCGGGAATCGGCGAGGCGAGCATGTCGCGCCGGGGGAAGACCAGGGTCACACGGCCGGGTTTGGCTGAGATGATCCGGCATTCGTGGCCGGCGAACCCGTGCGCGAGGTTGTCGGCCCGATCCTGCCAGTCGGCAGCCGACTGCCCCGACAGCATCTTGACCGCCACCACGTCAGCGGTCGAGGTACAGGTGACCTTGAGCAGCCGAGGCAGGTACTCGCGTCCGCCGATGTGCTTGCCCAGGCCGGAGACGACCATGACCGGTTGCCAGTGCCGCCGGTAGATCCACATCCACCGCCACCACGCCCGTAGCCGAAGCCCCGCCCAGGCCGAGAACGACACCGGTTTGACCAGCCGCCACCCGAGCAGAGCCGAGACGGTTGCGACGACGGCCACTAGGGCGACGCGCCAGCCGTACATCACCCACAGCGCCAGCGGAGTGGCGGCGGTCAGGCAGGCGATCGGGTGACGCCACACCATCCGGAACAGCCCCGCGACCGCCCGGAACACGATCGCGAAGATTGTGAAGATGGCCGGGGTGTTGACCACCGTGGGCCGGAACACCAGCGAGTCGGGGACGGTGGAGACGATGTCCCGGGTGTAGTCCCCGGGGAGTTTACGCAGCATAAGCTGTATGCCTCTTCTCAGGAATTCGAGTCTCGTGGGGAGAGGAACCCGGGGCCGCCGGAAGTTGGCGCTTCCAGCGGCCCCACCTGCAACCACTCAGGCAGCCCTGTCAGGGGTCGTCTGGTCGGTGGTCTGCCGGGCGTGCTGGTCGCGCAGGCGCTCGCAGTCGGCCAGGAACCGCGCCGCAGCCTCCAACAGGTCCCGGGCGAACTTCACGTGCGTGTCGGTGACCGTGGTCTCCGACGTCGTGCCGATGTGCACCCAGGCGCCGGCGTAGTCGACGGCCAGGAACGCGCGGGCGCTGCCGTCCGCCGGGTAGTAGCTGACCGTCCCCTGGTCGTCGGGGTAGATGTTCACCCCCACCCGGGGAGGTTTGCCGGGGTGCATGCTGATCGTGGTGTAGGTGTAGCCGCTCATGCCGCGTCCTCCTGACCGGTCTGCCGCCGGGAGGCGCGCCGGATCTGGCCCTTGTGCAGCCGTTCGACCTCTTCGGCGAAGGCCCGCGCCTGCTCGGCCAGCTCACGAGCGAAGATCACCGAAGCCTCATCCACCCGGCTGGCGTGCAAGGTCACCTTCACGACCGCGTTACCGGCCGCCACCTCGAACACCGGCGTACGGTGCGGGTAGGCAAGGCACGCCGACCGGCCGCGCCCGTCCACGTGCAGGGTCGTGGTCTGCCAGGACCCGTTGACCGGCCTGCCCATCAGGCCGCGTCCTGCTTGCTCGCGGCAGGGGTGCGGACCGGCGCAGCTGTCGTCCGGGGAGCGCGCATCTCCCGCGCCCGCACCGAGTACGCGATCCTCTGCCCGTTCTGCCACGGCGTGACGGTCATGCCATCGAACTCCACCGGGATGAACGGGAGCCCCTGGAGCGGCGCCGGGGGAACCGGCGCAACCGGGGAGCTGACCTTGATCTTGAGCGTCTTCTCCCGGGCGTCGGGGTCGCAGTCCAAAACCGTGACCTGCCAGACGAAGTCACCGGTGTCCTTGTCACGTGCCCACACCGGCTTACCGGGCGTCGAGGCTTCGAAGTCCTTGACCTGTTCGACCTCGCCCACCATGTAGCAGCCGAGCGGGAACATCTCCCCGAACTCGACCTTGAATGCTCGCGGGATTGCCATGTCCTGATCTCCTGTCGTCCTATCGGCAACTCGTACTGTCGAGTTGGAATCTACCTTGCTCAACGATGACTCGACAATACGAGTTTCCGAGATTAGATGTGAGCTACGTCACATCACAATGAGTAGCTGTCCTCTAGCTCATGCATCGTGCCGGGAAGCACGATGTCCACCACCAGCACCAACCGGCCTGAACCATCGAACACCCGGGCAAGGACACCCAGCACGGCGGCTGACTTGCCCAGCGCGAACACCTCGATCTCATGGGCCAGCGGATGACGTGCGGCTAGCCGCTCCACCACGTGATCGAACCGCAGGCCCTTGATCCCTTGGAGGTGCTGACGCACGCTCACCGTCAACGGCTGCTTGCGGCCCAGGTCGGTCCCTTCGGCCAACTCGATCAGACACCAGAAGGTGACCAGCTCACAAGGTTCGTCTGCCTCGCTCAACAAGACCCGGCGCATGACCACCGGGGCACCTTCCGGAAGTTCGAACAAGGCAGCCACGTTCGCCGGCGCCGGGTGCGTTCCCGCAACGATGACCGCCGCACCCTCACTGGCCTCGACCCGATCCAGCACCGCGCGGCCCGGCCGGGAAGACTCGCCCTCGCTGGCCGGGAGAGTGGCCTTCACGAACGATCCCCTGCCGTGCTCACGGTCGATGAACCCGCGAAGCTGCAAGGTCTGAAGCGCCCGCACCACGGTCGGACGGCTGACGGCGAACTCCCGCACCAGCGCGGTTTCCGAGGGCAACTGCGAGCCAGGCGGATAAGTCCCGTCCGCGATCCGGTGGCGGATAGCCGTCACGATCTGGGCATACTTGGGCGGCGCGTACTGCTCATCGGAAACCGACATAACAAGAACCCCACTACTCGACTTGTCGTCAGCATAGAGAGACGTGCCCAGGTTGTATAGCTGATCAGCCCGCCTGATCAGGTCTCCGTTGCGGAGACGCCGCGATCACCGGCCGCATATCCACAGCCAAGGACCGCTGTTCAAGCTCGGTCTCCACAGCCAGGTAGGCAGCCAGCTCCTTGAGCGTGCTGCCACACCTGACGTTCGAGTCCGCGACCGAGTGCCCGCGCCGAAACACCGTGACGACGAACCGCGATCCAGCCGCCTCCCGCCGAGTCGAGCAGTTCCCAGCGCCGACCGTATTTGGCAACCAGCTCCGGCAGCAGCGCGGAGTCAGCGCGGCTCACCGTCGTCATCCGTGGAGACGCCGGCCAGCTCCTGCACGCTGCGGATGTGCTTGGCCGTCGATTCAGTGTCCCCGACCTCCCCGGCCATGACCCCGACGCTGAGGTCACCGGGTGGCTTGGCCAGGAAGAACGGCGGGCGCCCCATCCGCTGGCTCACCGAGATCGTCACCACCAGCCGCGAACCAATGCGCACTTCCATGTACGGCGGCAGGTAGATCCGGGCCCCGTACTTGACCCTCATCAACAGGCGCGCACGTTCCACGATCAGGAAGCGCGCACCGGGCAGCTTCATGCTGTCGCGCAACCCGACCAGGGCGTCACGCTGGGCGGTAGCCCGACGCTGACCGATTCCCTCTGACTCCATTGGCCCTGTCATGCCACCCGCCCGATCCTTGCCGCGGCCTCCGCCTCGCGCATCAGCGCGTGCAACGCATCCGGAGAAGGCGCCGCGACACAGGAAGGGGCAGCCATGCCGGTACGGGAGATCGCGTAGAACAGCCGGTCATAAACGCCGTACCAGATCGCCCACCCAGGTTCGAGCTGGTCGAGTTGCGCCGCTTGCGCTCTGGCCGCCGGATCGAACACGCGCGGAGTCACAGCTCGTGGCCGGTACCCCTCACTGTGCCGCCCCTGCAGCCGCCGAGCCGACCGGCCGCCGTCGCGCCGCTTGAGGAACCGCCATCCCTTCACGACGCCCGCCCTTCAGGAGCCGACGATCTGGCGAGCCAGCACGTGGAGCAAGGCTCACGAACCCGCCGAGGGGAAGAGGTGCCGCCGGGTACGGCCAGCAGGCCGCGTCGAGGGCTCACGTACTTCCAGCCGCGTCCCTCACACGACTCGCAAACGTCAGTTGCCATAAGACAGGACTCCGCCCGATGAGATGCGTTGACCATCCAGTCACTTAGGCGTCTACTCGCCTAGAGGAGTGCTTGGCACAGTCATTTATGACTCCTCTAGAGGAGTTCGTCAAGCCCTATCGCGCAGGCAGTTCGTACGACAGCACATAGGCGTCACTCGACATCACCGTGTCGCACACCTCGACAGCTCTGCCCGCCGTCGTGTACGCCGTCCTGACCAGGTGAAACACCGGAACCCCAGGCGCAAGCTTCAGCGCCCGCATCTCATCCCGCAACGGCATCCGCGACCGGATCTCCTCCACGAAATGATCAAGCCGGTGCCCCAACTCCTCTAGCCGAGCGTAGATCCCACCCGGCCCGCTGTCCGGCTCAGCGATCCGCGTACCCCGCGCAATCTCAGCCGGAATGTAGGACACCGCCGTCTCCACCGGCTGACCGTTGATCAGATACCGGCGAGAACGGCGGATCACCGAGTCCGCCGCCGTGAGCCCGAGCAACTCGGCCACACTCGCCGAAGGCACTTCCTCCGTGATCTTTATCGAGTCCACGGTTGGCTTGCCGCCGGCACCCTCGGTCTCCGCGATGAACGCGGCCTTGCCCTGCTCACGATGACGACGAGCGAACCGATCCGAAGCCAACCGCCGCACCGGAGGATGCGAACGGACGAAGACCCCACGCCCATGCTCCGCGACCGTCAGCCCCTCACCCTGAAGGACCTGAAGCGCATTGCGGATGGTCATCCTCGCGACGCCGTAATGTTGCATGAGCCGAGCCTCCGAGGGCACTTTCTCACCCTCGGCCAAGACGCCTTGCTCGATCGCATCCCGGATGTGATCGGCGATCTGACGGAACACCGCCCGATCGCTGGTTGGGTCCAGATCCGGCAACGGCAGCTCGGCCACGACCCAACTCCTCAACTCGTACATACGTGTACTACGGTCTTGAGGATAGCGACCCGCACCGCCGGAGGTAATCCCGATGGATCACCACAGCACGCACTCGGTCAGCGTGGCAGGCGTGATCATCGACGACCAAGGCCGCGCCCTGCTCACCCAGCGCCGCGACAATGGCCACTGGGAAGCCCCCGGCGGAGTCCTCGAACGCGACGAGGACATCATCACCGGCCTACTCCGCGAAGTCCGCGAGGAAACCGGCCTCGACGTCGAACCCGTCACCCTCACCGGCGTCTACAAGAACATGACCCGCGGCATCATCGCCCTGGTCTTCCGCTGCAAGCTCATCAGCGGCCACCTCACCGAAACCGACGAAACCCGCTCATTCCGCTGGGTCACCGCGGCCGAGGTGCGCACCCTCGCCTCCGAAGCATTCGCCGTCCGCGTCCTCGATGCCATGCGCAACGACCCCACACCGGCCATCCGCCACCACGACGGCACACATCTTCTCTGATCCCTCGCGGAACTTTGCCGAATACCGCTTTTAGGTATCAAGCGGCGGCGCGCCGCGCCGCCGTACCCGGCCCTCTGCCGCACGCCGCCCGGGCGTGCGGCGTGGGCGCCGGTCCCGGCCGGCGGCGACCCGGGCCGTCCACCGACCATCGAAAGCGCCGCCGCCTAACGCTAGCGCCGCCCGGGCGTCCCGCCGCCTTACTCGCGCGCTCCAACGATTGCTTAAACGTACGGTCATCCTACGAAGTGAGGGCGATCGACGGTCCAAGGTTTCGTCCTACCGCGTAACAGTGCGCAAGAAGTGCATACAGTGACAGTCTGGTGACAATGAAATGATTACTCTGCCCACTCTCATGTGATGTGTAAAGCTAAGGTCGCAGGCAGAAAGTGTCGAGGAATGCCGCGCAATGACGGGTGAGTGACTCGCCAAATCAGTAGATTAGGAGATAGCGCGAGTGTCTGAATCGCAAGATGGATTTCGCGTGACCTGCAAAGTGATCTCTTACCTAAGAGTGGCGTTCATTTCGATTCTGGTCGGTGCGCTGGGTGGAGCACTCGCGGCATCCTCAATCAAGCGTAGTCAGCACAACGTAATAGAGCCCTCTTCTATACCGACCGGCACGACAAGTCGAATCAGTGAAGAGGATCGGTCGCCGGTACCACAAAAGTCTGGCAACTCTCTAAACTTCCGAGAAGCTATCGCTTCCGAAGGACTTTGGCAGCTAGCTATCTTTGTAGCGATTAGTCTCTCGTTGATCCGGCTTCTAAAGATAGCCTTAGGCGATCCACAGCTAGCGGTTTCGATACTTCAAGCGTCGGGGTACGCTGCCCCGCTCGCAGCTATTTTTTTCGCCCTACTGCCCTTTGTTATCTTGTATGCAATTGTCGCGTTCATTGTCTACAACTCTGCAAACGCGGAGGCGTACAAGTTGCCTGTATTTGATCTGCGATTTGTCGCTGTGATTCTTTGGCTCCTCCTTCTGGCTGGCTCAATAATGCCTGCCTATCTATTCCTGCTTACGGCGATCTTGATTGTGGTTTTCATCATCCTTGATCGCCTGCAGGTGAGACAGGCAAGAAAAAGCGGAAAGCAAGTTTCTATCGACGAGTACCTGAGAACCCGGCGACGAGAACTATTTACTACCGCTGTTTTCGGCATAGTAGCCGCTGGAATTGTTCCTCAGATTCTATCCGAAGATCCGTGGGTTACGATGGAAGAGCTGCATACATCTGCAGGAAATTACTATGGGGTTGTGCTCGGGGAGGGAGAAGAATGGATGGTGTTACTCAACAACAAGCCTCGACAAATTCGGTATCTGCCTTTGAAAAACGTCCTCAAGCGGGAGCCCTGCAAGGGTAGTGATGATAAATGGTCGCTTACCTTGCCAACGATCCTTAACAAGGACAACAGTCTTGGTGGAGTTGATTGTCCGAAAATGTCACACTAATTCGGTGACGCATTCTCCAGGATGATTCAGAGCCGTTCAGGATGAGCCGCGCTTGCCCCCTGACCTGCATTGAACTTTATAAAACCATGATCGTCCGAGCTTTTAATCCGCAGGTTCCATCCTCCTCGCTGTTTGAGTGTCCCGGTTGAGGCCACCGAGTCAAGGGCGCCTACGGCGTCGCTGCGCGATCAACTTCGTTGACCCTTGACACGGCGGCCTCGCCCTGGGGTCGGCAGCTACGAGGAGGACGAGGGAGGAGCAGGGGACGGCTCAGTGAGCGTGCCCGTTGCGTGCCCGATGGGGTGGTGATCAAAGGGGAATGACGGGCACTCGCAGTGAGCCTGTTCGGCGTGCTGAGCTGCGTGTGAGCAGGACGAGCACGAGCGGCGTGCGTCTTTGCAAGCAGGAAGTCAGGGGTTCGACTCCCCTAGGCTCCACCAGGAAAAACGCCGCTTTCCCACTCAGGGAAAGCGGCGTTCGTGCCATTAACGTGCCATTAGCTCGCCGGGACCATGGCGCCGGCCATCCCGTCGTC
Organism: Sphaerisporangium sp. NPDC051017; assembly: GCF_040683095.1. Lineage (NCBI taxonomy): Bacteria > Bacillati > Actinomycetota > Actinomycetes > Streptosporangiales > Streptosporangiaceae > Sphaerisporangium > Sphaerisporangium sp. NPDC051017. The sequence continues at coordinate 303,262 of NZ_JBFBCI010000001.1, forward strand.
ATCGCCCTTCTTCCGCTCCGCCTCCACCCGCGCGCTGAGCGCATCGGCGATCCTCTGGTCAGCGTCCCGCGTCGCGTGCTGGTAGATGAGTGCGGCCCGGTCACTGTCGTGCCCCATACGCGCCTTCAGGTCGGCGAGGCTCGCGCCGGACTGCGCGGCGAGCGTGTTCCCCGTGTGCCGCAGGTCGTGGAAGTGCAGGCCCTTGAGCCCCATCTCCTTGAGCGCATCGGCCCACTTCGCCTCACGCCGGAAGTTGCCGCCCCGCAGGAAGCCACCCCGAAGGCCGAGGAACACGAAAGCGTCCTCACCCTCCGAGACGAAGTCCCGAAGGTGATCCGTCAGCGCGGGAACTATCGCCGCTGGGATACCGACCGTGCGCTTCCCGGCCCGCGACTTCGGCGGACCCAGCACCATCTCTCCGCCGTCCAGTTCGAGGAGCTGTTCCCGGATGCGCACGGTTCGGCGCTTGAGATCGATGTCCGCCCGCCGCAGGCCGATGACCTCAGCCCAACGCAGACTCGCGAAGGTCGCCAGTAGCACGAGCGCCTGAAAGCGCCGATCGGCCATCCGGTCCGCCAGCTCGAAGACCTGAGCCACGGTGAGCGTTGGCCGCTCCGGGGTGTGCTCGTTGTCCGCGCCCTTGATCCGGCACGGGTTGCGCGACAACATCTTGTCTTCCTCGGTCGCCGTCATGAGCACCGCCCGAATGAACCGGTACGCCTTGGCCGTTGTCGAGACCGAGACGCCGCCATCGAGCAGAGCCGCACGCCACGCGCGGATCATGGGAGTCGTCAGCTTGCCGACCTGCACACCGCCCAGGCCCGGCATGATGCGCCGGTTCAGGAGCCAGGTGTAGTTCTCGATCGTCTTGGGACGCAGGCCCGGACGCTCTTTGATCCAGGCCCGCGCGTAGTCGCCGAGCAGAACCTTGCCACGCTGCGGGTCTGTCCACTCACCCGAGATGATCTGAGCCTCGATCAGCGTGAGCGCCCGATCCGCATCCGTCCTGGTGGCGAAGGTCGTGTCACCCGTCCTCAGCACAAGGCGGCCCGCTCCGCGGCCCGCCGGGCGTGTCGGCCGGTCTGCGTGCCCGGCTGCGGCTCTTCGGGCGGTCCGGCACGCACCGCCCCTCGCGCCCGAGAGGCCGACAGAAGTCACCGCTTAGGACCGTGATGATCGCACACTTCGGTCATCGTCACACGTGGTTAGGGCGATCGACTGCCGCGCGGCTTCCGGTGCTCGGGCCTAGCGGTCCTGCGCTCCGGGTCCGCTTGCCACCGGATGACGTGGGTAGCGCTGCAAGTACAAGGAAGCAGCTCATGTCCGTCTGATGAGATTTAGCTCGAGACCTATTTCTTAGGCGCTTGCTTGGTGAATACTCAAAATCTATGGTCACGTACGGTCTAGTGAATTGCTTGCCAACATCCTGCGATCGATGATCTACCTAGGCTCTCCCATACCACATGAGAGCCCCAAGGAAGCCCCAGTTGGGTCAGCGTGTTCCCAGTTTGTCGGTAGTGGAGTCTAGAGTCGTAGTGACAGGTAGCCGATGGACAGGTTACGCGGCAGCGCAGCGGGTAACGTCAGCGCTCTGCCAGGTCAAGCAAGGCAAGGAGGACATAGTGGCTGGCCGGGAGGTTCCGAGCACAGCAGAGGGTCGGATCGCACTACTCATCGAGCACACCCCTCAAGCGGCAGATGCGCTAGCCAAAGCTCTACTTCTTAGCATGGATGACCTGGGTAACCTGCTCAAGGGTGGAGGGGGTAAGCTCTCACTGAGTGATCTTGTGACCGCCGCAGACATCTTGGATGTACCGGTCACATATCTCACTGGTCAGTCCAGCGGTGAAGGCAATCTTGCAGTTTCGCTCCGACTGGGGCAGGCGCAGGAGTCAGGCGTACCTGTACAAGCGTTGCAGTATGCAGACATGCTCCTACGCCAACTTAGACTCCTCGACTTGTGGCAAGGGCCTCAGCTCAGCGTCCTAGACGGCCTGGGTCTAGATCATAGCCATATGCGCAAGGAAGCTGGCCAGCGCTCTGCGGGCAAAGTTCGAGACGCCTTGGCTTTGGGTGATCAACCAATACACGACCTAGTACAGCTCGTGGAAGATTGTGCTATCCCGGTAGCCTTTCAGCCACTTCCAGAAAACATCCACGGTATCAACGTCCGCGATGAGCGTGGCGGAGAAGTGAGGCGTGTGATCATCGTCAATGCCTGTGACTACTGGACTCGGCAACGATTCACGCTCGCGCATGAGCTATGTCATGGCTTGTACGATGATGATGGACAGATCATTATCAATGAGGTTACTCCCCCGGATACCCTCCCAGAGGTTCGCGCCGAATCCTTCGCGCGTTATCTGCTATTGCCCAGCGAGGCTCTCGCTAGCGAGGTCAAAGTGGCCCGCACAGAGCAGATCCAGCCAGCAGAGTTTACCGCTCGCTTAATGCTCACATACGGAGTTAGTCGCCATGTCGTCTTCAAAGCACTCGTAGAGGATGGACATGTACCCGCTGGCGATACTCGATTTGCAATTCTAGAAAAAGAATCGATCAAAATTCAAATGGCCCGGGCTGGGCTTGATAGCAAGTGGGATGAGCTGTGCGAACGTCAGCATGAACCGTCGGGATCGCCTCGCCTAGTCGAACGTGCAGTCCGAGCATATGGTGAGGGGCTAGTGGACATAGCTATAGTTGCCGAACTGCTGGGTGAGGATAAAGACTCCGTGGCTCAGCGGCTAGCAGAGGCTGGCTGGTAGGCATCCGCTCTGTCACGCCAAATCAACTCGGTCACACTCAAGACAAGAGCGACCTTTGCGGCCGCACAAGAAAGCCTCCTTGTCACTCGGGCGACTGGAAGAGGGCGGAGCCGACATATTGGATGATCTTAGGAAGATATCCATGCACTGATCAGTAGTCAAGGTTGGATCGGCGCAAGCCAGTTCAGCTATCACGTCGGCGGCATGTCGTGCGGGAATACCGTATCGAGCGGCCACCACACTTGCCCCTCCATCGTTGGCAAGTAGTACCTGGCGCCTCTGGGTTTGTCTTAGTCGTCGCACAGCTAGGGCAATAATGACCGCTTCGCCGCCATTTGACTTATCCTTAGCTCCAGGCAGGTTTTTGAGAGTCGTTGTGATCTCTTCGACCAGTGGCATATCCTCGTTGTCCAACTCAGGTTGCTGGATTGAACTGCCGCCCAGAAATAGGCTCTTAACGATAGCGCTAGCTGCGTCCCTCCTCTGCCGGTCACTCGAAGATGTGCCGGTCGCCGTGGAGTGCCCTCGCACTTCATTCTCGATCTTACGAGGAATTCGGATGCGACCACTAAAGTGCCGCAGGAAGATTTCCAGTAGACTGGAATTGTCGCCCAAGAGCAGAAGGATGCCGGTATCAGGCCAGACTTCCGCGTCGCTCCAACCCCGGCGCGCAATATGGGTTGCCTTGTGAAAATCGTTCCGGGGAGCGTTGCCCGGCTTACTTGGGATCGCTGGCCGCCGTCGTGGTGGCATGTTGGCTGGCGACGGCCGGGCGGACGAACTCACACCTATACCTTGGCAGGTCTGCCTGCGTTTCGGTACTAGAACGGGGGCAAATCGTGACCCATCTGGCCGGCTAGGGGGTTCACCGTGGCTGTTGCGTCAGTGAGAGGTGATCGGATGCTCTGCTTATCTTTGTCGGGACACCATTCCCTGACCGGACACCAGGTACAATGAGGCCCTGGCCGACTGTTCCAGGCTCTGTCATTGTGCCAGGCGTCAGCTTCGCGGCGGATGTCCCCTTGGGCAACGCGTACGGTCAGTTGATGATCTGAATCCCATGACCACACCTCGCTGCCGTCGGGGGTCAGCCATTCGAGCTCCACTGTTCCGGCGGTCGCGCCGTACCATGCAGAGAGGCCGTTGGTGATCATGGTCAGCAGGAAGGGGATCTGTAGGTTTTGACTGTATGCCTCATCCCTGCCCTGCGCTGGGAAATCAGTGCTCGTCTTCACCTCTCGGGCAACGAGCCGATCGCCTCGACTGTACAGCATATCTGGCTTTGTTGCTGCAATGACTTGCGCCGCCAGGTCTAGCCCATATACAGATTCCTCTATTGTCCGCACCCGTATTCCGGGATCGCCCAGTGGGCATCGTGCCACATGCTGAACAAGGAATGGATAAGCGGCTGTATAATCTTCTAGCGAGAGGACTTCGGCTATACTGCCGATATCTCCATCAGGAGACGGAAGATCCTCCAGTTGGCAAGCTACGCCTCGGCTGTGAGCCTTCGCTATCCAGTCATGAACCACGCGCCCTCGCGCTTGCGCCTCTGTCTCCCCCTTTTCTTTGGGTAGCTTGTTCATGTGGTCAAGAAACCACTGTGCAGGACACTGTCGATATGCACTCAGCTCCATCGGCGACACAGAGCGAAATTCAAATCCAGGCCCACTCTGGCCGAGCATTCCAGTAACGTTTGGCAATGCCTCGCAGATGCCGGCAACCTTACACGAAGAACATTCGCGACAGGGATTGACGCGAGCCCCTCCTTGGGTAGTTTGTTGAGCCTGCGGTCGGCCAATTTCTTCAAAGGTGGCTGTAGCTGTGGAAGGACTATCGTCAAACAGTACCGAGCTACTTCCGTCAACACCGCCTATCTCTACTACCCGGATTCGGGTTGGAGCGATGTCGCCCGGTAGGTCAGCGGAAACCTTTGCTGCGGTGATTGCCCATAGCATGTCGGAATCATTCGGATCTGCGTGTGCTGTCGAGATGCGATGCCTGCGGATCTCACGGATACCGTCACGACTTTCATAAACCAATGCCCAAGCCGCAAGTTCAATTCCTTGTAGATATTGAATCCTCGGAGCCCTGTTTATTAGATGGAGCGGACCAAGCTTAGCCTCAATTTCCTCATGGGCATCGAGCATGTTCTCGACGGCCCGCTCCAAATAGGGGCGCAGTAGGCGATGTGTCCCTCGCTCGTTGAACCGGGCTTTGAGCCAACCCCTCAAGCTGGAGGCTGTGGCTCTTACCTCTGGATCGTTAAGTGCCGCGCTGTAGAGCTCAACTAGATCTCCGACGAGAAAGACGTTCGGTTTCCCACGATGTGCACGCCATGCACTTGTGTTGAGGTGTGGACGTGTCTTGAGAGCTAGGTATCGACCACATTGAGAGGTCGACGATATTTCTGTAGCTGATACCCTCAGCCGCTGTCCATTTCCGTATAATCCTAATTCGTCGTGCCATGCCACCTAGATGGTCCTCCTGGTCAGATGCTTTCTTTCGACTTGAACTAGAACAGGCACCGAGGCTGATGCTGGGTGCGCAGGCCGAGGCGGTCCATGGCTGTGAGTTCGCCTGCAAGACGCGTATTCCAGGATCGAGGACTCGACCGCTTGCCAATGATCAATTAACGAGTGAATTGAGAGCTGGTTCGTCCTGATCTACGCGATGTAGGTCACGGGGGACCGTCCTAGCCTTGGGTTCTATTCGTTGCGTTTGAATTGTGGCCAGTCGACAGGGAGAAGCTTGCGCGCCTCGGCGATCTCGATGTCCGAGTAGCACGACGGAGTCATGTTGATGAGGGCGGCCGCGTTCTTGACTTCCTCCCACCCCTCGTCTTTAAGTCCCTGGTCGCGTAGCTCATGCGACTTCTGCATGAAGGCGTCAACGCGAAGCTGGATGTCAGCGCAACCGCCGCCTCCGGAGCACCCTGTGAGTCCGGTAGCGAAGCATACTATCAGTAACTCCATGATTACTCTTGTTCGAGTCATAATGTGGCATCTTGTCACGATTTGCGCTCGCTAGTGTGCATGCTTCGAAGTTGTTACTTGAAGCGAAAATGATCAACATGTTGCCTGGTGAGTTCGCCTTTCCCGGCCGTAGGATGATCTTGACTTGGATGCGGAGTGAGCGGCATGTTTGTGCACAGCTCGCGGCGCATGCACCAGCCGCACTGACGCTGCTCTCGGAATGCGGTGTCTTGGCTGCCGCGAGGGTTCCGTTCCTCGGGCCCGGCGGCCCTGCGGTGCAGCTCGCATTGCCATCGAGTGACTGTGCTCGTCGCCAGCAAGGAGTGCTGTGTACAGCAGCGAGTACAGCAACACGGCCTTACGCGATCACACGCCACCGCTCACTAACAACCACTTGAGCAGGGGGAGAGCCATCTACGTCGTGACTGGCGCTCGTTTGCAAGCAGGAAGTCGGGGGTTCGACTCCCCTAGGCTCCACCTCGTAAGATTCACCCTCGTCGATCCCTGTGGGGCGAGGGTGAGTGAAAACTAGGTGACTATCATGTCTGGCTTCCGGTGACGCGGCCCGACCGTCGGCCTCGGCGTCCAAGGAAGTGAGCTCATCCGGCACCGGCATCCAGCGAGCAAGAGAAGGTCCACGTCGTGCCGGCCAAGCGCCGGTGCAGCCGCAGGAGCAGCGATGAACCAGGCTCCGCGCCGTCAAGAGCCTCCTGGAGCTCGGCGGGTGTCCTTCTTCGCGTCGGCAGGGTCGGCTGGATGCGCCAGATCGGTGGTCTCCCCGCCGTCCTGCTTGTGCGAGGCCGGCACCACGATCTCTTCGGTGTCCTTGTCACGAGTCACCCAGAGATAGACCAGCGCGCCGACGAACAGCACGATCGAGGTCCACTGGTTGATCCGCAGCTCCAGGAACGTCACCGCGTGGTCCACCCCGCCAACCGGGTCGATCCGCAGCCCCTCGATCCAGAACCGCCCGAACGTGTAGCCGGCGACGTAGAGGGCGAACAGGCGGCCGTGGCGCAGCGTGAATCGCCTGCCGGCCAGGATCAGTCCGAAACCGAGCGCCGCGTCCCACAGCGACTCGTACAGGAACGTCGGGTGGTAGAGCACGCCCCACTGGCCGCCGTGCGCCTGGTCGATCTCCAGGCCCCACGGCAACGTGGTCGGACTGCCGTACAGTTCCTGGTTGAACCAGTTGCCCCAGCGGGCGATCGCCTGCCCGAACGCGATGCTGGGCGCGACCGTGTCGGCCACGGCGCTGAGGGACAGTCCCCGGCGGCGGCAGGCCAGCCACATGCCCATGCCTCCCAGGGCGACCGCGCCCCAGATGCTGAGCCCGCCTTCCCAGATGAACAGCGCCCGGTAGGGCTCCTTGATCGCGCGCGGGCCGAAGTAGGTCTGCCAGTCGGTGATGACGTGGTAGAGACGAGCGCCGATCAGACCGAAGATCACTGCGGGGACCGCGAGGTCGCTGATCGTGCCTTTCTCGCCGCCCGCAATTCCTGCGGCGTGGCGCGGCGTGGACCCCGCAGCTGGCTCCCTGGCGGCCGAAGGTCGGCATCGGAGATCGCTCCGATCCTCAGCGACGCCGAGTTGGTCACGCTGGCGGTGCCGTCGGCACTGCTGGGCTACACCTCCGAACGCCGCTGGCTGCGGCACGCGCGTGAACCCGACTGCTCAACATCAGGATCTTCAGTGAATCAGACGAGTGGCCGACGATTCCCCTCTGCGTCGCGGGGGTCATACGTTGCCTCACCGTGGCCGTGTGACCGGGACTACGGTGAGCAGGTGGTCCAGGCCCTTGAAATCCTTTGGGTTGCAGGTATACAGGGGGAGCCGGTTCGCGATCGCCACGCAGGCGATCATCAGGTCCGCTGTTCGGGGGCGGGGTTTGCGGCCGGTGGCGATGACGGTGGTCCACAGTTGGCCGTACTCGCGGGCGGCGGTGTCGTCGAAGGGCAGGGGGTCGAACTCGGCTTCGGTGGTCTGAAGGATCTTCATCCGCTGGGCGAGTTCCTGCGCCCCGGTGGCCACCAGCACACCGACCGACAGCTCTGCAGTGGTGATGGCGCTGATCATCATCTCGTCGGGTAGCTCGTCGGGGTCGATTCCGGCGCGGAGGATGAGGATGTTGGTGTCGAGCAACCCTTGGGTGGGGGTCATTCCCCGTCCTCTGCGAACTCGCCTCTGCTGTAGGCGCGGTCGTAAGGGTTGTAGAGGTCGTCATTGACATGGTGATCCATGTCCTCGCGGTACTTTCGGTCGTCAAGGCGAGGCATGCCGCGGGACACGGCGGCGAACTCGGCCCGTGAGACAGCCCGGCGTCGGCGACGGATGGGGACCAGATCGCCGATGTGGTGGCCGTTGCGTGTGACGGCGTACCGCTCTCCGCGTTCCAGCCCATCCATGATCTCCGCTGACCGGTTGCGCAGATCACGCTGGGAGATCTGATGGGAGTGGTCGGGCTCCGGAATGCTCACTCATCAACTCTACCTCTGCGTGCCATCTGGTGCTACTAAGTAGCACCTGGGTGTCGGTGTGAGGAAGGCGTTGGCGAACCAGAAGGCGGGTGGCCATCCAAGGACTGTCCGTGCGTGAGGCCGTCGAGCTGTGGCTACCTCACGGAACCTAGATCATGCCCGTGGCGTGCCCGATCGGACGGTGATCAAGAGGGAATGGAGGGCCTCACGGGAAGTGCGATCAGCCACCTGACCTGGGAAGATGCAAGTCGGGCGCGAGTGGTGCGCGTCTTTGCAAGCAGGAAGTCAGGGGTTCGACTTCCCTAGGCTCTACCAGTCGCGCCTTCTCACCCAGGGAAAGCGGCGTTCTTGCCATTAACGTGCCATTACCTCGCGGGGGCCAGGGCACCGGCCATCCCGTCGTCATCGTCCCTCTTCCGCTCGGCCTCCACCCGCGCGCTGAGCGCATCGGCGATTCTCTGGTCAGCGTCCCGCGTGGCGTGCTGGTAGATGAGTGCGGCCCGGTCACTGTCGTGGCCCATGCGTGCCTTCAGGTCGGTGAGGCTCGCGCCGGACTGCGCGACCTCCAAGGGTGCTTTCTCACCTCGGCCAAGATGCTTTGCTCGATCGCGTCACGGATGTGATCGGCGATCTGACGGAACACCGCTCGATCGCTGGTCGGGTCCAGATCCGGCAACGGCAGTTCGGCCACGACCCAACTCCTCAACTCGTACATACGTGTACTACGGTCTTGAAGGTAGTGACCCGCACGGGCGGAGGTAGTCCCGATGGATCACCAGAACACGCACTCGGTCAGCGTGGCAGGCGTGATCATCGACGACCAAGGCCGCGCCCTCCTCACCCAACGCCGCGACAACGGCCATTGGGAAGCCCCCGGCGGCGTCCTCGAACGCGACGAGGACATCATCACCGGCCTACTCCGCGAGGTACGCGAGGAAACCGGCCTCGACGTCGAACCCGTCACCCTCACCGGCGTCTACAAGAACATGACCCGCGCCATCGTCGCCCTGGTCTTCCGCTGCAAGGTCATCGGCGGCCACCTCACCGAAACCGACGAGGCCCGCTCATTCCGCTGGGTCACCGCGGACGAGGTCCGTACTCTCGCCTCCGAAGCATTCGCCGTCCGCGTCCTGGACGCCATGCGCAACGACCACACACCGGCCATCCGCCACCACCACGGCACACGTGTGCTTTGATCCGTTGCCTGGACGAGCACCGAGACCTTGCCGAATTTCGCTTTTAAGTATTTAAGTATCAAGGTGGCGGCCCAGCCCTTGGCCGCCCGCCGTCTGGGCGTGCTGCGTGAGCGCCGGTCTCGAACGGCGGCGGGAATGTGCGCCGTCCGCCTACGAAGCACCCGCTGCATAACGGGTACCCGTCGCCCCAAGGCGCGGGGTTGGGGTCTGGTGGGGCCGTTGGGCTTGGTTGTGAGTTCGTGTTGTCCAGCAGGCGCGGCATGTCCTCTGGGGCGGCGTTCACCATGGCTCCTGGATCCGCCGGTGGCCTGGCTCACCCCGGCGGCTCCGGGTCTGTCGGCGTCAACCCGCAGATCGTCAGACATGACTTGCATGCGCTCCCCGACGCGCACTCAATCGACGCCCAACCGCGAAGCCGATTGCATGATGTCACCGCCGAACCTCCCAACAGTCCAAGCGGACAAGATCCGGGATTCGCAGGCGGCCCCCGTCTGACAAGCTGCGTGGTCTCTAAGGCGGGGGTGCTAGTCCCAGGAGGGGAAGGGCGGGCGGGGAAGGGGTTGGAATTCGGACCGGTGGTGGATGGCGGGGGCGGCGGGTTCTTGAACACTGGGCCGGGCCTACTCCCGAAAGAAGGTCTGTTCCGTGTTCGAACGGCTCTCCGATCGCGCTTCTTCGATCGTTTTCATCGTCCTGACGCTCGCGATCTCGCTGGGTACCGCCAACATCGCCGGCGGGCTCGTCCTCGCCCTGTCGCCGTTGCTCGTCGTGATGGCGATGCTGCTCGTCATCACGCGAGAGGGGTACTCCAGAGGCGGGTGGCGCCGGCTCGGCATGGGGCGGCTCGGCCTGCGAGCGTGGCCGCTCGCGGTCGCCACCACCGCCGGCGTCTGCCTGCTCGCCACCGCGGGCGCCGTCGCGCTCGGGTTCGGCCGGATCTCCGCGCCGCAGGGGGACTGGGTGCAGTCGGTGATCGCTGTGTGTATCACCGGGCCGATTCTGGCGTTCGCCGAAGAGATCGGCTGGCGGGGCTATCTTCAGCCACGGCTCGCGTTCCTGGGCGAGCGCTCGGCGATGCTCGTCGTCGGGCTGGTGTGGATCGCCTGGCATCTGCCGTACATCCTGTTCACGCCGTATTACCACAGCGAGGGGAACCGCAGCCTGGTGTTGCTGCTGTTCAGTGGCTCGGTGGTCGCGTTCTCGTTCCTCTTCGGGTACCTGCGTGTCATGTCCGGCAGCGTGTGGCCGGTCGTGCTGGCCCACTTCGCGCACAACGCCACCTTCGCCCTGTTGCTGGAGTACGCGATCTCGACGGAGAAGGAGCAGGCCGTGGTGGTGCGCGAGTACCTGGCCGGTGACACCGGGCTGTTCGTGCTCGTCGGCACGGCTGTCTGCGCTCTCGCGATCGGGATCAGCCGGTCCGCTGCGAGTCGTCGGTCAGCCCCTGTGTCTGCGCGAGGATGACCGCCTGCACGCGGTCGCGTAGCTCGAGCTTGCGCAGCACTGAGCCGAGGTGCGTCTTGACGGTCGATTCCGCCAGCTGCAGTCGCGCGGCGATCTCCGCGTTGGTGAGTCCCAGGCCGACCGAGGCGAGGATCTCGCGTTCGCGGGTGGTGAGACGCCCGAGCCTGGACGCGGCGGCGGGTGGGTGCTCGGGGGATTTGGTGGTCGGCGGCGTGAGGACGAACGAGTCGATCAGGCGACGTACGAGCCTCGGCGCGATGGGCGCCTCCCCGGCGGCGGCCGCCCGGACCGCCGCCAGAAGCTCCGCCGCGCCCGCGTCCTTGAGCAGGAACCCGGCCGCTCCAGCTCGTAGGGCACCGACGAGAAGCTCGTCGTCGTCGAATGTCGTCAGCATGACGACGTGTGGCGGGTCGGGTGTGGCCAGCAGCCGCCGGGTGGTTTCCACGCCGTCGATGCCCGGCATGCGAATGTCCATCAGGACGACGTCGGCACGGTGCTCGGGCCGTCGCAGGGCGTCGAGGGCCGTCTGCCCGTCGCCGGCCGTTCCGACGACCCGCAGATCGGGGGTGGCGTCGAGGATCATCGCGAACCCGGTGCGCACCAGTTCCTGGTCGTCCACCAAGAAGACGCGGATGAGGCGGTCGGGACTCATCACTCGCCGATTCGCCTCATGCCGCCCGACCGAAGGCCCGCAGGTCCGGCGGAGGGCGGCAGAACGGCGACGGGGATCGCGGCGTCGACCACGAATCCGCCACCACGGCGTGGGCCTGCCTCCAGCACTCCGCCCAGGGTGCGCAAGCGCTCGCGCATTCCGTCGAGACCGTAGCCGGGTTCGGAAGCGAGGTCCGCGGCGCGACGGACACCGACACCGTCGTCCTTGACTCGAACCATGATCCCTTCCTGCGTCCTCGCCACGAGCAGGTGCGCTGTGGCGTGCGGGCCAGCGTGCTTCAGCACGTTCGTCAGTGACTCGCGGATGACACGGAGCACGGCAAACCGTATCGCGGGGGGAACATCGTCGAACACGCTCGGCTCGGCATCGGCGTCCACTGCGAGCCCCGCCGCCCTTACCGAGTCCACGAGCTGCCGCAGCTCGGCGACTCCCGGCCCGGCCCCGCGCGACTCGTCCGCCCCGTCTGCGTCTGCGTCGGCGTCGCGGAGAACCGCGATGACGCCACGCACCTCTGCGAGGGCCGATCGGGCGGCACGCCCGATCGTGGCGAATACCTTTCCCGCGTCCCCGCGGTTCCAGGGCCGCGCGTGCTCGGCGGCGTATTCGGCGCCGTCGGCCTGCACGATCACGACGGTGAGCGAGTGGGCCACGATGTCGTGAATCTCCCGTGCGGCGATGACACGTCGCTGCTGCGCGACGAACCGTTCGCGCTGCAACCGGCCCTCTTCGAGCCGGGCGCGCGCCTCGCGCAGTGCGGCCATGTTGGCCTGGCGGCCGCGGACGAGGTTGCCGATGACCCAGACCAGGACACACAGGATCCCCAGGACCGCGGCGTTCTTGAGTACGTTCGCCGGGTATTCGGGCGGGGTGCTCCATCGAAAGCCGGCCAGTACGCTGCCGGCGAGCGCGGCACCGAGGGCGAGCAGGCGGATCGGCAGAGACTCTACGTGCGCGGCGACCGTATAGACGACGATCGCCTGCGCGATGTTCGCCGGTAACGGAATCGCCACCACCATGAGCTGAACGGCGAAGGCCGTGGCCGACGAGGCAAGAACCGCGGTGGGGAAGCGTCGCCGTACGGCGAGCGGGAGGATGGCCGCGGTGGCGACGAGGAAGGCGGGCAGCCCCGCGAGAGCACTCAACAGGCCGAAGACCAGCCACATCAAGCCGGCCAGGGTGAGATCCAGCAGTCTGGGGTGCTCTCGTGACCACTGGTCGATGCGGGCGGCGAGGAAGGTCCGCTGTTTCAAGGTCTCCCGATCCTCCGTGACCGTTCGGCCGGTGCGGCAGCCCCAGGGTAGGGGCACAGGCGCTGACGCCCTTCTTCCCGCAACTCCATCGGAGGCGCCACCACCTCCGGTGTCCTGAGCCGCCTCGCGCCCGGCGTGAGATCCAGAGCGCGTTGACCCAGGTTATGCGGCATATCACCCGGTTAAGTGGCATATCGACGTATTACGTCACGTATCAGTGCTTTATATGGCGTATCGCCGGGTTGTGTGGGGTTTGCCCAACGTTCGACTGTGCGCCTTACCAAGGCAAACCCCGATCCCTAGGTTCTCCTCTTGCTGAGGATCAAGCTAAGGGAGACCGACATGCACATGACCTCCGCAGTCCGGGCTCGCGGGATCAGGAAGTCCTTCGGTGATGTGGTCGCACTCGACGGCGTCGACCTCGATGTGGCCGGCGGGCAGGTTCACGGCCTGGTCGGCGCGAACGGCGCGGGCAAGACGACGCTCCTCGGTCTGCTCCTGGGCCTGGCGGTCGCGGACAGTGGCAGCCTGGAGATCCTCGGTACGCCGGTCGGGCGGACGCTCGCCGTACCCGACGGTGTCGCGGGCTTCGTGGACGGACCCGGGCTTTATCCCTCGCTCACCGCTCGGCAGAACCTCTCGGCCCTGGCGGCACTGCGCCGGTACGACGCAGGGGGCACCGCCGGCGTCGACGACGCGTTGGAGCAGGTCGGGCTCACCGACGTCGCCGACGACCGTGTCCGGGGCTTCTCGCTGGGGATGCGCCAGCGGCTCGGGCTGGCCGCCGCGCTGCTCACCAAGCCGCGCCTGCTCGTCCTCGACGAGCCGGCCAACGGCCTGGACCCCGCCGGCAAGCACCACGTGCACCGCGTCATCACCGGACTCGCCGCGGACGGGACCGCGGTGGTCCTCTCCAGCCACCGGATGGACGACCTCGCCGCGCTGTGCTCCGACGTCACCATCCTCGCCACCGGACGGGTCGTCTTCTCCGGCCCGCTGAGCAAGCTCGCCGCCGAGAGCGGCGAGCTCGACTACCGGCTCGTCACCTCCGACCCGGTGGCCGCCCACCGGCTGGCGTCGGAGACGCCCGGGCTCCGCGTCGTGCCCCGGGATCCCGGTCAACGGCTGGACGCCGACGTCGTCGTCCGCGGGCCGGTGCCGGCCCTCGACGAACTGGTCGTGCGGCTCGTGCGAGCCGGCGTGGCGCTCCGGGAGCTGGGGCCCGTGGTGGCGCCGCTCGAGGCCGCGTTCCTGGCCCTGACCGGGACCGCCACCGTGCCCGAGCAGACCGACCAGGAGGACATGCGATGACCGCGACCGTCACCGAACCCCGGGCCGCCGCCCGGCCGGCGCCCATGCTGCACGGCTACCGGTTCGAGCTGGTCAAACTGCTCTCCCAGTGGCGGATCCGCCTGCTGCTCGCGGCATGCTGGATCGGCCCGGCGGTCTTCGTGGCCGCGGTGAGCCTGCAGAGCACGCTTCCCGCCGACACGGTCTTCGGCCGTTGGATGAACGCGACCGGCTGGGCGGGGTCGCTGGTCGTGCTGGACTTCTCGTGCAGCTGGGCGCTCCCGCTGCTGACGGCGCTGGTCGCCGGCGACGTCTTCGCCGTCGAGGACCGGCTGGGCACGTGGCGCCATCTCCTCGTGGCGGTGCGCTCCCCGCGGCGGATCTTCGTGGCGAAGACCCTCGCCAGCCTCACCGTGATCCTGCTGCTCGTGGCCGGACTGGCCGCGTCGGGAATCGCCGGCGGCCTGGCCGCGGTCGGCGACCACCCGCTCGCCGGCCTGGACGGCCATCTGCTCGCCCCGGCGGACGCGGCCCGTACGGTCTTGCTCGCGTGGGCCTGCGCGCTGGCGCCGACGCTGGCGTTCGCCGCGGTCGGCCTCCTCGGCTCGGTCGCCCTGGGCCGCTCCCCGATGGGTCTGCTGATGCCCGCGCTCCTCGCCTTCGTGCTGCAGCTCGCGCAACTTCTCCCGCTGCCGGTGGCCGTGCAACTGTCCTTGCCGAGCCATGCCTTCCTCGCCTGGCGCGGGCTTTTCACCAGCCCGGCGCAGGCGGGCCCTCTCCTCATCGGCTTCGTGGTGAGCCTCGCGTGGGCGGTCATCGCCACGGCACTGGCCTACCGCTTGTTCCTGCGCCGCGACTTCACCGACCTGACCTACGACGGGTCGGGCCGGCAGGTCCTCGTGGCGGCGGTCCTGCCGCTGGTCGCGCTCGTCGCCCTCACGTTCGGCGTGATCGCCGGCGCCACCCCGGCCACGGGCTCGGGGATCGACAAGGTGAAGGTGCAGAACTCGCTCGCCACGGTGTTCGCCCACCTCTACCGGCTGCAGACGCGTGAGCTCAATCGCCCCGACGTCACCGAGGCCCAGATGCAGGCCACCGCGTCCTGTGACAAGGGCGGATCCCGGGTCGCCGACGAGGGAGCGGGCAACGACTGGCGCTGCGTCGTGTCCTGGCACCTCCCCGGCGCGACCGCCGTGGGATCGGCCATCTACCAGCTCGACGTCACCGCGGACGGGCGGTACGTCGCCGACGGAGACGGACCGAAGGAGGTCAACGGCTACTTCCAGGTGCGCACTCCGACCGGAGACGCGCCCAACCCCCTGTGGCAGTTCGACGGGAACGTCGACCTGCTTGCGAGCACTCCGAAGGAATGAATTCATGCACGTCAAGCGTCAGCGTGTGCCGAAGAGCCGTCTCGGGTTCTTGGACGGACGCACCGGCCGCCGGATCCGCGTGGTGGCGGCCGGCACCGTAGCCATCGCCGTCGCCGGCGGGGGCATCGCCTACGCCTCCACCGAGGTGTTCGGCACCAACCTGGTCGGCTCCACGTACGAGGCCGGCCTGCAGCTCGCCAGCGACCAGATCATCAAGCCGATCGGTGAGCGCCTGCTCGTCGACAACGGCAAGCTGCTCGCCTCGACGGTCAGCCCGGACGGCCGCTTCCTCGCGGCGCTCACCAACGACCGCTCGATCGCCCTGACCATCGTCGACCTCCAGAACTACAAGGTGCTGCAGCAGGCCGGGACCGCCTCGACGGCCGGTGTGCGCATCTCCAACAACAACGTCGGGCAGGAGGGGCCGGCCTACTCTCCGGACGGCAAGACCCTGTGGCTGCCGCAGATCGACGGCTTCACCCGCTTCCCGGTGAACGCCGACGGCACCCTCGGCACCCCGACGTCCGTCCCCATCGCCGCGCAGGGCTCGAAGCGGGCGCTGCCCGCCCAGGCGGTCTTCACCCCTGACGGCAAGACCGTGTACGCCGCCGTCAACGGCCAGAACCGCGTCGTGGCGATCGACGCCGCGACCGGCGCGATCCAGCAGAGCTGGACCGTCGGCACCGCGCCGCGTGGCCTGGCGCTGGTGGGTAGCAAGCTCTACGTCAGCAACGAGGGCGGCCGCCCGGCCAAGCCCGGCGAGACGACGATGAACTCCTACGGCACCCAGGTGCCGGCCAACCCGGTGACCGGTGCCACGACCACCGGCACCGTGAGCGTGATCAACATCGCCGACACGGCGGCCGCGGTCGGCTCCGTCGACGTCGGCCTGCACCCGACCGCGATGCACGCCGCCCGTGGCGTGCTCTTCGTCACCAACACGTTCGACGACTCGGTCTCGGTGATCGACACGGCCAAGGACAAGGTCGTCCAGACGATCGCCACCCAGCCGTGGCCGGAGGCCGAGGTCGGCTACGCGCCGAACGGTGTGACCCTGACCGAGGACGGTCACCTGCTGGTCACCCTCGGCCGGGCGAACGCGGTCGCCGTCTACCGGTACAGCAGGCCGCAGGAGCCGGTCAGCTTCGTCGGCCTGCTCCCGACGGACTACTACCCGGAGGAGGTGACCACCGTCGGCGACGACGTGGTCGTCACCAACCTCCGCGGCATCGGCGAGCGTGGCCCGACGCGCACGATCGACAAGGGCACCGGCACCACGCCGGCCACGGGCCACAACACCCACGACTCGACCGGCTCGCTGACCCGGTTCCGCCTGCCGTCCGACCGGGAGATCTCCAAGTCCACGGACACGGTCTTCGAGCAGAACGGCTGGGGCAAGAACGACGTCAAGCAGGCTCGGGGCAATTCCCAGCACGCCGTGCCGGTCCCGAAGCGCCTCGGCGACCTGTCGACCATCAAGCACGTCTTCCTGCTGGTCAAGGAGAACCGCACCTACGACCAGGTGTTCGGCGACGACCCGCGCGGCAACGGCGACCCGTCGCTGGCGCAGTTCGGGGAGAAGGTCACCCCGAACCAGCACGCTCTCGCGCGTCAGTTCGGTCTCTACGACAACACCTACGACATCGGCACCAACTCCGCCGAGGGCCACAACTGGCTGATGCAGGCCGACAACCCGGAGTACACCGAGTCCAGCGCCGGCGAGTACCAGCGCAGCTACGACACGGAGGACGACGCGCTCGGCCACCAGCGCACCGGCTTCCTGTGGACCGGTGCCCAGGCCGCCGGCAAGACCGCCCGCAACTTCGGGGAGTTCACCCAGTTCCTGACCAAGCCGTCCGGCGCGTCGTGGCAGAAGTACTACTGCGACGCCCGGAACATGGCGGCGACCGGTCAGGACACCACCCTGAAGTCGGACACCCAGTCGCCGATCCCGTCGCTCAACGACATCACGGTGCGCTCGTACCCGAAGTACGACCTCAACATCCCGGACATCTACCGGTACGAGATCTGGAAGCGTGACTTCGAGGCCAACGGCCCGGCCAACCTCAACATGTTCTGGCTCTCCAGCGACCACACCGGTGGGGCGCCGAACTCGGTCGCGCAGGTCGCCGACAACGACCTGGCCGTCGGCAAGATCGTTGACAAGATCTCGCACAGCAAGTGGTGGAAGGACTCCGCGATCTTCGTGATCGAGGACGACACCCAGAACGGCGTCGACCACGTCGACGGCGCGCGCGGCCCCGTGCAGATCATCAGCCCGTGGGCCCAGCACGGCACCGTGGACAGCAACTACTACACGCAGATCACCATGATCCGCACCATCGAGCAGATCCTCGGGATCCAGCCGATGAACCAGAAGGACAGCGCCGCCACCCCGATGAGCGAGGCCTTCACCAACAAGCCCGACTTCACGCCGTTCGACGCGGTGCCCAACCAGGTGCCGCTCACCAACGGCCTGTCCACCCCGCCGGCCTGCGGCAACGACACCCCGGCCCCGGCGGGCGCCTCGGCGGCCGCCGCGCAGACCACGGCGGTTGCCGCGGCGACCACGGCGTCTGCCGTGTCCGCCGAGACGCAGCACATCATCGACGTCTGGACCGCCTGGCAGAACGAGCAGCACCTGAGCGGGTCGAACGCGGTCGCGGACTCCGCCAACCCCGCGCTGATGAACCACTTCACCTGGTACCAGGCGCACGACTGGACCACGCCCTACCCGGGTGAGGAGAAGATCTTCACCCCGGACGAGGTCCCCGGCGGCTACCTGCCGGCGCCGGAATCCGACGGCTGACCTTCGCACGACGCACACAACGGCAACGGCCCGCCGGGATCCCGGCGGGTCGTCCGCCTGCGTGAACCGCGCAACCGGCGGTCCTGCGATTCACCTGGTCGCAGGATGACCGCGTTCAAGCCCGTTCCAGGTGATCAGTGCCGCAGGACCGAAGGATGATTTCACCTCAGCGAAACCCAATGGTGGGACGGCGCCCGATAGAGTCCCGCCATCCTCGACAATGTTGACCCCTTCATCGGCACCACGGCGACCGACCTGCCTCGGGCGCGTGGTCTCGCCGCCACTTGGTGGTGGCCGAAACCCCAGGTCGGCAACACGCATCCGGGTGCCACGTCGCCGCTGGGCATGGTGTCGGCCTGCGCCTACTCCGGCGCGTACCCGACGGGGTACGGGCGGTACACGAAGAACACCGAGGGCGTGCCCGAGGAGATGTTCGAGCGGCTACAGGCGTCGGGGTTCACCCACTTCCAGCAGTCCGGCACCGGCGCGATCCGCAAGTACTACAACTACGTCCGGGTCACTCCGATGGTGCAGCCACTGGACGTGCTGGGCGAGGCCTGGCCGCTGCACGACGAGGTGGCGGAGGCGGGTTACTACGCCGCCACCTTGGACACCGGGATTCGCTGTGAGCTCACCGTGGGCGCCAAGGTCGCCGTGCATCGGTACACGTTTCCGGAGCACGGCAGCGCCCGTGTGGTGGTCGACCTGTCCTGTGGCGGCCTGGCCATCGAACACGGCCGAACCGTGCCGTTGCGGGCACAGGTGGAGGGCATGGGCCAGGGCCGGGCGCAGGGCACGGTGGTGATGGAGGGCGTCCCGCTGTCGGTGTACGTGGACGTGGACGTCGACAGCCCGGGCTGGCGGCAGATGCTCTGGTACGACCGGCGGCTCATCGACGGCGGCACCCGCCTGGACTTCGACAGCATCCGGCACACCACGCTGCGACCTTTCGGCATGCTCTTCATGGGCCCGGCCGAGCCCGGGCAGACCGTCGAGGTACGGCTCGGGTTCTCGCTGCGCGGGTGCGACCAGGCGCGGCAGAACCTTGAGCGCGAGTGCGGGGGTACACGGCCGGCGTTCGACGCGGTGCGCTCCCGTACCCAGGCCCGCTGGAGCGAGCACCTCGACCGTGTGCAGGTCGAGGGTGGCACGCCGGCCCGCCGCACCGTGTTCGCGACGGCGCTCTACCACTCGTTGATCAAGCCGTGCGTCGCCGACGACGAAAGCCCGTTCTGGCCGAACCCCGGGCCGTACGCGTTCGACGTGTGCACCATGTGGGACATCTACAAGACCCAGCTCCCGCTGCTCGCGGCCATCGTCCCGGACCGTGCCATGGACCTGCTGGAGTCGCTGATCCGGGTCTGCGAGGAGGAAGGCAACTTCCCGATCGGATACCGGATGGCCCGCGGGGCCGACCGGTTCTTCCGCCAGGCCAGCGCGCTCGCGCACATCGCGCTGACCGACGCCCACGCGCTCGGCCGGCCGGGCCTGGACTGGAACTGGGCGCTCGTGCACATGGTCGACGACCTGCGCCGTCTGTACGGCGAGGACTTCTTCGAGCACGGAGTGGTGCACCCGATCACCCACACGCTCGACCTCGCCTACGCCCACCACTGCACGGCACAGGTCGCCCGGGCGCTGAACGACCACCACCTGGCCGACGATCTCGAGGACCGCGGCCGTCAGTGGTCCAACGCCTTCGACCCGAGCACGGGACTGCTGCGCGACTCGGAGTTCTACGAGGGCGGCAAGTGGAACTACTCGTTCCGGTTGCTGCACGACATGGCCGCGAGGATCGCCCTGGCCGGCGGCGACGGGGCCTTCATCGACAAGCTGGACAGGTTCTTCGGCTTCGGCGCCGCACCGGTACGGCAGCCCGGCCGGCGCCCGCGCGCGGCGGAGATGGCGGCCGGATATGCCCTGAACCGCTTCGAGGGGTTGAACAACGAGCCCGACATGGAGGCGCCGTGGGCGTACCACTACGCGGGCCGGCCCGACCGCACGGCCCAGGTGGTGCACGGGGCGCTGACCTGGCAGTTCGGTACCGGACCTGGCGGGTTGCCCGGTAACGACGACTCCGGCGGCCTGAGCTCGTGGTACGTCTGGGCCTCGCTGGGGCTGTTCCCGGTCGCCGGTCAGAACCTGTTCCTCATCAACGCCCCCGCGTTCGCCCGGGCCGTGCTCCGGATCGGCGGCAACGAGTTCGTCATCGAGACCAGCGGGCACCGCGAGACACCGATCGGCGTCGACGGCATCGATCATGATCCACCGGCGCGGTACGTCCAGTCGGCGACCCTCAACGGCAAGCCCGTGCACGCGACGCACCTGAACGCCGCCACCGTGCACCGCGGCGGCCTCCTGCACCTGCGGCTGGGCCCGGGGCCGTCCGCGTGGGGACGGAGGATCCGGCCGCCGTCCCTTTCCGATCCGTCCATGACACCGGAGGAAGAGCGATGACCCACCCCCGTCGCCGTCTCGTCATCGTGGTCAGGGCTGACCCGGTCATCTGTGGTCATTCCGGCGAAGCCCGTAATCTCGCCGAAGTCGCGTTGACCCGCGGGTTCGACGATGTCGTGCTGCTGACCTGGCCGATTCCGGCGCTGCAAGCGGCCGGGTTACCGCTCAAGCCGCTGGACCGGCTGCTGCCGTACAGCGCCGGGATCACCGTGGAGCGGCCGGAGCCGGTGGGGGACTACCGGGTGCCGGACGGGCGCCACCTGGCCGGCCTCACCGGCCGCCTCGTCGAGCTGCTCGCCGAACCGGTCCCCACGACCTGCCTGTCCATGTACCTCGTCCCGCACACCACGGTGGTCACGGACGCGGTCACCGCCGCGCGGGCGGCCGGGTTCGCGCCCAACGTCCACACCATCGCGAAAGCGGTCGGATCCGACGTGACCAACGTCATCCGGTCGTGCCTGCGAGAAGGCCGGTTCGGCGCGGCGACCGTACTGTTCACCACATTCCTGGCCAACGACGAGGTCGTCGCGGTCTCCGAGTACACCCGGGAAGAGATCATCGCCTCGGCCGAGCAGGTCGACGCTCACTCCGGCACCCGGTTCGCCGAACAATGCCGGCGCCGCGTGACCGTCAGCTACCCGCCGATCGATTCCGCCGCGTTTCTCGACCCGGATCCGGCGCAGGTGGACGCCGCACTCGCGCGACGCGGCCTGGAGCGTGACGGGTACATCCTGTTCCTGTCCCGGGTGGCCCGGGCCAAGGGGATCTACGACCTGTTGATCGCCTTCGGTCAGATGCGCTGCCGGTCGCGCGTGAAACTGGTCGTCGCCGGCACCGGGCCGGCGCTGGAGCACGTGCGCGCGATGGCCAAGGAGGACGACCGGGTGATCTTCCTCACCGATGTCGACGATCAGGAGAAGCCACTGCTCATGCGCGGCTGCGCGGCGTATACCCTGCCCACCAAGCCCGAGCCCGACTTCGTCGAGACGTTCGGCATCGCCCTGGCCGAGAAGATGCTGTCCGGCGGTGGACCGATCATCACCACGACGACGGGCGGGACCCTGGAGGCGGTCGGCGACACCGCCGTCGTCGTCGAGCCAGGGGACATCGCCGGTCTGGCCGCGACCGTGGACCGCGTGGTCCTGGACATGTCCGCCGCCGAGCGGCGGGACCTGGAGCTTCGCGCCCGCGCCCGCGCCATGTCCTTCGACCGGGCCGCGGTGTTCGACAGCCTGTTCCCGCAGGAGAGGCCCGTCGGGGTCCACTGAACGGCGGGGAAGCTCCCGCGGGTCGAGAGGATCGCCGCAAGACCCGGCGAGGATCGGTCCGCATACCAGGGGGCGCGCGGACGAGATTTGTCGTACTGGTGTGCCAGCATGAGCGCGTGGTGACATCGAAACAGCCGGTGACGGTGCCGACCGGCGCCGGGGTGGGCGATTTCCTGAGCGCGGTGCCCGACGAGCGCCGGCGGGCCGACGCGGAGCGCCTGTGCGCGATTCTGCGCGAGGTGACCGGTGAGCCGGCGGTGATGTGGGGGTCGAGCATCGTCGGCTTCGGCTCCTACCGCTACACCTACAAGAGCGGGCGAACGGGTGACTGGCCCCTTGTGAGCTTCTCGCCGCGGAAGCAGCATCTCGTCGTCTACCTGGTGGGCGGGTTCGAAGAACGGCACGCGTCGGTGCTCGCCCGCCTGGGCCCGCACCAGACCAGAAAGGGATGCCTCTACCTGAAACGGCTCGACGACGTCGACGAGAGTGTGCTGCGCGAGCTCGTCGACCGCACGGTCCGGGTGCACAAGGGCCTGAACAAAGCGGGTGAACCAGCACCACAACCGTAGATCACGGCGTGCGCCGACCACACCCGCGAGGAGCCGTCGTCGGCCGGCCCCCCTCGGTGCGAAGGTCGGCGACGCGCTCAGGTACGACGCGCACCGGTGTCGTCAGGTAGGAGTGTCCTGCGGGGCTCGCCGGGGCAGCGGGAAGCGGAGGGCTGCGGCCACGTTGTGGGCCTTGAGTTGGGTGTCGGCGAGGACGTGTTCGACCGCGCCGCTCTCGTCGATCACGGCCTGGGCCAGATCGTCGATGACGTCCGGCGTCCGGCGGGTCGCCCGGCCGCACAGCGGGCAGGTGTCGCCCGAGGTCGCCAGCCAGCCCGACTCGTCGCACACGACGCCCGGGGCCGTCGCGCCCTCCTGGACCAGCAGGGTCCGCACCGCGGCGACGGAGCCGGCCCACAGGCACTCGTCCAGGCCCAGGGCGACCGGCCTGCGCATCGCCGCCGCCTCCATGACCTCGGCGACCCGCCGCCGTTCCTCGTCGCGCTCGTACTGCTCGACGATGCGCTCGGCGCTGTGCCGGATGTCGGCCGGCGTGGCCGTCCAAGCATCGATCGTGAAGGTCCCGGCGACCTTCGGCCGGAGATCGTAAGGGAGGAACTCCAGGAAGTTCGGGACCTCCTCCGGATGCCCGCCGACGATCAGCAGCTCGTGGCCCCCGGCGCGGAACAGCTCGTCGAGCACCCGCACGGCGTTGCGGAAGTGCCGCTTGGTCAGGTCGTCGGCGCGGTTGCGCACGCGGTGCTCCATGAGCCCGTACCAGCCCGCGTAGTTGGGCTTGCGCAGGGCCGGGTCCCGAAACTCGCGGATCTCCCGCATCTCGTCCTGGTACAGCTCCCAGGCCTGCGCGGAACGCCGGTCCACAACCAGGACGCAGGCGGGGTGGTACTCGTTCAGCACCGCCAGCATCGGGCGGACCCATGGCGTGGCGCCTACCACGACCCGGTCCCGGACGCCGCGCGGCAGGTTGACCTGCTCGAAGAAGTCGCCTTCGCTGCACGAGAAGATCGCCACCGCGCCGGGTCCCATGCGTTCGAGGCCCTCCAGGCCCTCGATGCGCTGGATATCGCCGCGTACCGACAGGCGCGCGGGCCGTCCGAGCGACGCGTCCTCCGTGAGCGGGCGGATCTCATGGAGCAGGCTGTTGACCTGGGTGCGCAGGGCGGCGGGGCCGTCCTGCCCCGCCTTCGCGTACAACGAGACCACGGGCACTTCGCCCCCGTTGAAGCGGATGATCCGGCTGATCGTCTCTGTGGTGATCATGCGACACCCCCGTCGCTGGTCCTGGGACCAGTATTCGCCTCCCGCCGCGCCGGAGTCGCGGACGCCCCCCCAGATCAGGTGGAGGCCGTGCTCTACCGGTGGCCGCGATCCGCCCCTGCCGCCCGAGGCAGGCCGGCTTACCTTCGGCGAGGGGCCGTGCCGGAGCACCACGGTGGCGCGTCATGCCAGGCGGGGAACGGCGGCCCCGCAACCGGGTTTCCGCGTCGGACGTGGCGCCCCTTTCCGGTCCGGGGTTCGGTCTCATCCGGTGGTGGCCTTGGATAGCGTCGGGGGATGCGGCTACATGTGGGATGCGCGATGTGGGCACACGCGTCGTGGCAGGGACGGTTCCTACCCCAGCCCCTTCCGCCCGGCGAGCGCCTGAAGGGGTACGCGAGCTGGTGCAACGCCGTGGAGGGGAACACGACCTTCTACGCGGTGCCGGCGCGGAGCACGGTGGAGTCGTGGGCGCGGCAGACCCCGCCCGACTTCCGGTTCGTCGTCAAGCTGCCCAAGACGATCACGCACGAGCGCCGCCTCACCGGCATCGAGGACGAGCTCCTGGCGTTTCTGAACACGATGGAGCCGCTCGGCCCGCGCCTGCACGCCCTCTGGGTGCAACTGCCCGGGTCGTTCGCGCCGGGCGACGTCGGCGCGCTGGCGGGCTTTCTCCGCGGGCTTCCCGGCTCGTTGCGGTACGCCGTCGAGGTGCGTCACCGCGCGTTCTTCGAGGACGCGCGGTCGGCGGGGACGCTCGAGAAGGTCCTCGCCGGCGCCCGCGCCGAGTGGGTGCCGTTCGACACCACGGCGTTCTTCGAGACCCCGCCGACCACGGACGCCGAGCGCGAGGCGTGGACGAGGAAGCCGCGGCTCCCGCGGCGTTCGGCCGCCCTCACCGACCGTCCGATCGTCCGCTACATGGGCCGGGACGACGTCGCCCGCACGGTGGAGGGCTGGCGGTACTGGGTCGGCACGGTCGGCGAGTGGCTGCGCGAAGGCCGCTCGCCGACGGTGTTCATCCACACGCCGGACAACTCCGAGGCGCCGGAGCTGGCCCGGCGCTTCCACGACGAGGTGCGGAGCCTCGTGCCCGGAGTGGAGCCGCTGCCCGAGCCGCTGCTCGAGCCGATGCCGGCCGAGCCGCTCACGCTCTTCTGACCACTGGATCAGGGGGTGTAGATCTCCTGCACCTTGACGATCTCGCCGCGGTAGACGGTGATCAGCGAAGGCCGGCCGCCCTCGGCGTGCCGCTTGAGCAGGACGCTCCGTGAGCACTGCTTGGCGCCGAGCCCGGTGTTCCGGCTCACCGTGAGCTCGCCGAGCTCGGTTTTGCACCCGAAGGCCGACAGGAAGACGACCTTCTTGGAGACGCGCGACGAGTAGGCCATCGTGCTGCCCTCCGGCGGGCCGACGAACCAGCCCTCGGTCATCTTGCCCTTCTTCCACTTGATGGGCGCGTACTCGGCCGTCGTCCCGCTCACGTAGGTGATCCAGCCACGCAGGATGCCGTTGTGGCGGGGGCTGATGTGCTTGGTGAAGTCGTGTCCGGGGTCGGCCTGGAAGGTGGTGCCGAAGACCTTCGGGGCCTTGTACTTCGGGATGGACGCGGCGTCGGCGGCCGTCCCGGACGACAGGGCGACGGCGGTGGCCGCGCCGCCGGCGATGAGGGCGCGCATGAGAGTTTTCACGTCCTGTGAGACTCACCCGTCCCCGGAAAAGTTCACCCGACCTCATGCTCTTCGCCGGCGAGAGGGGATCAGCGGTCGATGCGGTACACGTAGTGGGCGCGGTCGTCGATGGGGTTGTCCGGCTCCAGCTCGCCTTCGGCCACCCGGCGCAGCCCGGCCTTCTCCAGCGCCCGCCAGGACGCGCGGTTGGCCGCCGACACCGGGACCAGGACGCAGGAGGCGTCGGGGTACTCCGTCCAGGTGCTCTCGACGACCGCCCGGATCATCAGCGGCCCGAGACCGCGCCCGACCTGCTCCGGATCGCCGATCAGGTAGTCGACGCACATCGCGCCCTCGGGCACGGGCACGACGGGCGTCAGCTCGGCGACGTACTCGGGGTGGTCGGCGTACCTGCACCGCTGTACCAGGCCGAGCGGCCGCCCGTCGAGGAAGATCAGCAGGTCCTCGGACGGCTCCTCTCCCCTGGCGGCGGGGCCGAAGTCGCGCGCCACCGCCTCGGGAGTGGTCTCGTGGTGCCACCAGCGGGCGACGTGCGGCCGCTCCAGCCACTCTCTGAGCAGCGGGAAGTCCTGCTCGGTGAGACGGCGCCATGTGATCGGCCCGGCGCTCCGGGCCTCCGGACCGGGCATGGCGCCGACGGTAGCAAGCGTTCGCGACCGCCGGCACCCCATTTCCCGAGGCGCGAAGGTCACTTGACGCGGGGGAGCACCTGGATCGTGTCGCCCACCGGACGCTCGCCCGCCGCGTCGGACGGGCGGTTGACGAGCGCGCCGCCCACGACCATGGCCGAGGAGCCGCCGCCGTCGAGGTTCAGCGCCTGGACCGCGCCGGAGTTTTCAAGATTTTTCCGCGGGACCGATGAGTTCGGCGCGAAGGCGTCGTTACAGGGGGCATGACACAACTTCTTCAAGACAAGAACGTCATCATCTACGGCGCCGGCGGCGGCATCGGCCGGGGCGTGGCGCTGACCTTCGCCCAGGAGGGGGCCAGGCTCTTCCTCGCCGGGCGCACCCGCAAGACCCTCGAGGCGGTGGCCGAGGACGTCAGGGCCGTCGGCGGCGTGGCCGAGGTCGCCGAGGTGGACGCGCTCGACGAGCGGGCGGTCGACGAGCACGCCCAGGCCGTCGTGGCCACGGCGGGTGGCATCGACGTCTCGTTCAACCTCGTCTCGCGCGGAGACGTCCAGGGCATCCCGCTGGTCGACATGTCCGGATCCGACCTCACCCGGGCGGTGACGAACGGCCTGCTGGCGAACTTCCACACCGCGCGCGCCGCCGCCCGACACATGGCGTCCCGTGGCTCCGGCGTCATCCTGACCGTGACCAGCGGGTCCTCGCGTGTCACCGCTCCCATGATGGGCAGTACCGGCCCGGCGGACGCCGCGGTGGAGACGTTCCTGCGGTACCTGGCGGCCGAGGTGGGGCCGAGCGGCGTGCGCGTCGTCGGCATCCACACGGCCGGGGTGGTCGAGACCATGACCCGGGACAAGGTCGTGGAGGTCAACGAGGCGATGGCGGACTTCGATCCGGCGGTTTTCGAGCAGATGATGGCCGGGATGACCATGCTGAAGCGGGCCCCGAGGCTCGCCATGGTCGCCGACACCGCGGCGTTCCTGGCGTCGGACCGGGCCGCGGGCATCACCGGGACGATGGTCAACGTGACCTGTGGCCTCGTCGCGGGCTAGGGTCTACCCCGTGCGATCGGCTCCGGGCGACACCGAGGGGGACGCCGTCGTCGCCGCGCTGGCGGGCGACGAGCCGGCGTTCGCCGCCCTCGTCGAGCGGCACCGCCGCGAGCTGCACGTCCACTGCTACCGCATCCGTCCGTAGTGCTCCGGCCTTCAGGCTGGGGGTGAAGCGGACTCTCCCGCGTAGCGGGGCAGGGAAAGCCGATCCGCCGCCAAGGCGGATCGGCGTCTGTTAGCCTGCTCGCGTCAGGTACCGCTGGACGGGCGGGAACGGAACCCTCGGGTTCGAAAGCCTGTGGAGACCCGGTAAGACCGCTTCGGTGGCGCAGGTCGGTGAAGCAGGAAGCCGCAGAAGTGCCGCACGCGCGGCACAGGCTGAATCTCCGGCATTCATACCGGAGAGCGCGTCAACGCATGCTCGGCTCCTTCGAGGAGGCCGAGGACCTGGTGCAGGAGACGTTCCTGCGGGCCTGGCGGCGGCGTGACGGTTTCCAGGGCGGGCCGTTGTTCCGCGCCTGGCTGTGCAACATCGCGACGAACGCGTGCATCGACCGGTCCCGGCAGCGGGTGCGGTCGCTCACGTCGTTCGCGGACGTCCCCTGGCTGCAGCCGTACCCGGACGACCTGCTCAACCAGATCGCCGCAGACGGGGACGAGCCGGAGGCGATGGTCGTCTCCCGGGAGACGATCGAGCTCGCCTTCCTCGCGGTGATCCAATTGCTCCCGCCGAAGCAGCGGGCGGTGCCGCCGCTGCCGATCCTGTACCGGGGGCGGGCGATGGTGGCGCCGCTGCTGGAGGAGGGCCTCACCGCGCCCGGCCACTGGCGCCTGCTGCCCACCCGGGCGAACCGGATGCCGGCGGCCGCGAGCTACCTGCGGCCGTACGGCGAGACCGAGTTCAGGGCGTTCAAGCTCGATGTGGTGCGCGTCGAGGACGGGCTCGTGGCCGAGATCACCACCTTCGACCACACCTTGTTCCCGAGGTTCGGCCTTCCGCCGGTCTATCGGGAGGGCTGACGGTCTCGCGCGGAGACCGGCCGCGTCCCGGCCCGGCGGGCGCGGACCGCCGGCCGTCTGCAGGGGCTCTGTCACCGGACGGTGTGGTGAACAGGGGTGGAGTAGGGTGATTCACCCGTGCGAACCCAGCGGCCGGCCGGTGGCGGAGGCATTCACCGGGTGGGACGTTTTCTCATTATCGGGATTCGCGTCCGCGGCGCGGTTTATATCAGGGGTCAGTAACCGGTGGCGCCGTCGATGCGTTCGCGCAGCAGGTCGGCGTGGCCGTTGTGGCGAGCGTACTCGGCCAGCATGTTCACCAGGATGCGGCGCAGCGAGATCGGCTTGCCGGTGGACTTCTGCACGCCGGTCGCGTCCAGGCTCGCCGCCGCGGCGACGATCTCGCGGGAGCGCCGGCATTCCGCCCGCCAGAGCTCGAACGCCTCGGCGGGGTCGCCGTCCAGGGCGTCGAAATCCTGGTTCGGGTCGTCCTCGGAGTAGTAGAGAAGCGGGACGTCCTCGCCGGCGAACTGGATGCGGAACCACCAGCGCTCGACGCCCGTGAGGTGCCGGAGGAGGCCGTGCAGACTGAGCCCGGACGGCGGGATGGCCTTCTCGGACAGGCGTTCCGCCGGGAGGCCGGCGCACTTGAGCTCGAAAGTGCCGCGGTGCCAGTCGAGGGAACTGGTCAGGGTCTCGCGCTCGTCGCCGGTGAGCGGCAGCGGAGTACGAAGATCGCCACCCCAGGCCTGGGCGTAGTTCTCTGCGGGAATTTCAGCCATGCCGGGAGCCTGCCAGAGGCCACCGACAAAACCCCGCCCCGGCCGGTTCCCGGGCGAAGGCGGCGAGGCCGGCTCGTGACGAGGGCCGGTGCCCGTGTTCCCCGCGTCGCCATGCCGGCCGCCGTCCGCGCGGACGCGGCGGCCATGGCGGCGGGGAACACGGGCGGCCGTGCTCAGGACTTCGGCGTGCGGGTGCGGGAGAGGGAGTCGGAGGTGGAGGTCGCCGTCACCGGTCCCCCGGTCGCGTTCGGGAAGACGAGCCGGAGGTTGATCGTCTGGGCCTGACGGTTGCTGTTGTGGCTGCGGCTGTGGCTCCGGTTGAAGTGGCGGGCCCAGGACCGGGCCCAACTGCGGGCCAGCGAGCGGTTCCAATTGCGAGCCCAGGCCCGGTTCCGGTTCCAGTTGCGGTTGGCGTGGTTGCGGTTGCGGTTGAGCGCGTAGTCCCTCGCGTAGTCCCTGTCGTCGCCCCCGCTGGGCGAGCTCATGACGGTCGCCGCGTCGGCGCCGGTCGTCGTGGCCACGGCGCCCAGGCCGACCATGCCGGTGGTCAGTGCGGCGCCGATCGTAAGCGTGCTCACGAATTTCTTGAGCTTGGGCATTGCGTATCCCCCTGGGACGACATCGGTTGCCTTTCGATGGCATCCACGCAGATAGCCGTGAATGCTGTGATGACTGTGGAGGTCTTCACAGTTGTCTTTTTTCCGGGTGGGACGAGCGACAAACGAATAACTACTACTTTTGCTATGTGCTTAAGCTCTTGTTGTGGCCTTCGGTTCCAAATTTCCCGACTTCCGCCGACATGATCGACTTGATCATCCCGTACGCCGACGTACCTGGTAACGACGCCCATCGCATGGAGGCGCCCGCGAAAATCCCGGCGCCGCAGGCCTTTTCGGGGGACGGGCGGGGGGCGGCGGGGTGCCGTCTCACGAAGGTCGGAGGGATATGCGCGCAACGGGTCAACGGCTGGACGCGTCGGGGTTCTACTGCATTTGAGGGAGAAAGAGAAAGAAGGGGGAAAACTGAGATCTGATGTCAAAGCCAGGCTTTATTGGAGATTAGGCCGTTTTTCGGAGCTGTGTCCGTTGCGTACTGAACGGGGTGCTACGTCCGAGAGGTCGCGCCGGCCAGGGACGGTCGCACGGGTGGGGACGCCACGCACCCCGGTTGGGCGGCACCCCTCCGGAAGTCATATGGTCCGGAGCATGACTGCTCATTATGACGTCGTTGTCGTCGGGGCCGGTCCGGGCGGGTACGTCGCCGCGATCCGGGCCGCACAGCTCGGGCTCAGCACGGCGATCGTCGAGGAACGCTACTGGGGCGGCGTGTGCCTCAACGTGGGATGCATCCCTTCCAAGGCGCTGCTGCGCAACGCCGAGCTCGCCCACCTGTTCACCCACGAGGCCAAGACGTTCGGCATCCGTGTGGACGGCCAGGTGACCTTTGACTACGCCGAGGCGTTCAAGCGCAGCCGCAAGGTCGCCGACGGCCGGGTCAAGGGCGTCCACTACCTCATGAAGAAGAACGGCATCACGGAGTACGACGGCCGTGGCACGTTCACCGACCCGAACACCCTCGAGGTGGCCGTGAACGGCGGCGGCACCGAGACGGTGACCTTCGACAACTGCATCATCGCGACCGGCGCCACCACCAAGCTCCTGCCGGGCACCTCTCTCAGTGACCGTGTCGTGACGTACGAGGAGCAGATCCTCACCGACGCGCTTCCCGAGAGCATCATCATCGCGGGCGCGGGGGCCATCGGCGTGGAGTTCGCCTACGTCCTGAGCGCCTACGGGGTGAAGGTGACGATCGTGGAGTTCCTCGACCGTCTCGTCCCCCTGGAGGACGAGGAGGTGTCGGCGGAGCTGGCCAAGCGGTACAAGCGGCTCGGCATCGAGGTCATGACCTCGACCCGTGTGGAGGGCATCGACGAGTCCGGCGGCAAGGTCCGCGTGACGGTGTCCCGCGGCGACCAGCGGCAGACGCTGGAGGCCGACAAGGTGCTGCAGGCCATCGGCTTCCAGCCGCGCGTCGACGGCTACGGCCTGGAGAAGACCGGCGTGCGCCTGACCGACCGCGGCGCCATCGACGTGGACGGCCTGTGCCGTACCAGCGTGCCGCACATCTTCGCCATCGGCGACGTCACCGCCAAGCTCATGCTGGCGCACGCGGCCGAGGCCATGGGCATCATCGCCGCCGAGACGATCGGGGGCGCCGAGACCATGGAGCTCGAGTACGTCATGATCCCCCGGGCGACGTACTGCCAGCCGCAGATCGCGAGCTTCGGCTACACCGAGGCCCAGGCGCGGGAGAAGGGCTTCGACGTGAAGGTCGCGAAGTTCCCCTTCACGGCCAACGCCAAGGCGCACGGCCTGGGCGACGCCACCGGCTTCGTCAAGATCCTCAGCGACGCGAAGTACGGCGAGCTGCTCGGCGCCCACCTCATCGGCCCCGAGGTCACCGAGCTGCTGCCCGAGCTCACCCTGGCCCAGCAGTGGGACCTCACCGTCAACGAGGTGGCGCGAAACGTCCACGCCCACCCGACGCTGGGAGAGGCCGTCAAGGAGGCGATCCACGGCCTCGCCGGCCACATGATCAACATGTGACGCGCCCGGCGCGTCACCGGAGTCACCTTCGCCAGGTCGCCGGCGCGGAGTCGTCCGCGCCGCTTCCTGACCAACCCCCGCCGTGTCGTCCGGCTCGATTCGATCACCTCGCGTGTAAGTTCGGCTACGGAGAGTAGTCGTATGCGTGCGAGATGTGCAGAGGAGAACCAGACGCGATGCGAAGGAACCTCACCCGGGCGGCCCGTGGGCTCATCGCGGTGCTCGGATGCGCGGCCGTCGTCGCCGGGTCGACGGCCGGCGCCGCCGCCGAGGCGAAGACCGGGCCGATTCGCAACGGCGGCGGCTCACGATGCCTGGACGCCGACCTCAACACCATCGCGCGCAACGGCACGAAGGTTCATCTCTGGACCTGCAACGGCTTCACCAACCAGAAATGGACCTACGACGTCAAATCCCACACCATCCGCAGCCAGTACAACGGCCGCTGCCTGGACGCCGACCTGAACACGATCAGCGACAACGGCACCAAGGTCCAGC
Source organism: Sphaerisporangium sp. NPDC051017 (assembly GCF_040683095.1). Lineage (NCBI taxonomy): Bacteria > Bacillati > Actinomycetota > Actinomycetes > Streptosporangiales > Streptosporangiaceae > Sphaerisporangium > Sphaerisporangium sp. NPDC051017. The sequence goes on from NZ_JBFBCI010000001.1 coordinate 335,342, forward strand.
TCTGGGACTGCAACGGCTGGAGCAACCAGAAGTGGATCTACGACGCCGTCAGCCGCACGATCTACAGCCTCTACAACGGCCGGTGCCTCGACGCCGACCTCGGCGGCATCGGCTCCAACGGCACCAAGGTCCAGCTCTGGGACTGCAACGGCTGGGCCAACCAGAAATGGACGGTGTGACCGGGGCGTCCGGTGGCGACCCGGCAGGTGCGCGGCCATCGCGGCGTTCGCCCGTGGACGCCGCCTCCGCGCCACCGGCCCCTGAAGTCACCCGCCCCTGAAGTCACCCGCCCGTGAGAGGGGAGACGAGGCAGCATGCGACGGAACCTCACCGCCGTGACCGGGGTGGTCGCGGTGGCGCTGGGCTGGGCGGCCCTGGCCGGCGCACCCGCGGAGGCGCGGGCGGACGCCGGGACGGACGCGGTGGGCCCCGGACCGGCGGGTGGCCGCCCGGCCGACGCCCGGCCCATCCACAACCGGGCCGACGACCGGTGCCTGGACGCCGACCTCGGGCGTATCGGCTCCAACGGCACGCGTATCCAGCTCTGGGATTGCAACGGCTGGGCGAACCAGGCGTGGACGTACGACTCGGCGGCCCACACGATCCGCAGCCTTTCCAACGGGCGGTGCCTGGACGCCGACCGCGGCCACCTGGGCGCCAACGGCACCCGCGTCCAGCTGTGGGACTGCGACGGCCGCGTCAACCAGCAGTGGAAGTACGACCGCGCCGGCCACACGATCCGCAACCTGGCCAGCGGTCGCTGCCTCGACGCCGATCTGAAGAGCGTGGGCAGCAACGGCACCCGCGTCCACCTGTGGGACTGCAACCGCGGGACCAACCAGAGGTGGAAGCTGTGACTCCCGCCACCGGCCACGCGCCGGTCCGGCCGCCGTCGCGGCAGGCGAATGGCGTTCCGTCGTGAGGGTAGCGGGGGCGGGAACAAGGAGGGGCCCTGAAAAGGATCCTTCGACTCCTGGTGACCCGCCGGCTTGCGCGTACGCCGTTCGGTCTGGCCGTCCTCGGTGCCGGGTGGTGGTTCACGCACAGGCAGCGTGCCAGGAAGGCCGCCGCGCGCCCGGACGTGCCGCGCGTGCCCGGACGCCGGCCCGCAGGCCGTTACACCGCGACGGGCCCGTCGCCCGGCGGCCGCGACCAGCATCCTTACTTCGTCCAGGACGGCCGCTATCAGGACGGGCCCTATCAGGACGAGCCCAACCGGGTTGGTCCCTAACGGGTCGGCCGCTTCCCGGACGGCCGCGCGCGGACGCCGTGCGTCGGCCGCCGCCGTACCGCTGCTTACCCCGGCGCCCCCGCGAGATCGGCGATCCCGTGGGCGTGGCGCCCCCGCGTCTCTTACCCGATTGGCCCCGGACGGCCCTGAAGCCCGCCGTCCGGGGGTTTCTCGTCTGGACGGCATTCCCTCCCAATAGGCGCGGCCCCAATAGGCGCCGGCGGTGAGGTGGCCAGGAGCTGCCGGGTGGGGTGCCTGATTCAGCGGCGTCATGCGAGGAACCCCCGGCCTTCAGTCCCGCAAGGAATCGCATACGGCGCCGCACGCCGGTAGATCTGCGCCCACACCGCGTGACAGGCGGAACACGCCTTGGACGGGGCTGAGGCGCGCTTCTCGGGAACGAGGACGCGCCCCCCAGATCCGAGTCTGGGAGGCGCGTGCCAGGGGCCGTGTGGTCAGTACATGCGGCGCGAGGCCTCATCGGCCGTCGCACCCGTCTCGTTCATCCCTCTCGCCGGCTCCTCGGCCCGTTCGCCGGACCACCTGCTGGCGTCCGCCGACGTGTCCTTCATCGAGTCGGCCCACTGGCGGGCGTTGTTGCGGTAGATGACGATGCCCACGGCGCAGGCGGCGAACCCGGCGAGCAGCGCGATGGTGGACCAGCGCGCCCGGCCGCCACGGCGGCGGATCGACGGTGACGGGTCGATGACCTCGGCCGCCTGCGTGAGGAACGCGCTGACCTTCGGCGCGATCTGCTCTTCCACGGACTGCGCGGCGCGGTCCAGCCTCGGCGCGGCCCAGACGCGGGCGTCCTCGATGCGGTGCGAGGCGACCTCACGGGCGGTGCTCGCGATCGGGCGGACCTGGTCGGCCGTCCGCATGGCCTTGGTCTTCACACGACCTATCCGTGTCTCGGGTACGACGACGGTGACACGGCGTTTCTTCATCTTCAGGGACACGATTGCCTCCCCTGTCCTTGGGGCCCCGCAGGCTCACCTTCCCGATCGAAAGCGGCTCAATCCAAGTGGCGTGGGAGGATGCCAGGTAGGCCAATGCGCCAGAGTCCTGAAAACACGACAAATGTGTCCCATAGAACGGGCATCGAAGGGGGCAGTACTCTCGTGGCTGAAAACCTGATCGCCAGGCTGCGGACCTCTCTCGGAGAGATCAAGCTTCGCCTCTTCCCCGACCACGCGCCGAAGACCGTGCGCAATTTCGTCGAGCTCGCCGAGGGCACCCGGGAGTGGACCCACCCCGAGACCGGGCAGAAGTCCAACGACCGGCTGTACGACGGCACGATCTTCCACCGGGTGATCGAGGGCTTCATGATCCAGGGCGGCGACCCGCTCGGGCAGGGCATCGGCGGGCCGGGCTACGACTTCGACGACGAGATTCACCCGGACCTGCACTTCAACCGGCCCTACCTGCTCGCCATGGCCAACGCCGGCAAGCGGTTCGGCCGCGGTACGAACGGCTCGCAGTTCTTCATCACCGTCGTGCCCACGCCGCACCTGAACACCAAGCACACCATCTTCGGCGAGGTGATCGAGGGGCAGGACGTCGTCGACGCGATCTCCAAGACCCCGACCCGTCAGGAGCAGCCGGTCACCGAGGTCGTCCTGCAGGAGGTCGTCATCGAGCGCGTCCAGTCCTGACGCGCGCGTCGCGCGAGGCGCGCGGGGGCCGGGCCGCGACCCGGCCCCGGCCGCTCGGGCGGTCGTCTCGCGGCGCGACCCGGCCGAGTTCCTCGGTTCTGACGGCGTGGAGCGCTCGGCGGGCTGCGTAGGGTGGCAGTCTGTGGAGTAAGCGCACGGGCGAAGGGGCCGCGAACAGGCGATGACCACTCAGCCAGACCACCCGAATCCGGCGGACCGGCCTCAGGAGCCGGTCGTGCCCGGGGCTCAGCACGGGGATCACATCCCTACGTGCTACCGCCACCCTGGCCGCGAGACGTACGTACGCTGCCAGCGCTGCGACCGGTCCATCTGTCCCGACTGCATGAACGCGGCCTCGGTCGGCCACCAGTGCCCCGAGTGCGTGCGCGAGGGGAACAAGACCGTGCGCCGCGCCGAGGCGGCCTTCGGCGGAAGGCCCGTCACCACCCCGGTGGTGACGTGGACGCTCATGGCGATCAACGTGCTGGCCTACGTCGCCGAGATGTTCAGGACCGAAGAGGTCGTCAACAGGTTCGCCATGTCCGCCGACCACGTCGCCGCCGGCGAGTGGTGGCGGCTGTTCACCGGCGCGTTCCTGCACTCGCCGCCGCCGTCGTTCTGGCACATCCTGTTCAACATGTGGGCGTTGTACGCCATCGGCCCGCAGCTCGAACGGATGCTCGGCTCCCTGCGGTTCAGCGCCGTCTACCTGCTCTCGGCGCTCGGCGGTTCCGTCGCCATCTACCTGTTCGGCACCTGGGCCTTGGGCGCCTCGGGCGCGATCTACGGCCTGTTCGGGGCGATGTTCGTGATCGCCCGCCGCATGGGCTACGACGCGCGCGGCGTGCTCTGGCTCATCGGCATCAACGTGGTGCTGACCTTCGTCATCCCGGGCATCAGCTGGCAGGGCCACCTGGGCGGGCTGGTCGCGGGAGTGGTGACGACGGCGCTGTTCGCGTACGCGCCCGCCCGTAACCGCAAGGCGATCCAGCTCGCGACGGTCGTCGGGATGCTGGCCCTCTACGTGGTGCTCCTGGTGACGCTGTCACCCATGGGCACCTCGCTGGGCATCTGAGCGGGGCGGGCTGCTTCCCCAGGTTGTGGATAAAGCCTGTGGAAAAAGTCCGCCCCGGCCGGAAAGAGGCTCGTCAGGCCCGCATCAACGCCAGCGGGTGGACAGCACCACGCCGAAGATGATGAAGACGAAGCCCGCCAGAAGGTTCCAGTTTCCCAGCGTGGCGATGCCGGGGAGCGTCGGGGCGATGTAGAACAGCGCGATCCACAGGATGCCGATGATCCATGCGGCGACCATGACCGGTGCCAGCCACCGCGGGCTCACCTTGACCTGCTGCGTCTTCTGGGGCGGGGTGTAGACCGCCTTCTTGCGAGTGTGAGACTTAGGCACGGCAGCTCTCCTGGTGGGGACCCGCGCAGGCGGCGCGGGCTCTGGCAGCCAGCCTAATCGCTGGCGTACGAAGTCCGAAGTAAGCCTAGTCGGCGCGAGCGCGATCGGCGATTCCGAAGTGAACACGCTTTCGTCCACGTTCGCCCGAATCATCCCGCAGCCGCGGGCCGCCTCGGCAAAGTCCCGGTCAAGGCGCCGCCGGTCGGCCCCGCCGCACGCGCGCCCGTCGATACCCTGACCGCGCGGGGCGCGTGGGGACGCCCGGCGACCGCCCGAGAGGGGGCCCGGCCGCCACGCGGCCAAAGACGTCATGAGGATGCTGCTGCGCACCTGCGGCGAGCTCAGCGTCACCGGCGGGCTCGTCATGCTGCTGTTCTGCGCCTACCTGCTGTGGGGCACCAGCTCCTACACCGAGTGGTACCAGGGCATCCTCAAGCGGCAGCTCCTGGAGCACTCCCGCTCCGCGAGAACGGGCGGCAAGCTCGCCAAGATCGACCTGGGCGACGCCGTGGCGCTCATCCGCATCCCGCGCCTCGGCCGCGACTACGAGTACGCGGTCCTCGAAGGCGTCACCCCCGAGGACCTGCGCCGGGGGCCCGGCCACTACCCGGGGACGGCCCCCCCGGGCGAGGTCGGCAACTTCGTCCTGTCCGGGCACCGCACGACCTACGCGGCCCCCTTCAACCAGATCGGCGAGCTGCGCCGCGGCGACGCCATCATCGTCGAGGCCCCCGAGGCCCGCTACACCTACAAGGTCTCCGGCAAGCAGGTCGTGGACCCCGCGGACGTCGAGGTCATCGCCCCCGTGCCCGGCCACCCCGGCCGCACTCCGAGCAAGGCGGTGATCACGCTCACCACGTGCCACCCGGAGTACTCGGCCCGGCAGCGCCTGATCGTCTTCGGAGTCCTGTCGGGCCGGCAGGACCGCCGGTAGAGGCCCGCGCCCGCTCCCGGCCCCGGACGACGCCGCAGACGACACTGTGGACTCTGCGCCGCAGACGACGCTGTGGACGAGAAGGAGGACCGATGTACGGATGGATCTGGCGGGCCATCCCCGGCGGTACGGGGGTCAAGCTGGTCACGGTGCTGGCGCTGACCGGTGTCGCGGGGGTCGTACTCTGGTATGTCGTGTTCCCGATGCTGGAGCCGCATGTGCCTCTCGACAGGGTGACCGTAGGACGATGACCCGCGTGCTCGTGGTGGACAACCATGACAGCTTCGTCCACACGATCGTCCAGTACCTGCGCGGGCTGGGCGCCGACTGCGACGTCCGGCCACGCGACCACGTCCGGGTGCGGGACGCCGAGGCGTTCGACGGCGTGGTCGTCAGCCCCGGCCCCGGCACGCCCGAGGCGGCCGGCGTCAGCGTCCCCCTGGTGAACTACTGCGTCCCCCGGGACCTGCCCCTGCTCGGCGTCTGCCTCGGCCACCAGGCCATCGCCGTCGCCTGCGGCGGCGCCGTGACCCGCGCGCCGGAACTGATGCACGGGCGCACCAGCGCGATCTCCCACGACGGCAAGGGCGTGTTCGCGGGGCTGCCCTCACCGCTCACCATGACGCGCTACCACTCGCTCGCCGTCGTCCCGGAGACCGTGCCCGACGTGCTGGAAGTAAGCGCCGTCAGCGAGACCGGCGTGATCATGGGGCTGCGCCACAAGCTCGCGCGGGTCGAGGGAGTGCAGTTCCACCCCGAGTCCGTGCTGTCCGAGCACGGCCATGAACTTTTCAGGAATTGGCTCACTCAGATCGTGTAACGCCGGGGGCCCTTTGAACGACTAACCGATTGAGGGTCTCCGCCGTCGCCCCCGAGCGGCGGAGATCCTCTTTTTTGTGCCCTGAACCCCTGAAGCCCTGAGACGCCCGCGGAGTGCCCCGCACGCGCCTTCCCTGGGTGGGAAGGGGCCTTCAGGCGCTGTGCCTATGGCCGCGCCTCGAACAGTGCCTATTGCCGCGCCTTCGGCACGGCGGTTCGAGGCGCCCCTTAGGCGGCGTTCTTCCGTCGTCACTCGGAAGGGGCTCGTTCCTCACCCCTTCCTCCCTCCTCCTCCAGAACACCGCCGCGCCTCGAACAGGTCAGTTGGTGAAGCCGCCGTCCGGCGGAGGGTCACTGAGCGGCGGGTCCTCGGTCGGGATGTCCTCCGTCGGTGAGTCCGTCGGGACCGGCTGGTCGGTCGGCGTGTCGGTGGGGAACGTCTGCTGCGGCGGCCCGGAGGAGATCACCAGCGTGATCGTCTTGCCGGGGTTCAGCATGGCGCCGGGACCCGGGCTCTGGCTGATCACGTTGCCCTTCGGGACGCTGTCGCTCTCCCGCTGCTGTGTCCTCACCTTGAAGCCCTCGGCCTCCAGCGCGGACCTGGCTTCAGCCAGCGTCTGGCCGGTGACGTCGGGGACCGCGACCTGCTGCTTGGGCACATAGATCTTGACGATGCTGTTCTCGTCCGCCTTCTCGCCCTCGGCCGGCTTGGACTCGAACACCTTGCCCTGTTCCTTGCCGGACACGACGCTCACGACCTGCGCCTGCAGGTTGTTGGCCTCCAGCGTCTTGGTCGCGTCCTCCACCGTCAGACCGACCAGCGACGGCACGGTGACCTGCTTGACGCCCTTGGAGACCAGGATCGTCACCTCGGAGTCCTTCGGCACCTTGGTTCCGCCCGGCGGCTCCGACGAGATGACCGTGCCCTTCTCGACGTCGGAGTTGAACTCCTCGGTGACCTTGACCTTCAGGCCCTGGCCCTCCAGCGTCGCCCGGGCGCCCTTGGCCGTCTGCCCGGCCACCGCGGGCACCTGGACCTCACTGCTCCCCTGGGGGTCGCCCGGCGAGCTCAGGAACGCGTACCCGATGCCGATGAAGGCGCCGATCACGAGAATCGGGATGATGATCCACGCCGCGATCGCCAGCCCGCTCGTCCGGGAGCGGCCGCGGCGGCGCTCGTAGCGGCCTCCTTCTCCGCCGCCGCCCGCCTGCGTGGGGGCGTAGTCGTACGGGGGGACGGCGCTGGTGCGCTGGGTGGCGGGCCCGCCGGGCGCCTGAAGCGTGCGGGTCTGCTGGCCGGTGTAGGCGTTGGGGGCCACCATCGTGTGGGCGGCGTCGACCGGCATGCCGGACATGGCCCGCTGGATGTCGGCCCGCATCTCGGCCGCGTTCTGGTAGCGGTGGTTGGGGTCCTTGGCCATGGCCTTCAGCACGATGGCGTCGGCCCACTGGGGGATGTCCGGGTCGATCTGCGACGGCGGGATCGGGTCCTCGCGGACGTGCTGGTAGGCGATGGCCACCGGGGAATCGCCCGTGAACGGCGGCTGGCCGGTGAGCAGCTCGTACAGCACGCAGCCCGTGGAGTAGATGTCGCTGCGGGCGTCCACGCGCTCGCCCCTCGCCTGCTCGGGCGAGAGGTACTGGGCGGTGCCGATGACCTGGGCGGTCTGCGTCATCGTGGCGGCCGAGTCGGCCATCGCGCGGGCGATGCCGAAGTCCATCACCTTGACGTCGCCCGCGAGGGTGATCATGACGTTGGCCGGCTTGATGTCACGGTGGACGATGCCGCCGCGGTGGCTGTAGTCCAGCGCGCGCAGGATGCCGTCGACCAGCTCGACCGCCCGCTCCGGCAGCAGGCGGCGATCCTGGCGCAGCAGGTCGCGCAGCGTGCGCCCGTCCACGAACTCCATCACGATGTACGGCACGGGCGTGCCCTCACTCCCGTCCTCGCCGGTGTCGTACACCGCGACGATCGACGGGTGGTTCAAGGACGCCGCCGATTGGGCTTCACGGCGGAAACGGGCCTGGAAGACGTGATCTCTCGCCAGATCTGCACGAAGCGTCTTGATCGCGACAACTCGGTCCAGCCGGATGTCCCGCGCGCGATAGACCTCGGCCATGCCGCCGCGGCCGACGACGCCGTCGAGCTCATAGCGGCCACCGAGTAGCCGAGGCTGAGTCATTTCCTGCACTGTCCCTTGCCGTTCATCTTGGGTACCGGCCCGCGGTGCGGCTGCCGGTGTCCATCATCGACCCCGGGCCGCATTACGTCTCCCCGTTCGGGGTGATTGTGGTGCTTGCGGATGAAGTGGGGCTTGGCGTCGTGTCACTTGGTGAGGGAGTCGGTGTGGGCGTCGGAGTAGGGGTCGGGGTCGGGGACGGAGTTGGCTTCGGCGTCCGCCGCCGGGTTGGAATCGCCGACGTGCTTACCGTAGCCGACCGTGACACCGTCGGCTTGACAGACTTCACCGGTTTCGGTGGTGGCGACGTCCGGGGCGTCGTCCGTGCCGGAGTGGGCGAGGACGCTGGTTCCCCGGTAGACGGCTCGACCGGCTGGGTCGGCCCGTTGTCCAGGCCGAGCTGGGGAAGGCCGCTCGCCGCCAGCGCGCCGAGGCCTACCGCCGCGGCGCAGCCGGCCGCGGCGACCAGGCCGATCGCGTTGCGCCTGCGCCGCCGGGTGTGCGGCGCGGTCGCCAGACGGGGCGTCGCGGGACGGCCGGACGGCGGGCGGCCGATGCGCGTGGGCGCCGGGGCGTCCGGGCCAGGCCTGTCGTACAGGCCCTCGTACGGCGGAGCGGACGGCTGCACGGACGGGTGCACGGGTCGCTGTACGGATGGCTGGGCGGACGGCGGCGCGGCCATGCCCGGGACCGCGTCCTGCGGCCGGACCGCCTCGCGGTGCGCGGTCTCGTGCTGGAGCGCCTCGCGCACCGCCAGGCCCGTCGGGTCGGTGAGCATGCCCAGCGCGGGGACGTCCGGCGTGGAGAGCGAGCCGCGCAGCACCATCGCGCGGTCGGCCAGCTCGCGCCCGCCCGCGGGCCGGTGCTCCGGGCTCTTCGCCAGCATCGCCAGGACGAGATCGCGCACGGGCTTCGGCACGGACTCCGGCAGCGGCGGCACCAGCTCGTTGAGATGCCGCAGGGCGATCGCCACCTGGTTGCCCCCGGTGAACGGCGGCTGCCCGGTCAGGCACTCGTACGCCACCACGCCGAGGGAGTAGATGTCGGTGGACGCGGTGAGGACGGTGCCCGAGGCCTGCTCCGGGCTGACGTACTGCGCGGTACCGAGCACGGTACCCGTCATCGTCATGCGGGCGCCCTCCAGCGCCCGCGCGATGCCGAAGTCGGTGATCTTGATCACGCCGGCGTGGGTGACCAGCAGATTGCCCGGCTTGATGTCGCGGTGGACGACGCCCGACCGGTGGGCCGTGTGCAGGGCCCGGGCCGTCTGGCCGATCACATCCAATGTGACCTCGGCGCTCAGCGTGCCGTTGCGGGCGATCACCGCCGCCAGCGACTCGCCGGGCACGAGCTCCATCACCAGGTAGGCGAGCTCGTCGTGCTCGCCGTAGTCGAAGACCTGCGCGATGCCGGGATCGGCCAGACCCGCCGTGATGCGGGCCTCGTTGCGGAAACGCTCGCGGAACTCCGGGTCGGCGGCCACGTGTCGGCGCAACAGCTTGATCGCGACCTCGCGGCGCAGCAGCCCGTCGGAGGCGCGCCACACCTCGCCCATGCCGCCGGCCGCGATACGGGCGATCAGCCTGTAGCGGTCGTTCAGCAGCCGCGGCGTCACTTGTTGAGCACCGCCTGCATGACGTCGTGTGCGATCGGCGCGGCGACCGCGCCGCCGGTCGCGTCGTTGCCCGCGCTGCCCGACTCGACGAAGACCGCCACGGCGACCTTCGGGTCCTCGGCGGGGGCGAAGGAGATGAACCACGCGTGGGACGCCTGGCCCTTGGCGGTCTCGGCCGTGCCGGTCTTGCCCGCCACGGTGATGCCGGGGAGCTGGGCGGCCTTTCCCGTGCCGTTCTGCACGACGCTGACCATCATCTGGCGGAGCTTGTCGGCGACCTCCGGGGTGACCGCCTCGCTCAGCTCCTCCTGGTGCGCGCTGTCGATCTCGTCGCCGTCCGGGCTCACGATCTTGTTCACCAGGTAGGGCTTCATGACCTTGCCCTGGTTGGCGACGCCGGCGGCCACCATCGCCATCTGCAGCGGCGTCATCTGGTTGCTCCGCTGGCCGATCGCGGTCTGGGCCAGCGCGGGCTTGTCCACGTCAGGGCCGATGTCGCTCTTGGTCACGCTCAGCGGGATGGCGAGCGGGGTGCCGATGCCGAACTTCGCCGCCTGCTCGTGCAGCTTGTCGTAGCCCATCTCCAGGGCCATCGTGCCGAACGCCGTGTTGCACGAGATCGTCAGCGCGTCGAGCAGGGTCGCGCGCCCGCCGCACGACTCGCCGTGGTAGTTGCGCAGGCCGATCGTGGTGCCCGGCAGTGGCAGGACGTCCGGCGCGTCCACGGTGGTGTTGACGTCCCGCGACTCGTCCTCACTGAGGTAGGCCGCCGAGGTGATCACCTTGAAGGTCGAACCGGGCGCGAACGTGTCCTGGATCGCCCGGTTGATCAGCGGCTTGTTCGGGTCCGCGGCGAGCTTGTCGTACACCCGCGCGGCCTTCGCCTTGTCCGGGGCCGCCATCGTGTTCGGGTCGTAGCTCGGCACCGACACCATGGTGAGGATCGCGCCGGTCTTCGGCTCGATCGCCACGACCGCGCCGCGCTTGCCGCTCTTCTCCAGGGCGCGGTAGGCGACCTCCTGGGCCTGCGGCACCAGCGTCAGGTCGACGGCGGCGCCGCGCGTCGGCTTGCTGGTGATCAGGTCGACGGTGCGGCGGACGAACAGGTCGGGGTGGGAGCCGTCGAGGTACTTGTTCTCGGCGCCCTCGATGCCCTGCGCGCTCTCAGGGGCGAAGAAGCCGATGACGGGCGCGTACACCTCGCCCTTAGTGTACTTGCGCTGGAACCGGAACGTGCCCCCCACGTCCACCGACTTCGCGAGCGTCTGGCCGCCCGCGGTGATCATGCCGCGCTCGTACTGGTAGCGGGCGTAGAACGTGCGCTGGTTGCGCCCGTCCGACCGCAGCCCGTCCGCCTTCACCGCCTGAAGATAGTTAATGTTGATCATCAGCAGGCCGAACATGAGGAAGCACGCCACCGAGGCCCGCTTGAGCGTGCCGTTCATCGCTGAAACACCTGCGTCAGTCCTTCGTCCTGGATGGCTTGCGGCGGCGGCCTACGCGCGGCATCTGACATGCGTACCAGCAGCGCGATAAGAATCCAGTTAGCCAGCAGGGCCGACCCGCCCTGGGACATGAACGGCGTCACCAGGCCCGTCAGCGGGATCAGGTTCGTCACGCCGCCGACGATGATGAAGACCTGCCAGGCCAGGATGAACGAGAGGCCGCCCGCGAGCAGCTTGCTGAACGGGTCGCGCGCGGCGATCGCCGTGCGCAGCCCGCGCTGGACGATCAGCGCGTACACCATCAGCAGCGCCATCAGGCCGGTCAGCCCGAGCTCCTCGCCGGTGGCGGCGAAGATGAAGTCCGAGAAGGAGAGCGGGATCAGTTGGGGGTGGCCCTGGCCGAGGCCGGTGCCGAGGATGCCGCCCGAGCCCATGCCGAACAGACCCTGCATGAGCTGGAGGCTGCCGCCGGGGAACCGCTCGTACAGGACCGGGTCGGCCGGGTTGAGCCAGACGTCGAAGCGGGCCCGGACGTGGCTGAAGATCTGCCCGGCCACGAACGCGCCGCTGAGGAACAGCGCGACGCCGATGAGCACCCACGAGGTGCGCTGCGTGGCGATGTACAGCATGGCGATGAACGCGCCGAAGATCAGGAGCGAGGTGCCGAGGTCCTTCTCCAGGACCAGCACGCCGACGCTGAACACCCACGTGATGAGCACCGGGCCGAGGTCACGGGCGCGGGGCAGGTCGATGAACAGCAGGCGCCGCCCCGCGAGCGCGAGGATGTCGCGCTTGGCGACCAGATACCCCGCGAAGAACACGACCAGCGACAGCTTGGCGAACTCGCCCGGCTGGATGGAGAAACCCCCGACGCCGATCCAGATGCGGGCTCCGTTGATCTCCTTGCCCAGGAGGGGCACCAGAGGGAGGATCAGCAGGCCGATGCCCACGAAGCCGGCGGTGTACGTCATGCGCTGGAGCGCGCGGTGGTCGCGCAGCACGATCAGCGTGACGGAGAACATGACGATGCCGACCGCGGTCCAGAAGAGCTGGTTGCTCGCGGAGGCGAGCTTCTCGGACTGCTCGATGCGGTAGATCATCACCAGGCCGAGCCCGTTCACCAGCGTGACCAGCGGAAGCAGTAGCGGGTCTGCCCAGGGGGCGAACTTGGCCAGCACGAGATACGCGGCGAGCATCAGCGCGCCCAGGCCCAGGCCGTAGCCCAGCATGCCCGCGGGCACCTGGTTGTTCAGACCCAGCCCGACGTTTGCGTAGGCCACCATGACGATCGCCACGGCGGAGGCGAGCATGACCAGCTGCGCCCCCCGCCTCTTGGCGGTCATGGGGACGGCCGCGACGTCGACGGCACTCACTTACGAGGACTCCGTAGCGGTGGGGGAAGCGGTCGGCTGGACGGCCTTCTGGTCGCCGAATTTGGCCTTCAAGTCGTCGATCCTCGTCTGCCCCGCTTTGAGGTCGGTTACCGGCATGCCACGCCGCACCTGGTCACGCTCCGGCTCGGGGATCGAGGACACCGACAAGCCGGTGCGCTTGACGACGGAGTTCAGTTGGATCGGTCCGATGGTGGTGCCCACCCCGCGAAACAACACTAGCTCGTCTCCGAGGGCCCCGACGTAGTACTGATCCTGCGTCCACCGCCAGCCGAAGTAACCACCCCCGCCCAGCAGGATCACCAGCAGCACGAGGACGGTCACCGTCGTCGGCCACATGCGCCGCCGCTTGACACGCCGCGGGGCGGCCACGGCGTTCGCCGGGCCGCCCACGGGTTCGTCGTCCAGGTCATCGTCCACGAGGACCGGCTGCGGGGCGGTGATCGTGGACGCCCGCCCCGCCGGAGTGTCAGGTGGCTGGGATCTCAGCCGGCTCGACCCCGCGGCCCCCACCACGGCGGCGTCACCCGCCACCACTTGGCCTTCCTCGATCTCGACGACATCGGCGACGATGCACGTGATGTTGTCGGGACCGCCCCCCCGGTTGGCCAGGTCGATGAGCTGGCGGACCACGGCGTCGGGTTCGTCGACCGTGGTCAGCGTGTGGTGCAGGGTCTCGGCGCTGACGACGCTGGACAGGCCGTCGGAACAGAGCAGATAGCGGTCGTTGACCTGCGCCTCGCGCAGCGACAGATCGGGATCGACCTCGCCGCTTCCGTCGAGGGCCCGCAGCAGGATCGAACGCTGGGGATGGCTCGCGGCCTCCTCCTGCGTGATCCTCCCGTCGTCCACCAGCGACTGCACCAAGGTGTGATCGTGAGTGATCTGGTACAACTCGCCGTTTCTGAGCAGGTAGGCGCGGGAGTCGCCGACATGGACCAGGGCGACCCGGGTTCCCGACCACAGCATGGCCGTGAGCGTGGTGCCCATGCCCTTCAAGCTGGGATCGCGACCCACCATCTCGTGCAGTTTGCGATTGGCGTCGCGCACCGCGGCCTCGATGGCACCGAGCAGGTCACCCCCGGCCGCGTCCCGGTCGAGGGACGACATTGCGGTGATGGCGACCGAGCTGGCCACCTCACCGTGAGCGTGCCCGCCCATGCCGTCTGCGACGGCGAGCAGGCGCGGGCTCGCGTACGCCGAGTCCTCGTTTCCTTCGCGGAGGAGGCCGACGTCCGAGCGGGCGGCGTAGCGGAGTGCGATTGTCATTTGCGCAATTCGATGACGGTTTTACCGATGCGGATCGGCTGGCCGAGGTGCACCGGAGTTGGGCGGGTCACTTTTGAGCGGTCAAGATAGGTGCCGTTGGTCGAGCCGAGGTCTTCCACGATCCACTGACCGTCCTGGGGGAACAGCCGGGCGTGCCGGCTGGAAGCGTAATCGTCGCTGAGTACCAGCGTGGCGTCATTCGCCCGACCGATAGTGATTGGCATCTCCGTGAGGTTGATGATGGTTCCTTGCAGGGGACCACCGGTTACGACCAGTTGCCGCGGCTCCCCCTTCTTCGGCTTGACCGGCTGACGGGCGGGCTTGGCCGGTTTGCGCACGCCTGCGGGAGCCGGTGCACGTGATCCGAACAAGTCTGTCCGGATCACTCCCACCGCGGCAATCACAAAGAACCACAGCACCGCGAGGAACGCGAGCCGGATCAGCAGCAGAGTGAGCTCGGACATGGACCGTCTGTCTACCCTTAATCGCGCCGGAACACCAGAGTTGTGCGACCCAACGTCACACGGGTGCCATCCTGGAGTTCGATCCGGCGAACCGGCTGGCCATTGACGAAAGTGCCGTTCGTGGAGCCGAGATCGACGAGGGCCACGGTCGGGCCCTCGACCCTGAGCTCGGCGTGGTGCCTGGAGACGCCCGGGTCCACCAGCCGCAGATCGCAGTCGGTGCCCCTCCCGAGGAGCGTCACGGGGGTCGTCAGCTCGTACGACCGCTGACCCTGCGGGTCGTCCTGAGTGGACACCAGCAGGCGCGGGTGGCCGCCGAACGCGGACGGCTTGCTCGGGGGCAGATCGCTCACCGGATGCCGGATCTCGTCCTGCTCCACCGTCGCGCCGCGGATCACGCCCGAGCGGATGCGGAAAAGCCCGACCGCCAGATCATCGGCGGTCTCGAAGCGAACCCGGACGGGACCGACGAACGAGTACCCCTGTTCCTTGGCGTACTCCCTGGCGAGGTTGGCCAGCTCGTGGCTGATGCTGTCGGCGTACACCTCCAGCCGCTCGGCGTCCGTCGTGGACAGCTCCACCACGAAGTCGTTCGGCACGAGAGTGCGGCCCTGCGCCACGATCGCGGCACGTTCGTCCATCTCGCGCTGCACCGCGCTGGCGACCTCGACCGGCTGAAGGTCAGACTTGAACGCCCGCGCAAAGGCCCCCTCAACCAAGCCTTCGAGCCTGCGCTCGAAGCGCTGAAGGACTCCCACCGGGTACCTCCCTTCCTCCATCGTCTAGGAGGATCGTATCCGGGTTCGGTGGCATGCACGGATCCGTGCTAGCCTTTCCACGCACTCAAAGAGGGCGAGTGGCGGAACGGCAGACGCGCACGGTTCAGGTCCGTGTGTCCGAAAGGATGTGAGGGTTCAAATCCCTCCTCGCCCACTCGGGCCCCCGTGTTCGAAGCTCTTCTAGCTTCTTCCCGGGGGCTTTGTGCTATCCCAGGGGGGCGACCCCCCTGGAACCCCCACGTCACTGCGCCGGGTTCGAAGCCTTGCGGCTTCGTCACCTTGGGTTCTTCGGCGCTTCCGGCCGAGCCTGGCGGCTTCGTTCCCTGCTTCGAGGGCTGGTGGCTTCATCACTTCGGACTGCAGGCCGCTGCTTCTGAGCTTGGGGTTCTTCATGGTGGTTTGGGGGGCTCCTGCGTGCCGGGTTGATTCTGGCTGGGCTTGGGGTGGGCTCTCCGCGTCTGGGGCTCTTTCGGGGGAGAGACGTCTTCTTCTTGGATCCCTCGCTTGTGGGCTTCGGGACGGCCGGGGGTGTCGGCC
Source organism: Sphaerisporangium sp. NPDC051017 (assembly GCF_040683095.1). NCBI lineage: Bacteria > Bacillati > Actinomycetota > Actinomycetes > Streptosporangiales > Streptosporangiaceae > Sphaerisporangium > Sphaerisporangium sp. NPDC051017. Next base: position 351,066 of record NZ_JBFBCI010000001.1, read on the forward strand.
GGATTCTTTGGAGATTCTTAAGTTTCTTGCCGGTTGCTTTACCCGGATGTGTAGTGCGGGCGGCTTTCAGATCGCTTACGGGGCGCTTGCAGCGCTCAGGTGCCCGCCTAGGATGGCGGGCACCTGAGGGGCGTGTCAGCGGGGCTGGGCGGCGGGGCGCTTGCGGAGAGCCGCCGGGGTGCGCGTGTCGAGGAGCTCGCCCACGAGGTCGGTCAGGCTGACCAAGCCGGTGACGGCGCCGCTGGGGTCCGTGACGAGGCCCACGTGCGCGCGGGCGTCCTGGAGGTGGGCGACGGCCTCAGGGACCGTCGTGGACGGCTTCAGGCGCGGCACGGAGGTCATGAGATCTTCGGGCGGCGCGCCGGGGTGGGTCAGCGTGTCGCGGACGTGCAGCACGCCGAGGACGTCCTCGGGCGCGCCGCCGTTGACGAGCAGGCGCAGGTGGCCGCTCGCGGCCGCGACGTCGCGGACGAGGCCCTCCGGCGCGCCCGCGGGCACGGCGGCGGCCTCGGAGATCGGCACCATCAGCTTCTCGACCGGCTGCGACTGGACCTTCAGGGCCCGGGTCAGCAGGTCGTGCTCGGCCCGGTCCAGCAGGCCCATCCGTCCTGACTCGCCGACCAGCATGGCGAGCTGCGGCGGGGTCCGCGTGGTCGCGAGCTCGTCGCGGGGACGCACGCCGGCCGCGCGCAGCAGCCCGTTGGCGAGGCCGTTCAGCGCGGCCAGGATCGGCCTGGCGATCCAGGTGAAGCCGCGGAAGGGCAGCGCGAGCCCCATGGCGGCCCGCTCGGGGTGGGTGAGGGCCCACGACTTGGGCGCCATCTCGCCCACGACCATGTGCAGGAACGTGATGATCGCCAGCGCGATGACGTACGCGACGGCGGTCCGCATCGGCTCCGGAAGGCCGACCAGGCCGAACACCGGCTCCAGCAGGTGCTCGATGGCCGGTTCGGTGACCATGGCGAGGCCCAGGGAGCACAGCGTGATGCCGAGCTGGGCTCCGGCGAGCATGAGCGAGAGCTGGCGGCCGTTGCGCAGCGCGGCGCGCCCGGCGGCCCTGGCGAGGCTCCCGCCCGCGGCGGCCTCCTCCAGGCGGTGACGCCGGGCGGACACCACGGCGAACTCGGCCGCGACGAACAGGCCGTTGCCGATCAGCAGGACGACGCCCAGCAGGAGCGCGGTCGCGGTGTTCATCGGGACTCACCGCCCACGACGGCCGCGTCGGCCAGCCCGGGCGCGATGCGCACCCGGTCGGGGATCCTGCGCTGCACTCCGAGGACGGTGAGCAGCACGCCCTCCTCGGCCGGCTCGTCGTCCTCGAAGAGGTCGCGCTCGGTCACCAGGGGGACGGCCACCTCGTCGCCGGGCTCGGCCAGGCGGCCGAGGCGCGCCATGATGAGCCCGGCCACGGTGTCGTAGTCCTCGCTTTCGGGCAGCCGCAGGCCGGTCGCCCGTTCCACCTCGTCGAGCCGCAGCGTGCCCGGCACCTCCCATGTGCCATCGTCCTTGGCCACGGCCTCGGCGGCCTCGGGGTCGTTCTCGTCCATCAGCTCGCCGACGAGCTCTTCGGCCAGGTCCTCCATCGTGACGACGCCCGCGAGGCCGCCGTACTCGTCGATGACGCAGGCCAGCTCGCCGCCGGTCACGCGCATGCGGTCCAGCAGCGCGGGCAGCGGCAGCGTGGTCGGGACCAGGAGGGGTGCGGTGGCGATGCGCTCGATCGGCACCTCGCCGGGCTGCCCGCGCAGCAGCTCGCGCAGGCCCGCGACGCCCATGACGTCGCCGTCCGCGCCGAGCACGGGGTAGCGGGAGTGCCCGGAGGTCTTCAGGGCGCTCAGCAGGTCGGACACCGGACGGTCGGCGTGGAGGGAGACGACGCGCGGCCTGGGGACCATGACGTCCTCGGCGGTGCGGTCGCCGAACTCCAGGGCGCGCTCCAGCAGGTCGGACAGCCGTTCGGACAGGTCGCCGGCCGCCTCGGACTCGGCGATGATGCGCGACAGCTCCTCGGGGGTGGCGCCGTGCTCGATCTCCTCGACCGGCTCGATGCCGGCCAGGCGCAGCAGGCGGGTGGCCGCGGTGTCGAACAGCCGGATCACCGGGCCGGCCATGGCCATGTAGATCAACGTGGACCGGGACAGCCATTTGGCCACGGGTTCGGGCCGGGCGATCCCGAGGTTCTTGGGCACCAGCTCGCCGAGCACCATCTGGACGACCGTGGCGATGACCAGCCCGAGGGCCACGGCGATGCCGGGGACCGCGGCCTCGGGAACGCCCACAGCGGACAGGCCGGGGCGGATCAGCGGGGTGAGGGCGGGTTCGGTGACGAATCCCACGAGCAGCGTGGTCACCGTGATGCCGAGCTGCGCGCCCGACAACATGAACGAGAGCCTGCCGGTGACCTCGACGGCCCGGCCGGCGGCGGCGTCCCCGGCCGCGGCCTGCTCCCGGAGGGCGGACCGGTCGGCCGCGACGAACGCGAACTCCTGGGCGACGAAGTAGCCGGTCAGGAGGGTGAGAAGAAGTATGGCCGGCAGACCGAGAACCCACGTCACTGGTCTGCCTTCCCCGATTCAATGGGTCCCGTGCCGGAGCACGGGCAGGTACTCCACGGGTCGGGAGTAGACACGACTGTCCTTTCGCTAGAGGTCGTCGTAACGCTAACGGTCGGGCCCCGGCCAATGTTTCCCATGGGACCGCATTGGTGACTTAGTGTGACTTTGCATACTTTTGCATGAGAAAACCTTGAGCTACGGACGTCCCGCACGTGCGCGACGGCGTACTTTCGAAGCAAAGCTGTTCCAGCCACAGGACGGGGACGACGACGTGGGTGATTGGCCTGGTGAGCGGGCCGGGGGGTCCGACGAGAGCGGGTCACGCGAGGGCCCGACCCGTGCCATGCGGCGGCCCGGGGGGGCCAGCGGGAACGAACCGTACCAATCGGCCGCGGAGTCCTATTCGGCGGGCCAGCCCGCCCACCGCCTGCCGCAGGGTTCCGGAGGGCGGGCTCACGAGGACGACGAGGCGACCCGGCTGGAGGCGTATCCGGGGGGCGCGCCGTTCGCGGGCCCGGCGGACCCCTCGCGGGGGAAGGGCCGCGTGTACGGCAGGCCGAGGTCCGGGGAGGCGCCCGTCCGGCCGTTGTCCTCGGGGGGCCGGTCGAGGAACGACGACGGCGGGCCGCCGAGGGCGCGGTCGCCGCGCCGCACCGGGCGCATCGTGCTCAGGGTCCTGGTGATCCTGGTCGCACTGCTGCTCGTCCTCGCGACGGCCGGCTACTTCTGGATCAACTCGCGCATCAACTCGGTGGAGTCGCTCACCGACTACGACGGGCGCCCGGCGGCCACCCCCGGCGAGGACTGGCTGCTCGTCGGCTCCGACAGCCGGGCCGGGCTGTCGGCCGCGCAGCGCAAGAAGCTCCGCACCGGCAGCGCGGTCGGCAAGCGCACGGACACGATGATGCTGCTGCACATCCCGAGCGGCGGCGGGCAGCCCACGCTGGTCAGCCTCCCCCGCGACTCCTACGTGCCCATCGACGGGCACGGCAAGGACAAGCTGAACGCGGCGTACGCCTTCGGGGGGCCCACGCTGCTGGCCAAGACGGTCGAGAAGGTCACCGACATCCGCATCGACCACTACATGGAGATCGGCTTCGGCGGTTTCGTCGGCATCGTGGACGCGATCGGCGGCGTGAACATCTGCGTCAAGCAGAACATCAAGGACCCCAAGGCCGGGATCAACCTGAAGAAGGGCTGCCAGGAGATGGACGGCGGCACCGCGCTCGGGTACGTCCGCACCCGCAAGACCGGCGCACTGCCCGACTTCGACCGCACCCAGCGCCAGCGGCAGTTCTTCTCGGCCGTGGTCAAGAAGGTCGCCACCCCGGGCGTGCTGCTCAACCCGTTCCAGTCGATCCCGCTGGCGATGAGCGCCACCGACTCGGTCGCCGTCGACCCGGGGACGGGCGCGTTCGACCTGCTGTCCCTGGGCCTGGCGATGGGCGGCAGCCCGGTCACCACGGCCGTCCCGGTCGGCTCGCTGCCCACGATCAACGGCGCCTCCGTCGTCAAGTGGGACACAGAGAAGGCCCTGCGCCTGTTCAAGGCCCTCGCCGAGGACAAGCCGGTCCCGGAGGACGTCCTCACCAAGTAGTCGGGAAGCAGCCACGAGAATGCCGGCTGGGCCTCCTGGGACGCCACCTGTGCTTCCCGGGCCCGCCGGCTTCGCAGGACCGCCGGTCGCTCCCGTCCGCCGAGCCGGGACCGCAGGCCACGGACGGGCGGGCGGTGCGCCGTCGGTCTTGGTCATCCACAGGTGGGTTCGTTGTCCACAGGCCGCCGGGACCCCGGTGGGGGCGACCCGGCCGGTTCAGGGTCGCTGCCGGTTTCATGGCGTGGTGAGAGGTTAGTGTGAGGTCATGCCGGAGCTACCCGAGGTGGAGTCGCTGGCGGAGTTCCTCCGCGAGCGGGCCGTCGGCCGCTCGATCGCGGCCGTGGACGTCGTCGCCTTCCAGGCGCTGAAGACCGTCGATCCCCCCGTCACGTCCCTGCCGGGCCTGACGGTGACCGGCGTCACCAGGCATGGCAAGTTCCTCGACCTCGACGCCGACGGCGTCCACTTCGTCACCCACCTGTCCAGGGCGGGCTGGCTCCGCTGGCGCGACGACCTGTCCGGCGCCCGCCCGGTGCGCCCCGGTAAGGGCCCGCTGGCCGTACGGGTACGGTTCGCCCCCGACGACGAGGGCCTGCAGCCCGGGTTCGAGCTGACCGAGGCCGGCACTCAGAAGCGGCTGGCGGTGTACGTCGTCCGCGACCCGGCCGAGGTGCCGGGCATCGCCGCGCTCGGCCCCGACCCGCTGACCCCGGAGTTCACCCGCGAGACGCTGAAGCGCATCGTGAACGGCAGCCGTACGCAGATCAAGGGCCTGCTGCGCGACCAGAAGGTCATCGCGGGCATCGGCAACGCGTACTCCGACGAGGTGCTGCACGCGGCGAAGATGTCCCCCTTCAAGATCGCGGGCTCGCTGACGGACGAGGCCGTGGCGGACCTGTACGACGCGATCGTGGACACGCTGCGCACGGCCGTCGAGCGCGCGCACGGCATCGCCGCGAAAGACCTCAAGAGCGAGAAGAAGTCAGGTCTGCGGGTTCACGGCCGTACAGGCGAGGAATGCGCCGTCTGCGGTGACACGATCAGAGAGGTCTCCTTCGCCGACTCCTCCCTCCAGTACTGCCCGACGTGCCAGACCGGCGGCAAGCCGCTGGCCGACCGCAGGCTGTCGCGCCTGCTCAAGTAGGTCCGTGATGCGCCGCTGACCTGCCTTCTCGTGAAAAACGACGGTCTGTCATCGATGACAACGGTCCGTTAGCGGGCGGAATGGTCGCGTAACAGGGACAATGAAGGCATGACCGTCCCAGAGATCGATGCCAAAGCCGTGCCCGACGACGTCTTCCTGCTCGACGTGCGCGAGCTCGACGAGTGGCAGGCGGGCCACGCCCCGACGGCCGTCCACATCCCGCTCGGCACGCTGCAGCAGCGCGTCGACGAGGTCCCGGCCGGTGTCCCGGTGTACGTCATCTGCCGCGTCGGCGGCAGGTCCGCGCAGGCCACCGCGTGGTTGAACCACGTCGGGCGCGAGGCCGTCAACGTCGACGGGGGAATGTACTCCTGGGCCGCCGCCGGACGGCCGATGGTCGCCGAAAACGGAGCCCAGCCGTACGTCGCGTGACCCTTTGATGTAATAATCCAGTAAAAATCCATACCGCGGGAGCTCGGGCGAGACCGGGCTGAGAGGGCGGTTCCCGGCAGAACCGGGCGCCGCCGACCGCATGAACCTATCCGGATGGTGCCGCTACGGCCTTCCCCACCGCATACGGCGAGCTGCTTTGGTGTGGGTGCCGCCGTGGGGGGCCACGAGGTCGGTGACGCCAGTAAGTGATGCGGACGGCCCTTCGGTCAGGATGGAATCGGAGTTCGCGAAGCTTGCCACGGAGTGCCTGGTATATGGGCCTCGCTCCGCTCGGGCTGTGTTTTCAGGGCTGCCGCTGCTTCGGGATCGTCGTCGGGCCAGAGCCCTGGCCGGATTTCACCGTCCACCTGGCCCACGCGACCTTCCCGGGGCGGTTGGGCAGGGAAAAGACCCCGAACTCCCCGGCCAAGGCCGCCACGATCGCGAGTCCGCGCCCGTGGACGGATTCCGGCTCCGGGTCGAGCTGGTGGGGATGTCCCATGCCATGGTCGGTCACACGCACGCATAGAACACCGCGTGTCCGCCACAGGGAGAGCCGGATCGGTGGCGCGCCGTGGCAGATGGCGTTCGCGAGAAGTTCACCCACCACCAGGGCGACGTCATCGGCCAACTCTTCAAGAGTCCAGCGGCTCAACGCCCTTCGGACCTGCCGACGGGCGCCGGGCACCGTCGCGAGGTCGTGCGGAATGTCCCAACTGGCCGCGTGCAGCTTGCCAGGAATCGTGATCACGGGGGGTTCTCCGAAGTGGGATGGGCCACTGAGGCGGTTGCCGGTCGTGGCGAACGTCCGCTGTGTGGGGTGATGTCGCCGCCTCGGCTTCGCTCATCTGCTGGCGCAGTTCTCCGACGGTGCGGGCGATGACGATGAGCGCGACAGGTGTCGACCATGTGGCGACGGCGTAGAAGCGACGGGTCCCAACGCCGTACCAGATGACCCAGGCGGGGATCACCTGATCGAGTTGCTCCGCAGCCTCGCGCTGAACGACGTCCCACTTCCGTTGGCGCACGGGCACGGCCGCCGTACCGTGCCGATGCCGCCCTGGTGAGTCAGTCCTGCCCACGCCGACCGGACCGTGCCGCCGTCGTGAAGACCGCCCATGCCCCGAAGGGCGATCCTCTACCCGTGGCGGCCGTCGTGAGCCCGTCCAGGCATGACATGGGGATGATTTCGCTGAGTCGATTAGCCATGCACGGAAAGTAGCCATGCGCGAGGGCGTCGATGGGGACAACCTGTCCCCGTGCTCATGCGGCCGGAAAGACTCCCATGTCCTCGGCCAGCTTGACGGCCTTGGCCTTGAGGGTGCCGGTCGATCGGCGGATGAGTTCCACGGTGACGCCACGCGTCAGCGGGGAGAAAGGGGTGCCTTCAGGAGAGGTGGTCCAGGCGCGGAAGAGGAAATGGTGCGCCTGTTCGAGGTCGCGGCGCTGGAGGTGGCCTGCCGCGATCTCCCCGAACAGCCGCCCCTGGCGCTCACGGGAAGGGATGTCCTCAGGCTTGATCGGCTCGGCCCTCCTGACCGCTTCGCCGTAACGGCGCAGTTCGGCGGCCACGCTGACTCCGTGGAGGGCGACGTTGGCCTGTCCGAAGACGGTCTGAGGATGGGCATATCCCCCGGGCAGAGCATGCGCCACCGATTCGGCGGTGTCCCAGTATCGCCAGGCCGTGCCATCCTGCCCCTGGTACGCGGCGCTGATGGCCATATGCAGACACAGGCTTCCATACAGGCCCGCCACGTCGTCGTCGCCTTCCACGCGCGCACGCACGTCGTTCGCCGCGCCATCGACGATCCGGAAGGCGGCATCGGCGTCCGTACCACGCAGAACGTGGCCGTACGTCCAGGCCGCGAACGCCAGGCTCACCGGCTCGTCGGCCGCCTGGGCGGCGCGCACGGCTCGGTCGGCGATGACCCGGGAGACCTCCGGCTCCACCAGGTCCACGGCGAGATGCTGCGCCAGCCCGTAGGCGCTCGCCAGCCCGGCCTGAGCGGTACGGCGCTCGACGCCGTCCAGGACAATGGCCGCGTCCTCGATCTCCGAGATGAGCCCGGGGAGGACACCGGCGACCGCCGTACGGTTGCCCGGGAGCGTGTGCCAGGCGATCCACGCCTGTCTTACTCGCGCGAGCAGCGCGGGCACGTCGAAGTCGGCCGCGTCGCGGGACGCCGGGCGGAGCGACGTCACCTCCACGATCTCCCGTACCGCGGCGACGCTCGGATGGTGCGGGGCATCCCAGGTACTGACCGGAATCGGCGTATCACCGTCGATGAGAAGCGAGAGGTCATCCACACGAAGAACGTGCGCCAGGCGGATCAGCGCGGGAACGGACACCCCTCGCTGCCCGGCCTCGATCTTCTTCAACCAGTCCGCCGAGTACCCGACCAGCCCGGCGAGCACCGTGCGACTCATTCCCCGCTTTTCACGCATATGCCGAATACGCTCACCCGTACTCAAACTCGGCGGAACATCCATGACATCCTCCAGCGCGAGGCGGGCCGCAGGTCCACAGCCAGCCTACGGCTCACCACCCAGGCCGGGGACGTAGATAACAAAGCACGTGGCGACGTCCGTGGTACCGAACGCTCGATCAATCGAACCTATGGAACACGTGCCGACATGCGTCCAAACGAGGACTTCGTCCTGGCTGCATCACGGGCCGCCGTGCTGCTGGACGATGCCGGAGGCCCGTCCGAGTTGGGATCTGGCTGTATCCACGGCATGCCGTGGTATGTCGAAAACGTTGGCATTCGAGTCGTAAACGAGTTGACTGCTAATCCGGACGCTCCGCCTGCCGACGTTCTTGCTAATAGCATCGCGCGGGTAGCCGAGCTGCATATGGGGGCATATGGGGACGTGTGACCTTCAGAATCCCGGATCTCCATCGGCGACGGTCGCTCTTACTCCGGCAGCGTGAGCAGAATCTTGACTATCTCGTTCTTCCGGACGCGGTCATCGTCCCTGATGGCGTCGATGGCGTTCAAGCTGTCCGTGATCGCCGTATTGAAGATATTGCACCTGAAATTTGTGCTGCTATGAGCAAACTACGTACGGGGACAGAATCCAGGACGCTGGCTACAGCGCGCGGGTCATCGGAAGTGATGTCCGTGGCGAACTCGCCTTGGGGCGGGTGCTGGGTCTCCAGCTGGTCGAGGAGCTCTTCGAGCGCTTGAACACGACGTTCTGCTTGGCGGGCTCGGCCGCGGGCTAGTTCTAGTTGCTGGGTAAGGTCGGCGACCTCTTGAAGGTATTGAGTTCGGTCGTGATCCCATGCTGCTCGGAGACGGTCGTTCTCCATGAGTAGGTCCTGGAGGCTTCGGGTGCGTTCTGTGAGCTGCTGTTCCAGGGACTGGGCGTAGCGTTTGGACTCGTGCCAGCTCGTGACCGCGATCTCTAATTCGTCGTTGGCCCTCCGAACTCGGTACTCGTGCGGATGGGCAACTTTGAGAGCGGTCATCTGAAGCTTGAGCAAGTGTGCCCGGACATCGTCGGTCACGGGGGTACCCGCACTTGCGCGTAGGGTTAGAATCTGGTCTAGGAACCACCGGTCGGCAGGGACGCGTTTTCCGTTCAAGTACCGGGACACGGTGCCCTTGTCGATCGGATTAAGCCGACAGAAGAGGCTGATCGACATACCCAGCGCGGTGAACTGAGCGCGCAGTTCTCCTGCCCAGGCCATTACCTGCGGGCTCAGCTCCGGGCTCAAGGGTGCTAACTCGACTGGACGGCGGGCGATCTCGTTCACCTGCCCATCATCACCGTCCTGGGACGCTACCCGCGACAAACCGCACCCTTTGGTCGTGTTGCCAACTGTCTGCAACGCCCGTCTGATGCCGTTGCAGTGCGGCGCAACCCCTATGGATTCTGGCTTTCTAGAACCGAGCAACCACTACCCCGCCTCGCCGCCGCGCGGCGATATAAAGAGAGGAATCCTCGTGACCCGCCCGGTTCACTCAACCTCCCCGCTCCTCACCGTTCGTGCCGCCCTGATCTTGGGTCTGTCCCTGATCACGGGTGCGGCCGCTGGCGTCCTGACTTACTGGGTCACAGGCTCGGTCGCTGGGTCGATCCTGGGCGCGGGTGCCGCTACGGCGGGTGCGATCGGGCTGCTCAACCAGATCATCAGCAACACCACGAACGACAACGGTGACTAGCTAGGCGCCGTCAAGAACGACCCACAAGCCAACCCCTTTGAGGGCACGGCCTTTGCTAAGTCGGCTCATGGGAGGTGATGACTCCCAGGTCGAATACGACGCGGAACGAGGCGCTGGTGGACCTATCTCGGTTGCGTGGCTCGCTCCCACCTCGAAGGCACGGGTCCAGGATGTCGCTGGCGGTCCGTACAGCTGGAGAGTACAGCTACCTCTGCGGACTCGGCTGTACTCCGGGGACGTGGGTGGACGGCAGGGTGGGACGTCAGTGATCCGCCCCCCTGTGGCCAGAAGGGCTGTGATGAGGCAAGATGAGGGCGCTAACTGCATAAGACAACGCGGGAGCTCGGGGGACCGGGCTGAGAGGGCAGCTACGCCGCTGCCGACCGCATGAACCTGTCCGGGTAATGCCGGCGTAGGGAGTGTGCGATGTCGTCCATCGTCGACGAAGTCCCTCTGACCCTCGACGAGGCTCCGCCGAAGACGCTGGGGGCGCTCGACCAGGGCGCGTTCTGGGCCAATCTCGGGGTCAGCCTGCTCGGCTTCTCCGGGGCGCTGTACCTGCTCGACCCGCTGGGCGGCCGGCCGCTGAGCCTGGCGGCGGCCGTTCTCGCGGCCGTCGTCGGCAGCCTCGTCGGCACGGTGATGGTCGGTCTGGCGGCCGTTCCCGGGGCGCGTACCGGCGCCCCGGCGATGGTCCTGCTGCGCGGCCTGTTCGGCGTGCGGCTGTCGTACGTCCCGACCGTGCTGAACATCGTGCAGATGCTCGGGTGGGGCGCCTTCGAGCTGTGGGTGATCGCCACCGCCGCCCAGGCCGTCTTCGGTGACGCGGTTCCGTACCAGGTCTGGGTACTGGCGGCGGGGGCGCTTACGATCGCGCTGACCATACGCCCGCTCGGGGCGATCCGGCTGCTGCGCCGGTTCGTGACGGCGGGCGTGGTGGTCGCCATGGTGTGGCTTGCCGTGGCGCTGCTGCGCGAGGGGCCCTCACTCGGCGCCGGGAGCTGGGACGCGTTCGCGCCCGCCGTCGACTACGTGATCGCGCTGTCGGTCTCGTGGGTCCCGGTCGCGGCCGACTACGCGCGGCACTCGCGCTCCAGCCGCGCGGCCTTCGGCGGCGTGGTCGGCGGGTACACGATCGCGCAGGTCGCGTGCCTGGTGATGGGCGTGCTCGCGCTGTCGCTGGTGGGCAACGACGCCGACCGGGTCTGGGAGGCGTTCGTGGCCGTGCCCCTCGGGGCCGTGTTCTTCGGCGTCCTGGTGCTGCGCGAGGCCGACCAGTCCTTCGCCAACGTGTACTCCACGGCGATGTCGCTGCAGAATCTGCTGCCCCGGGTGGACCGGCGCGTCTTCTCGATCGGTGTCGGGGTGCTGACCACGGGCGTCGCCCTGTTCGTGAACGTCAACTCCTACGGGGCGTTCCTCGGCGTGATCGGCGCGGTGTTCGTCCCGATGTTCGCCGTCCTGGCCGTCGACTACTTCCTGCTCGGCGCGGCCGGCCGCTGGGACACCTCGGAGGACGCGCCCTCCCGGTGGCTGATGATCGTGCCGTGGGTGCTGGGCTTCGTGGCGTACTGGCTTGTGACGGTGACGCCGACGGTGGGCTGGTGGGACGCGGCCTGGGCGGCGGTGCGCGACGCGATCGGGTTGGCGCACCAGCCGTGGATGAACGCGGCGCTGGCGGCGTTCGTCGTCTCGGCGCTGGTCACGCTGGCGCTGGGCCCACTGGCGCGCCTTCGAGGCGCAGCAGGTGCTCCTTCGCGGCCGGCCCGCCGGCGTACCCCCCAAGATGCCCAGGCGCCTCGATCGCCCGGTGACACGGCACGATGACGCACACCGGGTCGGCGGTCAGCGCGTTGCCGATGGCGCGCAACGCCTGCGGGCGGCCGATCCGGTCGGCGATCTCCTGATATGTCGTGACGCTGCCGTACGGCACCGCCATCGTCATCTGGAGCACCGTGCGGGCGAACGGCGTGGCCAGCCGCAGGTCCACTGGGGTCGTGAACGCCCGCAGCCTGCCCGAGAAGTACGCGTCGAGCTCGCGGCGGATCGGGTCGAGGCGGCGGGGGTCGTTGCCGATGAACGTGCCGATCTCGCGGGAGACGCGCGCGAAGACGACGTGCTCGTCCTCGTAGCTGCACGCGGCCACGCCGCGCGCGGTGACGGCGAGCGTCATGCGGCCGACGGGGGTGTCGGTCATGCCGAAGGCGATGTCGGGCGGGGTCTCGCCGACGTAGCCGGGAGAGGTCACCCGCACCAGGGCGTCGAGGTCACCTGTCGTCATCGCCCCATCCCTCCCGGTCCCGCTACCGGCAGCGTAGCGGAGTGCGGCCTCCTACCGGCCACGACGTAGTTGGCGAAGTCCATGTCGCCCGGGTTCCGCCTGCTTTACCCGGGCCGGAGAGGGGGAGGAATGCTCCGGTGGCGAGCGAACCGGTCCCCCCGGCGTCCCCCGAGACCGCCCGGGACGGGCAATTGCGACTATTCGTACATCGAAAGTGCCAAGACGCGGCTGCGAAAACGGGCACGATGGGGGTCATGAGTGACGACAGGGTAGAGAATGCCGATGAAGGCTTTGCTCGCGCTGTCCTCGCGAGCGCGGCGGACGCCGTCGTGGCGCTCGACCGCGACCTCAACATCCTGATGTGGAACCCCGCCGCGGAGCGGCTCTTCGGCTTCGCCGCGGCCGACGTCACCGGGCGCAGGGTGCCGCTCGTCCCGGACGAGCTGGTGGCCGAGCACCACGCGGTCCTGGAACGGGTCCGCACCGGCGGTCCCGTCTCGCTGCGCACCAGGCGCTGCCACCGCGACGGCGCGCTCGTGGACGTCCGCGTGGACATCAGCGCCCTGCGCGCCGAGTCCGGCGCCCTGCTCGGGTACGTCACCGTCTACCACCCCGTCGCCAACGACTCGGTCGCCCGCGAGCGCGGCGCGCGCAGGGCCAGGCTGGTGCGGCGGCTCACCGACGTCGTGGCCGACATCAACGCCGAGCTGGAGCTGCCGTCCGTCCTCGACCGCATCGCCGCGAGCCTCACCGAGCTGACCGGCGCCGACGCGGGCGGCTTCGTGCTGATCGAGGACGACCGCCTGCGCCTGGTCAGCGCGCACGGGCTTCCCGGGAGGCTGAAGGGCGCCACGGCCGACCTGCGCAGCAGCCTCGTCGGCAAACTGCTGCGCACCGGCAAGACCGTGCTGCTGGAGACGGGCGACCAGGCGGCGCTGGACGAGCTGATCTGGTCGGAGCTGCCCGGCCTGCACACGATCGCGCTCGGCGTCGCCGCGGTGGGCGGGCGTCCGTACGGGGCGCTGTACGCGCTGTTCGCCGAGGGGACGGCCGGGCACATCGAGCTGGAGCTGCTCGAACTGCTCGCCGGGCACGCGGGCATCGCCCTCGGCAACGCGATGGCCTACCAGGACGTCGTCCGGCAGCGGGCGCACGAGCGCGCGGTCGTGGACGCCAGCGCCGACGGCATCGCGGTGCTCGACGACCGCGGGCGCGTCCGGCAGTGGAACCCCGCGGCCGAGGAGCTCACCGGCGTGCGCGCAGCCCAGGTGATCGGCGGGCCCCCGCCGTTCCCGCTGCCCGACCCGGGCGAGAAGCTCACGACGCAGCTTTCGTCCGGGCGCTGGCTGGACGTGGTGAGCGCCGAGATCATCGAGACCGGCGAGATCGTGGTGGATTTCCGCGACGTCACCCGGGCCAAGGAGCTGGAGGAGGCCAAGGACCTGTTCCTCGCCACCACCAGCCACGAGCTGCGCACCCCGATCACCGTCGTCCAGGGGTTCGCCGGCACTTTGGACGCGCGCTGGGACAAGCTGTCGGACGTCGAGCGGCGCTCGGCGGTACGGACCATCGCGGAGCGGTCGCGGGCGCTCGGCCAGCTCATGGACCACCTGCTGCTCGGATCGCGGTCGGGCGCCGACGAGCTGAAGGTGCGCGTCGAGAGCTTCGACCTCGGCGAGCGGGCGCGGGTGGCCACGCTCGGGCTGCCGGTGCTGTCCGACCGGCACCGCGTGGAGATCGACATCCCCGTCGACCTGCCGTGGGTGGACGGGGACGCGCTGGCCACCGACATACTGCTCGGCCAGCTTCTGGAGAACGCGTTCAAGTACTCGCCGGACGGCGGGCTGATCCGGGTGCTGGCGTGGCCGGAGTCCGACCGGGTCGTCCTCGTCGTGGACGACGAGGGGGTCGGCATCGCGCCGGGCGACCGCGAGCGGGTGTTCGATCGGTTCGTCCAGGCCGACAGCGGCGACCGCCGGAGGTTCGGCGGCGTCGGGCTCGGGCTTTACATCGCCAGGAACCTCGCGCGCGCCCAGGGAGGCGAGGTCACCGCGCATCCCCGGCCCGGCGGAGGCACGCGAATGCGTTTCGTTCTGCGTACCGCGCCCGCCTATATCGGATCCGACACACCGAACCGGTAACGAGCCGGTAACGGATGAATGCGTCTAGTGTCGTTTCTGCACAAGCAATGATCGCCACGCGGTTTCCACAACCTTCGATCGGGGCATTTCGGTCGTACTGGGATGTGTTTTCCTCAGGGGGAAATGCAGGAGAACGGGGAAGTGAGGGCGTCGTGCTGTTGCCGTATGCGCCGACCAGCGTCGCCGTCGCACGCCAGCGTCTCAGCGCCGATCTCGAGCAGTGCGGGGTGTTCGCCGCCGCCATAGAGGACGCCGTCCTTGTGGTGAGCGAACTGCTGAGCAATGCGCTCCGTCACGCCCATCCGCTCCCATCGGGCCAGATCATGGCCACATGGGACTGGGCGGACGACCACCTCGAGGTCACGGTGAGTGACGGGGGAGCGGCCACGGAGCCCCGCGCGGGGCGGCCGGCACTCTCGTCGCTCGGCGGGCGAGGGCTCGGGATCGTCGAGTTTCTCGCGGAGCGCTGGGGTGTGCGGCACGACGGAGACATGACGACGGTATGGGCGGTTCTCCATGCCCCGGTCGTGATCCTTAATTCACAACTGAGGACACCCGAAATAGGGGCCCTACGCGAGTGTGGCTAGACGGTCCCTGATAGGGCCCTGCTGATAGGGCCCTGCTGATAGGGCACGACATGCACCGCGGACCACCCCGTCCGCTGCCGAGTTCGCTACCCGCAATTCGGATGACCTTGACGCCCGCGGCCTCCAGACGGGCGTTCGTCTCCACATTGCGCTCGTAGGCGACCGCCACGCGCGGCGCCAGGGCCAGGGTGTTGTTCCCGTCGTCCCACTGCTCGCGCTCGGCCGTGACGGGGTCCAGGCCGGTGTCGATGACCTTCACCCGCTCGATCCCCATCGCCTGCGCCGCCGCCTCCAGGAACGGGCGCGGCTCGAAGACGCGCAGCTCCCCGTTCTCCATCGACGTCACCGTGTACGCCTGGAGCGAATAGGCGACCGGCGGGTACATGACCACGGTGTCCACGTCGACCATCGTGCAGATGGTGTCGAGGTGCATGGTGGCCCGCCGCTGGGCGACCGGCACGGCCAGCACGGTGTGCGCGAGCCCCGCAGCGAAGACCCGGCGGCACAGGCGCTCCACGCCCGCGGGCGTCGTACGCTCCCCGGTGCCCACCGCGATCACCCCCGGGCCCATCAGCAGCACGTCGCCGCCCTCCACGTGCTCCAGCCACGGCTCGTACAGGTGCTCGGTGCCGGCGAAGCGGGGGTGGTGGGTGTAGATCAGCCGGGTGAGCATGCTCTCGCGCGTACGGGCCGGCATGGCGAGGCTGGTCACGGCGACCTTGTCGCCGATCCACACGCTGGAGTCGCGGGTGAACAGCAGGTTGGGCAGCGGGTCGACGACGAAGTCGTGCCGGTCCAGCAGCTCGTACACCAGGCCGCGGCCGGTCTTCAGCTCCTCGCGGGCGAGGCCCGCGATCAGCGTCTGGGCGAGCTGCTCGGGGTCGAGGTCGAACAGGTGCCGCCGGGTCAGCTCGGCGAGCCGGTCGCCGAGCTGGCGCTCCTGGAGCACGGCGGGGACGATCTCCTCGCGCGCCGCCTCGTACTCCAGCGTGTCCTGCAGCAGTTCGGTGAGGTAGAGCACCTCGACCCCGTGCTCGCGGAGGGCCTCGGCGAACGCGTCGTGCTCCTCCTGGGCCCTGCCCACCCAGGGGATCGAGTCGAAGAGCAGTTTGTCGTTGTTGCGGGGCGTCAGCCGCTTGAGTTCGGGGCCCGGCCGGTGGAGGAGCACCGTCTCCAGGCGTCCGACCTCGCTGTCGGCACCGTTCATGGCTCGCCCCCCGTTCTCGCCTGAGCACTTCCGACATTCAACCGTAATGGTGGACAAGACCCCGGCAGGCAGGGGAGGTGGGGTCAGGCGGCCTTCGGGTACAGGACCGCCCGCTCCGCCGCCGACCACGCGGTGCTGACCAGCAGGTACAGCCCGGCGGCCAAGGGAAGGAACGCGGCGGCGAGGATCGTGCCGAACGGCAGCAGCCGGAGCAGGCGCGGCTGGACCTCGCCCATGCGCCGCGAGGTCACGTACGCCAGCACCGCCAGCAGCGCGAACAGCCCCAGGAAGACCAGCGCGGGCGCGCCGAACAGGCCGCCGCCCGCCACCGCGGCGGCGAAGTGCTCGCCCAGCGGCACGCCGAGGGCGCTCTGGGCGAGCAGAAGGTTCGGGTGCCCGGCGATCGTGGCCGACACGAACACGCGGTAGGCGATCATGAAGAACGGCGCCTGGGCGAGCGCGGGGCCGATGCCCGCGAACGCGGACGTCCCCTCCGCCGCGTAGAGCTTGGAGGTCTCGCGGTAGAGGCGCTCGGGGTCGCGCGCGTACCGCTTGCGCAGCGCCTGGACCTTCGGCGCCAGGCGCAGGCGGATCCTTGCCGCCCTCGCCTGCCGGACGGCGAGCGGCAGCAGGAGCAGGCGCACGGCCAGGGTGAACAGGATGATGGCGAGCGCCGCGCCGGTGAGAGACGCGAGGGAGTCGATGAGCCGGTAGGCGGAGCCGAGCACGGCGTCGTAAATCGCGGACATGCTGGAACAGAGCCCCTTCGTCGGGTTCGTCTGATTTGAACGGACATGACGAAAGCGCCCGCCAGGACACCCGGGCACGGCGACGGCCGTACGGGATCGCTAGACGGGCGCGGGGCCTGCGGATGGTGCTCTGGGCCTCGGGCGGCCGGCCGTGTCCGGGTGGCACAGCCGGACGAACACCGGGCGCGCGGCGCGTGAACGGCCCGCGGCGGTGTGCGCGACGGCGGGGACGAACGCCGGCCGTCCGAGGGCCCAGGCGAGGACGAGAAGGGTGACCCCCACGAGACCGACGGCCGTCAGCGCCGCCGGGCCCGAATGCCCGGCGACGAGCTGCGCGAGCAGCGCGAAGGTCGCGTGGAAGGGGGTCATCTCACTTCGAGAGCTTGCTCACCAGGGTGATCGCCGCGAAGACCGCGAGGCCGATGAGGCCGACGACCAGCAGGATCTTGAAGATCCCGAAGATGGTCGGGATCAGGAGTCCGAACACTACGTAGAGTGCCAGGACGACTCCGAGAACGGAAAGCACGATGCGGGCCATATCCAGAAGGTACGTCGCGGCGCGCCCGGCTGCGAGCGAATGCCCGATCATAGATGGAGATCGTGACTTTTCCGTCGGCGCGTCGTCCTTTCGCGGGAAACGGCCTGGTGCTTCTTCTTACGAAGTGATGACGTGGCCTACGAAGGGGTGCCGCGGGTGCCGCTCGTCCCGATTGAAGCGATAATTTGTGACAAATCGGGCATAGTGGAGGGCTAAAGATTGAACATGGCACACCCTCCCCGCATCCTCGTCGTGGACGACGACCCCACCGTCGCCGAAGTCATCGTCAAATACCTCGAACGCGACGGGCACGTGGTCGAGAGCGTGGGCGACGGCGCCGAGGCCCTGCGCAGGGCCCTGGCCAACCCGCCCGACCTGCTCGTTCTCGACCTGATGCTCCCCGGCATGGACGGCCTCCAGGTCTGCAAGAAGCTCAGGGAGCGCTGGCCAGTCCCCGTGATCATGCTCACCGCGCTCGGCGAGGAGATCGACCGCGTCGTCGGCCTGGAGACGGGCGCCGACGACTACGTCACCAAGCCGTTCAGCCCGCGCGAGCTGGCCCTGCGCGTGCAGTCCGTCCTGCGGCGGGCCAAGGGGACGCTCGTCACCAACGGCACCGGCGTGCTCCGCGACGACGGCCTCGTGGTCGACGTCGGCGCCCACGAGGTGCGGCTCGGCGGCGAGGAGATCACCCTGACGGCGCGCGAGTTCGACCTGCTCGCCTACCTCATGCGCAACCCCCGTCAGGCCTTCAGCCGCGCCGCCCTGCTCGACCAGGTGTGGGGCTGGTCCTTCGGCGACACCTCGACCGTCACCGTCCACGTCCGCAGGCTGCGGGAGAAGATCGAGACCGACCCCACCACCCCGCGCCGCATCGTCACGGTCTGGGGGGTCGGGTACCGGTACGAGCCCGTGGACGGCCCGCCGGACGGGCACATCCGGTGATCGTCCAGGTCGCCGCGGTCGCCGGCGGCCTCGGGCTCGTCATCGCCGCGCTCGGCCTGGCCCTGCTGTGGCTCCTGCGCGGGCGCTCGATCGGCATCACGCTCGCCGTCGTCGCGGTCGTCACCGTCGCCGCCACGCTGGCCGGCGTCGTCTCCATCACCATCGAGATGATCATCGACGGCCACCCCAAGAACGTCGTCCTCACCGTCGTCACCATCGCCGGGCTGGCCGGGCTCGGCGTCGCCCTGATCGTGGCCCGCAGGCTCGTCAAGGTGAGCCGCGGGCTCGTCGCCGCCGTCGAGGCCGTGTCGCCGTCCCAGGACTTCGTCCCGCCGCCGGGAAGGCTCCCCGCCGAGCTGGACACCATCTCCAAGGCCCTGGAACAGGCCTACCGGCGGCTGCGCGAGGGCCGCGAACGGGAACGGGCACTGGAGGGCGCGCGGCGCGAGCTCGTCGCCTGGGTCAGCCACGACCTGCGCACCCCGCTCGCCGGTATGCGCGCCATGGTCGAGGCGCTGGAGGACGGCGTCGTCCACGACCCCGCCACCGTCAGCCGCTACCACAATCAGATCCGGCTGGAGGTCGACCGGTTGTCCCACATGGTGGACGATCTGTTCGAGCTGTCGCGCATCCACGCCGGTGCGCTGCGGCTCACCCCACGGCCCATCGGCCTCGGCGACCTGGTCGCCGACGTGCTCGCGGGCGTGGAGGCCCTGGCCGGGGCCAAGGGAGTGCGCCTCGCCGCGGAGGCCGGGCCCGTCCTGCCGGTGTACGCCGACGCCGCCGAGCTTGGGCGCGCGCTGCGCAACCTCGTCGTCAACGCCATCCGGCACACGCCCGAGGACGGAACCGTGGTGGTGCGCGCGGTCGCCGACGACGACACGATCCGCCTCTCGGTCGCCGACTGCTGCGGCGGGATCCCCGAGGACGACCTACCACGCGTCTTCGAGGTGGCCTTTCGCGGAGAGGCCGCGCGGTCTCCTGGCCCCGACCGCGGCGCGGGACTCGGCCTCGCCATCGCGCGCGGCATCGTCGAAGCCCACGAAGGCGCCATCGCCGTCGTCAACGAAGGCGCGGGCTGCCGCTTCGAGATCAGCCTGCCCGTCTCCGCGCCCGCGCTCGCCGGCCCCGTCTGAGAGCGGCCGGTCGCCCTCGGGTGACGGGGTGGGCCCGGACGCGGGCTCGTAGGCCGGAAGCGCCGCCAGCGCGTCCGACATTGCCCGAAATGTCGGGCAGGGCCAGCGCCACATGCAGCTCCTGCACCGCAGGATCGGATGCGCGGCGTCGCTCGTGATGCCGCCCGCGTCCCGCGGCTGGTGCAGGTCGAGCAGGCGCAGGCCTAGCTCGGAGAAGCACAGCAACTCGGTGCGCGCCCCCGTGAGCAGCGCCAGATCGTCCACGGACAGGCGCGTCTTGATCGGGACGTATCCATCCCGGTTGACCAGCGGCCGGAGCGGCAGGGCGGCGTCCCCCCAGGCGCGCGCCCTCTCGGTCCGGGCGAGGATGCCCTCCAAACGTTCACGCATGCACTGGCGTTGGGCATCTTCAGGAATCTCACTGTTCATCGGCGCTGTAGGGCCCGTCCAACTCCTCGCCCGCCCCTCCTTCTCGAAGTGACGACCGGACGCGGAGGTTCCGGGCCTCCCCCCCCTTCCGGCCGAGCCGGTGTCGCATAGCGTCAAGCTTTGCGTACCCAGCGTTTCCGTGAGGCGGGAACCGGGAACAAAGGGCGGACGACTCTTCGGTTATCGCGGTAGAACGTGACCCGGCGGCCGAGCGGCGCTAGTGTGCCCGCTGTGGAGCTCAAGGTCTCGACTCGATCACATGCCGGACACGCCATCTTGACGGTTGTCGGCGAAATCGACCTATATACCGCGCCGCGCCTGCAGGCGGAGTTCACCCGCCTGCTGGAAACCGGCCCGGATCTGGTCGTCATAGACATGTCCGGCGTGGAGTTCTGCGACTCCACGGGCATGAACGTCCTGCTGTCCGCGCTCAAGCGCATGCGAGAACGCGGCGGCGCACTGGAGGTCGCCTCGCCACGCCCGGCCGTCCGCAAGATCCTCCAGGTCACCGGCCTGGACTCGGTCTTCACGGTCCACGACACGGTCCCGGCGAACCTCCTGACAGCCGAACACCCCGGCTGACGCCGCCGCCCGACGAGCACTGGGCGGTCGGAGAAATCCCCGCCGACACCGTCACCCGAGCACCTGGGACGACACGCTCACGTGCTCGATCATCACCAAGGTGGTGCCGCTGGGGTCCGTCTCGGTGCGCTGTGGCGGTACCACCCCCGTCACGTTCTCGGGCCGTGGCTCGCGCCTCCGCTCCGCGTTCCGGTGAGCATCAATGTCGATGAGGGCGGTCAGTGGCCCGATTCGGCATGAGGAGAAGCGCCCGTCTCGTTCTCGGGGCGTGGCTTGCGGGCGCCTGCTTCGCGTTTCGGTGGGCGTCAGTGTGGACGAGGGCGGTCGGTGGCCTGCTTCGGTGTGCGGAGGAGACGCGCTCGTCTGGCGGTCGCGGCGTTCGGGCCTCTGCGCGCGACACCATCGTGGCGAAGTTGCCGATGGACGAGCATCCCGGCTAGCGTCGATCGACCGCCACAGGCAGCGAACCGGACGAGGACCGATGAGCGACCCATCCGTACAGCCCGATACCGCGGTCATCATCCCTGCCAAGGATGAAGCCGACCGCGTCGCCGCGACCGTCAGGGCCGCGCTGGCCATTCCGGGCGTCGATCTGGTCGTGGTCGTCGACGACGGCTCGTTCGACGACACCGGCCGGGTCGCCAAGGCGGCGGGCGCCCACGTTGTACGCCACAGCCGCAACCGCGGAAAGGCGGCGGCCATGGAAAGCGGCGCCGAGGCCGTACGCCTCCTCGACACGCTGACCCTTGGCGGCCAACGGGCCCGCCACCTGCTGTTCCTGGACGCCGACCTGGCCGCGACCGCCGGTGCCGCCGCGGCCCTGATCGAACCCGTCCGGGCGGGTGCGGCCGACATGACCATCGCCATGTTCACCACCCGCGTCAAGCTGGGCGGCCACGGCATCGTCGTCCGGCTGGCGCGCGACGGCATCAAGCGCGCCGTCGGCTGGCAGGCGACCCAGCCCCTCAACGGCCAGCGCTGCCTCACCCGAGCGGCCTTCGAGGCCGCCCGCCCCCTCGCCTTCGGTTTCGGCGTCGAGACCGGCCTCACCATCGACCTGATCCGCAAGGGTTTCCGCGTCCAGGAGGTCGAGGTCGAGATGGCGCACCGCGCGACCGGCACCGACTGGCGCGCCCAACTGCACAGAGCCCGCCAGCTCCGCGACGTCGCCCTGGCCCTCGCCTCCCGCGAACAACTGGTCACCAACCTGAGATCCACCCTCCGCACCCCCCGCTGACCCGGCCCCTCTCCACCACATCCACGGCGTCCGCCGCTGCCGCTGGACGCGACAGCCCCGCCGCCCGTGGGCGACGGGTTGTTGCGGGCCGTGGAAGGGGGTGGAGATGGCTCGGGGAGGTTGTGGGGTGTGCTGGAATCGAGCGGTGGATCGGGTTGGGACGCGCGGGCGGGGGTGGTCGTCTCGCGTCGCGGTGGCCGGGGGCGTGCTCAGCGTCGTGGTGACGGTGGTCATCGGCGCGCTGGGGCCTTCCGTGGTGGTCCCGCCGTTGCCGGGGCCCGCGTGGCAACCCCCGTACTCCTTGGACGCGCGTCCGGACGGCCATCTCGTGGTCGGCCTGGAGGCGGCGGCCGTCCTGCTCGGCGCGCTGGGCCTCGCCGCCGGGTTGCTCGCGCTTCGGCGCGGCTGGAGGCCCGACCCGCGCCGGCTCCTCCTCGCCGGGTGTCTCGCGGCCGTCGCGCTGGCGTTCCTGCCGCCCTCCGGTTCGGCCGACCACCTGAACTACGCCGCGTACGGCCGCATGGTCACCCTCGGCCATGATCCTTACGCCACGGGCGCGGTCGACCTGCCCGGGGATCCGATCGCGGACTCCGTGGAAATCCCCTGGAGGGAGGAGCCGAGCGTCTACGGCCCGGTGGCGACCGCCGTCCAGGCGCTGGCGAGCCTCGTCGGCGGGGACTCCGTACGGCTGACCGTCTTCGTCCTCGCCCTCTTCAACGCCGCCGCCTTCGTCATCACGGCCCTGCTGCTCCACCGGCACACCCGGGGCGACCCGGCGCGCCAGGCACGCGCGGCCCTTCTCTGGACCGCCAATCCACTGCTGATCTACCAGTTGCTCGCGGGCATGCACGTCGACACCCTGGCGGTCGTCTTCGTGGTGGGAGCTCTGGCCATCGGCGGGCGTTCGGCTTCCGATCGAATCGCCGGCGGCCGGGCGGGTTCGCGGTGGGTCTCCGGCGCGTTGCTCGGGCTGGGGATCGCGGTCAAGGCCAACGCCGGCCTGGTGGCGCTCGGTCCCGCGTGGGCTCTACGCAGGTCGCCGAAGCGCCTGGCGATCGTTGCGGGTTCCGCGACCGTGGCCGTGCTGGTCGCCTACGCGCTCGCCGGGCGCCACTCGCTGGACCAGGTCCTGCACGCCAGCAAGTCCCTGTCCCTGGCCACCCCCTGGCGGCTGCTCCAACACGGTCTGCAAGCGGTGGTCGGGACGGGTTCGGCCTATCGCGGATGGGTCCAGGCCGGCTCCCTGATCCTGCTCGTCGTCCTCGCCGTGGCACTCTGCCGCGCTCTCCCGCGAGGTACTTCGGCCTCAACGCCCCCGGCCGACGAGCTCTCGTCCTCCGGCAACGGCTCTCGCGAAGTTCCGCTGTCCGTGGCCGCTTCCTGCGAAGTGTCGTCCTCGAAGGGGTCCGCCACCCAAGTCGGGCTGCCTGATGTCGCATCTCGGGAAGGCGCGTCGTCCGCGGTCTGGTCGTCCGTGGCCGGGCCTGGGCAGGAGCGGGAGGAGGCGGCGCGGGTCGCCGTGGCGGTGGTGGCCGCCTGGCTGGTCGCCACCCCGTACGCCTTGCCCTGGTACGACGGGCTCGGGTTCGCCCTGCTGGCGATGATCACGGCCACCTCGCTCGACGGCTTCATGGCCGCGCGGCTGGCCGTGCTGTCGCTCGCCTATGTCCCGGCCCGTCAAAAGCTCCTGCCGGACGACCTTCAGTGGCTGGTCACCGTGTGGAGGGGCCAGGTGGTGCCGTGGCTTCTGCTGGCGCTGACGGCCGCCCTGGTGTGGTGGGCTGTGCGAGCAGGACGGCGCGCAGGGACGCCGCGAGCGTGAGCGGGACCGCGACCGTGAGGGCCATGGCGGGGATCGCGATGCCGGAGTCGTTGAGCAGGAACCCGGCGAGCGCGGCGGTGAGCGCCCCGAACAGCCCGGCGTGCAGCGCGGGAGCCCGTTCGTAGGCGAGGCTGAGCGCCGAGGCGCCCCACCGCGACGGGCGGGCCAGCACGAAGTAGAGGAACGCCAGGGCGACCAGGGACAGCAGGGAGAGCTGCCAGTTGCCGATCGTGATGCCGAGCATCGCGCCGAGCTTGCGGCCGACCACCGGCAGGGCCTCGCCGTCGAGGACCTGCTGGGCGAACGCGCCGAGGTGGGTGCGCTGCTCGGCGGGCCGCAGCCGGTCGGCGAACGCGATCACGGCGATCAGGGCGACTCCGGCGACGCCGACGACCGCGAGCCTGCCGAAGGTGACCCTGCGGCCCGAGAGCAGCATCATGAACACCGCGAACCCGAGGACGAACGCGGGCACACCGCCGAAGTCGGCGCCCCAGCTCGGCCATCCGTCCACGAAGATCGCCAGCAGCCCGTACGTCAGGCACACGGCGAGGGCGAGCGTTCGCCGCCCGCGCTCGACCAGAGCCTGCGCGACCCCGGCGAGGGCGAGGATCGTGCCGGTCGCGTACACGGCGAAGGCGATGTTGCTGAAGCCGTAGAACCGGCCGCCGGTGACCGGTTCGTACCCGGTGACGGCGTTCACCTGAAGGCGCGAGCCGGTCAGCACGTCCAAGAGCAGGGCGAGGGAGGTGACGCCCGCGACGACCGTGAGCGGGCCGAGCACGTGGGAGCGCCACGGCCCGGCGAACGCCACGGCCGCGAGCAGCCCCATCAGGCACATGATCGTGACGATGAGCGCCGCCATCGGATGCCCGAGGTTCCACCACGGGACGAGCTGCGCCAGGAACGTGGACACCGCGACGGCGCCGCCGGCGACCGCCATGACCTGAGTGGCGACGAGCACGCGCGCGCCACCCCTGCGACGGCGGACCGCGAGCGCGGCGAGACCGTAGAACAGCAACTGGACGGCCACGAACACCGCGAAGAACGGCCCGCGCACCTCGACGAGGACACGGCTGGCGAGGTCGGCGTCGGCCAGCTCTCTGACGGTCTCGTGGACCGAGGCCGGGGCCGCCCCGCCCGGCAGCCACGGCCGCCCGACTGTTCCGGCGGGCACCCGCACGCCGAGAGTGTCCAGCGCCGTGGTCGTCAGGTCGGTGATGGTCACCAGCCCGTCCTGGCGGGTGGAGGACGCGGTCAGGTGACCCGGCGTGTACGGACGCCCGGCCGGCGACGGCCCGGCGGCGAGGGCCACGTGGAGATGAGCGGCCGCCGAGACGTCGGACAGCCCCGCCACAAGGGTGGTCGCCCCGGCCGGAACCAGCCGCGATATCTCTCCGACCCGCCGATCGACCGCCGCCAGAGCCGCGGCCCGCGCGGCGTCGGAGAGTTCCCCCGGCGATCCCGGCGATCCCGGTGATCCAGGCGATGCCGGCGGGGTCGCGGTGGGGGCGGAGAGCCAGGCCTGGGCCAGGTCTTCGATGTCGGCGATGACGAGGGTGTTCTGGCTCAGATCGCCGAGCTTGGCGATGTTGTCGGCATATTTCTGGACGTTGCCGGATTTGTCGGCGGCGGCGAGGGCGGCTCCCGGGCCCACGGCGGCCACCGTGCCACCCGCGTCCCGTACGGCCTGCCCGAGCATGCCGATCGTGGCCCGGTAGGACGTCGCGGCGTTGTAGGACCTCAGATCGGCCCACCCCGGGACGGTCGCCGGGCCGCCGTCGCCGGACCCGGCGGGAACGGGCGGAAGCTCGCATTCCAGCGCCGCGGACCCGGCCCGCTGGCCCGCCGATACGGTCAGCCACCCGGCGACGGGGCACGTGCTCGCGTGATCCGGCCGGGGGTAGGCCCGGATCGACATCGACGCCGACGCCCCCCGGCCCACCAGCGCCCAGAGATTGGGAGTGCCCTCGGCGCTCAGATCGGCCCAACGCAGCCCGGGCACGCCGATGACCACCACACGCCGGGGATCCGCTCGCTCGGACCCCGTCCGCGCGGAGCCCGACCTGTTCGCGGCACCGGGTTCCGTGGCGCCCGGGACGGTGAGGGCGTCTGAGACGAGGTCCGGGACAGAACCCGAGTCGGCCAGGGTGCCCGAGGCAGACGAGATCCCCGAGGCAGAGGAAGTGGGGGAGGCAAAAGAGGTGCCCGAGGCAGAAGAGATGCCCGGCGTATGCGCGTCGGCTGCGCGCGCGGGGACCACGCCGTCTCTGGCCGCCAGAGCCGTGCCACCGAGGCAGCCGAGGATGGCGAGCACGCCCAACGCGAGGGCCACAGCAGCCCGGACGGTTCCTCGCATGCCCACCGAAACCTCGCTTCCACCCCTACGGACGACTGCGGACCTGGTGAGACGTCCGCGGACGCCTCGATGCCCCGCTCCTGGAAACCCTAGCCACCCACAGGAGTGCCGCCTGCCCGGACGGGTGTGCCTGTGGATAACCCGCGACGATCCACAGGCCCCGGCTCGTCCGCAGGGCCTGGCCGAAGGGAGAGGCGGCGCCGAATCCGAAAAGGACTCTTTGGCGAGGGGAGCATGCGCCCTCCACAGGTTGGGGTGGACATCGTCCACAGGGTGTGGACGTGCGGGACTCCACGGGGCCGGCAACCGCGGCGGAACTCGTAAAGGAGGGGCCTGGAGGAGGTTAGGCGGTAGCCTGCCAGGTCGTGAGCACTGGTGAGATGCCCGTGCCCGGCAGGGCCGACCGCGCCGGGGATGGCACCACGGGCCCCGTGCCCGGCGGGCCGGAAGGCGCCGAGGACGGTACGGCCCCCGTGCCGGGCGGGCGCGGGGCTGTGCGGGCGGGGGCGTGGTGGGCGTGGGCCGTCGCCCTCTTGATCATCGGTGTGGCCGCGGTTCCGCTGGTGGACTACTGGCTGTCCAATCCGGCCGACCAGCGGTTGGTCGATCTGGACGTGTACCGCACGGGCGGGCAGAGCGTGCTGCTGGGGCTTCCCGTCTATGACGTGATCACGCCCGCGCCGCAACTGCTGCCGTTCACCTATCCGCCGATCGCCGCGCTGCTGGCGGTGCCTCTGGCCGTGATGTCCTGGCCGGTGGCCCAGTGGGTGTGGACGGCCGGCGTCCTCGTGTGCCTGGCCGTGTCGGTCCGGTTCTGCTTCCGCGACGTCCTTGTGCACCGAAGGCCGCGCGCCTGGGCGCCGCCGGTGTTGTTCGGGCCTGTGTTGTTCGGGCCTGTGTTGTTCGGGGTCGTGGCGGTCGCGTGCCTGTACCTGATGCCGATCAGGGACCAGTTCCGGTTCGGCCAGGTGGACATCCTGCTGGTGATGCTGTGCGTCGTCGACGTCCTGGCCCGGCGCCCGTGGTGGCCGCGCGGCATGCTGATCGGCCTGGCGACGGCGGTCAAGCTCACCCCCGGCGTTTTCCTGATATATCTGCTGATCACCGGTTTCGGTAAGGATGCGCTCCCCGAACAGCGGCGGACGTTCTTCATGGCCGCCTTCACCGCCGCGCTGCTCACGATCGTCCCCTTCCTGGTCATCCCCCACGACGCCGCGAACTTCTGGTTCTCGGCCCTGCTCGACTCCGAGCGCCTGGGGTCCAACACCGCGACCACCAACCAATCGATCCGCGGGATGCTGCTGCGCCTCTACCTGCCGGGCTGGCTCACCGCCGTGCTGTGGCTGGCGGTCGCGGGGTTCGTCGCCTGGTACGGCTTCCGCCACGCCCGCCGGGCCCTGATCCGGGGCGATCGCATGACCGCGGTGGCGCTGACGGGCCTCATGGCCGTGCTGATCTCGCCGGTGGCCTGGATCCACCACCTCGCGTGGCTGGTCATCGCCCTCGCTGCCCTAGCCGCTCCCGTCCCCCAGGACCGCCGAGATCGCCAGGACGGCCACGACCCGGCCGGGGGACGGCCCGCTTGGCTCGCGTTACTGGTACCGGTCGCCGCCTGGCTCTACTACGTCGTGCCGATCCCGTGGTGGGGGGTGTCGCTGCGCGCGGCCGAGATCCCGGTGCTCAGCCCCGTCCTGGGGCGCGTCGTACAGGACGCCTTCGGGCTGGGGGCGCTCGCGCTCGTCTGGCTCCTGGCCCGCCGCGACGCCGAAGCCCGGCAAATCATGACGCCCCAGGGATTCCGGAGCGCCGACGTGATCGATTGATTACTCTCGGCATATGTTGGGCACCGTCATGGCGTTGATCGGCGTGGTCGCCGGGATGACCGGCGTGGCCATCGGCCTGCTGGCCCTGCGCAGCGCCCGCAGGGCCGTCGAGGACTGTCTGGACATGCTGGCCCGCCAGTGCGCGCTCGGCGGCGTGCCGGACGTGAAGGCGATCCGGGATGTGGCCGTGTGCCGGTACGACGCCCTGGCCGAGATGACGGGCCGGCTCTCGTTCTCGGTCGCCATGATCAACGGGCTGGGCGACGGCATCGTGCTGACGTCGATCAACGGACGCACCGAGACCCGCACGTACGTCCGTCCGGTGAGGGGCGGGCGGGGGATCCAGCCGCTGTCACCCGAGGAAGAGCAGGCCGTACGCGCGGCCCGCCTCGGCAATGGCCCCGACATCGCCTTACAGCCCCACCGCTGACCCGGCCCCCGCCACCGGCCCGGCCCCGCTACCGGCCCCGCCTCCGACCTGCCCTGCCACCGACCCCGTACAGCCACTGACCGTGACCGACTCTGACCCCGGCCCCGCTCCTGATCCGGCCCCACCGTCGACCCGCCCACGGGTGCGAAGGCCGAGTGGTGGGCCCCCGATAGGGGTCGTTTTCACGCA
Source organism: Sphaerisporangium sp. NPDC051017 (assembly GCF_040683095.1). NCBI lineage: Bacteria > Bacillati > Actinomycetota > Actinomycetes > Streptosporangiales > Streptosporangiaceae > Sphaerisporangium > Sphaerisporangium sp. NPDC051017. The sequence continues at coordinate 379,415 of NZ_JBFBCI010000001.1, forward strand.
GCTCAGAGCCGATGCAAGGACACGCCCGAAGCGCGAGGGGAGTGATTTCGGCCATCTTTCACCATGGTTTCGGCGCAACCGGTGAATATCGCGGGTGAGCTTCTGATCCGGCCCGGTAGCCTGCTGGTATGCCGACGAAACTCGCCTACCTGGGTCCCGAGGGCACCTTCTGCGAGGCCGCCCTGCGGATCCTCGCGCCGGACGCCGAGCGACTGCCGTGCGCGAACGTGACGGCGGCGCTGGACGCCGCGCGGTCCGGCGAGGCCGACGGCGCCGTCGTCCCGCTGGAGAACTCGGTCGAGGGCGCGATCACCGTCACGCTTGACGAGCTCGCCTGGGGCGAGCCACTGCTGATCACCGCCGAGCTGCTGCTGCCCGTCGAGTTCGCCCTGCTCGTCCGGCCGGGCACCGACCTGGCGCACATCAAGCGCGTGTACACCCACCCGGCGGCGATCACCCAGTGCCGCAACTACCTGGCGCGCGAGTTGCCCGACGCCGTGGTGGTGGCCGCGCCGTCCACGGCGGCCGCGGCGCAGGAGGTCTCCTCGCCGGGTTCGCCGTACGACGCGGCGATCGCCCCGTCCATCGCGGGCGAGCACTACGGCCTGACGGAGCTGGCGTCGAACATCGGCGACCGCGACGACACCGTGACGCGGTTCGTCCGGGTCTCGCCTCCGGGGTCGCTTCCGGAGCCCACCGGCGCCGACCGCACGTCGCTGGTGGCCTTCCTCCGCGACGACCACCCCGGCGCGCTGCTGGAGATGCTGAGCGAGTTCGCGGTGCGCGGCGTCAACCTGACCCGCATCGAGTCGCGGCCCACCGGCGACGGCATCGGCCGCTATTTCTTCCACTTCGACGCCGAGGGCCACGTCGCCGAGGCGCGCGTGGGCGAGGCGCTCTCCGGCCTGCACCGCATGTCGGACGATGTGCGCTTCCTCGGGAGCTACCCCCGCGCCGACGGCGTGTCGCCCGAGCTCAAGCGGGGCACCAGCGGGTCAGACTTCGCCGAGGCCGCCGGCTGGCTCGCGCGAATCCGCGCGGGCCAGGTCTGAACCCGATCAACCTGGCCCGATCAACCTGGCCCGATCAAGCGGGCCCGATCAAGCGGGCCCGATCAACCGGGCCCGATCAACCGGGCCCGATCACATCGGGCGCCTATTGGCGCGCGAGCGGCGGCCGGACATCGGTAGCCTTTGTTACGTGATTGACCTGCGTACCCTTCGTGAGGACCCCGACCGGCTACGGGCGTCGCAGCGTGCCCGCGGTGAGGACGACTCGGTCGTCGACACGCTGCTCGACCTGGACGAACGCCGCCGAAGTGCCCTCAGCGGCTTCGAGTCGCTGCGTGCCGAGCAGAAGAGCGTCGGCAAGTCGGTCTCCGTGTCCTCCGGTGACGAGCGCGCCGCGCTCCTGGCGCGGGCCAAGGAACTCGCCGCGGGCGTCAAGGAGGCCGAGGCCGAGGCCGAGAGGCTGGCCAAGGAGCTCGACGGGCTGCTGCTGTCCGTGCCCAACATCGTCGAGGAGGGCGCCCCCGTCGGCGGCGAGGACGATTACGTCGTCCTGGAGGAGGTCGGCGAGAAGCCGTCCTTCGACTTCACCCCGCGCGATCACCTGGAGCTTGGCGAGATGCTCGGGGCGATCGACACCGAGCGCGGCGCCAAGGTCTCGGGCGCGCGGTTCTTCTTCCTGACCGGTGTCGGGGCCCGGCTGCAGCTCGGCCTGCTCAACATGGCGATGCAGCAGGCCATCGAGGTCGGCTTCACGCCGATGATCACCCCGGTGCTGCTCAGGCCGGAGGCGATGGCCGGCACGGGCTTCCTCGGTTCGCACGCGAGCGAGGTGTACCGGCTGGAGGCCGACGATCTTTACCTCGTCGGCACCTCCGAGGCCCCCATGGCGGCCTACCACTGGGACGAGATCCTGGACGGCAGGTCTCTGCCGCTGCGGTACGCCGGCTGGTCGTCCTGCTTCAGGCGGGAGGCCGGCTCGTACGGTAAGGACACCCGGGGCATCATCCGCGTCCACCAGTTCGACAAGGTCGAGATGTTCTCCTACTGCCGCCCGGAGGACGCGCGCGAGGAGCACGCGCGCCTGCTGGCGTGGGAGAAGGAGATGCTGGCGAAGGCCGAGCTCCCGTACCGCGTGATCGACACGGCGGCGGGCGATCTCGGGTCCAGCGCGGCCAGGAAGTTCGACTGCGAGGCGTGGCTTCCGACGCAGAACCGCTACCTGGAGCTGACCTCGACCTCGAACTGCACCGAGTTCCAGGCCAGGCGGCTCGCCGTGCGCTACAGGGACACCGACGAGAAGCCCCGGCACGTCGCCACCCTCAACGGCACCCTGGCGACCACGCGGTGGATCGTGGCGATCCTGGAGAACCACCAGCAGGCCGACGGGTCGGTCGTGGTGCCGAAGGCCCTGCGCCCGTTCGTCGGGCTGGACGTCCTCGAACCGCTGAAGTAGGCATTTGAACGGAAGGTGGCCACTTATTACTGTCAAGTGATAAGTGGCTTACTTCTTCCCTATCTGTCACCGATGTCCGATTTGTCAGGGCGTTAGGTCTATATATGACACGAAGGCGGGATTCGCCTGAGCGAACCCGCCTTCTGTGTGTCAGTGGTCAGATGGCGCGAAGGTCAGATGGCGCGGACCTGCGACGCCTGCGGGCCCTTCTGCCCCTGCGTGACCTCGAACTCGACCCGCTGGCCGTCCTCGAGGCTGCGGTAGCCGTTACCGACGATCTCGGAGAAGTGCACGAAGACGTCCGGAGCCTCACCGTCGGGGGCGATGAATCCGTAGCCCTTCTCCGCGTTGAACCACTTGACGGTTCCCTGAGCCATTAAAGCTCTCCCTGCAATTCGATCTTGGGGTCCACACCTCGCGAACCCCGGGTTGTGTCGCACAGCTTCCCGGGGCCGCTCAGACAGTCAAGCTGGTTCTGCACATCGGGTTCAGCTAATACAACGCCACCACATCTAACACCATCAGAGCGCCTTTGTTCCCCCCCAAGGCCAGATTCTTTTACTCCCAGGGCTGACACCGGTCCCACTCAGGCCAAGGCAAACTAGAGCTTGTTATGGTCAGCCCCAGACTCGTCGCCACCGACCTCGACGGAACCGCCCTCCGGTCGGACGGCAGCGTCTCCCCGCGCACCGCGGCCGCCTTCGCGCGCGTCGAACGGGCGGGCGCCATCCTCGCATTCGTCACCGGCAGGCCGCCGAGGTGGATCGGCGCGGTCGCCGAGTCCGTACGGCACCAAGGGCTCGCCATCTGCGCCAACGGCGCCCTGGTGTACGACCTGCACACCGAGCGCGTCGTCGAGTCTCACCTCATCGGCGCTGAAGTCCTGACCGAGGCGGTGAGCCGCCTGCGCCACCGCCTCCCAGAGCTGAGCTTCTCGGTGGAGTACGAGGGCGGGTTCGCCCACGAGACCGGGTTCGGCCTGAGGCGCTGGGACGTCGCCGACAGGGCGGGGCCGCGTGTGGGCGCCTCCACGCTGACCTCCCGGCCATGCGCCAAGCTCCTGGCCTTCCATCAGAGCATGGACCCGGACCTGCTGCACGTGATCGTCAACGACCTCGTGGGAGATCTCGTGACGGCCACCCACTCCAGTGGCAAGGCGCTGATCGAGATGAGCGCCCAGGGGGTGACGAAGGCCTCGGCCCTCGCCGCGCTCGCGCGGCGCCATCTGATCGGCCCCGGCGAGGTCGTGGCGTTCGGGGACATGCCCAACGATCTGCCCATGCTGGCCTGGGCGGGGATGTCGTACGCGGTGGCGAACGCCCACCCGGACGTCCTCGCCGCCGTCACCCACGTGACGGCGGCCAACGACGACGACGGCGTGGCCGTGGTGCTGGAGAAGCTCTTCGCGTGACCGGGACGGCGTCGCGAGGAGGCGACGCGCGCTACTACGCTCGTACTTTCAGGCCCGTGCTTTCAGGCCCGTGCCTTCCGGGCCGTGCTTTCCGGCCCGCCCCGTGCCGCTGAGCGGTCCACAACGGCCCCGGGGCGCGGGCGCGAGGGTCGGATCTCCAGACGGCCGCCGAGGACGCGCTGGAGGGCTTACAGGCGGCCTACAGGTACGGGCCGGAGGTGCGCTGGGGCTGTTCGTTCGCGACGCCCCCGGGGAGCGCGCGCCGCATCTGCTCCAGCTGGGCCCGCGCGGCCATCTGCTGGGCGAACAACGTGGTCTGGATTCCGTGGAACAGGCCTTCGAGCCAGCCGACGAGCTGGGCGTGCGCCACCCGCAGCTCGGCCTCGCTCGGCGGCGCGCCGTCGTCGCCCCCGGAGAACGGCAGCGACAACCGTTCGAGCTCGGCGACCAGCTCCGGCGCCAGCCCGTCCTCGAGTTCCTTGATCGAACTCTGGTGGATCTCCTTGAGGCGCTTGCGGCTGGCCTCGTCGAGAGGCGCCGCCCGGACCTCTTCGAGGAGCTGGCGGATCATGCTGCCGATGCGCATGACCTTCGCCGGCTGCTCCACCAGTTCGGCGACCGAGCGCTCCTCGGGCTCTCCGTCGTTGTCTCCCTCGACCGTGAGGCCGTTCGGGCCCACCACGACGATCTGGGGGGTGCTCTCCTCAGCATTCATGACATTCAACCTAGCTCACCTGGTCAACAGGACTTTCCCGATGTGCTCACCGGATTCGAGGATCTGATGGGCGTGCGCGGCCTCCGCCATGGGTACCGTCGCGTGGACCACCGGACGGACGGCCCCGGCGCTCACCAACGGCCACACATTCTGGTCCACTCCGCGGACGATGGCCCCCTTTTCCGCGACAGGCCGCCCGCGCAACGCCGTGGCGTGGATCGAGCCGCGCTTGCCGAGCAGCTCACCGAGGTTCAGCTCGCCCTTCACGCCGCCCTGCAGCCCGATCACCACGAGCCGTCCTCCGGTGTTGAGGACGGACACGTTCTTCTGGAGGTACTTCGCCCCCATGATGTCGAGGACGACGTCGGCGCGGATCTTCTCGGCGAAGTCCTCCTCGCGGTAATTGATCGCCTCGTCCGCGCCCAGTTCCACGCAGCGCGCGGCCTTCTCGGCCGTGCCGGCGGTGACGACCACCCGCGACCCCAGCGCCTTGGCGAGTTGAATGGCGAACGTGCCGATCCCGCCGGCCCCGCCGTGCACGAGAAGCGTCTCGCCGCGCCGCAGCCGCGCCGTCATGAACACGTTCGACCACACCGTGCAGGCGACCTCGGGAAGAGCGGCGGCGTCCCGCGTCGAGACGCCCGCCGGGACGCGCAGGACCTGCTCCCACGGCACGGTGACCTTCTCGGCATACCCTCCCCCCGCCAGCAGGGCGCACACCTCGTCGCCGGGAGAGAACCCCTCGACGTCCTCGCCCACCTCGGCGATCACGCCGGAGCACTCCATGCCGGGGATCTCGGAGGCGCCGGGGGGAGGCGGGTAGATCCCCTGGCGTTGCATCAGGTCGGCACGGTTCAGGCCCGCGGCGGTCACGTCGATGAGGACCTCGCCCGGTCCCGGGCGGGGATCGGGCACCTCACGCCACTGCAGTACCTCCGGTCCACCGGGCTCGGAAATGAGGATCGCGCGCATGCGACCAAACTATCCGGGTGGCCAAGTCGGCGGTTGACCGCGTTCGCCGTGATAGCGGGCGGTAATCTTCAAGCTATTTGCTGCCCCTTTAGTCCAGTCCCGAGGGGGAACACGGTGGCAAGACACGATCGCGAGGATCCTCATTCCCTAGAGGAGCAGCTCGCCTGGCTGGACGCCATCAAGGAGACCGAGGACCCGCCCGCGCCGGTGACCATCACCGTGGACGAGACCGTCGTCTCTCCGTACCCCAAGGACCCGTGGTCGCTCGTGCCGGCCGAGTCCGCGCCCCCGTCGTCCCCCCTGTTCCGCGCGGCGGGCGACCCGGCGCACGGCGGCGCGCAGCCCGACGACCCCGCGGAGCGCGCGCAGAACGCCCAGAGCGCCCAGAGCGAGACGACGGAGATCCGCCCGTCCGCCCTCGAAGGGCTCGACCGGTGGGGGGCGTCCGGCGACTCCTCGCCGTTCGTGGCACGTGACAACGGCGGCGTGGGGGAGCGCGGCGTCACCGGCACACCGTCCGGCGGCGCGTTCGGCACCCTTTCGCCCCCCTCGCCCGGGGGCGGCGGGCTCGGGGCCTTTGGTGAGCGTCCCGCGTCGTCCGGTGGGGCGTTCGGCGAGAGTTCGACGGGCGCGTTCGCCGGCCCCTTCGGGGACCGCCCGGCCTCGTCGGGCGGTTCGCCCACTCAGGCCTTCGGGGACCGCCCGGGTTCGTCCGGCGGGGCCTTCGGTGAACCCACGTCGTCGCTCACCCCGCCGCCGCCCCCGGCTTCCCCATCCGTCCCTGCCGAGGCCGAGCCGCCCGCGTCCGGACGGACGAGCCCGGCCCCCGCGCCCGCCGAGCCGTCCGTCAGCGATGACACCGACAGCTTCACCTTCGGCTCCCTGACCGATCTGACCGAGAAGCCGGGCCGCGAGGCCACCTTCGGATGGATCTCCGTCAGCTCTCCTCCCAAAGACGACAAGGCGGCCAGGGACGACAGACCGGTCAAGGACGACGGGGCCGCGAAGCCCGAAAGGGCCGAGAACGCCGACCCGCTGAAGCGCCCCGAGCCCGAGCCGGACGTCACCGGCGACCAGTCCGTGCGCGGCTGGCTGGAGGCCGCGCTGCCGGCCTCCGAGACCGCCGAGGCCGACCCGGAGCAGGAGCGCTTCAACGCCTTCGTGAACGGCGGCACCACAGGCGGCACCACAGGCGGCACGACAGGCGGTGCGGCAGGGGCGGCGACCGGCGGCGCGACCGGCATGGACACCGAGGACGTCGTCGTCCCACGGGTCGAGCAACCCCTGTACGAACAGCGCCCGGAGCAGACCTCCCCCTCCCTCCAGCCGCCCGCCACGCCGGCGCCGTCCGCGGCGGCCTCCACGACGCAGCGGCCCGAGTCCCCGCAGCCCCCCGCCGCGCCCGCCCAGACCCCCGAATCCGCCGCCGGGGCGGCCCGGACGACGACGCCCTCCGCGGAGCCGGGCGCCGACGACGCCGAAGGCAGGGCCGAGGAACGCGAGCCGTACCGCCCTCGCCGCAGGCAGGCGCCGCGGCCCGCCGCCGAGGAGTTCGAGCCCGCCTTCTCGCCGCCGGCCCGCTCGTCGCGGGCCAAGGGCGCGGCGGTCACCGCGCCCGGCACACGCCCGACCGCCGACAGCCTCGACCCGGTGACGCTGCTGCGCGGCCGTAGGAACGCGCCCGCGGGCGGCTGGCGCAAGATCGTATACAAGGCGTCCGCCGGGTTGATCAAGCCGGGCGAGTCCCCCGAGGTGCGGCGGCGGCGCGAACTCGTCACCCGCGCCCGCACGCCGGTCGCCACCGGCCACCACCGCGTGGCCGTCCTCAGCCTCAAGGGTGGAGTGGGCAAGACCACGACGACGGTGGGCCTCGGCGCGACGCTGGCGTCCGTGCGCGGCGACCGCGTCATCGCCGTGGACGCCAACCCCGACCGGGGCACGCTGTCGGACAAGGTCGAGCTGGAGACGTCGGCGACCGTCCGCGACCTGCTCAACGAGCGGCAGCAGATCAAGCGATACGTCGACATCCGCGCGTTCACCTCGCAGGCGCCGTCGCGGCTGGAAATCCTGGCCTCCGACCGCGACCCCTCGGTGTCGGAGGCGTTCAGCGCGGTGGACTACCAGGCCGTCGCGCAGGTGCTGGAGAACTTCTACTCGATCTGCATCACCGACTGCGGCACCGGCCTGCTCCACTCGGCGATGTCGGGCGTGCTCGGCCTCGCCGACCAGCTCGTCCTGGTCAGCTCGCCGTCGGTGGACGGCGCGAGGGCCGCCTCGGCGACGCTGGACTGGCTGGAGGCGCACCATTACGCCGACCTGGTGAAGGCCGCGACCGTGGTGCTGTGCAGCGTGCGGCCGCGCTCGAAGTCGACGGTCGACCTGGACAAGCTGGAGTCGCACTTCGCCGCCCGGTGCCGCGCGGTGATCCGCGTGCCGTACGACCCTCACCTGGAGGAGGGCGCCGAGATCGACCTCGACCGCCTGCAGCCGGCCACCCGTCAGGCGTACCTGCTGCTGGCGGCGTCGGTGGGCGACGGGTTCGGCGGGATCCGCCGGTGACGGGACGCGGCGCCGCTGGCGGAGGGTGTGGGATTCGAACCCACGAGGCCGTCGCCGACCTGGCCGCTTTCAAGGCGGCTGCACTCGTCCACTATGCGAACCCTCCAGTGCGACACCAACGATAGCGGTGCCGGACGGACGCTCGCGCGCGAGCGCCGCGGGCGGCTCGGCGTCATTCGTACGGTTCGGCGGGTTGTGCCACCTTGGCGAGGCTGGTGGCCTTCATCTCGGGGGCGACGGTGCCCTTCGGGAGCCGGTCGTACGGGGTGGGCACCCATGTACCGGTCACCTCGACCCATGTGTCCGGGCGCGGCGCGGACAGGCCGAGGACGGCGACCCTCAGCGGGAAGGCGTCGGCCGCGCAACAGCGCAGTTGCATGCGGGTGAGGTACCACTGGCCCTTCTTCTTGGACGGGACCACGAAGCCGACCAGCCTGACCTTCCGGTCCTTCAGCGACTGGGTCTCGTCTCCCCAGGCCCGGCCGATGAACTCCCCGAGCGGCATCGCCGTCGCCCGGTCCGCGATGAGCGGGACGTAGGCGTTCTGCGGTGTCGGGCGCGGCGGGGGCACGTTGTCCCGCTGCGCCGCGTCGGCGCCGAGCGCGGGCGGGGAGATCAGGAAGATGGCCACCACAGGGAGGCACAGCAGCCAGGCCACCTTCGGGCCGAGCCCATGCCCATGCCCATGGCCGTGCCCGTGGCTGGCGTGCCCCTCGTGCCCGGGTTCGAGACCATGCCCGCCCACATGCCCGGGCTCGTCCATCTCGGACGCGGGGGCGGTCGGCGCGTCGCCGACGTACGGCCTGCGCCACTCCTGGATCAGGCCGAGCACGCCGAGCGCGAACAGGACCAGCCCGGCGATCACCAGCAGCGGGCGGAAGCCCGGCTTGACGTAGTTCAGGTAGATCGTGGACAGGAGGGAGACCCGGAGGATCGCCCCGCCGACCAGCGTCAGCACCAGGCTCTGCGCCATACGGTTCACCGAAACCTCCGGAGGTAGCCCGGTCCGTTAGGGCCAGAAGGAATGCGGACCACGTCAGGGGCGGCCCGGAGGAGCCGGGACAGCCTGGAGTTCCAGGCGCTCATGACCTTCTCCTTTCGCGTACAAATCTGTGTGCCGTCCAGCAAGATACGAACATGCGTACGGCATACAAGGTGCGGGTCTACCCCACCCCCGAACAGGCCGCGGTGCTGAACCGCACGTTCGGGTGCGTACGCCTGGTGTGGAACCGTGTCCTTGTCTGGCGGCACGCCCGCTACCAAGCCGACGCGACCACGACGTCCTACGCCCAGACCGACCGGTATCTGACCGAGTTGAAGCGCGACCCGCAGCTGGCGTTCCTGTCCGAGGTTTCCTGCGTGCCGTTGCAGCAGGCGTTGCGGCACCAGTACACGGCGTTCGTGAACTTCTTCGCCGGACGCGCCCGCCGCCCCCGTTTCAAGTCCCGGCACGGCAGACAGTCGGCGACCTACACCCGCTCGGCGTTCCGCTGGAAACACGGGCGGTTGCACCTGGCCAAGATGGACGCCCCGCTCGCGTTCGTGTGGTCCTGGCCTGGCATCGACCCCGCCACGCTGGACCCCTCGACGGTGACCGTCTCCCACGACACCGACGGCCGCTGGCACGCCTCTTTCACCGTCGAAACCACAGGCGAGCCTGCAGGCGAGACCGAGCCTGCCCCGGCCACCGGTTCGGCTGCCGACGTCGATGTGGGTGTCGACCTGGGCGTCAGAGACTTCGCCGTCCTGTCCACCGGCGAGAAGATCCACAACCCGCGCCATCTGGAACGCAAAGCCCAGAACCTGGCCCGTTACCAGCGGCGCATGGCCCGCAAGCGGCGCGGCAGCGCCAACTGGGCCAAGGCCAAAGCAAAGGTCGCCCGCGCGCACACCAAGGTCCGTGACGCCCGTGCGGACTTCCTGCACAAGACCAGCACCCGGCTGGCGACCGGTCACGACCTGATCGTGATCGAAGACCTCGCCGTCAAGAACATGCTCCGCAACCGCTGCCTGGCACGGGTCATCTCCGACTGCGGCTGGGGCGAGTTCCGCCGTCAACTGGAGTACAAGACCGCCAGATACGGGCGGCACCTGATCGTGATCGACCGCTGGTACCCCTCCTCCAAGACCTGCTCGGCCTGCGGGCACCTGCTCGCCGAACTCTCGCTCAGCACTCGGACGTGGCAGTGCCCGTCCTGCGGCACCCGGCACGACCGGGACGTCAACGCCGCCAAGAACATCCTGGCCGCTGGTCGAGCGGTGTCCGCCTGTGGAGCTGACGTAAGACAATCCGGGACCTCCCGGGTGCGGTCGGCAACGAAGCAGGAAACCTCACCCGCGAGGGTGGGAATCCCCCTTTAGGAGGGGGAGGAAGTCAAAGCAACACCCATCCCAGGAGAAGGCTCACACCGATGGCCAGCACGAAAGTCAGCGGGACGAACCGCGCAGCGAATGCCCGGCCGAACGTGCCGGCCTGAAGCGCGATCAGCTTGAGGTCCACCATGGGACCGACGACGAGGAAGGCCAGCTTGGCCGTGGGGGAGAACGTCGACAGCGACGCCGCCACGAACGCGTCGGCCTCCGAGCAGATCGACAGGATCACCGCCAGCAGCGCCATCACGAGCACCGACAGCACCGGGACGTCGCCCACGGACGCGAGCCAGGAGCGGGGCACGGTGACGTTGAGTGTCGCGGCGGTCAGGCCACCGACGACCAGGAAGCCGCCCGCGTGCAGGAAGTCGTGCCGCATCGCCGACATGAACGCCGCCACTCGCGACCCGTCGGGCGGGGCCGTACGGGAGGGGATGCGCAGCCATCCGGGGCGGCCGAGCCACTGCCAGGCCCACCCGGCCAGCACGGCGACGATGAGGGAGGCGGCGAACCTGGCCAGGACCATCGCGGGCTGGCCGGGGAAGGCCACGGCGGTGGCCACGAGAACGACCGGGTTGATCGCCGGCGACGCGAGCAGGAAGGCGAGGGCCGCGGCCGGGGTGACCCCGCGCGCCATCAGGCCCGAGGCCACCGGCACCGACGCGCACTCGCACCCGGGCAGCACCAGGCCCGCCGCGCCGGCGACGGGCACGGCGGCGTACGGGTGCCGCGGCAGCGCGCGGGTCCAGAAGGACGGCGGCACGAACACCGTGATCGCCGCGGAGAGTGCGACGCCCAGCACGAGGAAGGGAATGGCCTGCACGCAGATGGCGACGAAGATCGTGGACCAGGTGCGCAGGGCCGGGGCGGTGAGGTGGGGGGCGAGGAGGAGGTTGCCTATGAGGAGGAAACCCACGAGGGCCGCGAACACCCAAGGGAGCACCTGCGCCTCGGGGGCTCGCCGCCCCCATGACGGCGGGGGAACCGGACTGTCGGGCTCGGCGGCCCAGTCAAGTGTGGTTCGGTCGCTCATATGGGTTTTTGGGTGTATTTCCCGACATTTGCGGTTACGGTCGACTTCCTGAACGGTACACCCGTCACGTCGATCGCAGTTGCCCGAGCAGCCAACGAGGCCCGGTGACCTCCGCGCCCAGCTCCTGCACCCTGCGGCGCAGCTCCCGGTCGGCCGTCACCACCAGCACCTGCTCCCACGGCCGGGTCTCGCCCACGACGTCCACGATCGTGTCGTCGCCGCTGCCCCGAGCCGGGACCGCCCTCACCGGCCCGTCCGAACGGACGCCGGCGGCACGGCCCTCGACCACCATGAGCACCCGGGGGTACCACTTCTCGGGCGCGGGAAACCCCTCCGGCGGGTGGAGGCCCCGGACGACGAGATCCTCGACGTCCTTGAGCAGGCGCAGGGTCGCGCCGGCCCGGTCGCGCCACCAGCCGTGCTCGGCCCGGGCCCCGAGGATGTTCGCCGCGTCCAGGATCACGACGGACGGCGGCAGCGTCTGCCTGATCACCGGCCACGTCTCGGCGAACCCCGGGTGCAGCGTCTCGCCCGCGACCTCGTCCGCGGGGAGCCAGCGCATGTCGGTGCTCTCGGCGTTGGCAGGCGAGGCGGGGAACAGCGCGTCCGCCTCGGCGATCACCGTCTGGAACGACCAGCCGCCGTGGTCGTCGGTGTAGACGCCGAGGACGCGCAGGATGTCCGCCTCCAGCGCCGCCTCCTCCAGCGCCTCGCGCAGCGCCCCCGTGACGGCGTCCTCGTGGCTGTCGAGAGCCCCGCCGGGCAGACCCCACGTGCCCCCGTGATGGCTCCACAGGGCGCGCTTCTGCATCAGGATGTGCGGCGTGCCGAGAGCGTCGAAGTGGACGGCGAGCAGCCCGGAGGCTCCGTGCACCCCCCAATGCCGGTGCCCCCGCTCACACAGCGCCCACCCGTCGCCGTCCTTCGCCGCCATGCTCCCCATCCTGCCTCAAGGCCCTCGCCGCGAGACCGGACCTGGTTCACGCATAGGGGTATGCCCCAGGACGATCAGCGGCCGGACGCCCGGGTCGCGACCGCCGTCAGGTGCGTCCTGAAGAGGGCCGCCGCGCCGGGGGTGCGGCTTCTGAGGGCGACCATGGCCGTCAGGATGACGTCGCACAGCTCGCGGTCGACGTCGTCCCACGTGTGGGTGAAGCCCTTGCGGGGGTTCTGCCCGAGGGCGCCGATCACGGCCGCGGCCACCTCGCCCGTCTCCTCCGACAGCTTCAACAGCCGGGACATCAGCTCGACCTCGGGGGCCAGCGTGCTCTGCGCGTCGAGCCAGGCCACGAGCCGTTCGACGGTTTCCCAGGTCTCGGCGTCCATGGCGGCCCAGGCTACAGCGCCCTCTCCGCGCGAACGGACCCCGCGGCGGACACGCGGGGAGTTACAGAGAGTTACTCAGAGTAGTTACTCTGTCACACTGTGTGGCGTTGGCCTGACTTCCGATCGAAAGGTTTCCTCCAGTGAAGGCTCATCTCGCCGCCCTGGCCCTCGCCACCACCGCCCTGCTGCCCGCGGGCGTCGGCGCCGCTCACGCCGACGACGCCCTCTCCGGGCCACCACTGATCACGATCCCCGCAGGTCAGACGCGCTGTCCCGACGGCTACGTCTGCCTGTTCCGCGACAACGAGTTCCAGGGCGGCGGCTATGGCATCGCCTCCGGCCACTCGGTCGGGTTCCTCGGCGACATCGGCTTCAACGACCAGATGTCCTCGTGGGCCAACGACTCGGGAAGGCGCTACTGCTGGTACGTGGACGCCAATTACGCCGGTGATCGTCACGTGATGGAGAACCGCTACCGGGTCAACGTCCTGCCACAGGAGAACGACCAGGCCTCCTCGCTGCGCCCCTGCTGAGACCCGTCCGGCTCATGACCGTCCGGCCGCCTCGCCCGTACGGCGGCCGGACGCCGGAGCCCGGCGGCGACGATCGCCAGGCCCGTGCCGGCGCAGCTCTCAGCCGCCGCCCTTGGAGAAGTGCTGGTTTTCCTACCCGCGACTTTCTGACCTGTGTCGTTCCGGGTCGTACCCTGCTTGACCTGGCGTTTTGGTGGGTGCTGGTGGGTGCTGGTGGGTGTCGCTGGTTGCTCTCTGACGGCCCAGAGACGGCCCAAGGCCGTCCCGCCGCCCGATTACTTCTTGCGCTTCGGCCCGCGCGCGGCCGGCTCGACGCCACGCGCGCGGACCTTGCCTCGCACATAGGCGGCCGAGACGCCCGCCGCCTCGCCGATCTCCTCGGGAGTGAGGCCTGACATGGCGGCGGCGGCCCAGACGTCGAACATCTTGTCTCGGGCTTCGTCGGTCTTCTGCTGGGATGCGTCGTACTTGCGTTTGGCCTGCCGGACGGCGTTGAGGTCGCTCACGGAGCCAAGAGTATCGCAACAGCAGTTGCGAATCACTGTCGCGCATGGTTACGCTACTGCTGTTGCGAATTAGCAAGACGGCCCCGGCGAAGCGACTCGACCGCGACGCCGGGGCCTTGCACAGGAAGGTCCTCCCGCGCCATGACCACCGTACCGACCCCCAGCGAGGCCACCACCCCGGCCACCGACATTCTCACCCTCAACGACGACCAGCTCGACGGCGTCGCCTGCATCCGGTGCGGCGCCACCGACACGACGATGGTGCCCGCCGGTCACGGCGAGCGCGGCCAGTTGTTCGAGTGCAGCAGCCACGCCGCGGACGTCGACCCCGAGACCGCGTTCCAGATCGGCTTCGCCGCCGGGGTACGGTTCACCGCCGACAACCCCGGCGACCAGACCCAGCGGGCCGACGCCCTGTTCGACCGGCACCTCACGGAGGGCGAGCAGGCCGCGTTGGCGCGGGCGTACACCAACATCATCGCCCGGCGATCCTTCCGCGACGATGCCCCGGACGAGGTGTACGCCGAGCCCGGCCCGGCCGACGCGCTCGCCAAGCTCAACCCGGCCGACCTCGTCGGCGTCCGCCTGGTCATCACCGGCCGGGAGCTGCTCACCCTCGCGTCCAGCGTCTCCGCCGTCCGCCCCGCGATCCGGGAGGGCGACGCCGGGTTCCTGCTCGACGTGCTTGAAGACGCGCACAGCACGCTCGCGGCCGTCGCCGAACGGTACCTGCGCGCCTCGATCGCCGCCCGGCAGGCCAAGGGCTCCTGATGCACCTGAACGTCGTCCCCGTCCCGGGGCTCACCGAGTCCCACAGCATCGTCTACGGCACCGGGGGGACCTCGATGGTCGTCCTGGTGCCCGACGACGAGGGCCCTTCTCCGCTGGACGACGAGACGGTCTCGGAGATCTTCCGCGCGGGTCTCCGCGCCGGGCTTGAGCTGGCCCGCACCATCGCCCGCCAGACCATCGCTTCCTGACGAAAGGAAACGTCCCACGGACCGCAGCCAGATCTTCGAGGTCCTCGCCGCTCACCCCGACTCCCCGGACCTGGAGGACGTCGCGTCGTTCCTCGACCCCGACCGGCGGGCCGAGTTCTGGGAGCGGATCCGCGAGGCCCGCACCAAGTAGACCTCCCCGGGCGGCCCGCCATCCCAGCGGGCCGCCCCCGGGAAGCAAGACGGCCCCCGCCGCGCGATTGCGCCGCGAGGCGAGGGCCCTGGCCTATCCCTGCCAACACAGGAGACAGACCCATGGAGAAAGTACCGCCCCCTTCCCTTCCCTCGGGCTGCGGCGTGCCGTGGTGCCGCAACGGCCACGACGACCACCCCGAGCAAGGCCACCTCCTCGACCTCGGCACCTTCGACGCCGGCCCGGTCACCGTGGCCCTGTCGCTGGTGCAGATGGAGACCGCCGGCGTCCTCGCGGCCCCGGTGGTCCGCGTGTTCGTGGACTCCGAGGACCACCGCGAGCTCGACGACATGGCCGACCTGTCCCCGCACGCGGCGGGCGTCTTGTCCGACGCGCTCGCGGACCTGCCGCTGTCGCAGGTCGGCGAGTTCCTCGCCGCGCTCGCGCAGGGGCAGATCGTCCTCGGCGAGCGCGAGGAGCCCGCCGACTTCTACGACCAGAGGTTCGCCGTGGCCCCGCGCAGGTCCGCGCTGGACATCGAGGCGGACTGTTCGACCCGCCACGACGAGGACGGCGAGTGAGCCGCCGCCGCTCGGCCGCCTCGCGGCGGCCTCGGCCGAAGAAGCTGACCGGCGAGCGGGGTCGCAGGAAGCGCCTCAGGCTCGCCGAGCGTGACGGCGCCCGCTGCTTCTACTGCCGGGTGCCGTCCGACCCGCTGCTCCTCACCTTCGACCACTACCTCCCCATCGGGCTGTGGACGAACAGGAAGTGCCACAAGAGCCGGAATCTGGTCTTGGCGTGCGAGCCGTGCAACAAGCGGAAGGCGAACCATCTGCCCTGGCCGCTGGTGTGGCTGCTGCTCGCCCGGTTCCGCCCGACGCCCCCGGCCTGGGAGGCGTGTTGACCGACTTCGAGCACATCGACTGTCTCAACGCGCACTGGCCGGACGACTTCACGTTCTCGATCAGCTTGGTATGGCACGCCGGCACCGGTCAGATCTTCGTGGAGGTCGACCGGGGCGGCGACGCGGTGTACGTGCCGACCGCGCTGGACCCGGCCGAGGTCGCCTCGTGGGACGGCGCGTGGGACGTCTTCACCGCTCGGGCGGGGGTGAGCCGATGACTTGCCAGCCCTGGTGTACCAGCCACGTGGAGAACGTGTGCCGGACGTGGACCGAGGACGAGGTGACCCTGACCTGGGCGCCGGGCGAACCGGTCACGGTGTGGGTCGACGACTACCACGAGGACCACGGCTTGTCGTTGGAGCGGGCCGAGCGGGTGGCGTGGTCGTTGCTGGCCATGGTCCACGCCGCGCGGAACGCGTCCACGGTGGGAGGTGGCCAGTGATCCGCTGGTCGACGACCGTCGTCGTGGTGGCGCTCGCCGCCATCGCCGCGGCGGTGTCCTACGAGCATCTGAGCGCGGTCATCGCGTCGAAGGGCCTGGCGACCGGCGTGACCGCCAGTCTCGTCCCGGCGATCCCGGACCTGCTGGTGTACGCCGCGAGCATGTGCACCCTGGACGCGACCCGGCGCGGCGTCCGCCCGAACTGGCTGGTGTGGGTCGGCCTGGTCGTCGGCATCGGGTCGACGTTGGCCGGCAACGTGCTGCACGGCATCGAGAGGGGGATCGTGGGGGCGGCGTTCTCGGCGCTCCCTGCGGTCGCGTTGGTCCTCGCGTTCGAGATGCTGATGATCCTCGTGCGGAGCGGGACGGCAGCGCAGAGCAGCAAAATGGTGGCAGATCTGCCACCGTTGAATCAACTCTCAGCGATTCCGTGCGACACAGAGAGTGATAAAACTGCTCGGGATCCCGAGCAGTCAGCACCCGAAATGTCCAGCTCCCCCATGGGGGAAGAAGATCACGAGGTACGTGTACCTGGCGTACCTGACGACGTACCTGCCGTACCTGAGCCCGTACCTGAACGGCGGTCGCTGCTCGCTGGCCTGCCCGTCCTCGGCCCCATCGAGGGCTTCCCCCGGGCCGCTCTGGCAGCGTCGGACGGCGGGCGCCGGGTACAGGTGTCGGTACGCGTACCTGGCGTACCTGTGCAGGTCGGGGCGGTTCCCGGCGCCGGGAAACCGGACGACGAGGACGCCGTACCTGACCCTCAGGTACGGGCAGGCGCGGGCGTACCTGAGGCTTCCGAGGTTCAGGTACAAGGCGCCCAGCACTTCGCCGCGTACCTCACCGCGGGCCGGGTGCCGACCGTCAAGGAGATCAAGGACGGGCTGCGGGTAGGTACGGACAAGGCGCGCGAGGTACGCGAACACCTCGTGTACCTGGTCGACTCAGGTACACGTCCATGAGCCCCTGGTAGGCGCGGCGGAGGTCTGTTCAGGGGTGTGTGCAGGTCTGTGCGCACACACCCCTCGCAGACCTCTGCACAGACCTCGGGCGCCAGCGTCGACCTGGAGGGATGGCCGGGTTGAACAGACCTGCACAGACCTTCCTGCGCGCCCGGGGTGGAACGCCCGGCCTGCGGCTTCGCGGGCGAAGGTCTGTGCGGACCCGCCCAACGCGCGGACGCGTTACGTAACGCGCACCCGGGCGTAGCGCGCGCGATGGTACCCCTCCCCCGGGATGTCCACGGGCGTTGTCCACGACCCCCTTCCGGCGATGTGCACGAGACGTCCACGGGGACTGTTCTCGCACGCCTACGCGTGTAGGGGCCGGGCATGTCCACGGCGATGATCTTCGTGGACATCGGAGAGGGTCAGGTTGACCCCCTCGATCTTCGAGCTCGTAGCCAGGGGTCGGAGAGGGCTGGACGGCCAAAATGGCCGTCCAGGTCTTCCCCCGCGCGCCCGGGGCGGACTCGGCGACCTGCGTTGCCGCGAGGGCAACTCAGCCCGTGAGCGTCACCGAGAGCGACGACCGAGGCGACGGGCAGAACGTCCCAAGAGAATGTCCCAGAACCGCATATACGACCGCTGGGGGAGGGTCGGGGACAATTCCCGAGAGGGGCCCGCTGGGACAATAACGGCCACGGAGAGTGAGGCTCAGCCTCGCGTGCGGCGTAGCTTGCGAGCCCGCCGGCGGCGTCTCCACCCCCGCAGGTAGGTCGCCATGTGCCCGGAGTCGTACCACCAGGCCAGGCCGATCAGCGCCAGGACGGCGAGGACCATCGCGAAGTCCTTCAGATCGGGTACAGGCATCCGTGTCTCCGTTCGGATGGGTTGGAAGCGCGGCGGCGCACCCCAGGGCCTGGCGAAGGGGAAGGGGGCGCGCCGCCGCGCCGTACCCGCCGGCCCTTCCTCCCCAGTCGGGGCCGGCGGGGGTCGTTGCGTGCTACTGGGGCCGGGCGGGCTCGTGGGGCTGGCGGAACCCGAACACGTGCCCCCGCGCCGGGCAGTGCCCGGAGAGCATGACGCCCCAGTGGTCGTGCTGCCGCACGGTGGCGGACCAGACGCCGCCTCGGCTCCGCTGGATCCCGACCTGACAGTGCCGGCACTCGCCGGTCTCTACGCGGGTCATGTCGATCGGGACGCGACTAACGCTTCCTGGGCGCGGATCTTCTCGACCAGCTCGCCGAGGGTGTCCGCGTCGTTCGTGCGCCATATCTCGGCGAGACCCGCAGCGGTCTTCGGCCACGGCGATACCCGGGTGCCCCAGTACCTTCCGACATCGCTACGGAAGAGACTCCATCCGGTTACCGGCTGTTCTGGGGGCTTAAGGTTTGCCATTGGGTCAGGACCTCGATTCCTGATCAAGGACCCGTCGTCAGTGTGCCTAGCACTGCGGCGGGTCCGCCCGTCTCGCAGCGTGCACGGTCCATAACAGCTTTAGGGACAGCGAGACAGCTAGGGGACGGTGGGGGACGCTTGGGGAGCGTCGTCTACTCGGACGGGTCGAAGGGGACACGATGGCTACCAAAACCCCGGCGTGGGCCGCCCGGCTTCGTGCCGCACGCCGGAACGCCCTGTGGTCCCAAAAGGATGTTGTGCGCGAACTGGTAGAAGCGGCCGAAACCAGAGGTATGCACCTGCCCACGCGCGAATCGTTGCGCCGCATGTGGAAGGAGTGGGAGAGCGGCCGGCGCAAGCCCCGCGACCCGTACCCCGTCCTGCTGTCGCTGGTGTTCGGCATCAGTGAGAGTGAACTGTTCGCAGATGACCTGCTTCCCGGTGAGAACGAGATGCCCGACGACGTCGAAGAGGTCTTCCCTCTGGACGCCCCCTTGCCCGTAGGCCCCAGCCGCCACATCGCCCCTGAGCTGGTGGACTACTTCCGCATGCAGCTACTGAGCCACTATGCCGCTGATGCGTTCCTCGGCCCGCGCCACCTGCTCGGCCCGGTCGCCTCGCAGTACCAATCCATCGGTGAACTCGCCGGGCACGCCCGCGGAGAGGTTCGGCGCGAACTGCTGCGCCTCGCCGCCGGGTTCGCCGCGTTCGCCGGGTGGCTGTGCCAGGACGCTGGCGCGGTCGACCGGGCCGGGGCGTGGCTGAACCTGAACCTGGAGATGGCGCACCGCGCCCAGGACGTCCAGCTCGTCACCCACGCCCTCACCAACAAGGCGATGCTCGCCACCGACCTCGGCGACGCCGCCACCGTCATCGACCTCACCGAGGCCGCCCTCATCGACCGGCGCCCGCTCATGGCCAAGACGCAGATCCTGGCCTTGCAGCAAGCCGCCCACGGGTACTCCCTGGTCTCCGACCGCGCCCGGTGTGACGCCCTCCTCGACGAGGCGGCATCGCTGGTCGACCAGCTCGAAGACGATGACCGGATGTGGGGAAACGCCTGCCGGACCCCGAACTACGTGGAGATTCAGCGGGCCACCTGTTACGGCCGTATCGGACTGACCGCGAGTGCGGTAGCCCTGTGGGACCAGATCTTGCCCGCTATCCCCGAGACCTCGCGGCGGGACATCGGCGTGTTCCTCGCCCGGCAGGCCGCCGCCCTCGCCGCCACCCCCGACCCCGAGCGGGCGACCCACGTCGCCCGGGAAGCCATCCAGCTCCTACGCCAGACCGGCTCAGTCCGGCAGCGGGCCGAGTTGCGCGCGATCCCCGACCGTATGGGCGCGTGGGCCCACTCTGCGCAGGGCCAGGTCATGGCTGAGATGCTGGCCAGCGAAACTCTGTAGGCCCAATCGGAGGGAGCTGGCACGTGGGTCTTCGTGATCCCCTGACGGCCGAGCAAGTCGCCGAGCGCCTGACATCGACCGGATGGACCGGCGACACCAACCAGATCAGCAAGACGTACGCCGTCGACTACGACACCGCGATCCGCATCGTCGCCGACATCGGCCAAGCCGCGATCGAGCTGGAACACCGCCCAGACATCAACATCAGGTGGGATCAGCTCCACATCTTCATGACCACACACACCGCCGGCGACGTCGTCACCGAACTTGACTTCCTCCTCGCCGAGCGCATCGACCAGATCATCCAGGCCCACGCCTGAAACACGAAGAAGCCCCGCCCCGGCGTCCACGAAGGACACCAGGGCGGGGCTGTTCCCTGCCGGGGAGACAGGCTCTACCTCGTCGATCGGAGGTCGGTGCGAGCGGTGCGCTTGGCCTTGTACCCGCGCCCCTCGATCAGCTTCAGGGGGCTTTCTTCTTGCCGCGAGAGTCAGTAAGACGCTGAGCCTCCCGGCTACGCGAACGGGTTGTCGTCGCCGTCGTCGTCAGGCGACGCGCCGAGCTTCGATTCCGAAGCGGGGGACATCCCAAACTCGGCCATCCACGCCCGGTACTCGGCGCTTGCCCTCTCCACCACACCGCACAACGGGTTGACCTTCACCAGTCCCGACGCCGCGGTGTAGGTGAAGCCCTCGACGGCGAGCTGAGCCGACGCCCGACGCCAACGCGCGTACGCCTCGCACGCCACCTGGAGCGCCGCGCCGTCGATCTCCTTGATGAGTTGGAGACGCGCCAACTCATCAACGATCAAGTCCCAGAGCGCCGCGGCGTCCAAGCTGAGATCATCAGGCTTCACCGGCGGCAGACGGCGGAACCCCGGCTCAGGCTTGACCGGCCGGCCACCCGAATCACGGCCGTTCCCCCGACCCTCAAGAAGCTTCAGCCTCGGAGGCCGGCTCTTACGGCCCGCGCTAGCAGCCATGATCACCACCTAAAAAAATCTTCATAGTGAGACGGAAAGAAGAAGCCTGTGGCGGGGTCAGCGGGGCCCGATGGCCGGAGGGACCCGCCGGGGGCGGGGGGTGGTGTGTGGCCTGCGGAGATGTCGACTTGTGCGGGTAGCGCTGGTGGGTGGCGTCGCGTGGGTCGCGGGTTGTGGAAGGCCCAGACCCGTAAGCAAAAAAGATGAGGAGCGGGCGGGGTCCCCGGCTGTGTGGCGCTGTGGGAGTT
The DNA here is from genome assembly GCF_040683095.1 of Sphaerisporangium sp. NPDC051017. Lineage (NCBI taxonomy): Bacteria > Bacillati > Actinomycetota > Actinomycetes > Streptosporangiales > Streptosporangiaceae > Sphaerisporangium > Sphaerisporangium sp. NPDC051017. The sequence goes on from NZ_JBFBCI010000001.1 coordinate 400,755, forward strand.
GGGATGGGGCGGTGCGGCGCAGGTCGACCCGGCACAGGAGGGCCGTTTGGGTGTGGTCGCCTTCCGTTCCCGTGGGTGGCTCGCCGTGCCCGGTGAGCCGTGGGTGTGGTTGACGCCGTACCGCCCTGGTCTAGGTGGTGTGGAGTTGTGGCGCTTCGAGGTGGCGCATCTCCCACAGGTCTTGGAGGTGTGCGGCGCATGCGTCGAGTACGGCGGGGCCGCGTCTGCCGAAGCAGGTGAGCAGGAGTGAGGCCATGGTGTCGCCGCGTGAGTCTGGTGCGGTGGTGGCTTCGATGTGCCGGTCGATGACGCCGAGTATGCCGAGGTCGCCGAGGCTGAGGAGGGGGTTCATCAGTTGGCTCCTCTATAGAATCCGCGGTGGTCGAGGGCGGTGCCCGAGTAGATGTGGCGGACCTTCCAGATCACGGTGTCGTTGTTGAACATGGACCCGTTTGTGGGGTCGGCCTGGGTGAACAGTTCGGGGGCGTCGCTGCTGGCGTAGAACCCGATCTCGATGGTGGGGCACATGCGGGGGTCGGCTACGAGGTACCAGTCGTTTTGGTCGCTGTAATAGTCGATGACGATGGGCTCAAGGCCCTGGTGCAGGTTGGGCGTGTCGGAGGGTCCGGCGGGGGTCGCGGGGATGGCGACGGCGGAGGTGCAGAGCTGGAAGGCGATCTCTTCGAGGCTGCTGGGGACCACGATGTATCGGGGCACGGTGGAAAGGACGTCGGTGGCGTCGCCGTACGCTGCCTGTTGCCGCATCTTGCGCCGGCCGTTGCTGAGTGTGGACTGGCCGAGTAGCGCCGGGTTGTCGGTGTTGCCGTGGTTGGCGTGGAACAGGGCTGTGGAGTCGTAGGTGGTGGCCGCGTTGGTGGGGAAGATGTCCCAGATGAACCGGTAGAGGGTGATGGCGGCGGCGCGGCCGAGCTTGACGGGGATGTTGCGGATCGCCTGTAGGTCGTCGTTGGCGACCATTTCCAGGGTGAGGTCTTCGGTGCCGCCGCGCTTGGTGATCGCGTAGGTGGCCTCTTCGTCCGTGGGGCTGGTGAGCGGCTGGTAGGGCTGGCCCTGGCCGACGGTGGGGAGCACGCCGTAGCCGCCGACCCTTTCGCGGCGCTGGGTGCGGAAGTCGACGCCGTAGCTGACGGAGCTGACGACCAGCTTCCACGATTGAAGGTTGGCCGAGCCGTATTCGGCGATCATGCGCCGGGTGATGGAGTCGCCGAAGATCTGATCCCACGAGGTGGCGGTGAGGGATTCGGTGGAGCGTAGACCGGAGTCGTAGCCGCTGCCGCCCATGGTGTCGCGGAGGATGCGCCGGTTCTCGTCTTCGCCGAGGAAGTCGACGCGGGCGCCGGTGATGTCGGCCCAGGCGTGACGCAGGGAGCGGTAGGCGACGGATGGCCGGTCGGGGCCGGTCATGAGCATCGCGTCGAGGGCGGCGATCTTCCGGTCGCGGGCTTCCTGGGTGACGTGCACGGTGGGCACGGTCGGGGTCAGGGTGACGCGTTCGGCGTCGGCGCGGGCGGACCACGCCACGTCGATGAGGTGGGTGAGCTGCGCTTCGGAGAACCGGTGCGGCAGGGCGTCGCCGATGGCTTTGGCGGCTTCGGTGGGCAGGCCACGGGCGGCGCATTCGGCGACGACGACGGCACGGCCGCGAGCGGTTCGGCCGTCATGGATGAGCAGCGGGTCGTCATCGGGGTCGTCGGGGTCGACGCCACCGGCGACGGCGCGGACCGCGCCCCCGGCGGCCGGATCGCAGACCAGGTCAGCGGAGTTGACCGCGACGATCCGGGTGGCTCCGAGGATGCGCCGGCCGCTTTCGACGATGGGCTCGAAGTGGGCGAGCACGTCGTGGGAGAACCCGACCAGGGCGGGGCGTCCGGCGTCCTGCCCGGTCAGGGTGGCGTCGAGTGCTTCGGCGGCACGCTGAGCGGAGGGGAGCAGGTTCAGACGGCCGTGCAGCCCGTCCGCCTCGGCGGTGACCTGGTCGACGTAGCCGAGGAGGCCGCGGGTGGCCGAGGACCTGAGTTCGTCGTCGGTGCGGTGGCCGTCGAACACCCGGGCACCTTCGTACAGGCCGGCGGCCTGCCGTAGCAACGCCTCGGGGTAGCGGCGGCCGTTGCGGGAGTCGCCGTAGGCGATGATCCTGATGCGGTATGCGCGGCCCCCGCCGGGGGCGGGGTCGAGGGCTTCGAGGATGCGCCCCTCGACGTGGTCACGGTCGGGCGCGGTGGTGGTGCGGGGCATGGCTGGTGGATCCTCCGAGAGCACGCCAAGGGTGGGCTCTCGCGAAGATTCTGGCCAGTACCGCGAGTCCGGCCGCCGCTCCGCGCCCGGGGGGCGCGGGGGCTATTCCGAGATCATGTTACCGGCATGGCGGCCGGCCAGGGAAGGATGAACGGGCGCCGGTAGTGCTCGGCGCGTTCCCGGAGCGCGGCGACCAGTTCGTCGAGGTTGACGACGTCGGCGCATCCGCGTGGGCAGGCGACGGGCAGGGGCCCGGTGACGTGGTCGAGGTCGCCGTGTTTGGGGGCGGTGGCGTGCACGGCGGTGGTGTCGCGGATGTCGATCTCGACCAGGAGGAGGCGTTTGCCGTGCTGCCAGCATTGGACGTCGAGGCGGGCGCGGGTGGGGGGCCGTCGTCTGGTCATCAGCTGATCCTGACGCTTCCCGACACCGCGCCCGCGATTTCGGCGTAGATGCCGTTCACGGCCCACAGACCGCCGTGGTAGCAGCATCGCAGCGTTTTTCCGGCGGCCAGGGTGATCTCTTCGAGGATGGTCCCGGTGGCGGTGGTGGCGTGGTCGTAGAGCCGGACGCGGGCGGCGGCCACGCCGGAGGTCTCGCGGATGGTGAATCCGCAGTAGATGGATTGGGCGTTGCGGACGGCGCTGCTGGCCCCGGGCAGCGGGATGGACCGGATGGGGACGTTTCTCATTGCGCTCCGTTCAAGGTGGAGCCGGGCGCGGTCGGTGTCGCGCCGGACGGGTTGGCGGTCTTGGCGTCCTCGGCGTCGAGCTGGCGTTCGGCGTACGCCTCGGCGGCGGCGAGGCCGAACGCGAGCATGAACGCCGCGGTCTTGGCGATGCTCATGTCGAGCCACTTCGCGTAGGTCTCGACAGCGGCGAACGTCTCGGCCGGCACCGACAGGCGTAATGACCGGTTGGCGGTCACGGTGTCTCCTTCGGGGTGGTCTTCTTCGCGGCCCGCTTACGCTTGTCCGCCTGGCGGAAGCGGCACGCGGGTGAGCAGTACTGGGCGTCGCTGCGGGCGGTCCCGGGGATGTTCTTCCTGCAGCCCGTTGCCTGACATCGCCGCTTGGGCTTGGGATCGGGTGTGGGCTTCTTGCGCGGGCCGGTGGCCCTGGGGGCGGCAGGCGGCGCCTCGGCGGGTGGCGTTCCGGGCACGGTCATCTGATCCGGATGCACGGGGGTGTCGCCATTTCTGGCCAACTTGGTGTCCGGCGCTTCAGCCCTCGGACCCCCTTCGCCATTTCTGGCCAACCTCTCCGGGGTCTTGCCGTTCTCCGGGGGTGGGGTGTCGCCATTTCTGGCCAACCTCGCGAGCGCCTCAGAGTCGATACCGTCAGACACGGCGTACACGGCCCGCGTGGACTGCCCCCACTTCTCCTCCGCGGCGGTCAGTACGCCGAGAAGATGAAGGGCCTGCAAGGTCCGATCGATGGTCTTGCGAGGCATCTGCAACCGCTTGACGATGTCGCTCACCGGGGACGGCGAGTTACTGGCCAGGTCCCTCAAGACCGCGAGCCGCAGCGGCGGCAGGCTGTCGCCAGCACAGCGGACAGCCAGCGTGAGAGCGGCGCCGCGAGTCATGCCGAGGGCGATGCCACCCCGGACGATCTGGGCGAGCTGCTTCGCGAACCGCGTCGGCATCTCCGGGGCGTGCGCCGAGATGACGTTGCCCTGCTGGTCGTACTCGACGGCCGTGCGGGTCAGGGTGACGATGTCGGCGAGGTCGAGAAGCGCGATCATCTCCTCGTCAGCCAGGGTTACCGGCGTGCCACGCACCACCGACGCCATGAGCGCCTTGACGCACTCGGCGAGTTCGATCCGCATCGCAGGCTCGTAGCTGACGTTCTTCAGCGCCTGGAGACCGGCCTCGCGGCGGTTCTGCGTGGAGTTGATCCGCACGAGGACGAAACGGTCGCCCATGCTGGCGATGACCGAGTGCGCCGAGTCCCACGCCGTGGTCACAGCGCCAATGACCACGATCTTGCCGTGCCAACTGAGGGTCCTGCCGCCCTCGGTGCCGACCTCGCGATTCCATCGGCCGTCATAGATCTCCCGGAGCGCGGCGAGTACCTCGGCGCGTGAGTCGCGGCTCATTGAGATGATCGTGGTCACGTCCTTGACGACGAGGACCCCGGTTTCGCCGATCTTGCGCAGAAGCCCGCCGGTCGCGTCGGGCGCGCGGTCCTTCTCGGAGGTGCCGGACAAGAGAGCGGCCTCGCCCGTGATGGTCGACACCACCAGGGCCCCGGAACCCTCCAGGGGCATGATGGTCTCGGTCTTCGCCGCCCCGGACCCGGAGACGACCAGCAGCCAGCACGGGTCACCGCCGAGGCGCTCAGCGGCGGCTGTGGCGAGTACCGCCTCCAGGGCGCCCATGTCGTACTTCTCGCCGAACCACCTCCTGTAGGCGCCACGGGTGGCGTCGAGAAGTTGGCCAGATTTGGCGAAAGGGATGTCCGGGGTTCCCGGCTCAACCGTCGCGAGGTTGGCCAGATTTGGCGCGGGGGTGTCCAGGACAACGTGCAGGCGCGTCACGCGCTTCTCCTCGTAGTGATGCGGTAGGCGTCGGCGACGGTGCGCGCGGCCTGCCGTTCGTCGAATCCAGCGCCGAACTGCATCCGGGCGTACAGCTCGTGGAGCTCCCCCTCGGCGGCGCCGTTCTCGGTCGCGCGGCACGCGGCCCAGAACAACGAGCCGTTCCGGCCGGGCTTGGTCTTGGTGGCCAGCCACGCGGCCAGGCCAGGGATGCCAGTGCCCCGGGCGCTGGGCTTGCTCGGCGGAGGGACGGGCTTGGGCGGGTCAAGGAAGCTCCGCACCGCAGACCAGTTGAGTTGGCCTGCGCTCGGGTCGGGCTCGGAGATGAGCCGGTACGCCCTGCCGTCGACCACCGAGGGCGGCACGAGCACGTACCCTCCGAGCGCCTTGAAGTCGATGAAGTGGACCTTCAGCGACGCGCACGCCTGCGAGGTCCCGGGGTAGTGGCAGTGAAGCCCGCCCGAGGGCGTCTCGTAGATGGCCAGCGGTGCCGGGAGCAGCCCCGCGGCCTTCAGCCGATTGAACGCCGGGAACCCGGTGCCGGCGGGCTTCACATCGACGTCGAAAACGTCCACCGTGGCGGGGCCGGTGGGGATCGCGACGTTCGCGAAGGGGAACGCCGTCCACCACCGCGTGACCAACTCAACATCGGTGGTGGCGCCGTGGAAACCGTTCGGGACGCACCGGGCAAGAGGCCGCTTACCCCCGGGCACGCACGGGAAGACGGGCCACCCCCGCGCGATCAGCGCGAGGGCAGCGATCAGCATCACGGACTCGGCCATCACGCGGCCCTCCGTCCCCGCCTGGTGGCGTGGGCGCGCTTCGGGACGATCTGGTACCGGGCTCCACAGTCCGGCTTCTTGGTCGACGTCAGCGAGGGCGCGGGCAGCGGGCAGGCGTGCCGATGGTCACGGCCGCACACCGGGCACCCGGCCACCATCAGGTCTGCGGTCTTGCGGGCCGGACCGCCGACGTACAGCACGCCCGCGACGATCGGCAGACTCGTCTGTGTGGGGATGCTGCGCTTGTCGGCCGGGCGCTGTACCGTTGCCTTGTCGTTGGCGGCCTTCTGGTCGTACTGGCCCCGGTGGGAGGTGGCTCTCCCCTCGGGGCCTTTCTTGTTGATGGGAGTCATCGGGCGGCACCGTCCGCGTACCGCGACTCTTCCCAGGCAAGAACGTCCGCCAGCCGATAACGGCAGTGCCTGCCGATCTTCATGAACCGGGGCCCGCTGCCGACCTTGTTCCAGTAGTAGACCGTCTGGACTGTCACGCCCACCCGGTCGGCGAGTTCCTCGGGCCCCAAGTGCTTCTCTGCCATCTCAGCACCTCAGATGTTCCACGACCGCACAGGTTGTGCGGTGGGTAGGTTCTGCATGGTGCACCTGGTGATTGTCGGTTGTCAACCGAAGGCATAGGATGTGCCGCCATGGAACAAGTGACGCCTATCGAGGTGGTAGGCAAGCGCGTGCGCGAGCTCCGGCAGCGCCGCGGCATGAGCGCGCAGAACCTGGCGGACCGCTGCGCCGAAGCTGGCTTCCCGGAGCTGAAGCGCCAGGTCATCACGAATCTGGAGAACGGGCGGCGCGAATCAATCTCGCTGACCGAGTTGCTCGGTCTCGCCTACGCGCTCGACGCCCCCCCGGCCCTGCTGTTCATCCCCCTTGACGGCCGGACTCTCCTCCGAATCTCACCCGAGATCGAGATGGGCGACCTCCAGGCGCTCATGTGGGTGAGCGGGGAACGGGAGCCCGAAGACAGGGAGCGCCGCCAGCGTTGGAGGGAGGTCGCCGCCCCCGTCAACCTGCATCGGGACCTGTGGCGGCTCTTCGAGGTGATCGTGCAATCGGAGTGGCTGGAGGACCAGAGCACCGTGAATGGTTACCTCCGATCGATGGCCAAGGTTCTCGACGCGATGATCGAGACCGGCATCACGCCGCCGGCGGTACCCGCCGACTGGGTCGAGAAGATGCGCGCGAACGGCTGGCTCGAACATCCCGGCGAGGTGCGAACCAATGGCCAGGGTTAAGGACCTGTGGTTCACAACGGCGAAGGACGCCGAGGGCAGGCAGGTGAAGGTGCCGACCGCCAGGCACCCGCGCTACCTCGCCGAGTGGACCGGCCCGGACAGGAAGCCGGACACCAAGGCGTTCGCCAAAAAAGGTGACGCGGAGCGACACGCCACGGCGATGGAGGTCGATGATGGCTCACGTTGATGACCGGTGGATGCGCTGTAAGCGCGGCCCAGACGGCAAGCCGTTATTCACCCCGAGCGGCAAGCCCGCCATGGAGCGAGACCCGGCCCGATACGGCAAGGGCAAGCGCTGGCGGGTCCGCTACCTCGACCCCGGAGGCGAGGAGCGCAACAAGTCGTTCGCGAAGAAGGTCGACGCCGACAACTTCAAGAACGCGGTAGCGGCGGACGTCCTGCGGGGGACGTACATCGACCCTGACGCCGGGAAGATCACCTTCAAGAAGCTGGCCGAGGAGATCATCGACACGCGGACGCTCGACCCGCGGACGCGTGTGGTCATGCGGCAGCGCCTGAGCAAGCACGTGTACTCGGTGATCGGGTCGAAGGAGATCGGCCTGCTGTCCCGGCGGTCGAGCATGATCCAGAATCTCGTGAAGAAGATGTCGGCCGAGCTCGCGCCGAGCTACATCGAGGTCATCATGGCGCACGTCGGCCTGGTGTTCTCCGTCGCGATCGACGACGAGCTAATCACCAAGAATCCGGTGAAGTCGTCCACGGTGGTGCTGCCCACGGTCGTGAAGAAGAAGCTCGTGCCATGGACGGCCGACCAGGTGCTCGATGTGCACGACAAGCTTCCGGCGCGCTATCAGGCGATGGTGGCTGTCGGCGCCGGGCTCGGCTTACGCGACCGTGAGATCTTCGGGTTCAGCCCCGATGACGTCGACTGGCTGCACGGGAAGATCGCCGTGAACCGGCAATTGAAACTACTGAGGGGCAAGCTCATCCTCGCCCCGCCCAAGGGGCAGAAGACCCGCGAGGTTCCGCTGTCGGAGACGGTGAAGGTGACGCTCGCCGAGCACATGCGTGAGCTGGAGCCCATCACGGTCACCCTGCCGTGGGGCGATGTGGACGGCGAGCCGACCACCGTGCGCCTGTTCTTCTCCAACACCATCCGGCGGCCGGTCCACCCGGTCACCTTCCTGGAGACGTGGCACAAGGTGCTGGAGCGGGCGGGCATCGTCCCGCCGATCCCGGCCGGGGAAAAGCGCGGCACCCGCTACCGGGAGCACGGTGTCCACATGCTGCGCCACTACTTCGTCAGCGCGCTCCTGGCCGAGGGCGAGGCCATCACCGCGGTGTCGGAGTGGGCCGGCCACCACAGCGCCAAGTTCACCCTCGACCACTACGGGCATCTCATGCCGTCCTCGGAGCAGCGGATGGGGAAGACCATCGACGCGGCCCTGAGACGGCCCGCACGGGCCGCTGACGGCCCAAGCACGGCCCAGGGGGGTGGCGAGTGAGCGTTTACGCAGCTCTCAGCCGCCGCCCTTGGAGAAGTGCTGGTAGTCCTTGGCGCCGTTGAAGTAGCCGCCCCACTCCCAGCCGTACTTCTCGAACAGCCGCACCACGCGGTCGTCGCCGTTGATCACGCCGGGCTTGCGCAGCGGACGTTCGGCGAAGCGCCTGGCGTTGTCGTGGGCGACCGAGCCGTCCGGCTCCACCCACGGGTTCTCGCGCGGGTTGATGTCGATGGCCTTGCCGTACGAGTGCTTGGACCAGCTGCTGGAGCCCGCGACCCTGCGGCAGTTGAAGGCCGAGGTGTTGTCGGCCTCGATCGAGTCGAAGTCGCTGCCGCCGTACTCGTCGATCGGCTCCATGCGGGTGATCGGGAAACGCCAGGCGTACAACTGCCTGAAGATGGAGACCACGTCGTCGGTGACCGCCTCGTTGACGACCAGATCCCCGGTGTGGGCCTTCCTGTCGAAGCCCCAGTAGGTCATCGTGATCTTCCGCAGGTCCTGTGGCGAGACGGGGCAGCCCTCGCGCCAGGACTGCTTGAGCGTGCCGGGCGTGACCGTGGAGACCTTCGACGTGAACGCGGGCGGCTCGGACGGCGACGGGGCCGCGCTGGGCTCCGGCGAGGCGGAGGCGGGCGGGGATGTAGTGGTGACAGTGGTGACAGTGGTGGCGGTGGGCGTCGAGGGCGGGACCGAGTCGGCCGCAGGCTCGCCCACCACACCGGACCCCACACCGGACCCCACACCGGACCCGGTGCCGGACCCGGTGCCGGCTCCCGCGCCGCCGCATGCCGTGACCACGGCGGACGCGCACGCAAGCAGGAGAACGCCCAGGTGGCGTGGCTTTGGTTTCTCGGGCATACGCCACAGTAAGGCCTTCGTGACCCCGCTCGTGACGAAATCGTGATGTCGCCGGTCATGTGCCGCCCGGCGCGCGAGGGCCGGATCTGTGCCGCAGCTTTTACCCGGGATCGCTCGCGCACGTGTTCGACTACACGCTACAGTTCTGGTCACCGGATCGAACGGGCGTTCGGGCAGTGGAGTTCCAGGTGAGGGGTGATGTGCCCATGGTGATGCTCTCGACGCCTCAGACGCCCGCTCGGCCGGCGTCACGCCCGGCGCGCGTGCCCTGCCGTCCGGCGACACGCCGTAGCGCTTTCTACGGAAATCTAGGACGGCCGCTATATCCGGTCATACAGTCCGAGAGCGTGGACCCCGTGCGCAATCCCTACGCCCCCGGTGCGGGGCAGCGCCCCCCAGAGCTCGCCGGGCGCGATCGTGAGCTGCAACAGTTCGAGGTCGTGCTCGAGCGCGTGGCCCGTGGGCGGCCCGAGCGCAGCATGGTCCTCACCGGGCTGCGCGGCGTCGGCAAGACCGTGCTGCTCAACACGTTCAAGTCCATGGCGATGCAGCGCCTGTGGGGCACCGGCAAGATAGAGGCCCGTCCCGAGCAGTCGATCCGCCGTCCCGTCGCCGCCGCGATGCACATGGCGATCCGCGAGCTGGCCCCCCGCCATCGCGCGCCCGAGCGCATCGAAGAGTTCCTCGGCGTGCTGAAGGCCTTCGCCATGCGCGATCCCTCGGCGGCGAAGGGCACGTCCCACTGGTCCCCGGCGATCGACGTCCCGGCGGGCCGGGGCCGCGCCGACTCCGGCGACCTGGAGATCGACCTCACCGAGCTGTTCGTGGACGCCGCCTCGGTGGCGACGGACCTCGGCGTGGGCGTGGCCCTGTTCATCGACGAAATGCAGGACGTCCAGCCGCCCGACATCTCGGCCCTGTGCGCCGCCTGCCACGAGCTGTCCCAGAGCGGTGGCCCACTGATCGTCGTGGGCGCCGGCCTCCCGCACCTGCCGAGCGTGCTGAGCGCCAGCAAGAGCTACTCCGAGCGCCTGTTCCGGTACGCGCGCATCGACCGGCTCGACCGCGCCGCGGCCGATCTCGCCCTCATCGCCCCCGCTGAGCGCGAGCAGGTCGAGTTCACCCCCGAGGCCCTCGACGCGCTGTACGAGGCCGCCGACGGCTACCCCTACTTCGTCCAGGCCTACGGCAAGGTCGCCTGGGACGTCGCACCGAAGTCGCCCATCACGGCCGACGACATCCGGGTCGCCTCTCCCGAGGCCGAGGAAGAGCTGGCGGTCGGCTTCTTCGGCAGCCGGTACGAACGCGCCACCCCGGCCGAACGTGAGTACATGCACGCGATGGCGTCCGTCGGCGACGAGCCCGTGCCGACGTCCGAGGTCGCCGAGTTGCTCGGGCGCAAGCCGTCCAGCCTTTCTCCCGCCCGGGACAGCCTCATCAAGAAAGGACTGATCTTCAGCGCCGAGCGCGGCCTGATCGCCTTCACGGTGCCGCACTTCGGCAGGTTTCTCCGGGCCCAGCCCTTGTAGTCGAAACCGGACGGGCGCGTGGCGGCGGCCCGTACCCCATTGGCCTCTCTACGGCTTTCTAGAGGGGAAGCTAGAGAGCCGTAGAGAGTTGAATGCACGATGCCGGGCGGCCGCCCCCGCCGTCCGGCATCGTGCTCCCTCTCGGTGCGGCTCTCGGTTATGGCTCTCGGTATGGCGGCCCCGGGCGCGTATGTCTGCCGTCGTCTAAGGCTTTCTAGTATCCAGCCGATACACCGATAGATTCCCGAAGAGGCCCGGACCCCTCGCCCTCGACCACGGCCACCCGCACGGGAGGCCGCCGCCCGCTGAGGTACACGGCGAACACGACGTCCGCCTCGGCCCCCGAGGCCACGCGCGCCGGGTACACGAAGAACCGCCAGCACAGCTCACGCCAGCTGTCGGACGGCTCGGACGCCGTGAGCAGGTCCAGGTGGGACCGCCACTCGTTGCTCGCCCTGAGCCGGGAGAGCGCCTTGGGCGCCGCGACGGGCCGCTGCTCGCACGGCGCCCGGTGCCGCACGCGGGCGAAGGTCTCCTCCATCTCGGGGGACAGGACGGCCAGCAGCGCGAGCCCCGCCCCGAGTGCGATCAGCGTGTGCCATGACGGCGTCAGAAGGTCCGTTCCGGTCACGGGCACGACCGCGACCAGCAACGCCGCCCCGGCGAGCACCGCGGCCCGGCCGATGGACCGCAGGCCCACGGGGGTGCTGCTCGCGTCGCCGAAGCATCCGCACCCGACGTCCGGCCGCCGCCGGCGCAGCTCCCACAGGACGTAGGTCGCCACCGAGAAGAACGCGACCGTCCCCCACCGGGGAAGTGGGCCTGCGGTGAAGACCAGTCCCGCGGCCAGCACGAACTCCATCCCGGCACAGAAGATCATCATCGGCTTGCGCCACCGCTCGGGCGCCAGGACTCCGGGACCGAGCCGTGCGAGCGCTCCCGGCTCGGCGTGTGAACCGGCGGTCGCGGCCTTGGCGGCGCCTCCGAGGAGCAGGAGGAGCACGACGATCGCGAGAGCGGCGGTGGCGAGGCTTTCAGGCGCCATGGGTCACCCCAATCCGACACGGGCGTTGAAGCATCCGTTGGTGAGATCTCCCCCGAGCTCGACAAAGGACGCCGGCGAAAGCTCGGCGATCCGTCCCCGTGGTGACGTGCCACATTCCACGCATCGATCACAGAATCGGCCCGCCATGCACCCGCAGGCCACGATCGGCAATACTGCGGCGCGGCTTTCGCACACATTGCCGACGTAAAGCATCGACCCAAGCGACAAGTACGGCAAACCAGTGCACGACACCCCGGCGTCGTCACACTGCGAATCGGCACGTTCCAACATCGGGTAGGCGGCCCCAGCCTCACCCTCGTCGAACGCGTCCGACCACGCGGCCGCACCCGAGATCCTCGACTGCACGCCGTTGTACGCGGGCGGCGGAGGCGGTACGGCGGTCGCGCGGTACGGCGGCTGCGAGGTCGCCGGCAGGTAGGCGGTCGTCACGCCCTCGACGCGGGTGCCGATGGCGTCGAAGAGGTACCCCGGTTCGAGCTGCGGGTGGCGTACGGCGATGCGGCCGGACGCGCCGTACGGGATGACGACCTCGCGCGTGCCCCGGTGTGGCCCGCAGTCCAGCTCGACCGTGCGGTCCCGGCCCTCCCTGCCCATGGAGAGGATCACGCCCGTGACGCGCGTGACGTCGCCCCACAGCCGGTCGGCCACGCGGCCGGACTGCCGGGCGCGGATGACCACCCGGCCCCCCGCGGGCAGGTCGGCCGGCGCGACCACGCTGCCGCGCCACGCCGTGGCCCACGGCGCGATGACCAAGCGCTCCTCCACCCCCTCGGGGTTCTCCACGATGATCAGATGCGGGCTGACGTCGAGGATCTCGCCCACCACCGCCGTGAGGGCGGGGATCTCCTCCTCCGGCTGTGGCGGCACCAGGCTGCGGCCGAGTGCCTTGGACGCCAGCGCATGGCGGCGCTCCACTCCCATGGGCCCTCCCCAGCAACCGCGGCGAGTCACCTAGATGCCCGCTAGCGTCACACGTTTTGCCGAGGGCAGCGTTTCCGGCGGGACGAATATTTCCCCCGCCAAGGGCGCGGGTAGCAAATTACCCACTCTCGGAGGAACTAGTCGCCGTCTCCGCCTGCCGTCCGACTCTAACGATCTTTACATTCGGTGGGGCGAAACCTGGATGAACGTTCGGCCGCATTATGGGCCGCGGCTGCGATTCTGACCACGAGATCCGAACGAATCATGCCTTCGTCCCGGTACCGGTGGTCGCATGAGCGGTAAAGATGAGGAGTTCCGCGAGTACGTGGTCGCGCGCGGCCCGGCGCTGCTGCGTGTCGCCTATCAGCTGACCGGCCAGCCCGCCGACGCCGAGGACCTGCTCCAGGCCGCCCTCGCCAAGACCTACCTCGCCTGGGAGCGCATCAACGATCGCGCCTCGCTGGACGGGTACGTGCGCCGGGCGATGGTCAACATCAACATCTCCTGGTGGCGGCGCAGGAAGCTGGAGGAGTTCCCGTCCGAGGAACTGCCGGAGACCCCGGTGCGGGACGGCCCCACGCCCGGGCAGATCCACGAGCTGCTGGAAGAGGCGATCGACCGGCTTCCCGCGCGGCAGCGTACGGCGATCCTGCTGCGCTACTACGAGGACATGACCGAGACGGAGATCGCCAGGACGCTCGGGATCAGCATCGGCACCGTCAAGAGCACGGTCTCCCGCGCGATGGCGAAGCTCCGGGGCGACCTGGTCGTCGTCGAGCCGTGCGGACCCGAGACGCGACCCCGGTTAGGGTCCGCGAGGTGATCTAACGGTTGTGGAGGGCCGGGCACGGGGTCAGACTCGGTAAGCGGAGGTGGCACTGATGCGCAGCACGATGCCCGAGTTCCCGCTCACCATCACCTCGATCATGCGATACGGCACCGGCCGGTTCGCCGATCACGAGGTGGCCACGTACACCGGCGACGGTTACCGGCGCCTGCCGTACGGGGAGCTGGCGCGGGAGGCCGCCCGCCTGGCCGGCGCCCTGCGCGCGCTCGGCGTGGACGGCGACCAGCGCGTCGCGACGTTCTGCTGGAACAACACCGAGCACCTCACCGCGTACCTCGCCGTGCCCGCCATGGGCGCCGTGCTGCACACGCTGAACATCCGCCTGCACCCCGACCAGATCGCCTACATCGCCGACCACGCCGAGGACGACGTCCTGCTCGTCGACGGCTCGCTGATCCCCCTGCTCGCGCCGATCCTGCCCGTGATGAAGACCGTGCGGCACGTGGTCGTGATCGGCGCCGGGGACACCGAACCGCTGCTCGCGGCCGGGAAGCGGGTGCACGGCTACCGCGCGCTCCTCGACGCCGCCTCCGACGCCTTCGACTGGCCCGAGGTGGACGAGCGCGCCGCCGCGTCCATGTGCTACACCAGCGGCACCACCGGCAACCCCAAGGGCGTCGTCTACAGCCACCGCTCGTCCTACCTGCACGCCATGGCCATCTGCACGGCCAACGGCATGGCCGTGACGTCCGACGACCGGGTGCTGCCGATCGTCCCGATGTTCCACGCCAACGCCTGGGGCATGCCGTACGGCGCGCTGATGGCCGGGGCCTCGCTGGTCATGCCCGACCGCTTCATGCAGGCGGCCCACCTGGCGAAGATCATCGAGGAGGAGAAGCCCACCATCTCCGGCGGAATCCCCACGATCTTCGCCGACCTGCTGCGGTACGCCCGCCGGCACCACCCCGACCTCTCGTCGCTGCGCCTCGTGCCGTGCGGAGGCTCGGCCGTGCCCGAGTCGCTGATGAAGGGCCTGCAGACGGAGTTCGGCGTCCGGCTCGTCCAGGCGTGGGGAATGACCGAGACCTCGCCGACCGCGGCCGTCGCCCACGGAGACGACTGGAGCCTGCGCGTCACGCAGGGCAGGCTGCTCGCCGGAGTCGAGGGCAGGATCGTCGGCGACGGCGACACCGTCCTGGCCTCGGACGGCGTCGCGGTGGGGGAGCTGGAGGTGCGCGGGCCGTGGGTCACCGCGTCCTACCACCTGGACGAGAACCCCTCGCGGTTCCACGACGGCTGGCTGCGCACGGGCGACGTCGGCAGGCTCGACGAGCGTGGGTACGTGACCCTCACCGACCGCCTCAAGGACGTCATCAAGTCCGGCGGGGAGTGGATCTCGTCGGTCGAGCTGGAGAACGCCTTGATGGGACACCCGGCGGTGGTCGAGGCCGCGGTGATCGGCGTGCCGGACGAACGCTGGGGAGAGCGTCCGCTGGCGTGCGTGGTGCTCGGCGGGGAGGCCGGGGTCGCGGAGCTGCGCGAGTTCCTGTCGGGCAAGGTGGCGCGCTGGCAGGTGCCCGAACGCTGGGCGTTCGTCGAGGCGGTGCCGAAGACCAGCGTCGGCAAGTTCGCGAAACGGACGCTGCGCGAGATGCACGCCCGCGGCGAGCTCACGATCGTGCAGGAGTGACCTGGGCCGGCACGTCCGCGCCCGCCGTGGCGCAGGGCCGTACCACGTCGCGGATGACGCGGAGGGTGTCGAGCAGCGTCTCGAGCTGCGCGGGCGTGAGCAGGCCCGTGAACCAGGTCTCGATGTCCTCCAGGTGTTTGGGCAGGACCGTCTGCAACCGGGCCAGGCCGTCCTCCGTCAGCGTCGCGTAGGACGCACGCCGGTCGCTCGCGCAGGCCACGCGCCGGACCAGCCCCTCGCGCTCCAGCCTGTCCACCACCCGGGTCACCCCGCTGGTGGACAGTGACGTCTGGGCCGCCAGGTCGCTCATGCGCAACTGCCGCTCGGGGGAGCGCGCGAGGCGGATCAGCGTCTCGAAGTCGACCTCGGACAGCCCGCTCTCCGCGAAGGCGGGCGTCATCTTGCTCGTGAGGCCGGAGTGGACCTCCATGAGAAGGCCTATCGCGGTGAGCCGGGCGTCGTCAGTTGGGATCACATTCACAGTCTAACCGACGATAGTTGACGGACGGAATATTCCTCGTGTAGACATCTGTTGCGGCAGACATTCCGCCTAGCAACTACTCCCACGGAGATGGACACCATGAGCACTCGCGCCTGGGAAGGCCTCACGATCCCCGAGCCCGGCACCTTCGACGTGGATGTCGCACACACGCGCGTCGGCTTCATGGCGAAGCACATGATGGTCACCAAGGTCCGCGGCCGGTTCGGCGACTTCAAGGGAAGCGTCACGATCGGCGAGAACCCCCTCGACTCGTCGGCGGAGCTCACCATCCAGACCGCCAGCATCGACACCGGCAGCACCGACCGCGACAACCACCTGCGCAGCGAGGACTTCCTCGCCGTCGACAAGTTCCCCGAGCTGACCTTCCGCACCACCCGCGTCGTCAGCCACTCGGACGAGGACTTCGTCGTCGTCGGTGACCTCACGATCCGCGAGGTCACCAAGGAGGTCACCCTCAAGGTCGAGTACGGCGGCGCCGGCACCAACCCCTGGGGCGCGGAGATCTTCGGCTTCTCCATCGAAACCGAGATCGACCGCGAGGAGTTCGGCCTGACCTGGAACGTCGCCCTCGAGACCGGCGGCGTCCTGGTCAGCAAGAAGGTCAAGATCGAGGTCGAAGGCCAGGCCGCCCGCCGCGCCTGACCCTTCGAACGGGCCCACGCGCCGCGTCCGCCCTGTCCGACACAGGTCCGCCCGCGGCGCCCGGCCCGTCGAACAGAGGCGCACCCGCTGACCTTTCCAACGCCGGTCCACCTGTGAGACCAGTCCCCTTGGGGCAAGGGCCTGAGCCTCTCAGCTCCCGGCCATCCGGACACCGTGGGACCGGATGGCCGGTGACACCACATCCCCGGAAGCGCGGCGGTCAGTTCGGCGGAGGCCGCCAGAGCGCTGAAGCGGGCCGCCGGGCTTCCTGCCCCGGCGGCCCGCCCTTCTCCACAGCCTGTGGACACAGGGTGTGGAAAGCCAGGCAAGCCCCCAAGTCCGGACGCGGCCACCCGGCACAGCCCCGCCCAGACCCGATCGCCCACGATGGCGAATCGATATGATTGCCCCCGACGGCGAATCCACTTTGCCGCCCGGCATCAAGGCCGGTACTCTGTGCTGAGCCAGTCGGCGGCAACACCAAGCCGACCGGCCGATCAGGAGGCTTCGCCTAGTCAGGTCTATGGCGCCGCACTGCTAATGCGGTTTGGGTCTACAGCCCATCCGGGGTTCAAATCCCCGAGCCTCCGCACTTCAAAGGCCCTTCCGCGCGAATCGCGGGAGGGCCTTTCTTCTGCCCGAAGTCGAGAAATCAAGGCGTTGCCGGACCAATGCCAGACCATCCGGCAGACGATCACGCCGTTTCCGCCGACCTGCGGCGATCGAGGTCAGCGGTTCATCGCGCAGGTCGGTCGACACCGTCGATGTCGATGAAAAGATGCCGGGGTCCGCGTAGTCCGGGGCTTGGCCGGTAGGGGGGCGGGTCGGCGACAAGGCGGGGATTGTCCAGGCGCCTCGCCAGTTCGGTCAGCGCGATCTGGGTTTCCAGGCGGGCCAGTGGAGCGCCGAAGCAGTAGTGGATGCCGCCGCCGAAGCCGAGGTGCTCGTTGTACCGGCGGTCCGGGTCGAAGCGGTCAGGGTCGGGCACGTGCGCCGGGTCGCGGCTTCCCGCCGCGAGCGCCAGGACGATTGGCGCGCCTTTGGGGATGGTGGTCCCGGCGATGTCGATGTCGTCCAGGGCGATCCGCGACAGAGACAAAAAGTGCACCGGGGGCTCGTATCGCAGCAGTTCCTCAACCATGGAGACCGCCAGGTCCGGCTCATGACGTAGCCGGTCGAGATGCTCGGGATGGCGCAGCAGGGTGAGCATTCCGTTAGTGATCAGGTTGACGGTCGTCTCGTGGCCGGCGATCAGCAGCAGCGTGCCGGTGACCGCCACCTGGATCAGGGACATCGACCCGTCGGGGCCTTGGTCGGTGATGAGGCCGGAGATCAGGTCGTCTCCGGGAGCTCTGCGGCGCTCGGCAGCGATCCCGCCGAGGTACCGGTGCAACTCGAGCAGCGCGCTCTGCCGCCGCTGCAGGCGCTGTGCCCGGCCCTCCTGTCTGGAGTCCGACGCCTCGACGACCGTGTCGGCCCACGCGTGGAACCGTGCCTCGTCCTCGCGCGGTACTCCCAGGATCCGGCAGATCACCGTCACCGGGAACGGGTAGGCGATGTCATCGACGATGTCGATCCGCCGTCGGCCTGTGACGCCGTCGATCAGGCCGGTGATGATCTCGACCATCTCCGGCCGCAGGTCGTCTATCCGATGCGGCGAATGCGGTGGGCCGAAGTGGCGCATCGCGATGCGGCGGATCCGGTCATGCTCGGGCGGATCGGTGTTGATGAAGGCCCGTGGCTGCTGCGCGGCCTCCTCGGAAAAGCCGGGCTCGCCCGGCTGAGGGAAGGTGGGGCGTGCCGAACTGACGCGCGGATCGTGCAGCAGCGCGACGATCTCGTTGTAGGTACTGACGACGTAGGTGCCGTCCTCCTCCCGCCGTACCGGCGTCTTGCGCAGTTCGGCGTACAGCGGGTAGGGGTCGGCGCGATTGGATTTGTCGAGGCTCTGCTGGAAGACGCTGTTTGGTGTCATGGCGGCGCCTCCTTGTCACAGTCGGTCAGATGTCGCGGTGGACCAGCCGGGCGCGGCGTTCCGCCGGATCATGTCCGGTCACCACGACGGTCACCTCGCTGGCGTTGATGTGTTGGGGCACCTCGGCCGGCACCGGCCGCATCTCCTCGTTGCGGTCGACACCGCGAAAATCGGGTGGGAAGGGCGCGGCCCGCTCGATCAGTCCCTCGTAGAATCCCAGCCACATGGCCTGGTCGAAGGTGACCGCGGCCGTGACCCGGCCCCGGTAGCCGTAGACGGCGACGAACCGGCGCTCGGCCACCGAGCCTTGGACGATGACCACTTCATCGGCGAAGGTCGGCACTCCGACCGACTTGATGTTGATCCCGAACTGGTTGGACCAGAACACCGGCAGGGCCAGGTGCGCCCAGCGGTGCGCCTGGTCGCTGATCATGTTGTGCGCGGCGATCTCGGCCTGGGCGACCGCGTTCCCCCAGTGCTCGAGCGTCATGAACTGGTAGTTGTAGACCGGATGCGGGAAGCGCGCGATGTCCCCGGCCACGAAAACGTCGTCGGTCACCAGGCCGTTGATGTCGACGGCCCGGCAGCCCGCGTCGCAGGCCACCCCCCAGACGCCCGCGGCCAGCCCGGAGTCCCGCAGCCACTCGACGTTGCGGACCGCCCCGAGCGCGACCACCGCGACATCGGCCTCCACCGTGGACCCGTCGGACAGCCGCGCCGCCCGTACCCGGCCATCCGCGCCGCCCTCCAAGGCCTCCACTGTGACGCCGCACCGCAGGTCCACGCCGTGGTCGCGCTGCACGTCGGCCGCGACCGCCCCGATCACCGCGCCCAGGGCGCTCACCAGCGGCGCCGGACCCCGTTCGGCGACGGTCACCGGAAGATCCAGGTCCCGGCAGACCGAGGCGACCTCCGACCCGGTGAACCCCGCGCCGATCACCAGCACGCGACGCGGACCGGCCGCGAGAAGCTCGCGCAGGCGGGCCGCCTCCTCCATGGTGCGGAGCGGCAGCACCCCCTCCAGCGCCGCCTCCGCCGGGTTCGGCCACGGCCGGGCCCGTGCGCCCGTCGCGATCAGCACCCGGTCGAACGGCACATCCCGGCCATCGCCGAGCGTCACCTTCTTGGCGGCCAAATCAAGCCCCGCCGCGCGCGTGCCGGCCATCCATTCGGCATCGACCTCACGCAGGCGAGGGAGCAGGGTGTGATCTTCGGGTACCCGGCCCGCCAGCACCTGCTTGGACAACGGCGGGCGGTCGTACGGCTCGTACGACTCTTCCCCGATCAGGGTCAGCGAGCCTGTGAAGCCGTCCCGCCGGAGCACACCCGCCGCCCGCGCTCCGGCCAGCGAGGCGCCCACGATCACGATGCTGCCCGTCTTCCGGAACCCATCGCCGTCGCCGACCTGTGCGGGAGCGGCCGGTCCGGTCCGCATCCCCGGGTGCTGGGTGGCCATCCGGTCGACGTGGATGGCCTGGACCGGACACGCCGCAGCCGCCCGCAGTACGTTTTCACGCTGCGCCTCGTCCGCGTCCGGGTCGTACAGCAACGCCTCGCCGCCGTGCATCGCAAAGACGCCTGGCGCGAGGAACGCGCACTGCCCGTACCCCTGACACCGTGTGAGATCGACGATCACCCGCACAGCGCATTCCCCCGTCGAGCGCAGGCCACCCGCTGTCTCAAGTCGTGATGGCGTCCCACCCAAGCGGCCTCCCAGCGGTTGACCTACCCCACTCTCTGGCCCCCACCTACCGCAATGATCTTCAATTAATCGTCGGCCGAATATTGAGACCACAACCGAGCCCAAGAAATGCTCTGGAGACTTCAAAATTCATAATGTCGGCGGAGCACGGGGGCGAGGGCGTCGGGCTGGCCATGCCGGCCATGCCGGCCATGCTGGCCAAGATCGACACGCTCATCGCCCGCACGCCCGGCCTCGCCCGGGGCATGCGCGTCCGCCTGGTCTGGCAGGACCAGGAGACCAAAGAGCGCACCGACATCGCCGAGATCGACCCGGTGGAGAGGCGGGCCGGGCAGCTCATCGCCGCGCGCGTCGCGGACGACCGCGACACCTTCCGTGCGCTGGTGCAGGCCGACGCGAAGGCGCTGCCCGGCATCCGTGTGAACGCCGCCGACCCCGGTTGCCAGGGGCCTTGCCGGGTCCTCCGGGAGGTCGGCTGGTCACGCTGTGCCGGGCGCTGTGCGGTGTCTGTGGATCACCGCGGTCCGCGGCCTTCCGCTGTCGGCGTCGAATGCCAGGCCGCCTGCCCCAGGCCTCCCTGCGGGGCCGCGCTGTCGGGGTTTGGTCGTGGGGCCTACTGTGGTCAGAGGTTGGTGGGGGACGGTCGGGGGCATGGGCGTGGCATGGGGTAGGGCGTCGGTTCGTGGGCGGCGTTTTGGATAGCGAATACGGATGGCGCATACTGAATACGTGCGTGACGAGCACGGGGAGTCTGTCAAGCGGTATCGATCATTGCTGGTCGATCTGCTGCTCGCCGCCGCCGTCCTGGCCTTCACGATCCCGACGACGGCCATCGGGCACTCCTACGCACTGTGGGGGGACCCTCCGGACTGGCTCTCGCACCTGGTAGGCGCGATCACGGCCGCGACCATGCTGGTCCGGCGCCGCACCCCCTGGCCGATGATCATCGCCTCGGCCGTCTGCGCCTGCGTGACCGCGCAGACCGTGCCCTTGATCCTGGCTGCCTTCTCGATGACGTCCGAACATCGAATGCGCTCGTGGAAGATCGTCGCCCTGGTGCTCACGGCGGTGTACGCGGTCGCCGACTACGTGGACCCGTACACCGACGAGACCCTCTACCTCAGCGTCGTACGGGCGCTGACGCTGGTCTACCTGCCTGCGCTGGTGGGGACGTGGGTGTGCAAGTACCGGGGGCTGGTCGGTGAGCTGCGGGCGGGCGTGCGTGAGCGGGAGGAGTTCGCCGCGTCGGAGGAGCGGCGGAGGCTGGCCCGGGAGTTGCACGACACGGTGACGCACGCGGTGACCGGCATGGTGCTCAACGCCGGGATCATCCGCGACGTCGAGGATCCCGCGGAGATTCCCGAGCTGGCGGCGGGCATCGAGGACAAGGGGGTCCAGGCGCTGGCCGAGCTACGCCAGTTGCTCACCGTGCTGCGCCGGGACGAGGTGCCGGCCGCCAGAGGTGCCGACGCGATCGCCCGTTTGGTGAGGGACGCCGAGGCCGCCGGGCTACGAGTCGATCTTCATCTCGACCTTCCTGAAGACGGGCTTTCGCCGCGGGTGAAGCACGCCTGCTATCGGCTGGTCCAGGAAGGGCTCAGCAACGTCCGCAAGCACGCGCCGGGCGCGCTGGTCCAGGTCAGCTGCGTCCTGGACGGCGGCCAGGTGTGCGTCCGCGTGGACAACACCGCCGGTGAGGGGTATCACACGCACACGATGGCGAGAAGGGCGGCCTCGGCCGGAGGAGGCTACGGGCTGGACGGCCTGCGGGAGCGCGTCACGCTGGCCGGCGGCCGGCTCACCGCGGGCCCGACCCCCGACGGCGGTTTCGCCATCGCGGCCCGGCTCCCCCTGAGCGCCGACGATAGATCTGTCGAGTGAACAGATCTGTCGAGTGAACGCCGCCGCTCGCGGAGGAACCACCCCCCAGGTATCACCCAAAGACCCGGCCGCCCCAGCCCAGTAGCCCACCAGCCCACAGACCCGGCTGCCCCCAGCCCCAGCGGCCCCCGAGCGCGGCCGCCCCCGGACAAGGCCACCCCGGACCCGGTTCGCGCCGGAACCCCGGTCAGCTGATCTCCGTACGCCGGACGCGCAGCACCCCCTGACCGTCGGCCATCCCGTCCAGGCGACGAGCCGCGCCGGAAAGTGTCGCTCACGTAAAGTAGTGTCCAGGTGACTTAAAGCGACGATCGCGAATTCGATCTACCCCCAGGAGCTTTCATGTCCACGCGCACCCGCCGCCGCGCCGCTCTGCTCGCGGCCACCGTCACCGTCGCCCTGGGCGGCCTCGCCCCCAGGGCGTACGCCGAGGTCGTGCCGTCGTCATCCCAGTACGCCTGTCACAACGGCCCCTGGGAGGTCGGCACCGACATCGCGGGAACCCAGTGCCGGGAGAACGCCCTGGGCAACCCAGGCCAGGTCTTCTTCAGCCGGGACTGGAGCGTCTACACCTGCGGCAAGGTGGACCGCGTCGGGACGGACGCGCCCTTCTCGATATCGGGCACGGACTGCAAGAAGGTGACGTCGTCCAGGGACGAGCCGCAGGACTGACCTTCCGGCCCGCGCCGAAGGGCCTTCCCCGTTGACCGTTCCGCGTTCCGCCTTCCGGCGGGGAGGGTCTTTCCGTTTCCGGTCGCCTCGCGCACGGAACACTGGTCTGCCGTGTCGGTGTGGTCGTCGTGCACCATGAACTGATTGGTGAGGAGGGATGACCGGTGGGCGTTCACAGGTTTCGCAAGCGTCCTGTTGAGGTCGAGGCCGTTCAGTGGCGCGGCGACAATGTGGCTGAGCTGGTCTCCTTCGCCGGCTTTCGCTTCCGCACGGTGGTCGCCGGGGCCCATGGCGGCGACACGGACGTCACCGCCGAGGTGCTGGACGTCCTGCACTCGACGTGGGTGGGCATCAAGACCGGCCAATGGGTGATCAGAGGCGTGAAGGGGGAGTTCTATCCGATCGACGGCGAGGTTCTCCAGGAGACGTACGAACCTGTGGTGTCGCTCTGACGGTCCACCGGCACGTACCCGTGTACCCAGGGCATTTGAGTACGTGCGCTCATGGCGGTGCGGGTGACACGAGGAAGACTTCGGAGCATGCGGATCACCCGAGCTGTCACGGGCTACGTCTCCCGATACCGGCGGTGGCGCCTCGCACTGGCGATCGCCGTCCCGTACGCGCTGCTCGTCGTCGGTGTGACCGTCTACGTCGAGATCGGGATTCGCCAGCCGGGAAGTCAGGGCCTTGAGGCCGTTCTTCTTTTCCTTGTGACGGCGCCCATATCTCTCGTGTTGCTGCAACTTCCCTTGGAGGCGCTCGGTGCGGACCTCGCCCTTCTCCTGTTCTTCGCCGCCGGCCTGTTCCAGGCGTGGATCCTGTGGATGATCGCCCATGGTCCGAGGAAGGACGGCGAGCCCGCGGTCGTCCACGACTCTTGAGAACGCCGCGGGAGACGTCATGTTCTGTTGAGGCTGGTGAGCAGCGCGGGGACGTCGTGCAGCGTCTGGATGACGGAAACCGAGGACGGCGCCGGTCCGCCGTGGCGGTTCAGCCAGATGCCGTGCATTCCGGCTTGCTCGGCGGCCAGCGCGTCCGTCCGTAGGCGGTCGCCGACGTAGGCGATGTGGCCGGGACGGAGGCCGAGCAGGTCGGCGGCCCGCTCGAAGATCTCGGGGCTGGGCTTGGCCGCTCCCACCTCGCTGGAGATGATCACGGCGGGCAGGTCGTCGGCGAGGCCGATGTCGCGCAGCTTGTGGCGCTGCTGCTGGGAGTCTCCGTTGGTCAGCACGCCGAGCCGCACACGCGGATGCCGCTCGATCAGGACGTCGAGCACCGGGCGTACGTCGGGGAAGAGCCGCCACGCGGCCTCGTAGTGACGCAGATATGTGGCGAACCAGGCCTCGGCCCGTGTGTCGTCCCACGCGCCGAGGCCCAGTTCGGCGGCGAGCGAGACGATACGCAGGCGCCGCTGCCCGAGGAAGGTGAGCTCCCCGGCGGCGTAGCGGTCCATGGCGTGCCGTTCCAGCTCCTTCCATCGGCGGGCGGCGTGATCCCGGTCCAGGTCGGATGGGACGTCGGAGGTGGTCGCCAGCGTTTCGGCCAGGGCGAGCGACGCGGCCGTGTCGTGGTCGATCAGCGTGCCGTCGAGGTCGAACAGCAGTGCCCGGACTGTCGGTTCCATCCTGATGGCCTCATCTCATGTGGCTGTGTAGCCGGCGCCATGACGCCGTCCGCTCTTCACGATCGTTCCCGCCGCCGCGCCCCTATGTCAGGTGGGGAGCGAGTGTCGCGGACCTTGACGGATGCCGGGATGGGAGACACCCTTTCCAGCAGCCCGGCGGCGCGCGGGATTTCGTCCGGGTTCGAGTAGTTTTGAGGTTGATCGTCCAGGGGCTTCGAAGAGAGGAATGTCCGACGGCCCCGTGTGATTACGTCTCTCGGTCCAGGCACCCACCCTGGAGAACAGGCAGCACCCCATGGAGCACCCCCCTTCCGAATCGCCGCCGCTACCCCGGCGGGACGAAGCCATGCGCTGCGCCGAAGCCGACACCGGCCGTCGTTGCGTCCTGCCCCTGGACCACCCCGGTGACCATGTCTTTCCCCGTCAGCCCGACACCTGAGCCACCTCCCGTCCCCGCCGGTCGTGACGTGCTTGGATACGCGGGTGGCCGGACGAGGCGAACCCACGGCGGGCGGCGGTGCCGACGGGCGTGCGCGCGAGAAGATGCGCGGCGCGCGCGTGGCGAGGCTGGCGACCGTCGGCGATGACCAGACTCCGCATCTGGTTCCCATCACGTTCGCGTTCGACGGCGAGCGCATCGTGACCGCCGTCGACCACAAGCCGAAGAAGACCGACGAGCTCCGGCGTATCCGGAATATCCGGGCGAACCCACAGGTGTCCGTTCTCGTGGACCACTACGAGGACGACTGGACGCGCCTGTGGTGGGTGCGCGCCGACGGCCTGGCGGCGGTCCTGGAACGAGACGAGGAACGCCTCCCGGCGCTGGAACCGCTGATCGCGAAGTATCCGCAGTACGCCGAACGCGTCCCCGAGGGGCCGGTGATCAGGATCGACGTCGTGCGGTACTCCGCCTGGTCGTACGCCGGGGACTGACCGGTGCGCGGGGCCGAGCGGTCGTACACCGGCGCTGGCCGATCGTAGGCGGGGGCTGACCGGTCGTACGCAGGGGCTGATCCGCTGTCGCAGGGGTGCGCGGATCGCGGCCGTACCGAATAATCTTCTCCTATGCGGATCTTCGCAGACCTGAGCGAGCTGAAAGCGGCCAAAGGCGAGCACTTGGGATACACCGAGTGGCGCGAGGTCACCCAGGAGCAGGTGAACCTGTTCGCCGACGCCACCGACGACCACCAGTGGATCCACGTCGACCTCGAACGCGCCGCGAGCGGGCCGTTCGGCGGGCCCATCGCCCACGGGTTCCTGAGCCTGGCGCTGATCCCCTCGTTCACGAGGCAGATCTTCCGGGTCGACGGGCCCAAGATGGTGATCAACTATGGGCTCAACAAGGTGCGGTTCCCGGCGTCGGTCCCCGTGGGCGCGAAGGTCCGCGCGGGCGCGGAGGTCCTCGACGTGAAGGGGACACCGTCCGGCACGCTCGCCACCTTCAAGATCACCATTGAGGTGGAGGGCGCGAAAAGGCCCGCCTGCGTGGCCGAAACCCTCTCCCTCATCGTCGTCGACTGATCCAGTTCGAGGCCTCCGGGGCGCATCGAACCGCCATGCCGGAGGCGCGGCCATAGGCACAGCAGTCCGGTTTACATACCGGCGTACAAGATCGCCGCCTGGACCCGGCTGCGGAGCCCGAGCTTGCCCAGCATGCGGCTGACGTGCGTCTTCGCGGTCGCCTCGCTCATGTCGAGGGCACGCGCGATCTCCGCGTTGGACATGCCCCGCGTCACGCAGGCCAGCACCTCGCGCTCGCGCGGCGTCAGGACGCCGAGGTCGTGCGCCTCGGGTTCACCGGTCCGGGCGAAGGCCCTGATCAGGCGCCGGGTCACGGACGGGGAGATCAGCCCGTCACCGCGCGCGACCACCCGTACGGCGTGGATGAGCTGGTCGGCGTCGGTGTTCTTGAGCAGGAACCCGGCGGCGCCAGCGCGCAGGGCGCCGAACACGTACTCGTCCAGGTCGAACGTGGTCAGGATGAGCACGTCCGTGATACCGGCCAGCTCGCGCGTGGCCGAGATGCCGTCGAGCCGGGGCATGCGGATGTCCATGAGGACGACGTCTGGACGCAGCTCCACGGCCGCCCGGACCGCCGCCTCCCCGTCCGCCGCCTCGCCGACCACCTCGATGTCGGGCTGACCTTCGAGGATCAGCACCACGCCCGCGCGCACCGAGGCGTGATCGTCCGCGACCAGGACCTTGATCATCTGCCCTCCTCGGCCGAGATCAGCTTGGCCTCGAACGGCTGTGACTCCGCGGCCAGGGTCGCCACGACGCGCCAGATCCGCGCGGTGCCGGGGGAGTGGCCCGGCTCCCGCTCGCGCGGGCCGGCGGTGAACGTGCCGCCGACGAGGGCCGCCCGCTCGGCCATGCCCACCAGCCCGGCACCGGAACCGGGCAGACCGGCCGAATCGGCCCCGCACGGGTTCTCGACCGTCAGCACCACCTCGTCGGATGTGTACCGGACGGTCACGTCCGCCCGTCCGGCGCCGTGTTTGAGGGCGTTCGTCAGGGATTCTTGGAGGATGCGATAGCCCGCCAGCTCGATGGCCGGCGGGAGGTCACGGGGCGTACCGGACACCGCCAGATCGATGTCCATCCCCGCGCGGCGCGACCGCGCGACCAGGTCGGGCGCGTCCTTCAGGCGATGGCGGGTCGCCTCGGGCTCCTCGTCCTCGGCTTCCGCCCGCAGCAGGCCGATCATCGTGCGCATTTCGGCCATTCCGCGCACGCTGTTCTCCCTGATCGACTCCAGCACCTTCCGGACGGACGCCGCGTCGAGGTCCTGCCGCGAGATGACCGCCGCCGACTGGATCGCGACGGCGCTGAAGTGGTTGGCGATGATGTCGTGCAGCTCGCGGGCCATGCGGGCGCGCTCGGTGGTCACGGCCGCCTGGCGGTCCAACTCGGCCAACCGCGCGACCTGCTCCGCGCGTGCGCGCTCGGCGATCACCTGGTCGCGGTGCTGCCGGATGATCAGCGCCGTGACGACCGGCGTCGTCAGCACCAGCCCGGCCTGGACGCCGCCGATCGCCAGGGCAGCCCAGTTTCTGGCGACGAATCCGGCTATGGCGCCCACGACGACGGCGAGGACGGACGTGATCCCCAGGAGCCACGTGGCCAGGCGGCGCGGGCCGTACAGGGAGGCGGCGTACAAGTTGTCCGTAAATATCAGGATAGTGCCCAAGGATGGGCCCAGGGCGAGATCACCCACGATCGCCGCCACGCCGAGCGCCAGCGTCACCACCGGCCGGCGCCGCCGCAGGACCACCCCGAGACACACCACCGCCAGCGGGATGACGAGCAAGGCCGCGGGCCGGCCCCGGTGGATGTACGCGTCGCTGGCCAGCAGGGCGAGGCCGCCGGCGAACACGACGCCCGCCATCAAGGCGTCCTGCCGGACCGGATTCATGCTCTTCATCGCATCATGTCCGAACTCCCCGCGACACCGTCCCCGTCATGACCTGCTCGTACATACAACGGTGTAGTCCGGTTCATCATCGCCGACGACGACGGCCGCCTCCGCCACGTCCAGGCTGGAAGGGTGATCGTAGCCGTCATCATCGGATGTGAGATCGGGTTCTGGGTGCTGCTCGGCCTCGGCCTGCTGGCACGCTACAAACTGCGCCGCCGGCGCCTCGGCGGCGTCCTCCTGCTGTGCGTCCCGCTCGTCGACCTGGTCCTGCTCGCGGCCACGGTGATCGACCTGCGCGGCGGCGGCACGGCGGCGTGGACGCACGGGCTCGCCGCGGCGTACCTCGCGTACTCGATCGTGTTCGGCCACCGCACGATCCGCTGGGCCGACCAGGTCGCCGCCCACCGGCTGTCCGGCGGCCCGCCGCCCTGGAAGCCACCTGCGGGCGGAATGGCCAGGGCCCGGTATGAATGGGGCGTTTGGCTGCGCATCGTCCTTGCGTACGGCATCGCCTGCGGCCTTCTGGGCCTCGCGATCTGGATCATCGGCGACGCCACGCGCACGGCCGCGCTCACGGACTTCATGCTCAGCCTGGCCCGCGTCCCGGTGATCGCGGTTTTGTGGCCCTTGTCCTACACGCTGTTCCCGAAGAAGACTACAGACCAGCGCGCGTCGTGAAATATCAGCTTGTAAGTGGATAAATCGTTGGGCGCGCGCGGGCGTCGCGGAGGCCGCCGACGGCCCTCCAACGAGGCGGACGGCCTGAAATGGCACCCGAACGGATCCGCGGCCTTACGTTCCACGGGGTCAGCAGGGAGGTGTGGATCTACGCGCGCTCGGGGAAGGGAAATCGGCACTGAGCCTACGCGCGGAAGGGAAGCTCGGCGTATACCCGCCAACCCCCCTGATACAGCCCGGCCGACACCGACCCGCCCAGCTTGCCCGCCCGGCGCCGCATCGTCTCCAACCCCTCCCGCCGACCCCGAGAGCCCGGAATCCGCCCCTTCAGGGGATTGTCCACGGTGACGACCAGCCGATCCGGACGATACGTGAGCATGACGGTGGCGTGCGCCTCCCCATGCGCGAACACATTGGTCAGCGCCTCCTGGATGATCCGCATACCCGCTAGATCAACCGGATCAGGGAGTTCCATGGGGGTTCCGGCAACATGCAGCCGTATCGTCAGCCCCTCATGCCGGGAAGCCTGCACCAGATCGGACAGCGTCGGGCGCGGGTAGTCGTACTGCGTCCTCAGCAACAGCCGTCTGAGCTGGGTGACGTGCTGCGCGTGCTCGTCCGCGGCGACCGCCCTGTGCCGCCGCCTGGCCAGCAGCGCCGCCACGATCACCACGACGCCGAGCAACGCCAACCCGATGCCCACGACGATCTGCGTCGAAAGCCCGGCAACGCCGTACAGGGATGGCTGGTTCATGCCTCGATCCGGAACTACTCGCCACGTGCGGAAACGTTGCCGAGGTTCATTGCCGCCCCCGCCCCCGCCACGCCCGGAATCGAGAAACTTTGAACACCTTATGTCCCCATCAGCACCACCGGCCCGAATAGTCCTAGCTGCGAAGCCCCGGAGAGGGGACCTACCAGGAAGAAGCCACCGGAAGGGGGGCCTGCTGTGCGGAAGCCCGCAGTAGGGGGCCTGCTGTGCGCCGCGGGAGGGGGGCCTGCTGTGCGGAAGCCTGCGGGAGGGGTGGCCAGTTGTGAGGAAGCCGCCGGAGCGGTGGCCGGCTGTGGCTGCCTACCTCGCCGGGGCCATCCGTCTCGGGTTACGGGTCCGACTCTCCCTGACCATCTGCCTATGCTGGCCTCGTGGACGAAACCTTCCTGGAGGAGACCTTCCAGCTCCGCGACGAGTACATCCCTCTCTGCGACCTGCTGAAGTACTGCTCCATCACCGAAAGCGGCGGCGAAGCCAAGCACCTGATCGCCGAGGGCGACGTCCTGGTGGATGGCGAGGTCGAACTCCGCAAGACCCGCAAGATCAGAGCCGGCCAGGTGGTCAGCGGCATGGACTTCGAAATCCGCGTAGTGGCCGCCGCCCCCTGACCCCGGCCGCCGCCCCTGCCCGCCCGCCACGCAACCCACCCCGCTCTGTAATCCGGTACAGCGCACTGCCCAAGACCCGCTATGCTTGTCGAGGCAAGCAAGCAGGCGGCCGTAGCTCAATGGATAGAGCATCTGACTACGGATCAGAAGGTTAGGGGTTCGAGTCCTCTCGGCCGCGCCACAGCCAAGGGCCACTTTCGACCACCGAGAGTGGCCCTTGGCGTGACCAGGACTGAGGTGCCGGTCGTGCCTCGCAATGGTCCTTCGCTCCGCTCAGGGCTACTTTCCCAGGAGGCTCCCGCCTCTTCGATCCCCGAACGGCGAGCTACGCTCGTGCCCGGCTCCACAGCCGAGGCCGCTCAGGCGCTGTAAGCCCCTGGTCGATGTGCTGACGTACTCCAACTTTCCCGCCGAAGGACTCATACGCATGGCACGCACTAGCTCAGAAAGCCGTATGTCGGCTTGATATGAGGCTTTCGTGAGATGGCCTCATCACACGCCCTGTCTGATGTGCGCCGTTGCTGGTCCCTCACGGTCTGAGGGGCCAGCAACGATGACGCACCAGCAGCAGTGGCTTCGAAGACAGAGCCATGCGCCAGAGAGCGTTGTTGCCCACCTGAGGGCAAAGATGGGCGAACGTGAGACCTGTTACGCGCCCACCCGATCAGCGAGTTCCCGCAGGTCAGAGGACGGCGGATCCTGCATGGTGAGTAGGTCCGACACGAGCTGGTGGGCGATCCGATGGTTGTGGATCTGCTCGGGAGCGATGGACTCGGCCTCCAGCAGTGCCGCCACCGCCTCGTCCACCTGACGGCGCTGAGCGTGCGCGCGGGCCAGATCGACATGCAGCCGGGCGCGGCGCTCGCTGGACAGCGGCGAGGTGTCCACCGCGGCCCCGACACGCAGCGCGTGGCCGGCGTCCCCCAGCTCGACGGCCACCGCCACCTCGTACAGGGCGACGTTGGCGGGACCGAACTCGGTGTTGTAGTCGTTGCGTCCCTCGCCCAGACGCTCGGCGATCTCCCGGGCGCGGGCCAGGTGGCCGTAGGCGGTGTCGGCCTCGTTCAGCCGGGAGGCCGCTACGGCGCGTTGCAGAGTAAGCCCACCCCACAACGACATCGCCTCAGGCTTGCCCTCCTCGGCCAGGAACCACAACGCCTCAGCCGCCGTACGCGCCGTCTCCTCCACCAGGTCGAAGTGCCGCGCCCCGAGGAACACGAACCCCAGCCGGTAGGCCCCGGCCGCCATCAGCAGCGGATCACCCGCCCGCTCGGCCGCCACGATCGCCCGGTCCGCGGCGATCCACGCCGCCTCCGGCTCGACCAGCTTGGCCAACGCGGCCGAACACGCCTGATAGGTCACCGCCAGCAACGTGAACAACTCCGCACGCCGCTCCTCCTCGGCCGAACGGACCGCGCTCTCCAGCGCCGGGACCAGCCCTTGGAGCAGGTCGGTCAGCTCCAGGTACCGGCTGGCGTGCGTCAGCTCCCACGCGTGATCGACGCGGGACTTGATCTGCTCGGTAGGCGGGACGGGCGCCGCGTGCAGCATCGCCCGCAGCGAGTGCGCCCCGGACAGCACCAGTCGAAGGCCGGCCGTCCCGGGGATCTCCTCGGCAGCCGCGGCGACCACCGGCGCTTCGGCGGCCAGCTCCGACAGCGGCACGTCCAGCGCTTCGGCCAGCTTCTCTAGCACCGACATGCGGTCGACCTTGCGGACCCCGCGCTCCACCTGCGAGACCCAGGCCACTGACCGGTCGATCAACCGGGCAAGCTCGGGTTGGGACAGGCCGCGCCGTTTGCGCTCCTGGGCGATGCGCCGGCCAAGAGCGCGCTGATACTCGATGCTCACCCGTCTGTTCCCTTACCGCTCTGCAGCCGCAACCAGTCGACCTCGACCGAGGACAGGAACTCGCCCCGAGCGCCCAGGAAGTGCTTGGTGTGGGTCTGCTCCTCGTGGGCGTCGAAGGCCGCCCGGTCACGGTACAGCTCGTAGAAGATCCGCTTGAGCGGCTGGCCATCGACCCGGTGCGAGGCGTACACCAGCGTCCCCGGCTCCCTGTCGCGGATCTTCTCGATCGTCTCGGCGACGAGCTGATCGAACGCCTCCGCGCTCCCCTCGTCCTTACAGGTGAACCGGACAACTAGACCGAACACGCGCACCCTCCCTTGATCGCAGGCCCGCTCTGGGGCCGCGGTGACCGGTACTTGTCTGCGGGACCAGCACTTATTGTGCGACGCAAGTACCCGAAGTCGCTTGTACTTCAAATCCTACGCCCGTATTTTAAGTACCGATAGGAGGACATGCGAGCCTCTGACCTGCATGATCGTGAGGTGAGCCGACATGATCCCGCGACAACGCCCAAGCGAAGACGAGGCCACGCGGAGCCACACGTTCCCCGGAAGCAAGGACCAGGTGCGAGAAGCCCGCCACTTCGCCCGCACATGGTTGCCCGACCGCCCCGACGCGGAGCTCATCACCAGTGAGCTGGCCACCAACGCCATCGCGTACACCCGCACCGGCGCCCCCGGCGGCACCTTCACCGCAACCATCCTGGTTCGCGACGACGGCACCGCCTACCTGGAAATCACCGACCAGGGCGACCCCGCCACCTTCGGCCCACGCACCTCCACCTGTGAGGGCGGACGAGGACTCCCCCTCATCGCCGCCCTCACCACCGCCTGGGGCATCAAAGGCGACCACACCGGCCGAACCGTCTGGGCCGAACTCCCCCCACCGGCTCCATGGGCGCGGCCCATCTGGCTACCAGGCGTTGGCTGCCGTCGTCGCCGTGCCGTGGCTAGTCCTCGTGGTGCTGAGTGACCGCCGCGTGCGGCAGTTGACGCGACAGAGACCGTGCGACTCTCCTACGTCCGCTCATGCCGCCGACCGCGTGTTCATGCCGCCGTAGCGGTGCGGAAGTCCTCGTTGGTTGTGTTCCTGCATGGTCGTTAGCTGATCCTCTGCACGGTGGCACCCCGTCGGATGGCGCGGGGGATCTCGGCGACGGAGTCCACGATGTCGATCAGGTGGGCGATGCTCTCGGCTGAAGCAGTGGAGCTGACGTCGACGGTGTAGGTGATCCCGGTTGATCGCCAGCTCTCGATATCGAAGCCGCCGGCTGCGGAAACGCGCACTCCCAGGAGTTCGATTCCCAGTGCGGCGGCCTCCCGGTAAATGTCGTTGAGGACGCATCCCGCCGCCGCGAGGTGAAGGAGATGTCCTCCGGTGAAGTCCGCCCTGACGCTCACGCCCTCGGGCGTCCACCGATGAGGGAAATGCACCGCGTGCTCGTCCGTCACCTTCAGCGATCCTGCGCTCACGATCACGTTGAAACGATCATCCATGATTCAGCTCCCGGCACCTCAGGCGTACGGACCTGACGACAAGAGCCGTCCTACACGTCGCAGCCGCCAACCGGCAACACAGCATTCCCTCACACGGGAACACCCGCTCATGCCGCTGGGCCGTTTGGTGGAGGACGCGTCCATACCCCCTCGGAGGTCCGCTCATGTAATACGCGTGGCATCTTCGCCACATAGCGTGCCGGCGAAGCGCGCCCTCTCGTGCTGCCGCACAGCGGCGCGGACAATGCCGGGACGAATCGCGCGTTGCCGGTGAGCGTTGGTCGCCACCGGAGATGTTTGATGGGATTGACATATGAAGGAAAAGCGGAAGGTCGGCGGTTCGACCCCGCCCCTGACCACATTCTTAGACCTATAGAAACGCCCTGAGCCTTTGTGGTCGGGGAGCGAGGGGTCACTGGTTCGAATCCAGTACCGTCCACCTGCGAAAAGACCCCGTTTCCGATCGTGGGAACAGGGTTTGCGTCAACAACTCCCAAAGCGAATCCGAACCGGAGGTTCGGGGCTGCAGGTCACCGAGATCGGTAGCCCTTCCTCTTACGGCCGGCCGGCACGGCCCGGCGACCGGAGCCATTCTGCGCGGGTTTTTGTGCCTGCCGCCGTGCTGGTTTCTCTGCGGGGGAGGCAGGGGCACGGCCCCGCGAGCTGTTAACCGTCCGGCCGCGGACGACGCCGATGAAATCTTCCACCAGGTCAGTGGTTGCGTCCGTGGGCCAGGTCAGCGCGACCTGAGACTGCGGCGCGTCCAGCACCGGCCGGTAAGTGAGATCCCTACGGTGGTAGAGGCGTGCCAGCGACTGTGGAACCAGGAGAATCCCAGTGCCGGCCGCTACCAGCTCGACCGCGTCCGCCGTTGTGGCTGGGCGGGTGAACGCGGGCAGCCCAGGCCGGACCGTCCACTCGATGGTGTCGTCCAGAGGATGGAACACCTCGTCGTCGATAAGGTCGGCGATGGCCACCTCGTCGACGGCGGCCACCGCGTGGTCCTTGGGTACCACGACCACCGTGGTCTCCACGTAGAGAGGAATCACGCTGAGCCCGTCCCGGTCGACCGGCAGCCTGGCGAATCCGGCGTCGGCACCGCCATTTCGCAGGAGTCCCACCACCTCGGCGGCGGGAACCGCGACCAGGGTGACCGGCACGTCGGGCATCCTCTCGGTCCAGATGTTGACCCATTTCGCGGGTGTCACCCCGGGCACGTACGCCAGCCGAAACACCCTGCCGGTCTCTCCATCAGTCACTTCCTCAGGCTACCGATGTTATGGGAACCCGTTCCGACTGACTACTCTTGACGTTCATGAGCTCGCCCAAACCGAAGACCATCCAGACGATGAAACCCGCGACCGCGGCCAAGAAGCTGGGTGTCCTCCTCTCGGCCACTCCCGCCGAGTTCCAGGCGGGTGTCGTCTCCAGGGACGAGCTGAACGAGTTGCAGTCGACGCCACCCGCCTGGCTCGTTGACCTGCGCCGCAACGGCCCGCACCCCAAGCAGGTCATCGCCGCGAAGCTCAAAGTCTCCATTTCTGGCCTAATCAGAGGTGGGATCACCGGACCGCTCACCACCGCTGAGATCGATGCGCTGAAAGCGGAGAACCCGGCGTGGCTGGAGCACGAGCGGTCCATCCAGGCCGAGGTCCGCAAAGAAGCACTCCGTCTCAAGCAACGCTAGACAGCTGAGATCCTGCACGTCTCCGACCCCAGACGCGTCTCCAGGCTGCCGCCACCCTCGCGCACCCGACCGGGGACGCGCCGCAGCCGCGCAGGCGCAGCCATACGGTTGGGTGCGATGGCTGCGCCGTTTGCGGGCTCCGGCATCAGAGGGCGTACACGGTCGGCGCTGGGGATGTGGAGGGCCTCGGCCGGCAGTGAGGGCGGACCGTCATCCCTTCAGGCCTGTGTGCGCCAGCCCCTCGATGAACTGGCGCTGGGCCAGGACGAACACGACCAGGATCGGCAGTGCCGTCAGCGAGGCCGCGGCGAGCTGGATGTTCCACATGGGCCCGCCGTAGGCGTCGACGAACTGGGTGAGCGCCTGGGGCAGGGTGAACTTCTCCGGCGAGGAGAGGAACACGATTGGTTCCAGGTAGAGGTTCCACGAGTGCAGGAAGGTGAAGATGGCGACCGCGCCAAGTGCAGGGCGGGCCAGGGGGATCGCCACCTTGGCGAAGGTGCCGAAGCGGCCCAGCCCGTCGACGCGGGCGGCCTCCTCCAGCTCTTTCGGCAGGCTGATGAAGAACTGGCGCATGATGAAGGTCGCCATCACGCTCGGTGCCCCGAGGATCGGCACCAGGATCAGTGGCCAATGGGTGTCGGTGAGCCCGAGTTCGTGGAACATCTGGAACAGCGGCACGATCGTCACCTCGCTGGGGATCAGCAGTCCGATCAGCACGACGACGAAGAGCACGTTCTGGCCGGGGAAACGGATGCGCGCGAAGGCGTATCCGGCCATCGCCGAGACCGCCATGGTCCCGGCGGTGACGAGCAGAGCGATGTAGAGGCTGTTGAGGTACTGGCTGGTGAAGGGCTGCAGCTCGAAGACCTGCCGGTAGGCCGACGGGTCCCAGGAGGAGGGCAGCAGGGCGGGCGGGAAGGCGAAGATCTCACCGATCGGTTTGAACGAGGACGTGACCATCCACCAGGTCGGGAAGACGAAGGGCACACACAGCACGCAGAGCAGGCCGTACAGAACGATCTTAAGTTTACGACTCATGGAGGACCCACTTCCTGCGCATGCGCCACTGCGCGAGGGTGAGCGCCGCCACGATCGCGAACAACAGGACCGACAGGGTCGCACCGTAACCGAAGTGGTGGAACTGGAAGGCCTGCTGGTACAGGTAGTAGACGAGCACGGTCGTGGACAGGCCTGGCCCGCCCTCGGTGAGGACGGCGATCTGGGCGAAGACCTGGAGCGAGCCGACGACCGTGATGATCGAGGTGAGCAGGATGGTGGGGCTGATCAGCGGCACGGTGATGCGGGCGAACCGGGTCCACGCCCCCGCGCCGTCGACGCGGGCGGCCTCGTGAAGCTGGCTCGGCACGCCCTGCAGGGCCGCCAGGAACAGCACCATGTTGAGGCCGACGTTCTTGAGTACCTGGACCACGACCACCGACACCATCGCTGTGGCTTCGCCACGCAGCCAGTTGGGTCCGTCGACGCCGAGGGAGCCGAGCAGGCCGTTGACGCCGCCGTCCGCCTGGAGCAGGAACCGCCACACGATCGTCCACGCCACCAGCGAGACCACGACCGGGGAGAAGAACACGGTTCTGAAGAACGTGGTGCCGCGCAGGCGCTGGTTGAGCAGGACGGCCAGCAGCAGGGCAAGGCTCAGGTTGAGGACGACCAGGCCGACGGAGAACATCGCGGTGCCGCCGAGCACTTTGCCCAGCTTCGGGTCGTTCAGCAGCTTGGCGTAGTTGTCGCCGCCGGTGAACTCGAAGGTCCCGGCCAGCACGTTCCACTCGTGCAGGCTGTACCAGAGCACCAGCCCCAGCGGAAGCAGCACGAAAAGCGCACTGCCGACGAGCTGCGGTCCGATGAACAGGTAGCCGACGAGGTTGTCCCGGCGGCGGATCGTCCAGTAGGGGGAGACGACGGCCCGGCGCGCCGTCGTCGTCCCCCTGGTCCGGGTGAGGGTCACGACGCGCCGATCATCGGCTGGATCTTCGCGCAGACTCCGTCCAGCACCGCCTTGACGTCCGCGTCGGCCTTCCACAGCGGGTCGAGCTCCGCCCGGACGGTCTGCGACAGTTCGGCCTGCCCGATGTGGCTCGGCTTGACGACGGCCTTCGCGAGGCCATCGATCACGACCTCCTTGAGCTGTTCCGGCTTGAGCAGCGGGTTGGACTTGGCCAGCGTCTCGGTGGTGAGCTGGGAGGCCCGGGGCGGCGGGAAGTAGGCAGCGAGCTTGGTGGAGTTGGCGGGGTTGGTGAAGAAGGCCAGGAAGTCGATGGCCTGGGCGGCGTTGGGGGACTTCTTCAGTACGCCCAGACCGGCTTGGCCGATGACCGCGTAGTCGCCCTTCGGCCCGGCGGGCAGTGGCACCAGGTCCCACCCGAACTTCGCCCCGTCCAGCAAGGCGGCGCGGGAGATCTGGGCGATGGTCATCGCCGCGTCACCGGCGAAGAAGTCGACGCTGGTGCCGGGTCCCGGCAGTGCCTTGTCCACGAAGATCGCCTTGTGCAGGAACGTCATGGCCTGGAGCATCTCGGGGCTGTTGAAGCCGCACGTCTTGCCGTCCTCGCTCCACGCCCTGGCGCCCCAGCCTCCCCAGATGGAGGCGAGGTTGTCCCAGCTCTTGTAGTCGAAGTCGCGGACGACCAGGCCCGCCTTGCCCTGCTTCGCCACGGCCGCGCCCATGGCGACGGCGTTCTCCCAGGTCCACTGACCGGTCTTGATGAGCTCGCGCGGTGTCTTCTGCCCGGCCTTCTTGACCAGGTCGTCGTTGACGAAGATGCCGAACGGCGAAGTGGAGAACGGGTAGGCGTACAGCTCGCCGTCCCGCTCCCACAACTTCGTCGCGGCCGGAGTCAGGTCGCCCAGCTCGTACCCCTGCGCCTTGCCGAGCGTCCCCCTCAACGGCGCCAGCGCGCCCGAGGAGACGAAGTCCGGGGCGGAACTCTCCAGCACCCAGGCCAAGTCGGGGACGTTGCCGCCGGCGATCTGCGTTGTGAGGGTGGTGGTGTAGCTCTCGAGAGGGATCGAGTCGAAGGTGATGGCGCCGACGTCCGGATGTGTCTTCTTGTACTCGGCCGCGATCTCGTTGAAGAGCTTCAGGTGGGCCTCGTTGGACGTCCAGATCGTCATGCGCAGCGGCTGCGGGCCTTGCTCGGCAGGTTTCTGGCCGCCGCCGCACGCGGTGACGGTGAGCAGCGCGGCCATGGCGACGGCGGCCAGTGTCCCGGTTGGCTTCATGGGGTGATCTCCTTGGGTGGCTTCCCCCGAATGGTCATGTGTCAGTAGCCGGTGACGTCGGGCCAGCGCAGCTCGACGCCGTCGCCGGTCAGGCGCTGCTGGAAGTCCGCCAGGAGGGTTTCCTTCTCCCGGACGGCGTGTGGGGTGGTGGCCCGGTCCAGGCAGAACGCGGCCAGCGCGCCCGCGGCCTCGCCCACGTTCCACTCCACCGGGTGCAGCCGGTAGGCGCCGTTGGTGATATGGGTGGTGCCGATGTCCTTGCCCGCGGCCAGCAGGTTGGTCATGCGGCGCGGGATGAGCGCGCCGAGCGGGATCTCGAACGGCGAGCAGCCCACGTCGATGTAGTTGTCGCCGCCGGTCGTGGGGTGCAGGTCGATGCGGTACATGCCGATGCCGACCGAGTCGGCGTAGGAGACCGCGCCCTTGTCACCGCGCACGGCCAGCGACAGGTCCTGTTCGGTGACGGTGCGCAACGCCCGGATGCGGCGGGACTCGCGGATGTAGGCCGCCTGCGCCAGGCCGTCGGTGCCGCCCGTCACGTCGCCGCGCAGCCGCAGGCCAGGAAGGCCGGTGCCGCCGTCGGCACGCGGCGCCTCGGTCTGCAGCCAGTACAAGACCGAGCGCGACAGCTCGCGAGCCGCCTCCAGGTGCCGGGCGGCGTCCGGCACGTCGATGACCGGTCCCTCCAGATAGTCGATCATCGGCCAGTTGACGAGCGTGATGTCGCTGGCGTACGCGCCCTCGGTGAAGTTGCGGCGGGCGGCGATCCTGCGGAAGGTCCACAGGTTGGCATCGCCCGGGTTGGCCCGCTGGTCGGCCTCGACGAGCTGGGGGTCGTCGTCGGGGTTGGGTGTGAACGAACGCTCCATGATCGCGAGCGTGCGCGGGTTCGGGCACCGCCACGACAGCAGCTTGTCCCCCCAGAACGGCGGCTCGTAGGCGCGCCAGAAGTCGTAGGAGGCGGGCCGGTCGATCGTGTGGTCGCCGTCGACGTGATCGATCGCGAAGCAGACGGACACGGCCTGCATGTTCAGCGGCTGCGCCTCGGCGGGAGCGTTCGGCTCGCCTGTCTCGGACTGTGCCTCGAACCCGGTCACGTACTCGGTCCCCGTCAGCGGCAACAACTCGCCGGTCTCGGTGGCGTCCAGCATGTACGGCGCGCGGAGCACGACCTGCTCGGCGGCGTCGCGATGTGCCAGCCGTACGGACGTGACGCGGTCGCCGTCCACCTCCGCGCCCACCGGCCGGTACGGCTGGAGCACACGTAACCGGCCCGAGCCCCGGTAGGGGGCGAGCATGGCCTCGATCACCGCGACCGCGACCCTGGGCTCGTGGCACAGGCGGCTCACGTGCCCGGCGCCGGGGTTCAGCTCCCGCTGCGCGCGCGCCCGTTCGGTGAGCGGGTAGTGGTCGCGGTAGTAGCGCCGGATGCCTTCGCGCAGGGCCCGATAGCTCGCCGTGACGCCGAACCTTTCCACCCAGGAGTGCTCGTCGGGTGGTACGGCCTGGCTGGTGAGCTGGCCGCCGAGCCAGTCGTGTTCCTCGGTGAGGACCACCATCCGGCCGGCCCTCAACAGGGCGAGCGCGGCGGCGACGCCCCCCAGCCCGCCGCCGACGACGGCCGCGTCTGCCGATATCTCAACCACGTGGGAGGTCTCCTGTCAGATTGCGGTTCGGTCGGGGGCCGGGGCCAGCGTGGTGCCGTCGACCAACTCGCAGGGCAGCAGTTCCTGCGGGGTTCCGCCGGTCTCCAGCACTCCGGCCAGCAGCTGGACGGCTCTGCGGCCCATCTCGCGCCTGGGGATGCGAAACCCGGTGAAGTCGGTGTCGATCCGGACGGGCCGGGTGAATGCGCCCAGGGTGAGGATGGACAGGTCGCGGGGCACCTCGACGCCGCGCTCCCCGGCGGCCGCGGCGATCGCGACGCAGTCGGCGTACTCCTCGACGAAGACCGCCGTCACCCCGGCCGCGACCAGGTCCCCCAGCGGCACGTCCGGGGTGAGGTGGCGGCCGTCGGCGCCCGTGGCGGCCACACCCTCATGGAATCCGCGCAGGCGGTCGGCCATGGACTCGCCGCCCGTCCCCGCCCCGACGTAGGCCAGCCGCCGGTGGCCGAGGGCCACCGCCCGCTCGACCAGCGCCCGGACGGCCGGAGGGTAGTCGGCCCCCACGTATGGCACGGGCCCGCCCGCGTCGTCGCGGCGACCGACGGAGACGAACGGGATGCCTTCTGCCAGCAGCCGGGCCAGGTCCTCACGGTCGACCGTTCGGCCGAGCAGCACGCAGCCATCGGCCAGCCGTACGCGGCTCTCCTCGTTGAAGATCCGCCGCCGCGCGCCCGAGGCCGCCCTGGCGCTGGTGAACAGCAGCAGGTCGCAGCCGATCTCCTGGGCGCACTCCTCGATGCCGACGAGGAAGGGGTGGTAGAAGTCGGCGCTCTCGGCGGGGAAGACCGCCTCGTAGGTGAACACGCCGAGGATGCGGTTGCGCCCATAGGCCAGCCGCCGCGCGACGGGATCGGCCACGTAGCCGGTCTCCCTGATCACCTGCAGGACCCGTTCGCGGGTCTCGGGAGCGATCCGCACGTCGGCGTCGCCGCGCTTGTTGAGCACCAGCGAGACCGTCGTTTGGCTCACGCCGGCCATCCTGGCGATGTCCTGCTGCGTGAGACGCCGACCTTGAGTAGTCACCGTCCGTGTCCTTCATGATCAGATAATGCGCATTAGCCGCTGATGACGCATCATCCTCGGCAAGGCCCCCGTTGCTGTCAAGAGGCGATATCTCCTGTAGTAATTCGCATTAGCACCTTGACGCGGTATTCCGCGCGGGACGAACGTGTGAATCGCCACCACGACGTAGCGTGAAGGAGCTGACGTGGAAACTCCCCCGCAACTCATCGGACGGCGGACCGTGTTGCTCGGCGCGGCGGCGGCGGGCGTGACCGCGGGCCTGGGACTCGGACCGCCCGCGAGCGCGGCGGCGGGTCCCGCCGGGATGCCGACCTACCGCTACCTGCGCGACGCACTGGCCTTACCGCTCAGCCACAACCCCACGGGGGAGTTCATCTTCCCCTGCATCAGAGGGGTGTACGACAAGCTCAGCAATCCCCGGGCGCGCTACTACCTGTACTACGCCCCCCATGAGAGGCCCGGCGGCATCTGCGTGGCCTTCGCCAACTCCCTGGCCGGACCGTTCGACGACTACTCGGGCAACCCGCTCATCGACAACCACCTGCCGACCACCACGGTCTCCCACGTGTCCTCACCACACGTGATCTGGGACGCCGCCACCAGGCAGTTCTTCTGCTACTTCCACGGCGAAAACTTCACCACGCGCGTGGCCCGCTCCACCGACGGCATCACCTTCACCAACGAGACCCCGATCCTGAGCACCCGCCTGGTGCCCGGCACCTCCGAGACCTCCTACGCGAGGGTCTTCGAGCACCCGCTGCCCGGCCGGGGCAACAAATACGTGATGATCTTCATGGGCGTACGTAACGGCCGCCGCCTCTTCTACGGCTGGTCGCCCAACGGCTGGGACGACTGGCAGTTCAGCGCGACCCCGCTGGTGAATCCCGAACCCGACGGCCTGACCGACATCTCCGGCCCTCACCTCGTCAAGCGCAACGGAACTACCTACGTGGCCTATCACGGCAACGACGGCAGAATGCGCATCACCGAGGTCGGCAACGCGTTCGACCGGGAGACGCACCTCGGCGTCTTCCACTCCCCGATCCCCTCCGACAACGGCAGGGTGGCGGCACCGTCATTCGGCACTCAGGACGGCGTCAGCTACATGTTCTACGAGGCCGGGCCGCGGCTGGGCGCGCGCATCTGCATCGCCCGAGCCGTCTGAGACATGTGGCCGGGCCGGCGAGGCATCCCACGGCGACAGCACGGGAGTCACGCATGCGCCGGTCTCGGCGAAGACCCGCTCCCAATTCGTCCCGAGTACGGCCTTACTTCCTGAGCACAGAAGACCTAAGGCCAGATCGCTCTTCCCAATGAGTTTCCACGTGACCCCGGTCAGCGTCTCTGCACTTGAGTTCTTGCAGTTCAGGACCAGCTGATCGTGCCGTCCAGTATTCCCCTGCGGATCAGAAGGTCAGGGGTTCGAGTCCTCTTGGCCGCGCCAGACGGAAGCCCAGGTCATCCCGCGATGACCTGGGCTTTTTCGTGTTCCGATCGGTGCCCGCCGTCCCGATGCTTCAGGCCGCGATCGTCGCGGTCCACCTGAAACATGGTCTTCGACGGGTTCCCCTTCAGGTCCGTGATCGGGTTCTTCTCAAACAACTGCAGTTCTACGGCGTATGCCATGGCGCTGGACAGGATGACACGGTGACGCCGGTTCGAACCGGCGGCCACGCGCTTGCCATCAAGCCGGGACGTAGCCGCGCTGAGGAGTGCCGACGCGTCGACCTGCCCGAGCACCGCCCTGCGCCGTTGCGGGCTGTGCGTCTCGCTCGCCATCGGATGACCTGTCAGGCGGCGCGTACGCCTGTACGCAGGGCCTGTCGGACAGGCTGACAACACGATCTTGTTGTGGACAGCGTGAGCGATCCGAAACCGTGGATTCCGCCGCAGGAATCACCCCCAGCATCCGAAACCAGGAGAAACGATGAAGCTGCCTTCATGCGCCGCTGCCCTCGTGGCGGCCACCCTGCTCGCTTCCTTGACCGAAGCGTCCGGGATGTCGGCGGCACAGGCGGCCGACGCCAGGGCCCTTCCGAGCGTGAACATGGAGGCCACTGTCAAGGCGGCCCAGATCGACCCGCGGCGGTCTGACGGCGAGCTGACCCCGGGCGCCAAGGCCGGCGTGCTCCTCGTTGAGCAGGCGCTGCACGACCGGCACCTGCTCGACGCGAAGTGGGTGGACGGTTACTTCGGCTCCACAACGGTCGCCGCCTTCGCGAAGTTCCAGAAGTCGCTCGGCCTCACGGGTCTCGCCGCCAACGGCCTGCCGGGCAAGGCGTCGCTCGCCAGGCTCGGAGCCGGCCGCTTCAGGGTCACCCACATCATCGGCCCGGGTGCCCGGGTGTCCGTCGGCGGCGTCGTCATCGACACCCGTACGCGGAGCATGCTGGCCGAGGCGAAGCGGCTGCTCCGCCGCGACCTCGTGCTGTTGCAGGGTTCGTACAACCGCGGCGGTGACCCCACGTCCGCGGGTACCCACGACGGCGGGGGCGTCGTCGACATCTCGGTCGAGGGGATGAATTCCGCCACCCGCACCGCGGTCGTCCGCGCGTTGCGACGTGTCGGCTTCGCGGCATGGGTGCGTAGCCCAGATCAAGCCGACTGGCCGTGGCACATCCACGCCGCCGCCATCAACGACACCGACCTCTCCAGC
This sequence comes from Sphaerisporangium sp. NPDC051017, assembly GCF_040683095.1. Taxonomy (NCBI): domain Bacteria; kingdom Bacillati; phylum Actinomycetota; class Actinomycetes; order Streptosporangiales; family Streptosporangiaceae; genus Sphaerisporangium; species Sphaerisporangium sp. NPDC051017. The sequence goes on from NZ_JBFBCI010000001.1 coordinate 443,993, forward strand.
CAGGCCCAGCACCAGATCGGTGACTACTACCTCGGGCTGAACGGGCTCGCCAGCCGTGGCCCGGACGACGGCCCGAAGGTGACCATCCGCACCTGGGAGGAGTATCAGCGCCGCTGACCATCCGAAACCCAGGCCGCACAGACACAAGGAGAACACCATGAGAACGCTTGACAAGATCCTCGCCGTGGCCGCCGCGATGGCGGTCAGTGGGACGGTGCTCGCCACCGCCGCGCCCGCCTCGGCGGCCGGTCGCAACGGCGTCTGCGAGACCGGCGAGTTCTGTTACTACTTCAACAGCAACAACCAGGGATCGGTCTCCGACTTCACCGGATCGGCCGGCGACTACGGCACCAAGCAGCCCTCCTGCTTCGACTTCAAAGGACCCGGCGCCGGCAAAGGCAAGTGCGTCAAGAACGCCGCCGCGTCCGTCTGGAACCGCACCGGCAACACCGTCCGGGTCTACTTCAACAGCAACTACGGCGGCAGCATCTACCAGGACTTCAAACCCGGCGCCAAAGGCAACCTCAAGGCCGGCCTCAAGAACCAGAACGCCTCGCACCAATTCCTGAGCTCCGCACCGCCCACCGGGTGCAAGACCGACGGCACGCACAGCAAGCCGCCCACGACGATCCTCGTCTACCGGAAATCCCTCAATCGCGTGGACCGGGTCGAGTTCAAGACCTACATCAAGAACGTCCTGCCCAACGAGTGGCGGTCGCACGGGCCGAGGGAGTCCCTCAGGGCCGGGGCGATCGCCGTCAAGAACTTCGGCTGGTACTGGGCGCTGCGTTCGGCGAGCAAGACGCCGAGCGGCCAGTGCTACGACGTCTCCGACCACACGTCCAGCCAGGTGTACAAGCCCGGCTCCGCGACGGCGGCGACGAACGCCGCGGTGGACGCGACGTGGGGCATCCGGATGACGCGCGATGGGAAGATCTTCAAGGCCCAGTACTGCTCCACGACGACGGCTTGCGGCAATTGGGTCACCGGTGACTGGATGTCGCAGACCGGCTCTCGCGATAAGGCCAAGGCGGGCTGGAGCTACTCCAGGATGCTCAAGTACTACTACAAGGGGATCGTTCTCAAATCCTGAACCCCGGAGACCGTCCGCTCCTGGTTCCCCGCCGTGTGACGCACGGCGGGGAACGGGCGTCAGTCGACGATGACCTGGAAGTTGAGTGGCCGGCCTCCGGGGAATGCGACGCGTCCCGAACCATCCATCATCTTGAACCGCACGTAGCACAAGCCTGGGTTCCTTGGCGTGGTGATGTCGGTCCGGATGTCGACGATCTCTCCGGGTCGCGTGTCATTGATCGGTACGTCGGAGATGGTCTGGCATTGATCAGGTTGCTGCGGGAGGTCGAGGCGATGCAACGAATATCCCTTCCACGGCACGGTTCCAGCGTTCTTGAGCCGCCATACCTTGGGCTTGGTCTGGCCGGGGCCGACGTGTGTGCAGTCTGGCAGCGTGATGTCGCCGATGAACACTGCCGAATCACCCTCGTTCGCAGCCGGAGCCCACGGCGGGTTGGTCGCACGCACCGGGCAGTCGGCTTCCGACGGCGCGGCCTTCGATGGGCCGCCGGACGGGTTCAAGCCGCGCCCGTCGGTCCCGGAGCCGCGATTGACGGCGGCCATGATGAAGACCGCTGTCCCCACACCGACGGCCGCTGCCGCGAGCGCCGCCGCCGGGCGGGTCAGTCGGAATCGCCCTCTGCCCCCCGGCGCAGGGAGGACCGGCTGGACGTCGCCCGCGATCTCGTCGGGCGGTGGCGGCGGCGTAGGCACAGATGCCGAGATCTCACCAGCCGACGGTGGCGCTTGCGACCCGACGGCGCTGTCCACGGTACGACCCTCCGCGGCGCCTGGGGCGGAGGTTGCGAGTCCACCAGGCGGACGGGCCACCAGGGTGCCTGCGCGGATCGAAGGATCTCCGGCGTTCGCCGATCTGACCGCCAGGTTCGCCCTCTCCCAGCGTTCGTGGTACGCGGCCGGGTCCGCGCCGCACGCCTTGACGAACTCGACGGTGGTCTCCCAACTCGGGAGCCGGTTACCCTTCGTGGCTTCGTGCAACGTCGTGTGCGAGATCGCCCCCGACCGGCCAGACATCTCCCGGAAAGGTGGATTGCCGACCGATTTGCGAAGTTCTCGCAGCGCCGCCGCGAAGTCCTCGATCGCCTCCGCCCGTGCAGGCAAGTCGTCCACCGGGTGAAGCTAACAGCGCCCACGGTATTCACTCAAGCTCGACCCCACAGCGGCGGGCGAAGTCAGGCGAGCTGGTACTACTGGGCCAGATCTGGGTTCTGCCTGCGCTCATGAGGCGCACTCGGAAGACTTGAGGGCCATCGTGGCGAGGTGGCGGGCGATGGCGTTGGTGTCGGTGTTCTGCACGTTGCTGAGCACGACCACCGCGATGTCGTCATCGGGCAGGTACATGTTGCTCGCCGCGTAGCCCTGGAGAAGACCTGGGTGGTAGCGGAGTCGGTGCCCGTCGAGCCGGTCGACGAGCCAGCCGAAGGCGTACGCGGTCGACGGCAAGTTGAGGCAGCCATTGGAGGGGCACGCGGCCTGTGGCGTGAACGCCTGCTTGACGGTGGCGGGTGGCGCGACCACGTGCGCGCCGAACGACCGGTCCCAGCGGACGATGTCGTCGGTGTTGGAGTAGATGCCGGTCGCGGAGAACGCCTGGGAGCCGTTGATGGGCGGGGCCGGTGTTCCCACCGTGAAGTAGCCCTTCGCGTACCCGTCGGGCGGGTTCCCCCTGCTGTAGCCGGTGTGCTGGAGGTCGAGCGGGCCGGCGATCACCTCCTGCAGTACGGTGCCGTACGGCTTGTGCGTCACTTTCTGGATGATCGCCCCGGCCAGGATGTAGCCCGAGTTGCTGTATGCCCAGCATGTGCCGGGCTTGAAGTTCAGTGGCTTGTGCACGAACCGCTGGATGAGCCTCCGCGTCGTGGTCGGTTCCGAGAGCTTGGCATAGAAGTCGGGAAACTGCTGGATGTCGGGGATGCCGGAGGTGTGGGTGAGGATCTCACGGATCGTGATGGGCCGCCACGCCTTCGGGCAGGTCTTGATGTATGACGGGACGAGATACGGGCAGACCGGGTCGTCCAGGCCGAGCAGCCCGCGGTCGCGCAGCTTCAGCACGATCATTGAGGTGAACTGCTTGGTGACCGAGGCGATCCGGAAGACCGTGTCCGGCCGGATGGGGATGTGCTTCTCCTCGTCGGCCTCGCCGGCGGCGAAACGCACCAGCACCTCTCCGCGTCGTACCGCCAGCACCGAGCCGGTGAACTCCTTCTTCGCGGCCAGATCTTGCAGGTACTCCCGCATCGCCTTGGCGGTCTCATCGTCCTGCCGTGCTGGTGAGGTGGCTGGCGGGTCCGATTTCTGGGTGGCCGCGCCGCGATCGACAGCGAGGCCGGTCGCGACGGTGTCCCCGGCGGTTACGGCGATGGCAGGAGTGGCCGAGGGTATGGAGCCGCCGGTCAACGCGGCGCTGATCACGAGAAACTTGACAACATTAGGACACTTGGGCATTTCTCTCCCTTGAGCGTACCGCTGCCCCGAAATTCCGGCATTTCTTCGAATCGAGTGAGTCTCGTTCGAGAACGCCCCAGCGGCCATTCTTGTGAGGTCTGCCTTCCGTTCCTCAGAGTCACAAACGGTGATCGACGCCTTTTTCCTTACGTATATCTCTTTGTTGACACTGCTCGGTGATCGCTGGCCACATCGGGCAAAATGACGGCATTTTCCGGGCTCGGCCGCAGCCGCCCGAAATCACGCGCTACGGAAGATTCGACTCGTCAGCGCAGTCGGCCTGCTTGAGGAGAGGGCGAAGGACGGCGTATAACTATCGCAAGGGGTGGGAATCTCGTCGCCGTAAGACTCGTCGAAGTTCTCCGAACCTGATCGCGCGGTCGAACGGCCGCGGCTTGATCGCGGCCGCGTGGGCTTCGATCCACATGCCGACTTACTCGATCCACTCGCCGAATACACCGAGATGTACATGGTCACGCTCCTCGACTGCCACCCGTCCGTAGGCTGGGAGTGTGTCCCCCGCACTCGTCCTGCTCGACGGCGTCCGCTGGCAGGGTGCGCGCGTGGTCGGCGAGCGCGCGCAGACCCTGCTGGCCGTGCTCACCATGCTCGCCATGCACGGGCGTGCGGGGGTCGGTGACGAGCGCCTGGTCGAGGAGTTGTGGCCCGACGAGGCGCCGGCCAACCCGACGAAGGCGCTGCAGGTGGTCGTCTCGCGGACCAGGGCGGCGACCCGCGCCGACGTCGTGGTGCGGATGCCGCGTGGTTACCGGCTCGGACTGCCCGCCGGTCAGGTGGACGCGCTGCTGCTCGGCGCGCTGGTGGAGCAGGCACGGGCCGCACTGGGCGAAGACGACATGGCGCTCGCGTGTCGGCGCGCCGAAGAGGCCATGGGTCTCGCGGCCGGCGGCTTGGACGGCGCCACGGGCCCACTCGCCGAACTGAGGAGCGTCGCCGCGGGGTGGGCGGCCGAGGCGCGACGGGTGGCGGCGATCGCGCGAGGCCGGAGCGGCGCTCACGAGGGCGCGCTGCCGCTGCTGGAGGAGGCGGCGGCCGATCGGCCGCACGACGAGGAACTGCTCGCCTGCCTGCTGCGCAGCGAGGCCGCCGTACGAGGCGTCGCCGCCGCCCTGGAGCGCTACGGGCGGTATCGCGCGGGTCTGGCCGAGCGGCTCGGCACCGAACCAGGGCCCGAGCTCGCCCGCGTGTACGCCGGACTCCTCGCCGCCGATCGGCCGGTGCGTGAGGGCATCCTGTTCGACGGTTCCTCGCTGCTCGGCCGCGACGGCGACATCCGTGCGGTGCACGCCCTGGTGCAGACCAACCGGGTGGTCTCCATCATCGGCCCCGGCGGGCTGGGCAAGACGCGGCTGGCTCACGTAGTCGGCAGGAACGCCGCGCAGCCCGTCGCCCACTTCGTCGAACTCGTCGGCGTCTCCTCGCCGGAGGGCGTGGTGGGCGAGGTGGGTTCGGCGCTAGGGGTCCGGGACTCGGTCAGCGGGCGTCGTGCCCTGACCGCCGCGCAGCGCTCCGACGTTCGCGCCCGGATCGCCCAGCGTCTCGACCAGGCTCCGGCGCTGCTGATCCTGGACAACTGCGAGCACGTGATCGAGGCCGTCGCCGAGCTGGTGGCGTTCCTGACCGTGACGACCCGCGACCTGCGGGTGCTGATCACCTCGCGCGCCCCCTTGTCGATCCCTGCCGAACGCGTCTACCTGCTCGGCGAGCTGCCCACGGGGGACGCGGTGGAGTTGTTCCGCCAGCGCGCCACGGCCGCCCGCCCAGGTGTCCGGATCGACGAGGATGTGGTCGAGGGGGTCGTCGCCCGCCTCGACGGCCTGCCGCTCGCGATCGAGCTGGCCGTGGCCAAGGTACGGGTGATGTCGGTGGAGGAGATCGCGCGGCGCCTGGCGGACCGGTTCGCCCTGCTGCGCGGCGGGAACCGTACGGCCCCCGACCGGCACCAGACGCTGCTTGCGGTCATCGACTGGTCGTGGAATCTGCTGGACGAGCCGGAACGGCAGGCGTTGCGGTGGTTGTCGCTGTTCGGCGATGGTTTCACGCTGGCCGCGGCCGAGCACGTACTCGGCCCGGAGGCCCTGCACGCCGTGGACGCGCTGACGGAGCAGTCGGTGCTGAGCGTCCGCGAGACGACGTACGGCCTCCGCTACCGGATGCTGGAGACCGTCAGGGAGTTCGGGCGGGTGCGGTTGACGGAGTCCGGCGAGGAGGCGCCCACCCGGGCGGCGCAGCGGGCCTGGGCGACGGCGTACGCCCTTGACCAGGCCTCCGAGCTGTTCGGCCCGGCGCAGTTCGCGGCGGTCGACGCGTTGCGCGCCGAGGAGGGCAACCTCGCCGATCTGCTCCGGCAGGCTCTCGGCGAGCCCGATCCCGTCACGACGGTCCAGTTGCTGGCCGGCGTCGGAGCGCTGTGGTCGATCCGTGGCGACCACTCCCGGATCCTCGTTCACTGGGACGCGATCACCCAGGTGATCGCCGGCTGGGTGCCGCCGCCGCACGTCGTCGAGGTGGCCAGGGCCGCCATGCTGATCGCCCTCATGAACAACGTGTTCATCACCGATCGCCGCAGCGATCCGTTGCGTGACCTCCTCCGTACGCTGCCCACCAGTGACGCGACGGATCCCCGCGTGGCGGCGACGGCCACCGTGATGCTCGCGTGCGACGTGACCGACGGCGCCGAGGTGCGCCGTCGGCTGTCGGAGTTGTGCCGGAGCACCGACCCTGAGATCGCCCTGGCGGCGACGCAGATGAGCGTCCACGTCCTGGAGAACGGGGGAGACGTGACCGGGGCGATCGAGGCCGCCGAGCGGACCCTGGCGATGTTCCGCGAGGACGAGGGGCCGTGGCTCCCGGCGATCATGCACGCCATACTGGCCCACTTGGTCATGCGGCTCGGCGACCGCCGCCGGGCGGTCGGGCACGCGCGGACCGCCATCCCGGTGCTGAGCCGGCTAGGCGCCACCGACGACGAGACCCAGCTACACGCGGTGCTGTTCACCGCCGCGCTCGCCGACGGCGATCTTGACACCGCGGAGGCCGAGCTCGCCGAGATCAGCCGGATCAACGACACCGAGGCGGTGTTCGGCGGGAGGGCGATCGTCTCGTTGTGCGCGGCCGAGCTCGCCCTCGCCCGCGGCGAGACGGCCGACGCGCTCGCGGACTACCGCCTGGCCGTCCAGCGGGCCCGCGATCTGCGCCTGCCCGGGGTGCCGCGCGCGGAGCTCACGCCGTGGACGATGATCGCGGTGTCGGCCACGTTGACGGCGTACGCGTACCACGCCACGCCGGAGGACGTCCGGTACGGCGAGGAGTTGTTCTCCGCCGTCCGGAGTTACGACCTGCTGGCGGCGGAACACCCCCTCCTCGACTACCCGGTGTGTGGCTCGATGCTCTTCGGGCTCGGCGCCTGGGGGTTGCTGCGGGGAGCCGTGGCCCCCGGCGACGCGATCAGGTTGCTGGTGCTGGCCGAGCGGTTCTCGTACAACAGCGGCATGCCCAGCATGACCTTCGAGCGGATCGGACCGTACGCGGAGCGGGCCGCGCCCGGGATGATCGCCGCCCTGGGGGCCGAGTACGGCGACCGACGCGGCTCCGACCTGCTCGACGAGGCGCGGAGCCTCGTCGAGCGGGTTTCCGGCCGTGACGGACGGAGGTCACATGTGCCGTTTGTAGCTGTGTACCGACAGCGGCGCGAAGATCGCGATGACGATCAGGCACGCCAGGAGCGTCCAGGCCACCTCTCCGCTGACGAGGGCTCTGTTGGCGAGGTCGCGGGCGGCCGTGACCAGGTGTGAGACCGGGTTGATCCGTACGAACGCGGCCAGCCAGCCGGGCAGGGTCTCGACGGGGACGAACGCGTTCGACAGGAACGTCAGCGGGAACAAGATCATCATGGACATGCCCTGCACGGCCTGGGCGCTCCGGCCGATCGTGCCGACCCAGGTGAAGACCCACGCCAGCGACCAGCCCGTGAAGATCGCCAGCAGGATCGCAGCGAGCACGCCGCCCGCTCCTCCGCCCGGGCGGTAGCCCATCACCAGGCCCATGGAGAAGGTCAGAGTGGTCGCGATCGTGTAGCGCAGCAGGTCGGCCACCATCGGGCCGGCGAGAGGCGCGATCCGGGCGATCGGCAACGACTTGAACCGGTCGAAGACCCCCTTCTCCATGTCCTCGCGGAGTTGCGTGCCCGTGGCCATGCAACTCGTCAGCACGGTCTGGGCGAGGATGCCGGGGATCATCAGGGGGAGGTAGCTCTCCACGTCGCCGGCGATGGCGCCGCCGAAGATGTAGGCGAACATCGCCGTGATCAGGATCGGCTGCAGCGCCACGTCGAAGAACTGCTCCGGGTTGCGGCGCATCTTCTTGACCGCCCGCCACGCCATCATCAGGGTCTGGCCGAGCGTCTCCCCGATGGAGACGCGCCGCCGGGCGGCCGCCACGCGGTCGGTGGCCCGGACCGCCTCGCGGGCGGGTGCGATCATTGTGCTCATCGGTTCTCCTCCGTGCCGGTCTCGTCGTCCCCGTCCGTCTCGTGGCCGGTGAGGGCGAGGAACACCTCGTCAAGGCTGGGCTTGGCCACGCTCACCGAGGAGATCGACACCCCGGAGGTGCGCAGCGCGATCAGTACGTCCGCGGCCAGGTCGGCCTGGTCGAGGGCGACGTTGAGGCGGCCCTGCTCCGGGCTGAGGACCGGGTCGGAGCCGAGGACGCGCCGCACGACCTCCACGGCGGCGGGCACCTGGCCCGGCTCGGCGAGCAGCAGTTGGAGGGTGGAGTCGCCGACCGCGGTCTTCAACTCGTCGGGGGTGCCCTCGGCGACTTTGCGGCCGTGGTCGATGACGGCGACGCGGCCGGCGAGCTGGTCGGCCTCGTCCAGATACTGCGTGGTCAGCAGCACCGTGCAGCCGTCGGCGACCAGGCCGCGGATGGTGTCCCACATCTGGCCGCGCGTGCGCGGATCGAGGCCGGTGGTCGGCTCGTCGAGGAAGATCAGCGGCGGCCTGGTGATCAGGCTGGCCGCCAGGTCGAGGCGCCGGCGCATGCCGCCGGAGAACTGCGCGATCGGCTTGTCGGCGGCGTCCTCCAGGCCGAACTGGCCCAGCAGCTCGGTGGCGATGCGCCGGGCGCGCGGCGCGGCGATGCCCTGCAGGCGGCTGAAAAGCCAGAGGTTCTCGCGGGCGGTCAGGTTCTCGTCGACCGACGCGTACTGTCCGGTGACGCCGACGAGCTGGCGGATCACGTGCGGGTTGCCGGCCACGTCGACCCCGAAGATCTCGGCACGGCCCGCGTCGATCTTCAACAGGGTGGCCAGCATTCGTAGCGTGGTGGTCTTGCCTGCGCCGTTCGGGCCGAGGACGCCGAAGATCTCGCCTGGGCGTACCTCCAGGTCGATGCCGTCGACGGCGCGGTGCTCGCCGAACGTCTTCACAAGCCCTTCCGCACGTACGGCCGGATCGGTGCCCCCGCCGAGGGCCGGGCCGCCCCCGGTACGTCCGAGTTCTGTGATGCTCATGGCTTCACTCTCGGTGGCGCCGGTTTCACGGCACCCTCGACCGGGTTTCACCGATTGCCGGGAACCACCCGGAACCACGCGGACGCGCGGTCGCGGTTCAGCCCGTCGCGTAACCGAGAGAACGCACCGACGTCGAGCACGTGGACGAACCGCGGGCACATGACCGTCCACCATGCGGTACCCCACGGGGACGCTCATCCTCAACGAGCGGATCCGTATTACCGCAGGTAACGGGGTAGATGGGGTTGTCAGTGCGCATCGTAAAATCGGGTGACATTTCGTATCACCGGCCGGAAGGCTGGGCATGAACCATCAGTTTTGTCGGTGGCGCCTGTCAGTCTTCCCGTGACCGCAACTTCTCGTGAGACCCACGGCTGGGACGCCAGCCATGACCACGTCTAATCCGATGACCCCGATCGAGGTGCCGTGTCCGTCCCACAGCTCGACTCACCCGCCAAGCCCGCGACCGTCGTTTCAGGTCGTACCCCGGCCGTGATCCGGCTGCTGGTGCTCGCCACGTTCGTGGTCATCCTCAACGAGACGATCATGATCAATGCGATCCCGCGGCTGATGGGCGCACTGCACATCACCGAGCAGACCGCGCAGTGGCTCTCGACCGCATTCATGCTGACCATGGCCGCTGTCATCCCGATCACCGGGTGGTTCCTGCAGCGGGTGTCCACTCGCCGCGCGTACACCGCCGCGATGGCTTTGTTCCTGCTCGGCACGGCGTTGGCCGCCGTCGCGCCGACGTTCGAGGTGCTGCTGGGCGCCCGCATCATCCAGGCGTCCGGGACGGCCGTGATGATGCCGTTGCTGATGACCACGCTGATGCAGGTGGTGCCCGAGACAGACCGGGGCCGCGTGATGGGCAACGTCTCGCTGGCCATCTCGGTCGCGCCCGCGATGGGCCCGACGATCTCGGGGGTGATCCTCCAATTCGGGTCCTGGCGCCTGCTGTTCGTCGTGGTGCTCCCCATCGCCGCCGTGATCACATGGAGTGGACTGAAGCGGCTCAAGAACGTCGGCGCGCCCGAGTTCAGCACCATCGACTGGTTGAGCGTGGTGACCGCCGCCGCCGGCTTCGGCGGCCTCGTCTACGGGCTCAGCCGGTTCGAGGGCGGTGACGTCGGCGTTGCCGCGGCGATCGTGGCGGCCGGCCTGGTCGCCATCGCCGTCTTCGTCCTCCGCCAGCTGTCGTTGCAGAAGCGCGGCGTGCCGCTGATGGACCTGCGTACCCTGCGCAACCGCACCTACACGGTCGCGCTGACCCTGATGTCGGTGGCCTTCATGGCGATGCTCGGCTCGATGATCTTGCTGCCGCTGTATCTGCAGAACGTCCGCGCGCTCAGCCCCCTGGAGACCGGGCTCCTCGTGATGCCGGGCGGCCTCGCGATGGGGCTGCTCGGCCCGACCGTCGGCCGCCTGTTCGACCGGTTCGGCGGCCGGGTTCTGGTCATCCCCGGCGCGATCGGGATCACGCTCGCGCTCGTCGGCTTCACCCAGGTCACGATGACCATGCCGTTCTGGCAGCTCCTCGCTCTGCACGCGCTGCTGATGGTGAGTCTGGCCGCGACCTTCACCCCGGTGTTCACCCTCGGGCTCGGAGCGGTTCCCCCGCAGCTCTACTCCCACGGCAGCTCGATCCTGAGCACGCTGCAACAGGTCTCCGCGGCCATCGGCACCGCGCTCGTGATCACCGTGATGAGCGCGCGAGCCGATGCCGTGAGATCCGCAGGGGCCACGGAGACGCTCGCCCTCCTTGACGGCATGCGGCTGGCCTTCATCATCGGCGCGGTGCTGTCCGTGGTCGTGGTCGTCACCGCCTTGCTCCTACCGGCCCGAGCGGACAGCGTCGGCGAGTTCAAGGGACACGGCTGATGAAACCGGCGTGACGGCGGTGGAGTGGCACGCTGTAGTTGCCTTGTCGGGAGGGTTGTGCCTGCCCGACGGCCGGCGGATCAAGTTCGCCGCCGCATATAACGGGCGGACCGTGACCATCTGGGCCGATGCCCGCAGATCATGGCCGCAGGTGGTGCGGGTGGCGGTGCGGGCGTTGTCGATGGGGCGTCTGGTCGTCCTGGTCGTCGGTGGTCGTTCGGTTGATATGATCATGCTCCCGTGAACATCGACAGAAGTCGCATTCAAGCACGGATGCAGGCATTCGGACGGGCTGCCGGCATCTCTGACGACCTCGGCTCAAGGATGCGGGAAGGCTCGCGGGTGACCGCGGGGATCGCTGATGGCTGATCGAACCGACCTCGCATCCATTGCCATCGCGGTCGGTTGCATCGTGGGCGGTGTTCTCGTCGGCCTCGCACTGCGTGCCATGTTCAACCGCCTTGCACGGCGGGCGGCCGGCACGGCGACGTCGTGGGACGATGTGTGGTGGGATCTCCTCAAGGGCGTCGCACTGCCGGCCACGGCTATCACCGGTGTGTGGTGGGCGGCGGAGGTTCTGCGGCTGCGATCGCCGGTCCGCGAGTTCGTGGAGCGCATCCTCCTCGCGGTGATCGTGCTCACGGTCGCGTTGACCATCGCCAGCCTGGCCGCGAGCCTGGTCCGCTCGATCACCGTCTCCCGGTCAGGGGTCGCGCAGTCGGCGAGCATCTTCGTCAACGTGACCCGGGTGATCATCCTCGGTGTGGGCGTACTGGTGCTCCTGCAGAGCATCGGAATCTCGGTCACCCCGGTGCTGACCGCGCTGGGCGTGGGCGGCCTCGCCGTCGCGCTCGCCCTGCAGGACACCTTGGGCAACCTGTTCGCCGGCATTCAGATCCTGGCCTCCAAGAAGGTCCAGCCAGGTGATTTCGTCCGCCTGGCCAGCGGCGAGGACGGTTACGTCGTAGACATCAACTGGCGGAACACGACGGTCCAGCAGTTGGCCGGAAACATCGTGATCGTGCCCAACTCCCATGTCGCCGACGCGATTCTCACCAACTACCATCAGCCTCAGCAGGACACGTCCGTGCTGGTACAAGTCGGTGTCGGCTACGACAGCGATCTCGAACAGGTGGAGCGGGTCACCATTGAGGTGGGACGTGACGTGATGCTGACCGTGGAGGGTGCCGTGCCCGACCACGAGCCGGTCGTCCGCTACCACACCTTCGGCGAGTCCGGGATCAACTTCTCGGTGATTCTGCGGGCAAGCGAATACACCGCCCGGTACATCATCGTCCACGAGTTCATCAAGCGCCTGCATGCGCGTTACCGCGCCGAAGAGATTGAGATTCCCTCCGCGGTTCGCACGATGCTCTTCCCCAACGGGGGCAAGGACCAGGACCGGCTCTCGGCGATCGCTTGATCGGCGGTTGATCGTGTGACGTTCCGGCCTGGGTGTTCAGGCCGGGAGGTCGCACTCGTGGAGCCTCCGGCTTCGGGATGTCGATCGACTCTTCGCGGTTGACGGCGGAGCCGGTTTCCGGGCCGTCGGCGCAGGTGCCACGGCCGTCGGCCCCCGCGAAGGGCATGCCGCCGAGGGGCCTGCGGGAGCCCGCGATGGGTTCGGTGGCAGTTGATTGCTTTCGGTCTTGCGATTCGAGAACTTCGCCTGACCTGGGATCTATCTCGAAAGGCCCCGAATTACTTTCGCGCCGGAGCGATCTCCGTGTGGCATTCCGGCGCGCTTTCTTCTCTTGTATGAAATTTTGTCAGGATTATGACCGATATACCGGCCGCCCCTGCGGCCCGGATATGCCGAGGATTCAGGAGGGTTGACGCCTGCCGCCGGGAGTCGCTACCACGTTTATCGATCGTCAGCGCGGTGATAGGGTTGGCGTAATCGCTCATTCTGGGCGAATCGATAGGTCCGGGAGGCATACATGAACGGATACCTACCGTATAGCGCATCCGGTCCGGCTGCCCGCGTTGGGGGCATCCGCGGCTGGCAGGCGGACATTCTCCGCGGCGAGTCGTAGCCGAGTGAGCTGAGGTACTGCGGTCCGAATAGGCCGCAGTGCCTCGACCTGTGGCAGGCGGAGTAATTCATCGGGGGGCGTTCGTGGCGCGATTGTTCTACCCTGCCGCTTGGCGCAGCGATATGGTGGAGGATCTTTTCGGATTCCCGGTTTCCGATCCCTACCGGTGGCTGGAAGACGGCGATGACGCGCGCGTGCGGAACTGGGCCGCGGCCCAGGATCGTCTCTTCCGCGCGTGTCGCGACGGATGGCGTGAGAAGCGATCGTGGGCGTCGCTGCTGGACCAGATGTCGTCCTTCGGCGTGTCGGAGTCGCCGATGGCGCGTGGCCAGGTCATGTTCCTCGCCGAGCAACTCCGTGGGGACGAACAACGGCGCCTGCTCGTCGTCGACGCCCAGGGGAACAGGCGGGTGCTGGTCGATCCGGTGCAGGTCGATCCGTCCGGCCATACCGGGCTGTACGCCTGGTGGCCGTCGCGCGAGGGCGAGCGTGTGGCAGTCCAGATGGAGGTCGCCGAGCAGCCCGGCAGCGACATCTTGGTGCTGGACGTGCGCACCGGTGAGACGGTGGACGGCCCGTTGCCGCGCGCCCGTAACACTTCGCTCGCCTGGCTGCCGGGAGGGGACGCGTTCTACTACGTCAGCCGTGTCGCTGACGAGGAACTGGCCCCTGGCGACAAGCGTTTGCAGCGGCGGGTGAGGTTGCATCGGATCGGTTCGCCCTGGCAGGCCGACGCGGTGGTGTTCGGCGGCGACGATGCGCCGGACCACTACTACGGGCTCACGGTCAGCGCCGACGGCCGTCACCTGGCGATCACCGCGACGGCCGGGCCCGCCTCACAGAATGACGTGTACGCGGCCGAGCTCGTCGATCCGGAGGCCCCGCGATTCGTCAAGATCGTGGACGGAGCCGCCATACGCGCCCGTGTTCTCCCACGCTTCCTCGCGGACAACGATCTGCTGCTGGTCACCGACTACCAGGCCCCGTGCGGTCGCGTCTGCGTGGCGCGCCGGCACGATGCCGACCCGGCAGCATGGCGCACGCTGGTAGCCGAAGATCCCCAGGCCCCGTTGGACGAGTGTCTGGTCCTGGACGACCCGGCACTTCCGCGGGCCCTCCTGCTGGTGGCACGCACCCGCCACGGCGCCTCCGACCTGACACTGCACGACCTGGCCAGTGGCCGGCCGCTCACCGGCCTGCCCCTTCCCGGCGCGGGCGTCGTGTCATCTCTGCGCACGAACAACCGACATGGACGTCACGCGTGGTTCAGCTACTGCGACGCGACCACGCCCCCCACCATTTATCGCTACGACGCCGGCAGCGGGAAAACGGAACTGGAGACCGGCGCCACAATAGCGGGGCGTACCCCTGAAATCCGCAGTCGCAGCGTTCGCTATCCCGCCGGCGACGGCACCGAGATCACGCTGTTCCTGTTCACCCCCGCTGAAGAACATCAGGGCCCCCGCCCCACCCTCCTTTACGGCTACGGCAGCTTCGGCATGCCGATGCGCCCGTGGTTCTTCCCCATGGCGGCCGCATGGGTCGAAGCCGGCGGCACGTACGCGGTCGCCTGTGTGCGCGGAGGCGGCGAAGAGGGCCAACACTGGCACGACGCCGGCCGCGGACCACACAAACACCGTGCGATCAGCGACTTCAACGACGCCGCCACCTGGCTCATCGAAACCGGCCGGACCACTCCCGACCAATTGGCGATCTTCGGCCAGTCCGGCGGCGGGTTGCTGGTCACCGCCGCCGCCACACAGCGTCCAGACCTGTACGCCGCGGTCATCGCCGAAGGTCCCCTGTGTGACATGGTGCGCTACGAGCATTTCGGTCTGGGATGCACCTGGACGGAGGAATTCGGTACCGCCTCCCAACCCGAACAACTCCAATGGCTACTCGCATACTCGCCTTACCACAACATCACGCCCGGAGCTTCCTATCCCGCATTCCTGCTCACCGGCGCGGTAACCGATCTGCAGACCGGAGAGGCGCACGTCACCAAGATGTGCGCGGCGCTCCAACACGCCACCAGCGGCGACCGGCCGATCCTCATGCGGCGCGAACCCGACACCGCCCACGCCGCCTTTCCCGCGAGCAAAGAACGCGCCCTGGCCGCGGACATCCTCGCATTCGCCGGGCAATACACCGGTCTGTCACCGGAAAAGACGACCACGCGTTCTCGCGAAACCGCCGCGGAACCACATTGAGAACGCGGAAGCCCGGCTAGTCGAGCCAGATCACGATGCCGGTCATGCCGTGCAGCACGGCAGCCACGCCCGCGCGGACGGCCCGGCCGGCGCGTTCGGGGGTGAAGGTGGCGGGGTCGTACGCCGAGGACATGCCGAGTCCCTCGCCGCGGAAGGCCGCGCCGGTCCAGTCGGCGGCGGTGACGTTCGCCGTGGGCTCGGCCAACTCGGCGCCGATCACGAGGAACTGCCGGCCGAGGTGGTTGGCGGTGACCAGGGCCAGGGGGTCGATGAGGTCGTTGCCGGCGCTGATGACCAGGTCGGGCGCCAGGTCGATCGCTTCGCTGATGCGCGGGATGTACTGGCTCGGTGCCGTGGCCGTGATGGTCTTGAGGCTGACCCGCTCCTCCTCGGCCCACTTCGTCACGGCGCTCACGAGCGTCTTGGTCTGGGGGTCTGATCCCGCGGTGAGCAGCACCACGCGGTAGTCCTCCGGCGGGTGGACCCCGTCCCAGGAGCGGGGGCGCGGGGTGATCGTCGACTCCGGGGCGGGCGACGTGGAGGGGAAGAACCCCGGGCCGAGGGTGCCGACGGGGATGGGCTTCGCGTGCGGCGCGGACCAGTCGTCGCCGGAACTGCATCCGCTGACCAGTACGGCGGTCGCGACTGCCGCGGCCAGCATGCCGGCGGGCAGGAGTCGGGAGCGCATAGAGATCGTCCTTCGAGGGCGGGCGGGACGTGCGCCCACTTTCTACCTCATTGCCTGCGGTTTTCCACTCGCGGGCGGCATCCGCCCGGTTTGGTTCCTCATCGGTTCGCGTGCGGGTCACATTTCGTTCATCTGGGCCGAGCAGATTTGTGCGCCTGCTGAAGAGGAGTCATATGTCCCGCTTTGCCCGGTATGGTGCCGGTGTTGTGGCCGCCGCCATAGCCGTGGTGGCCCTGCTCGGTGCCGCCCCCGCCTTCGCGCACGGATTCACCTCGACCGTGTACGTCGACCTGACCTCGCCCGCGACCGGGCACGTCCGCGCCGCGCTGGGCCTTGAGTACGACCTGCTCGTCGTCTCCGCCGCCGACGCCGAGAAGGATGATCCGCTCTTCCGGACGGGCGACGCGGCGTTCAAGGCGGGCGACGCGGCTCGGCAGGCCGCCGCGCTCGACGCGCACGCCGATTCGGTGGTCGCGTACGTGACCGGGCGCTTCGGCGTCACGGCCGAGGGTAAGGCGTGCACGCCGGTCCGGGACGGCGGCTTCACGATCGAGCAACGCGAGGACGTCCCGTACGCGCTGCTGGTCCTCGACTACCGGTGCCCGGAGTCGGCCGAGTCGCACGAGGTGCGCAGCGGGCTGTTCCCGGACTCCGAGGAATACGTGCGCGACACCAAGACGGTGGTCACCTACGACCTCGACCTGACGTCCGGGAGCGCCGCCCTCGACGCCCGGCAGCCGTCGTTCTCGACGCAACAGTCCTGGGCCGAGCGGTTCTGGGAGTTCTTCCGGCTCGGAGCCGAGCACCTGCTCACCGGCCTGGACCACATCCTGTTCCTGCTCGCGCTGATCGCGGGGTCACGCCGCCTGCGCGAGATCGTGCTGGCGGCCACGACGTTCACGCTGGCCCACTCGGTGACCTTCATCCTCGCCGCCCTCGGCCTCGTGCAGGTGCCCGCGTCGTTCGTCGAGCCGGTCATCGCCCTCTCGATCGCGGTCGTCGCGGGCTGGCATCTGTGGCGGATCTGGCGGCGCCGATCGCACGCCACCGACCTCGATCTGGCCGGTCACGGCCACCTCAGCCTGGATTCCGCCGGCTGGGCGCGGCTCGCGGTGGTCTTCTGCTTCGGCCTCGTGCACGGACTCGGCTTCGCCTCGGCGCTGGGCATCGAGCAGGCCCTGTCGTGGAAGCTCCTGTGGTCGCTGCTCGTGTTCAACGTGGGCATCGAAGCCGTCCAGCTGGCGATCATCATCGTCGTCTTCCCGCTGCTCGCCCTGCTGCGTCACCGCCGGCCCGCCGCAGGGCTGTGGACGACCGGGGCGATCGCGGCGGGGGTGTCCGTCATGGGCCTGGTGTGGTTCGTCCAGCGGATTCTCGGGATCTGAGACCGCATGACAACTTTTGGCAAGCGCAACGGCGCCCCCGTCTCACGTTCATCTCGCGGACACCAACCTCCGAAACCGTGACAAAACTCCTCATCACCCTCAAACGGATGGAAACCCGATGAAGTTCGACAACCGGGCCGAGGGCTCCGGGCTTGTTCGACGCCGGGCGGCCGTGGGCGCCACCGCGGCGGTCATGGGCCTCAGCGCAGTGTTCGGCAGCGGCCTGATGGCGGCGGCCCACGCGGACAACGGCGCCACGCTCACCGGCATCGTCCTCGGCGTGGGCGCGACCGAGTCGCAGCGCGTCGTGTCGTGGTACGCCTCGGCCAACACCGCGCAGGTGGTCGAGATCGCGCCGACGAACAAGCTCGTCAAGGGCCAGTTCCCCGAGCACACCACCACCTTCCCGGCCGCGGTCGCCGCGAACAAGGTCAGCGGCGGCTTCAACGGCCACGCCACGATCGACGGCCTGAAGAAGAACACCACGTACTCCTACCGCGTCGGCACCGAGGGCAACTGGTCCCCGACGTACTCCTTCAAGACCCAGAACTTCAAGGGCGACTTCGACTTCCTGTTCTACGGTGACCCGCAGATCGGTTCGTCCGGCAACGTGGCGAAGGACAGCGAGGGGTGGGCGGACACCCTGAACGTCTCCCTCGCCGCCAACCCGAAGGCCGAGCTGCTGGTCTCCGGCGGCGACCAGGTCGAGACCGCCAACACCGAGACGCAGTGGGACGCCTTCCTCGCGTCCGACAAGCTGCGCCAGTACCCGTGGGCCGCCACCATCGGCAACCACGACGTCGGCGGCAAGGCGTACGAGCAGCACTTCTGGACGCCGAACACCGACCGTTCCGCGGCGTTCTACACCGGCGACGCCAACACCCGGTCGGGCGGTGACTACTGGTACATCTACAAGGGCGTCCTGTTCATCGACCTGAACAGCAACGCGTACGCCGCCGGTGCCGACGCCGCGCACATCGGCTACATCACCGACGTCGTCAAGAACCACGGCCGCGACGCCAAGTACACGGTGCTCGTCTACCACCACGCGATCTACTCGCCGGCCGCCCACGCGAACGACAGCGACAACAAGCAGCGCCGTCAGGACTTCCCGACGGCCTTCTCGGACCTCGGCGTCGACCTCGTCCTTCAGGGTCACGACCACAGCTACTCCCGTAGCTACGTGATCAAGAACGGCCAGAAGGCGAACAAGGACGAGCAGCCCGGTGCCGCCCAGGTGGTGCAGGGGCCGGGCGGCGTCATCTACGTGACGGCGAACTCCGCGTCCGGTTCGAAGTACTACGACCTCACCGCTCCGGACATCACCAAGGACCCGAACTTCGGTCCTGACCCGCTGAACCCGAAGAGCCACTGGGCCAACTCGGTCGAGAACCAGGAGCACGTCCGCACCTACGTCAAGGTCCAGGTGCGCGACGACAAGCTCGTCGTCGAGAACATCCGCAGCAGCACCTGCGCCGCCCCCAACGCCGCGGTGGAGCTGGGCAAGGTCAAGTGGTGCGGGCCGGACAACGGCGCCGGCGCCGCCCAGCCGGTCGGCTCCAAGGTCGACAAGGTTGTGATCCGTCCGTACGGCCACGGCGACCACGATGACCAGGGCGATGACCACGATGAGCAGGCCGGCAAGGGCCACGGCGGCAAGTCCGGCTGGCTTAAGTAGACCTTCAGTAGAAGACCCGGGGTCGTGCCGGGGACCCTCACGCTCACCGCGCTGAGCTGATCCGGCCCGCTCCACTCGGTGGGGTGAGCACCGTCGGGTGCCCACCCCACCACACGTTTTTCATCCCGCGACCTCCAGACCGCCCGAGGATCACCAGATGCGCCCGTCCAGACCGCGTACGACCACAGCCCTCGCCCAGGCCACTGTCGTGGTGCTGCTCGCCGCGCTCAGCCTCCTCGGAGCGGGGGCCGGACCCGCCGCGGCGGCGGACGGTGACGTCTCCTGGGCGATCACGACGGCTTCCAACGACTTCGGGTCCGGACGGCAGAACTACAGCTACACCATCGACCCTGGCGGGCACGTCTCGGACGGTCTCGTCGTCGCCAACAACGGCACGACACCGCTGCGCCTCGCCGTGTACGCCGCCGACGGGTTCACCGCCAAGGACGGGCAGCTCGACCTGGTCGCCAAGGACGCGAAGTCGACCCGGGTGGGCGCCTGGGTCCACACGGACCGGCCGGAGGTGACGGTCCGGCCCGGCGAGTCGGCCGAGGTGCCGTTCACGGTCACTCTTCCGGACGACGCCGCGCCCGGCGAGTACATGGGCGGCATCGTCACCTCGCTGACGGGGACCGGCGAAACGGGCGGGACCGGCGCGGACCAGCGTCGAGGCATCCGGATCCGTCTGCGCGTGGGCGGAGCGCTCAAGCCGAGCCTCTCCGTGGAGGACGTGCGGGTGGACTATTCGGGCACGCCCAATCCGTTCGGTAAGGGTGACGCCACGGTCACGTACGCGATCCGCAACACGGGCAACGCCATCCTCACCGCACGGCAGACGGTGTCCGTGACGGGCCCCTTCGGGCGCTGGGGCGCTCGCGCGGGACAGGTCGACGACTCGCCCCAACTGCTCCCGGGCGAAACGTGGAAGGTCTCCGTGCCTGTGCACGGAGTGGCTCCCGTGCTGAGCTTGACGGGGACGGTGTCCGTCGTCCCCCTGCTCACCGACGCCTCGAACTCGGTCGCCCCCCTCGCCAAGATCGAAACCACGACGCACGCCTGGACCATCCCCTGGACCCTGCTACTCGCCCTCGCCGCCCTCTGCGCACTCATCGTCGCAGCCCTGACCTTCCGCAGTCGGCGGGTCAAGGCCCGCGAGGACGCTCGTCTCCAGCCTCAGGTGGACGGGCGGGCTTAAATGCTCGGTCACGCGGTCACCTGGCTCGTCGCCTCCCGGCGGACCTGACAGAGTACATCCGAGAGAAGAGCGCCACCCCGAGATGTATTGCATGCTCATGCACTCCTGTGTATATAGTTCTACTCGTGTCCAAGGTGCTCACCTCCCTGCCTGTCAGTCAACGAGTCGGGATCGCCTTCTCCGGGGGTCTCGACACCTCGGTCGCGGTCGCGTGGATGCGCGAGAAGGGTGCGGTTCCCTGCACCTACACCGCCGATATCGGCCAGTACGACGAGCCTGACATCGCCTCGGTCCCCGGGCGTGCCCAGGCGTACGGCGCCGAGATCGCGCGGCTGGTCGACTGCCGAGCGGCCCTCGTAGAGGAAGGGCTCGCGGCCCTGGCCTGCGGGGCGTTCCACATCCGGTCCGGCGGCCGCACCTACTTCAACACCACCCCGCTCGGGCGGGCCGTCACGGGCACCCTGCTGGTGCGCGCCATGCTCGAGGACGGCGTGCAGGTCTGGGGCGACGGCTCGACCTTCAAGGGCAACGACATCGAGCGGTTCTACCGCTACGGTCTGCTCGCCAACCCCTCCCTGCGCATCTACAAGCCGTGGCTGGACGCAGACTTCGTCAGCGAGCTCGGCGGTCGCAAGGAGATGTCCGAGTGGCTGCTCGCCCGCGGCCTGCCGTACCGGGACAGCACCGAGAAGGCCTACTCCACGGACGCGAACCTCTGGGGCGCGACGCACGAGGCCAAGTCTCTGGAGCACCTCGACACGGGCATCGAGATCGTCGAACCGATCATGGGTGTGCGGTCCTGGGACCCCGCCGTCGAGATCGCCACCGAGGACGTCACGATCGCCTTCGAGCAGGGACGCCCGGTCAGGATCAACGGCAAGGAGTTCCCCTCCGCCGTCGACCTGGTGCTGGAGGCCAACGCCATCGGCGGACGGCACGGCATGGGCATGTCCGACCAGATCGAGAACCGGATCATCGAGGCCAAGAGCCGCGGCATCTACGAGGCGCCGGGAATGGCGTTGCTGCACGCGGCGTACGAGCGGCTGGTCAACGCGATCCACAACGAGGACACCCTCGCCAGCTACCACAACGAGGGACGGCGCCTCGGCAGGCTGATGTACGAGGGCCGCTGGCTGGACCCGCAGGCGCTCATGCTGCGCGAGTCGCTGCAGCGCTGGGTCGGGATGGCGGTCACCGGCGAGGTGACCCTGCGGCTGCGCCGCGGTGAGGACTACTCCATCCTGGACACGTCCGGACCTGCGTTCAGCTACCACCCGGACAAGCTCTCCATGGAGCGAACCGAGGACTCCGCCTTCGGGCCGGTCGACCGCATCGGCCAGCTCACCATGCGCAACCTCGACATCGCCGACTCCCGCGCCAAGCTGGAGCAGTACGCCCAGCTCGGCATGGTCGGCAGCCCGCAGCCGATGTTGATCGGCGCCGCGCAGGCGGCCTCGACCGGGCTCATCGGCGCGATGCCCGAGGGTGGGGCCGAGGCCATCGCCTCCCGCGGAGAGGCCGCGGAGGACGACGAGCTGCTCGACCACGCCGCGATGGAGTCCGGCACCGACTGACGGCCTCGCCACAGCCACCCGGGGCCGCACCACACGTCAAAGGGCCGCTTCCGCTCACCGGAAGCGGCCCTTTCGCCGTCTGGACAGCAGCGAACTCCACGACCTGGAGCATGGTCCGCCGAGGGCGGTCATGGCGGGCCCGGGGGGTGGGGAACGGGAGGGCCGGGAAGGGGCGGGCGTCGCGCGCCGTCGCTCCCGTGGGCGTCCGCGGGGCGGCGGTGCTTTTCGGCGAGCCGGGCGAACAGGCCGCCGGCGTCCCTGAGCTGCCCGTAGGTGCCCCGCTCGGCGATCGTGCCGGCGTGGAGCACCGCGATCTCGTCCACCTGGCCGAGCGTGCTCAGGCGGTGCGAGATCATGATCACGGTCCGCCCGACGGTGAGCCGCTCGATGGCGTCCATGACCTCCGCCTCGGCCTCGACGTCGAGGTTCGCGGTCGGTTCGTCCAGGATCAGGATCGGGGCGTCCCTGAGGAAGGCGCGCGCGATGGCGATCCGCTGCCGCTGCCCGCTGGAGAAGTTCCGGCCCTGCTCGTACACCGGCGTGGCGTACCCGTTCGGGAGCGCGGCGATCATCTCGCGCAGCGACGCCTGGTCCACCGCCGTCTGGATCTCGCCGGCGGTGGCGTCCGGCCGGCCGAGGGCGATGTTCTCCCTGATCGTGCCCTCGAACAGCATCGAGTCCTGCATGACGAAGCCGATGTTGCGCCGCAGCACCGCGAGAGGCCAGTCGCGGACGTCGACCCCGCCGATGGTGATGCCGCCGTCGCACAACTCGTAGAAGCGGGGGAGCAGCCTGACGAGGGTGGTCTTCCCGCTGCCCGACAACCCGACCAGGGCCAGGCGGGTGCCGAGCGGGACGTCGAGGTCGACCCCGCGCAGAACCGAGCCGCGGCCGTAGCCGAAGACGACCCCCGAGAAGACGACGTCCCCGCTGGGCGTCCGCGCGGGGACGCCCGCCGTCCGCGGCCTCCGCGCCACGGATTCGTCGGGAGCGGGCGCGGCGAGGGCCCGGAGCGGCTGTTCCACGGGTTCGTCGATGATCTCCTGGATGCGTTCCGCCGCCCTGGCGCCGGTCGAGGCCAGCAGCATGAGCTTGGAGAGGTTCCGCATCGGCTGGTACAGCAGCTTGGAGTAGGCGAGGAAGACGGTGAGCGAGCCGATCGTCAGGCTGTCGGTGGGGATCGTGAGGAAGCCCACCGAATAGGACATCGCGTGCCCGGTCGCCACCCACGCCCCCGCGGTGATGATCACCGCGTTGCTCACCGCGATCAGCACGGTCACCAGGGGATTGAACTCGGCCTGCCGGAGGCCGGCACGCAACCCCGAACGCCGTTGCCGCTCGGACTGGTGGTCGAACGCGTCGGCCGCCCACTTCTCGAGCGTGAACGCCTTGATCTCGGCGATGGCGTTGACGCTCTCCGTCCCCACCTGGGCGACCTGACCGGCGGCGCGGGCGGTCTCCTTGGACGCCAGCTTGATCCACCGCGTGTACAGCACCACGATGACGAACAGCGGCGGCGCGATGCACATCGACAGCAGGGTGAACTGCCAGTTGATCGCCAGCATCACGATCAGGATCCCGAGCAGGGTCAGGATCCCCGAGAGTAAGTTGACGAGGCCGTCCGTCACGAGTTTCTCGATCTCGGTGACGTTGCCACTGATGCGCTGGACGATGTCGCCCACCCGCTGCCTGCCGTGCCAGCGCAAGGGGAGGTGCTCCAGGTGGACGAAGAGCCGGCGGCGCAACCGGGCCCCGAGGTCCTGCCCGACGAACGCGCCGATGCGGAGCTGGACGAACGAGACGGCGGCACCGACCACGCCGAGGGTGAGCGCCATGGCCCCGGCGAAGAGGATGACCCCGAGCTGCGTGTGCCCGGTCGAGGCCGGCCCGTCCGGGGAGCCGAGCCGGTCGAAGGCGCTGATGAGGGTGCCAGCGAGCGGGAGGTCGGGATCCCGGTGGTCGACCACCTTGTCGAGGACCAGCTTCAGCGGGATCGCCATGAGGACGTCGGCGGCCACCGCCGCGAACGTCAGGACGATCGCGGCGGCGATGATCAGGCGCCGCCCCTTGAGGTTGGTGAACAGAAAGCGGATCACGGCCTGGTCCGCTCCCTCGTGAAACGCCGCAGGCAGACGTCGATCTCGCCGAGCACGCGGGCCGGCTCCCCCGGACGTGGACTGTTGAGCCGGTGGACCCGGCGCGACGCCATCTCGAGGAGCGCCGCGGCCTCGAAGACCAGGTGGCCGGGTTTGAACGACCCGTGCACCGGCACGAGCCGCGGCGGATGGCTGCGCTGGAGCGCCACCGCGAGGGCGTCGGCGGCCGTGGCGAGCTGCGCCGCGAAGGCGGGCAGATGCCCCGCGAGTATGGGAGTCACGGGTCCACCAGCGCGGCGAGCGCCTCGGGAGCACCGCGCGCACCACGGCACCCGGGGAACGCGTTGACATCGACGATCATCGGCCCGCGGTCGGTGGGGAACATGTCGACCCCGTACACCTGCAGGTCGAACAGCCTGCCCACGGACCTGATCATGTCGAGCCAGCCGGGTGGGAGGTCGTCCATGTCGACGGGGATCGTCGCGGCGAGGGCCTCGGGCTCCAGCGGGGTGCGCCGCAGGCCGACGAAGACCTCGTCGCCGACCACCCACACCTTATGGTCCCAGCCGTCGTTGGGCACCTGCTCCTGCACGACCACGGGCTCCCGTCCCCAGACCGGCCGTAGCGCGGCCAACCCCTCGGGACCGTCGACCCTTCGGACGAGATCCCGACGGCGGCAGCGCCGGCTCTTGACGACCATGGGGAAGCCCGGAGGCCGTGAGCCGGTGGCGGAGGCGATCAGGCCGGACAGGGACGCGAACTCGTGGGTTTGCGGGAAGGGCAGGCCGCCCGCCTGGGACCGTTCGGCCATGTGCGCGCGGTCCTGGCAGAACTCCGTCGGCGCCGCGCCGTTGACCACCCGGGCACCGCGCTCCTCGGCCGCGCGCGCGAGCGCCAGGGCGCGCGGCGAGTGGCTCTTGAGCAGGTACACGTCCGCCGGGTCGGCGGGTTCCGCCGGAGCCCGGGGCTGGGCGGCCGAGTCGATCAGGTCGACCCGGTGCCGGGTCCTCAGCAGTTCGGCCGCCGAGACCAGCAGCGGGTGGAACGGATCGTCGGCCAGGACGCGGACCCTCATGGCGCCTACCCGTGCGATGCGTCGCCGCGCGTGCGTCGACGTGGACACGGCCCGGTGCCCCGGCCGTGTCCACGTCGAGCGGAGGGTACGCCGCGGCACCGTCACGGTCGGCCAGGCGCAGGACGGTGCGCGCCACCCGGGCCGGCGCGTCGGGGACCCAGGCGAAGCTCGGGAAGTCGTTGACGTCGACCACGGCCCACCCGTCCGGCCCCTCCACGACGTCGACGCCGTAGAGGTCGAGGCGGAAGACCGCTCCGATGAAGGCGACCAGCCGGGCGAGGTCGGGGGAGAGCGTGATGAGCCGCCCCTCCACCGGCATGTCGGGGTGCAGCGGCGACCGCTGGACGGTGGCGTACAGCCCGTCGCCGGTGTTGTAGACCTTGATGTCGACGCCTGGGTTCGGCACGTACGTCTGGGCGAGGAGCCAGCCGTCGCCCATGGTGCAGCACTGGAGGTCCTCGGGCGTGGACACCAGGCGGACGCTGCGGCCGGAGTCGCCGTTGGCCGGTTTGACGACGAGCGGGTAGTGCTCGGGCGGAACGGTGCGCAGGAGGTCCGGGACGGCGGCGAAGTAGGTCAGTGGGAACGGGAGGCCGTGGCGCCGGGCGACCGCCGCCGCGACGGCCTTGTCCCGGACCGCGGGGATCGACCGGGCGTCGTTGATCGTCCTGAGGCCGCTGGCCGCGGCCGCTTCCAGCAGGCTCAGTCCCGGACCGCCCGAGACGGACTTGAGTACCCACGCGTCGTGGTCGCTGTCGCGGAACAGGTCGGACACTGATTACCACCCAGCGGGACAAAGGCCCTCCGGGATCATCCGGAGGGCCTTTGTCCCGCGAGTCGGTGGCCTTACCGCCCGGTATCCGGCGCGCCCGGTCTGTTTCCGACGTGGCAACCGTTCGCTGGGGCTTCGTGCCGTCCGCAACAGTCCCGCGGAGATCGCTAAGAGCGCCCTGATCGACCTACAACGCGAAGTAAAGTCGGCGCAGGGGTTCGTCGAGGGCGTGGGGATGCGGGCGCAGACGGAGCACGAAGCGCTGCTGGAGGCGGCGCGGGCGGGCGGCTCGGTGGCCTTCGGGCATCTGGTCGAACCGCTGCGCGCCGAGTTGCGGGCGCACGTACGCCTTCGCCGGACTGGAGCGGATGATCCAGAAGTGGCGGAGCGCGGTGTGCTCGGCCTTACCGGGGCCGGGGGCAGCATGTTTGCGATACTTGAGAGCAGGGCGTACCTGCAGGCTGGTTCGTCCCGGGAGCCATAGCGCCTAGCCGAAGGATCTATATGCCTTACACGACGGCACATGTCGCAACCGCCCGTCCATCTCGCTATATCAAGCAGCTCCTCTCCCACATGGGGAAGAAGATCCCCGCCGAGCTCGCCGGCGACAGCCGGGGGACGCTCACGTTCGCCCAGGGCACCTGCGTGTTCACGCCGTCCCGGGGCCACCTCGACATGATCATCACGGCGGTGGACGCCGAAGGGCTCGCGACCGTCCAGGACGTCGTCACCAGCCACCTCGTGCGCTTCGCCACGCAGGAGGAACTCAAGGTCGAGTGGACGGAACCCGCCGCGGGCGACTCCATGAACATCGTCCACCCCGTCGCGAGCGACTACGTGCTCACCCACTGCACCCCGGCGGACGACGTGCTCCAGGAGCTGGTCGTCAGAACGCGGGAGGCCACCGGAGACGCGTCGGGGATGCAGGTCTCCCACGACGAGGGCGCCTTCCTGACCATGCTGGTCCGGATGGTCGGCGCACGCCGGGCCGTCGAGGTGGGCGTGTTCACCGGCTACTCGTCGATCTGCATCGCCCGAGGGCTCGCCGAGGGAGGCCGCCTGCTCGCCTGCGACGTGAGCGACGAGTGGACGACCATCGCCCGGGAGTACTGGGAGCGCGCCGGGGTCGCCGACCGCATCGACCTGGAGATCGGCCCGGCGATCGACACGCTGCGCGCCCTGCCGGACGAGCCGTCCATCGACATCGCCTTCATCGACGCCGACAAGGTGAACTACCCGGCCTACTACGAGGAGATCGTGCGGCGGCTGCGCCCCGGCGGGCTCGTCGTCCTGGACAACGTGTTCCTCGGCGCGCGGGTGTTCGACCCGGCGTTCCAGGAGGAACACCACATCGAGATGCGCCGCCTGAACGACCTCATCGCGCGGGACGAGCGGGTCGAGTCGGTGATGCTGCCCGTACGCGACGGCGTCACGCTCGCCCGCAAACGCTGACCACGCCCGCGCCGGCACGCTCCTGGCCCACCCGCGTTCCGGGCGCGGGTGGGGCCGGCCTCGGTCAGCTCGCCTTGCCGAGGAACCGGTCAGCAGGTACAGCGGACCCGGCCCGCGGACCTCGTAGTAGAGGCGCGCCGCCGGGACGTCGAGGGTGTGGCTCGTCATATCGGCGGTCGGCATTTCGAGGGCGTCCTTTCGCTGTGCCGCGCGGGCGTCGAACGGGACCGGTCGCCGTTCACCCGGTGGTCGGCACTTTAGGAGATGTGACCGACATTTTTTTCGAGTACCGCGCCTAACGCGGGAGTTCACGCCGGCGACCACACGTAACGACGAAGTCTTCTCAGATGGGCATCGGCGCCGGGTATCGGCCATAAACGACATATGAAACAGACAATCCCCGTCTTCAGTAATACGGTAGGAATGAAGGGTGGATAACGGGGATTTGTGGCACTTCCTGCGCTGGGTCGGTTTCGGGATCCGGCTGGCACTTCTGCTGCTCCTGCTCGCGGGTGCTTTGATCACCTGCGCGAGCCTTGTGCCCTCCGAGCGAACGGTCGCCGAGTTCCGCGCGGCCGTCGCGGCCGGAGAGGTCGACCGCGTGAGCTACCAAGCGGCCGGTGGTGGGGACCCGGTGGCCGGTCCGCGGGAGCTGATACGCCTGGAATGGTCGGAGTCGCCGCTGATCTGGCACGAGGTGCGGCGGGAGATCGTCGATGACGCCTATCGTGGCTACACGGTCGATCAGCTCATGGCGGACGTGAACCGAGCCCCCATCAGGGCGTCCGTGGTGTACGACTCCGAGCCGGATTCCGGAAGGAACCCCTTCCCCGACTGGCCGTTCAAGCTCCCCGGCGGCTCGAACCTGGCGTGGCTGGCCGCAGCCTGGGTGGTCACGTTCGTCGTCATGCTGGGTTCGGTACCTCGCCTGGCCAACCGGTGGGCGTGGTTCTGGATGTTCACGATCGGGCAGGTCGGGGCGATCCTGTTCCTCATCTTGGAACCGAGGCCCGTGTGGAGGGGCCTCGGCGAGGTGCCCGTGCCGGAAAGGCGGGTGATGGGCGGGAACGGCTGCCTGATCTCGATCGGGCTGTCCATCGTGTCCATGGTGCTGGCCGGGGGCGTCGGGCAACTCGTCGGCGTGGTGCTGGGCTGAGCGGCCTGAGTGGTGCTGGGCTGAGCGGGCCGGGGCGCCCGCTGGCGGGTCCGGACTTCGGGAAGGCCGGACCCGAGTGGGACGTCAGGCGGCAGGGATGTCCCGGCGGCGGAAGGCGGTGAGGCCGGCCGTGGTCAGGGCCGCGGCGATGAGCGTCAGCCAGATCAGCGGGGCCGCGGTGACCTCGCCTCCGGGGATCTTCGGGAGGTGGGTGAAGGGCGAGACCTCCAGTACCCGCTCGTCGAGCCCCAGGGCGCTGCCCACCAGGCCGAACAGCAGGCAGATCACCAGCGCGCCCCAGCTCACGGCCGCGAGCCGCGGCAGCAGGCCGAACATCACGATCGCGACCGCGGACAGGATCCACACCGCGGGCAGTTGCACGATCGCGCCCGCCACCGCCCTCGGCAGCTCACGGCCGACGTCCCCGGTGTTCAGCCCGTGGGCCAGCCCGGTGGCGGCCCCGGCGACGGCCAGGACGGCGGCCGGGCCGAGCAGCGAGAAGACCATGTGGCCGCCCACCCAGCGGACGCGGCCGACGCCCGTGCCGAGCACCGGCTCGGCGTGGCCGCTGGTCTCCTCGACCCGCGCGCGCAGCGTCGCCTGGATGGCGTACCCGCCCGCGATCAGGCCGAACAGCCCCATGATGGAGGCGAGATAGCTGTCTATCAGCCCGGACGCGCCGCCGAGGTTGGCGAACACCTCGTTGAGCTGCCGGTTGTCGCGCACCAGGTCCCCGACGCCCGCGGCGAGGTAGCCGAGCACGACTCCGAGGACGGCGAACCCGGCGACCCAGCCGGCGAGCAGGCCGCGGTGCAGGCGCCAGGCCAGCGCCAGGGGCGAGCGCAGGCCGGGCGCCGCCGAGGCGGGGCCGAGCCGGGGCGGCAGGAGGCCGGCGCCGACGTCGCGGCGGGCGGAGAGCACGACGGCCGTCACGGCCAGCACCGCGCCGAACGCGACGGCGAGCAGGGCGGGCCACCAGTGGTCGCCGCCGTAGGGGAGCATGCGCTGGACCCATCCGAACGGGGACAGCCACGTCAGCCAGGCGAGCGTGCCGTCGCCGATGCCGCTGATGTCGCCGACGACCCGGAGCACGAAGGCCGCGCCCAGCGTGGTGATCGCGATGCCGCGCGCGCTGCCCGCACTGCTGGTGAGCTGGGCCGCCACGCCGCCGACCGCCGCGAAGACCCACCCCGAGGCGGTCAGCTCCATGCCGAAGGCCCACGAGCCGGCGGCGGGGAGGCCCTGGCCGATCATGCCCACGGCC
Organism: Sphaerisporangium sp. NPDC051017; assembly: GCF_040683095.1. Lineage (NCBI taxonomy): Bacteria > Bacillati > Actinomycetota > Actinomycetes > Streptosporangiales > Streptosporangiaceae > Sphaerisporangium > Sphaerisporangium sp. NPDC051017. Next base: position 473,528 of record NZ_JBFBCI010000001.1, read on the forward strand.
AGGATCACCCCGAGGAGGAGCGTCGCGGCGAAGGTGGTGAGCAGCGCGGCCGCCAGGCCCGCGTGCCGGCCGGTGACGGTCGATCCGAGCAGCTCGCGGCGGCCGCTGTCCTCCTCGGTCCTCGTGTGCCGGACGACGGTGAGGATGCTGAACAGCCCGACCACGATGGGCAGGAAGCCGGCGCGCCAGGCGACGAGCTGGCCCAGGCTGTCGCCGAACAGGCGGCCGTACAACGCGACGAAGGCGGCGTTGTGCTCGCTGGCCGCGAAGTAGCCGTGCCGCCCGGCGGCCGTGGGGAAGAGTTCGTTGATGGAGACGACGTAGGAGAGGGGGATGAGGCCGAGGAGCAGCACCCACAGCGGGAGCAGGACGCGGTCGCGGCGCAGGATCAGCCGGGCCAGCCCGCCCGTGCCGGTCAGGGTGTTCATCGCGACACCTCGGCGGCCCGCTGGGTGCGGTCGTAGTGCTGCAGGAACAGCTCCTCCAGCGTCGGCGGCCGGCTGACGAGGCTGCGCACGCCGACGGCGGTGAGGTGGCGCAGCGCCGGGTCGAGGGCGTCGGCGTCGACGTCGAAGCGCACTCGGCCCTCCTCCACGTGCAGGTCGTGGACGCCGGGCAGCTCGGCGAGGCCGTTGGCGGGGGCGGCCAGCTCGGCCTGGATCGTGGTGCGGCTCAGGTGGCGCAGGTCGGCGAGGGTGCCGGTCTCGACGGCGCGGCCGTCGCGGATGATGGTCAGCCGGTCGCACAGCGCCTCGACCTCGGAGAGGATGTGGCTGGACAGCAGCACGGTGCGGTCGCCGCGGCGCATCTCTTCGCGGACGGCCTCGCGGAAGACCTCCTCCATCAGCGGGTCCAGGCCGGAGGTCGGCTCGTCGAGCAGCAGCAGCCGCACGTCGGAGGCCAGCGCGGCGATCAGGGCGACCTTCTGCCGGTTGCCCTTGGAGTAGGCGCGCCCCTTCTTGCGGGGGTCCAGGTCGAAACGCTCCAGCAGGTCGGCGCGGCGCTTCTTGTCCAGCCCGCCCCGCATCCGCCCGAGCATGTCGATCACCTCGCCGCCGGACAGGTTCGGCCACAGGGTGACGTCGCCGGGTACGTACGCGAGCTGCTTGTGCAGGGTGGTCGCGTCGGCCCAGGGGTCGCCGCCGAGCAACCGCGCGGTGCCGGAGTCCGCGCGCATCATGCCGAGCAGGATGCGGATGGTGGTGCTCTTTCCCGCGCCGTTAGGGCCCAGGAAGCCGTGGACCTCCCCGGTGCGCACAGAGAGGTCGAACCCGTCCAGCGCCCGGGTGGCGCCGAACGTCTTGACGAGCCCTGTCACCGAGATGGCGTCAGTCATCGTTTTGCTCCTCGAATGCGCGGATCACGGCGTCGCGGTCCGCTGGGGGTTGTTTGCTCCAGACGGTGTCGAGGGCGTCGCGCGCGGTGGCGGCATCGTCCGGAGTGATCAGCGCGTGCGAGTAGAGGTCGATGAGGGCGTAGGCGACCTCGCGGTCGCCCTCCGGCGTGAACATGTCGGCGCCGATGCTGCGGGACACGTGCTGGTGCAGGACCGGGACGGCCATCGCCATCGCGGTGAGCACCGTCGCCCGGGCCTTGCGGCTCGCCGCCGGGGGGGCGCCGGCGCGTTTCTCGTCGGCCCTCGCGAGCCACTCCTCGGTGATGTCGACCATCTGGTCGAACAGCGCCGCGGCGGTCCCGTCGGCCAGGGCTCGTGCCAGGTAATTCTGGTACGGAAGCAGCACGGCGCGTGCGGCGGCCAGGTGGTTCAGGTCGCCGAACGCGCCGTGTACGAGACCGGCGCGGGCCTGGTCGCTGAGTTTGCGGACCGTCCGGTACATGAACTCGTCGCACGCCTCGCGCAACTCCTGCTTGGAGCCGAAGTGGTGGCGTACCAGCCCCGACGACACCCCGGCGGCCTTGGCGATCTCGCGGATCGTCGCCCGCTCGAACCCGTGCTCGCCGAACTGCAGCAGCGCCGCGTCTCGGATGCGGGCACGGGCGGTGAGGTCCTCGGGGTCCGGTTGGGTCGTCGCCACTTGCTCTCTTCCTATCCGGGCGTGTAGCCCGCTACTCGCGCGGACAGGACGCTATACGCGTGTGTAGTGACTGTCCAGGCCGCGTCATGGATCCATACGCTTTCTTGACGCCGGTGGGGGTGTGCGCACGCCCGTCCGGCCGATCCCCGTTGTAGCCCATGGCGGTGTGGTCCATGTACGGGAACGACCACTGGCGCCCGTCGAGGTCGCGGAGGCCGCACCGTCCGGACGGCGGCGAGCCGGGTCGGTGGCCCTGATCACGTCCGTGAGGGTGACATCTCCTGACGGGTATGGCCCTGACGGGTATGGGCAGTAGCGTCACCTGGTACTCGCCGATGGGACAGGTGACATCCGATGCGCTACGTCGCGCTGCTGCGCGGTATCAACATCAACCCCCGTACAAGGGTCGCCATGGCCGACCTCCGCGCCCTGCTGGAAGGGCTGGGGTACACCGGGGTCCGCACGCATCTGCAGAGCGGAAACGCCCTGCTCACGGCCGACGGCAGGTCTCCGGAACAGGTCGCGGACGAGGTCGGGCGGCGGATCTCCGAGGTCCTGGGCATCTCCCCGGCGGTGATCGTCCGGACGGTGCCGGAGCTGCGCGCGGTGGTCGAGGAGAACCCGCTGGAGGTCCGCGACCCGGTGAAGTTCGTGGTGGTCTTCCTGGCCGGGGCCCCCGACAGGGCCGTCCTCGAAGGCATCGACCCGGCGGAGTACGCGCCGGAGGAGATGGCCGTCGGCAGGCGGGAGCTCTACATGTACTTTCCCGACGGCCTGCGCCGTCCCAAGCTGCCGCCTCTGGTGGAGAGGCGGTCGAGCGCCCCGGCGACGATGCGCAACTGGAACACCGTCACGCGGCTGCTGGAGCTGGCGGAGGCCTGACGCGGCCGGAACACGGCCGCGCGGAGACGTCTAGCGGGACCTGTGGCGGCTGTGGTTCATTTTCTGGAACTGCCAGATGTTACAGACACGCTGCTTCTTCTTGCAGAAGGCGGCCTGGGAGGGCGCGCTGCCCTGGACGGCCGCGTTGGACTTGTGCTGGATGCCGCGCATGAAGGTCGGGCTGTTCACCTGCACGTACAACGAGTTGTACTTGCCGTTGCCGAACCTGGACTGCCCGTGGTCGCCCGAGCCGGTGCTCACGGAGACGGCGTGGCCCGCCGCGGACGCCCAGGCTTCGGCCGGCGACGACGCGACGGCCCCCACCAGCCCGATCAGGAGCACGGCGGTCGCGAGCCGCGTCGTGGACCAGGCCAGGGATACGAGCGGATCGTCCGCGCGGTGACGGGTCATTTCGTCGCACACCTGCCTTCGGGTCGTCCGGTACCTGTCTTCAGGTCACCCAGTAGCCGCCTTATGTCCGTCTCGCCTCGGCGACACCGCGTCCATACCCGCTCACCATGTGCGCCTCTCGTTCCGAATGATCGACAGCCCGTATGCTTACCGGCTTTTTGTCGTACCGCCGACGAGGGGAGTAGCGGATGTCTGTTCCGACATCGCCCTCCCATCCGAATCCACATAATTTGACCCGGATGGGTCATGTAGAGCGAAGAATGCGCAGGATGTGCAGTTAAGGGGATATTGCGGAATTCGCCCGGAAATCGTGGTGCCGGGTCGGGCGGACAGAATTTCGCGGGGTATCGCTGAGGTCAAAGTTGCGGCAAACTACTCCAGGTGTCAGGGGATTCACCGATGGTGAGACCCGCGATCGGCTCGGCTCACGAGAGTAGGCACGCTCATGCAGGCTTTCACGCTGCCGGACTTCTACCTGGCCTATCCCGCCAGGCTCAACCCGCATCTGGAGCGCTCCCGGGCGCACAGCGAGGCCTGGGCCGCGCGCATGGGCATGCTGGACGCGCCCAAGCCGTCCGGCGGGGTCGTCTGGGACGCCGAGGCGCTCGCCGCCATGGACTACGCCCTGATGTGCGCGTACACCCACCCCGACTGCGACGGCCCCACGCTCGACCTGATCACCGACTGGTACGTCTGGGTGTTCTTCTTCGACGACAACTTCCTGGAGCTGTTCAAGCACTCCCGCGACCTCGCCGGCGCCAAGGCCCACCTGGACCGGCTGGAGCTCTTCATGACCGCGGACGGCGAGACGCCGCCGGAGCCCGAGAACGCCGCCGAGGCCGGGCTCAAAGACCTGTGGGAACGCACGGTGCCGGCGATGTCCGACGGGTGGCGCAGGCGGTTCATCGCCAGCACGCACAACCTCATGGTCGAGTCGATGTGGGAGCTCGACAACATCAACCGCGGCCGCATCGCGAACCCCATCGAGTACATCCAGATGCGGCGCAGGGTCGGCGGCGCGCCCTGGTCGGCCGGCCTCGTCGAGTACGCCGTCCACGCCGAGGTCCCGGACTCCCTGGCCGCCACCCGGCCGATGGAGGTCCTGGTCGACACCTTCTCCGATGCGGTCCACCTGCGCAACGACCTGTTCTCCTACCAGCGGGAGGTCCGCGAGGAAGGCGAGAACTCCAACGCCGTGCTGGTCTTCGAGCGGTTCTTCGACTGCTCCACGCAGGAGGCCGCCGAGATGGTCAACGACCTGCTGACGTCCCGCATGGAGCAGTTCGAGACCACGGCGCTCATGGAGGTGCCGGCGCTGTTCGCCGAGCACGCCGTCCCGCCGCACGAACAGGCCGCGGTCGCCGCGTACGTCAAGGGTTTGCAGGACTGGCAGTCCGGCGGCCACGAGTGGCACGCCCGGTCCAGCCGGTACATGAACGAGGGCGCCGCCTCCCGGCACGGCGGGGTGCTCGGCGGCCCCACCGGGCTCGGCACCTCCGGCGCCGCGCTGACGCCCTCGTCGCTCGCGCCCGGGGCGCGGCGCAGGGCGCGGCAGCATTCCCACGTGCCGTTCACTCCGGTGGGGCACCTCCGCCTGCCCGATGTCCCGATGCCCTACGCCCTGCGCACCAGCCCGCACATCGACGCCGCGCGCGACCACACGGTCGAGTGGGCACGGCGCATGGGCTTCCTCGACGCGACGCCGGGCGTCGAGCTCGGGGGCATCTGGGACGAGCGGCGCTGCCGGGTCTACGACCTCGCTCATTGCGCCGCGATGATCCACCCGGACGCCACCCCCGAGCAGCTCGACCTGTCCGCCGACTGGCTGTCCTGGGGCACGTACGCCGACGATGTCTACCCGGTCGTGTTCGGCGCGTCCCGCGACCTCGCGGGGGCGAAGCTCTGCAACGACCGGCTCGCGGCCTTCATGCCGCTCGACGCCGGTGAGACGCCCGAGCCCGCGAACACCCTTGAGCGCGGGCTCGATGATCTCTGGCGGCGCACCGCCGGGTCGATGACGCCCGACGCCCGGCGTCACCTGCGCGACGCGGTCGAAGAGATGACCGCGAGCTGGCTGTGGGAGCTGATCAACCAGGCCGACAACCGCGTTCCCGACCCGGTCGACTACGTCGAGATGCGCCGTAAGACCTTCGGCTCGGAGCTGACCAAGAGCCTGGCGCGCTTCGCGCACGCCGACGTCGTCCCGGCCGAGATCTACCGCAACCGGGTGATGCACGAGTTGGAGACCGCCGCCGAAGACTACGCCTGCTTCACCAACGACCTGTTCTCGTACCAGAAAGAGATCGAGTTCGAGGGCGAGCTGCACAACCTCGTCCTGGTCGTCGAGAACTTCTTGGGGGTCGACCGCCACCGGGCCCGTGACATCGTGGCCGACCTCATGGCGGCGCGCATCGAGCAGTTCGCGCACCTCGTCGAGACCGACCTGCCCGCCATGTGCGACGACCTCGGGCTGGAGGAGCCGGTCCGCCGCGCCCTCGTCGACTACGCCGAGTCCCTGCAGAACTGGATGTCCGGCATCCTCGAATGGCACCGCAAGTGCGGCCGCTACACCGAGGCCGAGCTCCGGCGCCACCGAAGCTCCAGCGTCTCGCACGGCTTCTCGTTACTGCCCACCGGCCTCGGCACCTCGGCCGCACATGTCACGGGCATCCCAGGCGAAACCGCCGAGCAAGCCGCCGGAGCCGGCGCACCCCCCGTCACGGCCCCGATCGGAGTGGTCCCCTCGATCTCGACACTCCTCGCACTTCGCGACACGGCGGGGACCGCGGAGACCGGCGCGGCGACCGTTCCCCACGCGACCGCCGAAGCCGGCTCCGTCCCGGCCACTGGAAGCGGTTCCGTTCCGGTGGCCGAGCTCGGTGACGGCGCCGGGACCTCCGGGCCGCTTCCTCAGTGGACGGGGATGTCCGCGGACCTGTCCGCGCTGCTCCGAGAGCGACCGACCGAGACGGAGGCCGTCACAGGGTGAGGACGGATGCGGAGACCGTCACGGCGTGAGGACGGATGCGGAGACCGTCACGGCGTGAGGACGGACGATGGAGGCCGTCACGGGGTGAGGACGACCTTGCCGGTGGTGCGGCCGGAGGAGATGAGTTCGTGGGCCTTGGCCACCTCGGCGAACGGCAGGACGTGCTCGACGTGGACGGTCAGCCGTCCCGCCTCGGCGAGTGCGGTCAACCGGGCCAGGTCGGCGGCCGAGGGGCGTACGGAGACGACTTCGAACCCGATCCCACGTTCGGCGGCCTGCTCGGGCGTGATCCCGAGGTTGGCGCCGAACGCGCCGATGAGCAGGCCCCCGGGCTTGACGACGGCGGCCGAGCGCGCGCCGTACTCGCCGCCGACCAGGTCGAACGCCACGTCCACCGGCCCGGCCTCCGTGACGAAGTCCTCCGTCGTGTAGTCGATGAGCGTGTCCGCGCCGAGCTCGCGCAGCAGGGCGTGCTTGGCGCGGCTGGCCGTCCCGACGACGTGCGCCCCCCGGGCCTTGGCGATCTGGACCGCGAGGTGGCCCACGCCGCCGGCGGCCCGGTGGATCAGCACCCGCTGCCCCTCGCCGAGCCGCGCGATGCCGACCAGCGCCTGCCACGCGGTCAGCCCGGCGAGCGGCAACCCCGCCGCCTGCTCGACCGTCAGCGCGGCGGGCCTGCGGACGATCTCGTTCGCGGACGCGAGCACGTACTCGGCGTAGACGTTCCCGGCGGCGGGGAAGGCGAGCAGGCCGAGCACCTCGTCGCCGGGTTCGAAGGCGGACACCCCGCTCCCGGCGTCCTCGACCACACCGGCGACGTCCCAGCCGAGGGTGAACGGCGGCTCGCCGAGCAGGGGGTAGAAGCCCGCGCGGACGCCGACGTCCACGGGGTTGACCCCGGCCGCCCCCACCTTGATCAGCACTTGCCCGGGCCCGGGCCGAGGGCGGTCGACCTCGGCGAATTCGAGCACCGACGTGTCGCCGAACGACGACTGGGTGATGGAACGCATCTGGTCCTCCATAGGTCGTGCTTACTGCCGCGACCATCGTGGGGGACGTAACTATCACTGGGAAAGTCGGCACCTTTGAGATATATAGGTACCTCATGGATACCATCGCCGACCGGCGTGAATCGTTCTCGGTCAACGCCTACCTGCGTGACTGCGCGTCCCGTACCGTCCTGGAGGCGATCGCCAACAAGTGGACGTGCCTGCTCGTGGACGCGCTGCGCCTCGGCCCCGTGCGGTTCGGCGTGCTGCGCCGCCGCCTCGACGGGATCACCCAGAAGAGCCTCACCCAGGCCCTGCGCAACCTGGAGCGGGACGGCATGGTGATCCGCACGGTGTACCCGACGATCCCGCCCCGGGTGGAGTACGAGCTGAGCGAACTCGGGCAGAGCGTGGTGTCGCTGATGGAGGGCATCAAGCGCTGGGCGGAGAACCACGTCCCGGAGATCGTCGCGGCCCGCGAGGACTTCGACCGCCGCGCCGCCGAACCTCCCACCCCCGTCACCGGCCCCCCGAACCCTCCGCACGCGCGCACCTGAGCGAGCGGAGCGGAACGAACCGGCTGCTGATCGACGAGGTGGAGACCCCCGCCCACCACCGCACCCAGGTGGCCATCGCGCCCTGACCAGGGCGCAGTACCGGGTCGCCTGGGCGGTCACCGGGTCCACAGGACCTCCTGGACGGCCTGGATCAGCGTCATCAGCTCGGGGGTGACGCGCTCGCGGGACCACACGAGGCCGTACGTGATGCGCAGGTCGCCCGCGTCGAAGGGGACGAACCGGATGTCGTCCCGGCGGACGGTCGAGGTGAGCAGGCGGGGGACGGGCAGCAGGCCGGCGCCCGCGGCCACGAGGTCGAGGGCGGCGGCGAAGTCGTCGATCTCGTCGGCCACGACGTTGATCTGGTGGGGACCGCGGAGCCGGGCGGCCAGCCGCTCCCACATGCCGCCGGGTGGCCGCCGGCGCGGCATCAGGATCTTGTGCCGGGCGAGTTGCTCGGGCTGCAGCGGCGCCCGGGCGGCGAGCGGGTCCCCGGCCGGGAGGGCGAGGTGGCCGACCGTCACGTGGAACCGCGTGCCCGTCGTCATCCGCAGCGGGAAGGGCGAGGCGAGGATGGCGGCCGGCAGCTCGCCCTGTTCCAGGAGCTCCGTCGCGGCCCGCCGTCCCATCGGGCTGAGGTCCACGCCGATGGGCGGGACGCGGTGGGCGAGCCGCCGGGCCGCGCGCGCGGCGAGGGATCCCACGAGCGGTGGATAAGCGAAGCGAATGGACGGCCGCTGGGGGACGGCGAGCCGCGCCGCCTCGGACGTGAGCGCGGCGAGCGTGTCCAGCGCGGTCTCGGCGTACGGCAGGAGGGACTCGCCGGCCGGGGAGAGGCGGACCTCGCGGCTGGTGCGGGCGAAGAGGCGGACGCCGAGGACGCGTTCGAGACGGGCGATGGCCTGGCTGACCGCGGGTTGCGACATACGGAGCTCGGCCGCCGCCGGTGAGAAGCCGTTGTGACGGGCGACGCTCACGAAACAGCGCAGGTCGCGCGGGTGCGGGCCGTGATCCATGCTCAAGTATGGGCACCTCGGCGCGGTGGGCGGCGCATCCATCCATAAGGGGCACCAATAGATCGGGGCCGGGGGTCGCGTAGGCGGGCAGGGTGGGTCCGGCCCGTCCACTCGTGAAGGAGTCCACGTGCCCGCCGTCCGCGGGCAGGCCGGGTCCGACCGTCCGTCCGTGAAGGAGCCCGCATGCCCGCCGTACACACCTCGCCGTTCCCCGCCTCGACGATCCTCGGCTACCCGAGGATCGGGCCGGACCGGGAGCTGAAACGGGCGCTGGAGCGGTATTGGGACGGCGGCTCGACCGCCGACGACCTGCTGGCGGCCGGCGCGCGCATCCGGGAGCGGACCTGGCGCCGCCTGGACGCCCTGGGCCTCGCCGCGTCGCCGTCCAACACGTTCTCGTACTACGACCAGGTGCTCGACACGGCGGTGACGCTGGGCGCGGTTCCCGGGCGGTATCGCGGCGCGTCGGCGCTGGACACGTACTTCGCGATGGCGCGCGGCACCCGCGACGTGCCCCCTCTGCGGATGACCAAGTGGTTCGACACGAACTATCACTACATCGTCCCGGAAATCGGGCCGGACACCGTCTTCACCCTGGATCCGGGCAAGCCCGTCGCGGAGCTGCGCGAGGCGCGGGCGCTCGGGTTCGAGACGCGGCCCGTGCTGGTCGGCCCGGTGACCTTCCTGCTGCTGTCCCAGCCTGCCCCGGGCTCCCCGGAACGGTTCGCCCCGCTGGACCGGCTGGACGACGTGCTGGACGTCTACGAGCGGCTGCTCGCCGCGCTCGCCGCCGAGGGCGCCGCCTGGGTGCAGCTCGACGAGCCCGCCCTGGTCGCCGACCGCACCGGCGCGGAGCTCGACGCCGTCCGGCGGGCGTACGAGCGGCTGGGCTCGCGCGCGGACCGGCCGGGGCTGTTCGTCGCCTCGTACTTCGGCGACCTCGGGGAGGCGCTGCCGGCCCTCGCGGGCACGCCGGTCGAGGCCGTCGGCGTGGACCTCGTGCGCGGCCGCACGCCCGTCGAGGCCCTCGGGGACGCCCTGGCGGGCAAGACCGTCGTCGCCGGGGTGGTGTCCGGGCGCGACGTCTGGCGCGCCGACCGCGACCGCGCCCTCGGCAGGCTGCGCGCCCTGCGCGAGCGCGTGGAGCGGGTCGTCGTCGCCACCTCGTGCTCACTGCAGCACGTCCCGCACAGCCTGGAGCGCGAGACCGGCCTGGACCCCGCGCTGGTGGCGCGCCTGGCGTTCGCCGACGAGAAGGTCACCGAGGTCGTCGAGCTGGCTGCCCTGCTCGCCACGGCCCCGCCCACCGTCCGGAGCGAGACCACCAAGACCGGCGAGACCGTCGAAAGCGGGAAGGCGCAGGCCCCGCCCATCTGGGAGAGCCGCTCGCCGTACGCGGTGCGCGCCGCCGCGCAGGCGGAGCACCTGGGACTGCCCCCGCTCCCGGTCACCACGATCGGCTCGTTCCCGCAGACCGGCGAACTGCGCGCCGCCCGTGCGGCACTCGCGGCGGGCGAACTGGGCGAGGCGGCCTACGAGGAGCGCGTCCGCGCCGAGATCGAGCGGGCCGTCCGCGTCCAGGAGCGCCTCGGCCTGGACGTGCTCGTGCACGGCGAGCCGGAGCGCAACGACATGGTGCAGTACTTCGCCGAGCACCTCGACGGCTTCGCCGTGACCCGCCATGGCTGGGTGCAGTCGTACGGCTCGCGCTGCACGCGCCCGCCCATCCTGCACGGCGACGTCGGCAGGCCCGCGCCGATCACCGTGCGCTGGGCCGAGTACGCGCGGTCGCTGACCGGCAGGCCGGTGAAGGGCATGCTCACGGGCCCGGTGACCATCGTCGCGTGGTCGTTCGTCCGGGACGACCTGCCGCTGCGCGAGGTGGTGTTCCAGGTGGCCGACGCGGTGCGGGCCGAGGTGGCCGACCTGGAGGCCGCGGGCATCTCGATCGTGCAGGTCGACGAGCCGGCGCTGCGCGAGCTGATGCCGCTGCGGCGGGCCGAGCAGGGCGCGTACCTGCACTGGGCCGTGGCCGCGTACCGCAGGGCGACCTCGGGGGCGGCAGACCGCACGCAGATCCATACCCACCTGTGCTACTCGGACGCCGATCAGATCCTGACAGCGATCGACGCGCTGGACGCGGACGTCACCAGCGTCGAGTCGGCCCGGTCGCGCGGGCGCATCCTCGGCGAGCTCGTGGTGCGCGAGTTCGCCCGGGGCCTCGGGCCGGGCGTGTACGACATCCACTCACCGCGCGTGCCCGGGCTGGAGGAGGTCGGCGGCCTTCTGGACGCGGTGCTCCGCGTCCTGCCCGCCGAGCGGGTCTGGGTCAACCCGGACTGCGGCCTGAAGACCCGTACCTACGAGCAGGTGGAGGCGGCGCTGGCCAATGTGGTGGCCGGCGCGCGCCGTGTGCGCGGGACGCTTGCTCAGTCCTCTTCCTCGTCGTCGCCGGTGTAGGCCTCGAACAGCTCGCGGCGCAGCAGGTCGGTGCGGACCATCAGCGCGCCGAGCAGCTCCTCGTCGTTCAGCCCGTCCGTGCGCCGGAACGCCCACGACGAGCGGCCCTCGTCGTCGAAGCACTTGACCAGGATGATCGCGCCCAGGGCCGTCCAGCCCTCGGGGAGCGGCGAGACGGTGAGCCCCGACAAGGCCTCGCCCACCGAGACGTAGTCATCGTCTTCCACTGTCGCTACTCCCAAGCACTCCGCAGGTAGGGCACCCACTTTATGGTCCTGCGCGGGGCCGCGGCGCCCGCGGCCCCGTATCCGCCGCCGGGGCCGCGGCTAGGATCGGTCCATGACCCCGGACGCCTTAGACGGGCCCGGCGCCCCGTCCGCGGCGAGGGTCCGTCACGCGCCGCCATGGCCACGGCGGATATCCAGATGCGGGAAGCGTCCCCGCTGGATACCTTCTGCGGGAAGGCTGGGAGGGAACGTCGTGGGCCATGTCGAGGTAGGTCGTCTGACCTATGTGCTGCCCGATGGGCGTCCGCTGCTCAACGAGGTGTCCTTCCGCGTCGGTGAGGGACTGAAGGCCGCGCTGGTCGGGCCGAACGGCGCGGGCAAGACCACGCTGATGCGGCTGATCGCGGGCGACGTCAAGCCCGTCGAGGGCAGCGTGGTCTCCTCCGGCGGGCTCGGGGTGATGCGCCAGTTCATCGGCAGCATCCGCGACGGCCGCACGGTGCATGAGCTGCTGCTGTCGGTGGCCCCGGACCGCGTCCGCGAGGCCGCGCGCAGGCTCGACGAGAGCGAACTCGCGATGATGGAGCGCGAGGACGAGAAGACGCAGATGCGCTACGCGCAGGCCATCACCGACTACACCGACGCCGGCGGCTACGAGATCGAGGTGCTCTGGGACACCTGCACGATGGCCGCGCTCGGCGCCCCGTACGACCGGGTCAAGTACCGCGAGGTCAACACGTTGTCGGGTGGCGAGCAGAAGCGGCTGGTGCTGGAGGCGCTGCTGCGCGGCCCCGACCAGACGCTGCTCCTCGACGAGCCGGACAACTACCTCGACGTCCCCGGCAAGCTGTGGCTGGAACAGGCGCTCAGGGAGACGCCGAAGACCGTCCTGCTCGTCTCGCACGACCGGCAGCTCCTCGCCAACGCCGCCGACCGCATCGTCACGGTCGAGTCCGGCAACGTCTGGGTGCACGGCGGCGGCTTCGCGACGTACGCGGAGGCGCGCCGCGACCGCAACGCCCGCCTGGACGAGCTGCGCCGCCGCTGGGACGAGGAGCACGACAAGATCAAACGCCTGGTCGTGATGCTCAAGCAGAAAGCCAAGTACAACGACGGCATGGCCGCGGCCTACCACGCCGCCCAGACGCGCCTGCGCCGGTTCGAGGAGGCCGGGCCGCCCGAGGAGGCGCCGAAGGACCAGTCCATCTCGATGCGCCTGCGTGGCGGCCGTACGGGCAAGCGGGCCGTGATCTGCGAGAACCTCGAGCTCACGGGCCTGATGAAGCCGTTCGACCTGGAGGTCTGGTACGGCGAGCGGGTGGCGGTCCTGGGCTCGAACGGCTCGGGCAAGTCCCACTTCCTGCGGTTGATCGCGGGCGAGGACGTCCGGCACACGGGCGTGGCGCGGCTCGGCGCCCGGGTCGTTCCGGGACACTTCGCGCAGACCCACGCCCGGCCGGAGCTCCAGGGCCGGACGCCCTGCCAGATCGTCATGACCGAGCACGCCCGGCTGAAGAACGAGGCGATGAAGGCGCTGGCGCGCTACGAGCTGGCGGGCACCATCGCCGAGCAGCGGTTCGAGACGCTGTCCGGCGGTCAGCAGGCCCGGCTGCAGATCCTGCTGCTGGAGCTGTCGGGCGCGACGCTGCTGCTGCTCGACGAGCCGACCGACAACCTTGACCTGGCCAGCGCCGAGGCGTTGCAGGACGGCCTGAACCAGTTCGACGGGACGGTGGTCGCGGTCACCCACGACCGCTGGTTCGCCGCAGACTTCGACCGGTATCTGGTGTTCGGCGCCGATGGCCGCGTGTACGAGCCGTCGGAGCCGGTCTGGGACGAGGCAAGGGTGGCGCGCGAACGCTGAGATCGGTGCGCGCAGGCGCGGCGCGGGTGTGCCGCAGTTAAAGACTTCGTACGGGTTGCGCGTGTCGGAGGAATCACCCCCGACTAACCGGGCTATGACGGTCTTGTGACCCAGCGTAGTCGAAACACGACAGCACTAGGACTCGCTCTCGGGGTGGTGGCGGCGGCCTCGCTCGCCGGGTGCGGCGGCGACGAGCCGCGGCGCGAGCAGGCGCTCAAGCCGCTCGTGATGAAGGAGCAGACCTCGTCGGTCGCCCAGGGGGCCGGCGGCTACGTGGTGACCTGGGCTGGTGTGATCACCAACCCGAACCGGTGGCACTTCGGCGAGAACGTCGCCGCCACCGTGGTCGGCAAGGACGCCTCCGGCAAGGAGGTGGTGCGCATGGAGCAGCCCCTCGACGCCGTGCCTCCGGCCGGGTCGCTCAAGTTCACCGGCCAGGCCACGGCCTCGGCCGCGCCGGTCGACGTCAAGGTGACCTTCCGGCCCGCCCGCTGGCGGCAGGCGGGGCGGATCCCGTCGGCGTTCGTGCCGTTCCCGATCACGGCGCCCATCACCGAGAAGCTCGGCAACGGCTCGTACCTCGTGACCGGCGCGGTCGGCAACCCGTACCAGAAGGCGGCGACCAGCCTCGTGATCACCGCGCTGCTGCGCGACAAGGACGGCAAGCTGATCGGCGGCGCCAGCACGTACGTGGACGACGTGCGCGCCGGCTCGCCGCGCCGGTTCGTGCTCACCGTGGACAGCTTGAGCAGTGCCGGCCCGGTGGCGCGCACGGACATCGCCGCGCGCACCTGGGGGTCGAGCGCGCGGCCGTACGAGGAGCTGGCCATGAGCGGGGCGATGCCGCCGAGTACGGACAAGCCGAAGACCCCACCGTTCGCCCGAGACCGCGGGTATCAAGCGATGCCCGTCGACAGCCGGCCGTGAGCGCCGGGCTGTCCGCGTCCGCATCCGGACCCGCCCCCGAGGGCGACCGGCCAGCCCCGCTATGGATCTTGAAATCGCCTGCGGGTTACGGTACTTACATGACTTCCCCCCGGATAGTCCTCTTCGGTGCCACCGGCTTCACGGGCCGGCTCACCGCCGAAGCGCTCCTCGCCCGCGGCGCCCGTCCGGTGCTGGCGGGACGCGACCCGGCCCGGCTGGAGGCGCTCGCCTCGTCCCTGCCGGTGGAGCTGCCGACGGCCGTCGCCGACGTCGGGCGTCCCGCGACGATCCGGCGCATCGTCGAGCCGGGCGGCGTGCTGATCTCCACGGTGGGCCCGTTCGCGCGGTGGGGGGAGCCCGCCGTCGAGGCGGCGATCGAGGCAGGGGGGGTCTACCTCGACTCCACGGGCGAGCCGGCGTTCATCCGGCGCATCTTCCAGCGGTACGGCCCGGCGGCGGCCGCCTCGGGGGCGACGCTGCTCACCGCCTTCGGACACGACTACGCGCCGGGGAATCTGGCGGCGGAACTGGCGCTGCGCAAGGCCGGGCCCGCGGCGGTGCGCGTGGACGTCGGGTATTTCACGCAGGGCGACATGCTCCGGCGCGCGAGCGCGGGCACACGGGCGTCCGCGCTGGGAATGGTGCTGGAGCCGATGTACGGCTTTCGCGAAGGCCGCATTCTTCGCGAACACGGGCGTACACGGATTTTCTCCGTGAACGGCCGACGCAGGCACGCGCTCTCCGTGGGAGCCTCGGAACATTTCGCGCTGCCGAGAACGCACGTCGGCCTGCGCGAGGTGAACGTCTACCTGGGCTGGTTCGGCGGGCTCACCAAGGCCGCCGCGGCGCTGGCCAGGGCCACGCCCTTCATCGCGGCGATCCCGGGCGCCAAGCGCGTCACCGAGGCCATCGCCGACCGCGTGATCCACACGGCGGGCCGGGACGCGTCCCCGGGGGAGTCCGGCGAGGAGATCGCCACGCAGGTCGTCGCGGAGGCGTTCGACCGCGACGGCGAGCGGCTCGCCTCCATCGAGCTGCACGGCGGCGACCCGTACGACTTCACCGCGCGCCTGCTGGCGTGGGGCGCGATCACGGCCGGCACCGACGGGGTGGACGCGCAGGGGGCCGTGGGGCCGGTGGAGGCGTTCGGCCTCGAATCCCTGGTGCGGGGCTGCGACCAGGCCGGGCTGCACGCCATCGCCTGATGGGAGTTACCGGGTCGGCTGGTTGGGCAGACTCGGTGCCTGACCCCTGCCCCGTTCGCCGGGGCGCTTCCCGTGAGTGACCGTCCGGGAAGGCCGGCGTGGGTGACGGCGCCCGTGCCGGAGGCCGCGTATTGTCAAGCCCGGCAGGTGTGAATGAAATTCATATATTAACCGGGATCGCGGTGAAGGGTTGTCCCGGAGTTCTCATGTAGGCCGCCGCGGGGAAAGCGGGCCGGCTCCCACCTGTGCGTCCGCTCGGATCTGCTATCTAGTGATATGTCGAATTTGATGGCCATATGCCGCGCGCAGTACCGCAAACAATCTTGCCAGCGTTCATTACGGTATTAATACAAGGCCGGTCATTGTCCGGGAAACGGTGGAGCAACCAGTTACGAAGCCTTTACTGTCGGTTACATGAACCACAGCGTCCTGGTCGAGGCACTCCGCGCCCGCGATCCTGGTGCCCTCGCTGCCCTCTACGACGACTACGCCGGAGGTCTGTACGCGTACGCCTCGCTCTTGCTCGGCAGCCCCGACGGCGCGCAGGTCGCGCTGCGCGACACCCTGATCGCGGCCGAGGCGCACATCGAGACACTGGCCGATCCTGAGCGGTTGCGCGCCTGGCTCTACGCCCTGGCCCGCGGGGAGGCCCTGCGCCGGCGCTCGGTGCCCCCGGCCGCCGAGGACGACCCGGACCCCGCACCCGAAGACGACTCCGACGGCGACCTGCGGCGCGTGGCCGTCAACGCCGTCGCCGCGCTGCCGGACGACGAGCGCGAGGTCCTGGAGCTCCTGACGCGCCACGGCATCCCCGAGGAGGAGCTCCCTTTCGTGCTCGGCACCACGCCCGGCCACGCCGAGGAGCTCCACGAGGCCGCACGCGCCCGCCTTCAGGACCTCGTCGCCACCGAGATCCTGGCCCGCGACACCGCGCAGGAGTGCCCGGACAGACGGGACATCCTCGCCGGGTTCGGCGACGTCCTGGACGACGAGACCCGTGAGCGGCTGATCGAGCACGCCGGTCACTGCCCGATCTGCGGCCCCTACCGCGAGCGCCAGGTGTCGGCGGCCAAGGTCTTCGACCAGCTTCCCCGGCCCGCGCTGCCCCAGACCCTCCGCGTCCGGGTGATGAGCTGCTTCATCGACCCCGAGCTGGTCCCGTACCGCCAGTTCGTCGCGCGGCGCACCGGGCTGCTCGGCGCCGACGGCTTTCCCTTACAGGACGTCAAAGGGCCTCGGTGGCGGCCTCAGGTTCTTGCGGGCGGTGTGGCGGCGGTCGCGATGGCCCTCGCCGCCGTAGTGCTGGCCGGCGCGCTGAACGGCCGGGAGGACCGGCTGACCCAGACCGTCTTCGGCGCGTTCCCGCCGTCCGCCTCCCCGCCCGGCGTCTCCGCCCCCTCCGGTACGGTCACGAGACACCCGGGCCCGGCGACGTCCTCGCCTGCGGGGCGGATGGCCGAGCAGGACGCGCGGAGCGGCGCGGTCCTCCCCGGGGCCCCGCTGCCGGCGGGCGCGATCCGGCCGGACGGGTCCTCGCGCCCCGCGGGCGGCGTGCCGCCGCGTCCGGCGCCCGCCCCGCCGTCCACGCCCTCTCCTCGGCCGTCGGAGTCCGCGATCCCCTTCCCGCCCCCGCCGCCCACCGCGCCCCCGTCACAGCCGCCCTCGCGGCCGCCCGCGCCCACCGCCGTCCCTCCCTCGGTGGGCGCTCCGGAGCCGCCCGTGCGCGGCCCGCACCACCATCCGTCCCCGACGGCGAGCCACCAGCACAAGCCCTGCCGGACGGCCACCCCGCCCGCATCCCCCGCCCCGTCACCGGCGAACCCGCCCGCCGCGCCGTCCGTCCCACCGTCCGCGCCCCCGCAGCCCCCGCAGCCGCCGTCGGAGCCGCCGTCTGAGCCGGGCAGGGCGCGGGTTCCGTGGCACGAGGGCCACGGTCACGGGGGCCACTGGGGACGCGAGGGGTACCCGCGGACGAGAGCCGACCGGTAGCAGGCCGGCGCCCCCGTGTTCACCGCCCGTGACGACGCCCACCTCGGCCGCCGCGTGTTCCCCGAGCCCGTGCCGCCCGAGTTGGCCGCTCTCGTGCCCCGCGTCCACCGGGCCGACTGGCCGGTCTGGCTGGACCCGGGCCCCCGCATGCTGCGCGACCTGCTGGAGCTGTGCCGCCTGCAGACCGCGCGCGGCCTCGCGATGCTGTCCTGGCTCGCCGCCGGCCGGGCCCCCGAGGACGTCGCCTGGCTGTGGCCGGGCCGCCGTCTGACCGGCCCGCGGCAGCGGCTCATGTACGACGCGGCGGGCGCGATCCCCGGGGCCGCGCTCGCGCTGGTCGTCGCCAACTGGACGTGGGTGCTCGACACGCGGTTCGCCGGCCAGGTGACGGCGCCGTACCTCGCGGGCACCGCGTACCCCGACGACGGGTACGCTGCGGCGCAGGCCACGATGACCCTGCTGCGCGTCTGGGACCGGCACGCCGAGGCGCGCCCGGCCCTCGGCGCCGCGTGGGCGGCCAGCCGGACGATCGCCGACTGGTGCAAGGCGGGCGAGCTGTGCGCCGCGTACGGGCACGAGGTGCCGGTCTTCACCTATCCGCGCGGCCCGCTGCCCCCGGGCGCGGGGGTTCGCCCGTGGATATCCCGTCTGTTCCGCCTCGGCTGATCACGGAAAGTGACGGCGTGGGTGTGCGTCGTGCAGCCGCGGGGAAATCTGGAGGCTATGTGGCGTGAGATCGTCTTCGCCTGCGCCCTGGCCGTGAGCCTGGGGCACGCCCCCGTGGCCCTGGCGGGTCCCCGTCCGGCGGGCGGTGACCACTGGACTCCGGGGCTGGGCGCGACGGGTGGCGGCCGGTGGACGGGGGCCTGGGCGGGTCGCCGCGCCGCCGCCGCCCGGCTCGGCGACCTGGCGGCCAACTGGGCGCTGACCCAGCTCGGCAAGCCCTACGTCTGGGCCGCCGCCGGCCCCCGTGCGTACGACTGCTCGGGGCTGACCATGCGCGCCTGGCAGCGGGCGGGGATCGCGCTTCCCCACTGGACGGGCACGCAGTGGACTGCGGGCCCGAAGATCGCGCTCAGCTCCCTGCGCCGCGGCGACCTGCTGTTCTTCGGACGCCGGACGCGCGATCCCGGGACGATCCGTCATGTCGGGATCTACATAGGCGCGGGCCAGATGGTCCACGCCCCCAGCACCGGGGACGTGGTGCGCGTCGCGTCCATCTGGCGCCCGCACATGGTGGGCGTGGTCAGGCCCCTCCCGCGAGCAAGGCCGTCACGCCCGCGGTCGCCGGCCCTCCTCGCGGGAGGGCGGCGTCAGTGTCCTTCTCCTTTGCTCAGCGGGCTCTCGGCGCCGGCGTGCTCCTCGTGATCGAGGTGACGCTTGACCGACCGCTGGATCTCCAGCTCGGCCTCCACCCGGCCGACCCAGTTCGCCCCTTCCACCGACTTGCCGGGCTCCAGGTCCTTGTAGACCTCGAAGAAGTGCTGGATTTCCAGCCGGTCGAACTCCGGGACGTGATGAATGTCACGGATGTGCTCCATGCGGGGGTCCGTGGCCGGTACGCACAGGACCTTGTCGTCCCCGCCCTTCTCGTCCGTCATCCGGAACATGCCGACCGCGCGGCAGCTGATGAGGCAACCGGGGAAGGTCGGCTCCTGCAGGAGCACGAGCGCGTCGAGCGGGTCGCCGTCCTCGCCCAGGGTGTCCTCGATGAAGCCGTAGTCGGCGGGGTACTGCGTGGAGGTGAAAAGCAGGCGGTCCAGGCGGATCCGCCCCGTCTTGTGATCAACCTCGTACTTGTTGCGTTGTCCTTTCGGAATCTCAACGACAACGTCGAACTCCACTGCGGTTCCTCCGCTCAGCCGTCCGGACACTCCGGACGGGCGTTAATGTCTCGTAGACGTATTTCCAGGATGACGCATGTGAGAAAGGGGCCGGCGAGGTGGTACGACGCGAGCGCGTGGCGGCGGTGGCGACTCTCGCCCTGCTGCAGGCGTTCGTCTGCGCCGTGGGCGCGTACCTCCTCGCGTCCGGAGGGCTGAGCGGTGCCACCGCGAGCCCGCCGGTCAAGGCCGCCACGCCGACGCGGGCTCCCGTCGCCATCGTCACCTCGGGTCCCGTCCTACCACCAGCGCCTGAAGGGTCTCTCCCGGGAAAGGGTACTTTGGCCGCCCAGCTCACCCGCGCCATGGGGGACTCGGCGCTGGGCGGCAACGTGGGCGCCGTGGTGGTCGACGTCTCCAGCGGCGCCGGCCTGTTTTCCGGCAGGGCCGACATCGGCATCACGCCCGCCTCCACCACCAAGGTCGTGACGGCCGTCGCCGCGCTCACCGCGCTCGGCCCCGACGCCAAGATCGCGACCCGCGTCCTCCAGGGCAAGCCCGGCACGTTGACGCTGGTCGGCGGCGGTGACCCGACGCTGGCGAGCCCGAAGTCGGACCACGTGCCCGGGTACCCCCGGTTCGCGTCCCTCGCCACCCTGGCCTCCCGGACGGCGCAGGCCCTCAAGGCGGCGGGCGTCACCGCGGTCTCGCTCGCCTACGACGACTCGGTGTTCTCCGGCCCGAGCACGGCGCCCGGCTGGAAGCCCGGGTACATCCCCGAGGGCAGCGTGGCCCCCGTCACGGGCCTGACCATCGACGAGGGACGCCAGGACCCGCGCAACGAGAACTCGGCGCGTTACCCCGATCCGCCCCGGACGGCCGCCGAGGCCTTCGCGGTCCAGCTCAAGCGGTACGGCGTCAAGGTCGGCAAGACCGTCAAGCGGGCGAAGGCGGCGGCGGGCGCCACGGAGGTCGCCCGGGTGGAGTCCCCGGCGGTGTACGAACTGGTCGAGCACATGCTGACCGAGAGCGACAACGACCTCGCCGAGGCCCTCGCCCACCACGTGGCGATCAAGGAAGGCCGGCCGGGCGGATTCGCCGGCGCCTCCCAGGCCGTGCGGGCCACGCTGAAGCGGCTGGGCGCCGACGCAGGGGTCGTGGTCAACGACGGCAGCGGTCTGTCCACCCGCAACCGGATCACCCCGGCCGCGCTCGCCCGCCTGATCGCCCTGGCGGCGTCCCCCGCCAACCCCCACCTGCGGGCGGCGATCAGCGGCCTGCCCATCGCGGGATTCACCGGAACCCTCGGCCATCGGTACGCGAAGGGCGAGGCGAAGGCCGCGGCGGGAGTGGTAAGGGCCAAAACGGGCACGTTGAACGGAGTGAACACCTTGACAGGGCTCGCGCGGACCGCCGACGGCCGGCTCGTGGCCTTCGCGTTCATGGCCGACGACGTCCGCGATCCCGACGGGGCCGTGGCGGCGCTCGACAGGCTGGCCGCCCTCGTATCCGGATGCGGGTGCTCATGACGACCCCGGACGACGTACGGTGGTGAACATGCAGGTGATCGACTGGGATCTGGCCGTATCGACCGGTGTCCGTCTAGTCCGTCCTGGCCCGCAGGTGAGCCGGGAGGAAGCAAGGCACGCCGTCGCCGAACTCCGGCGGCTGTCGCGTGAGGCCGAGGGGCACGTACAGGGGTTCGCCCGCATCGACGGCGCGGCCGAGCCGGAGGCCGCCACGGTCGTGGACCGCCCCGGGTGGATCCGCGCCAACGTCGACGGGTTCCGGGTGGTCCTCGAGCCGCTCACCGAGCGCATGAACGCGCGGCGCGCGCAGATCCCCGCGATCGTCGGCGCCGTGGGGTCGCGCGTGACCGGCGTCGAGGTCGGGGCGGTGCTCGCGTTCCTGGCGTCGCGCGTGCTGGGGCAGTACGAGCTGTTCCTCCCGCCCGACCCGAGCGGGCAGGCGCCCACGGGCCGGCTCACGCTGGTCGCGCCCAACATCGTGAACACCGAGCGCGAGCTCGGCGTCAACCCGCGCGACTTCCGCCTGTGGGTGTGTCTCCACGAGGAGACCCACCGCGTGCAGTTCACGGGCGTGCCCTGGCTGCGCGAGTACGTCCGGTCGCAGATGACCGAGTTCCTGCTCGCCTCCGACCTCGACCTCGGCACGCTGCTCGACCGCATGCGCGCCGCGTCCGACGCCGTCGCCGACGCGATCAAGGGCGGCGAGGGCAACCTGATCGACGCCATCCAGACTCCCGAGCAGAAGGAGATCCTGGACCGGCTCACGGCCGTGATGACGCTGGTCGAGGGGCACGGCGACTACGTGATGGACGCCGTCGGGCCGGCGGTGGTGCCGTCGGTGGCCGAGATCCGCGCCAAGTTCCAGCACCGGCGCGAGGGCGGCTCCCGCTTCGACAAGACGCTCAGGCGGCTGCTCGGCGTCGACCTGAAGATGAAGCAGTACGCCGAAGGCGCGTCGTTCGTCCGCAAGGTCGTCGGCGAGGCCGGCATCGACGGCTTCAACCGGGTGTGGGGCTCGCCCGCGACGCTGCCCACCCACGCCGAGATCAAGAACCCCGAGCTCTGGATCAACCGCGTGATCAAGGCCCCCCAACTCCCCGCGGCGAACGGCCACGCCTGACAAACCCGCCGGAGGCGCGGCCATGGGCACAGTTCGGGGCGCTGTGCCTATGGCCGCGGTTTCGGCACGGCGGGTTCGGAACACGGCGTCTTCGACTCCTGCGGCGGAGCGGGTCATCGGCACAGCCATAGGCGCAGCCGCTCCAAACTAGGGTTATGGGACCGCATCCCGCTGTCGCGGAGATTCGCCGTGCCGTGCGGCTGTCGCTTGGCGATCTGCCGTCGGACGCGCTCGTGCTGGTCGCGTGCAGTGGCGGGGGTGACTCTCTCGCGCTGGCCGCATGCCTGGGCTTCGCCGCGCCCCGCATGGGCCTGCGCGCGGGCCTGCTCACCGTCGACCACCGCCTGCAGGACGGCTCCGCCGAGCGGGCGCTCCAGGTCGCGGCCCTGGCGGGGGACCTGGGGCTCGCGCCCGCCGAGGTGCTGACGGTCACGGTGGGGCGCGAGGGTGGGCCCGAGGCCGCGGCCCGCGACGCCAGGTACGAGGCCCTCTCGGCTGCCGCGAGCCGTCTCGGCGCGTCCGCAGTGCTGCTGGGGCACACCCTCGACGACCAGGCCGAGACGGTCCTGCTGCGGCTCGCGCGGGGCAGCGGCACCCGGTCGCTCGCCGGGATGCCGGCGGTCTCGGGCGTCTACCGCAGGCCGATGCTCGGCGTCTCCCGCGCGACCGCGCGGGCGGCCTGCGCGGCGCTGGACCTGTCGCCCTGGGAGGACCCGCACAACGCCGATTCCTCCTACGCCCGCGCGCGCGTCCGGCACGACGTCCTGCCGGTCCTCGAAGGCGCCCTCGGGCCGGGCGTCACCGAGGCGCTGGCCCGTACCGCCGCGCTGTGCCGGGACGACGCCGACGCGCTGGACGACTGGGCGGACGAGGTGTACGGGCAGGTCAGGGGCATCGGGGTCGAGCTGACCGTGGACGGCGTCAAGGACCTGCCCGCCGCCGTGCGGCGCCGGGTGATCCAGCGGGCGGCCCTGGCGGCGGGGGCGAACGCGTCCGCGCTCGCGGCCGTCCACATCGCGGAGGTGGACCGCCTGGTGACGCAGTGGCGCGGACAGCGGATGGTCGAACTGCCCGGGGGGGTGGGAGTGGTCCGGCGATATGGCACCCTGGTGTTCGCCAGCACCCTCTTGTGAAGGAAATCCCCAGGTGGACGCAGCTGACATGGGCAAGGACCTGGAAAAGGTCCTCATCCCCGAGGAAGAGCTCCAGGCGAAGATCAAGGAGCTTGCCGGGCAGATCGACGCGGACTACGCGGGCAAGGATCTTTTAATCGTCGGGGTGCTCAAGGGTGCGGTCATGGTCATGGCCGACCTGGCGCGCGCGCTGCACATCAAGGTCGAGATGGACTGGATGGCCGTGTCGTCCTACGGCGCGGGCACCAAGTCCTCGGGGGTCGTGCGCACGCTGAAGGACCTCGACACCGACATCGCCGGGCGGCACGTCCTGGTGGTGGAGGACATCATCGACTCCGGGCTGACGCTGTCGTGGCTAGTGCACAATCTGCGCTCGCGCAACCCCGCGTCGGTCGAGATCTGCACCTTGCTGCGCAAGCCGGACGCGGTGAAGGTGCCGATCGACGTGAAGTACGTCGGTTTCGACATCCCCAACGAGTTCGTGATCGGGTACGGCCTCGACTACGCCGAGCGCTACCGCAATCTCCCCTTCATCGGCACTCTCGCGCGTCACGTGTACGGCGCCGAGTAAGCCCTGAGCGAAGTTCCGGGTTCATTACCGGTGTGTCCACCCCTTATTCGGTCTCGCCGTGGGGAACACCGGGCCGTCTGACGTACGTTGGTAGGACAAAGCCGGTGTCGCCGGAGCAGTGACCCTGCGCGGCGGCCCGGTGTACCTTCGGATGTCTCGGAGCGAACCACTTTCTCCGGGTTGTCAGTAGGAGCGGTTGGATGCCGCTAACCCCGGGTCCGCCCGGGGTGTCAGGCCGTGTTCAGGAAGGGACGGGCCCGCAGGGGTTCCGCATCGGATGGATCTCAAGCGATTTACACGTGGGCCACTGCTGTGGATCCTGGGCATCGTCGTGCTGCTCCTGCTCGCCTCCACATTCTGGAGCAGCAACAGCAACTATGCCCAGAAGGACACCTCGTTCGTCGTCAGCCAGATCGAAAAGGGCAATGTCGACAACGCGGTGATCGTCGACAAGGACCAGCGCATAGAGATCAAGACCCTCCAGAAGATCGGCGGGGAAGATCGCTTCTACGCGTCCTGGGTCGCGGGGCAGGGTGTCGAGCTCCAGAAGCAGCTTCAGGCTCAGGCGAACGCGGGCAAGCTGCCCGGCGGCTACAAGGTCACCGTGCCGACCGAGAACTTCCTCGTCGGCCTGCTGGTGAGCTTCCTGCCCATCGTCGTCATCGTCCTCATCTTCCTGTTCATCATGAACCAGATGCAGGGTGGCGGCTCCCGGGTCATGAACTTCGGGAAGTCCCGGGCCAAGCTCATCACCAAGGACACGCCGAAGACCACCTTCGCCGACGTCGCCGGCGCCGACGAGGCCATCGAGGAGCTCCAGGAGATCAAGGAGTTCCTGCAGGCCCCGGCCAAGTTCCAGGCGATCGGCGCGAAGATCCCCAAGGGTGTGCTGCTGTACGGCCCGCCCGGCACCGGCAAGACGCTGCTGGCCCGCGCGGTGGCCGGTGAGGCCGGGGTGCCGTTCTACTCGATCTCCGGTTCCGACTTCGTCGAGATGTTCGTCGGCGTCGGCGCCTCCCGCGTCCGCGACCTGTTCGAGCAGGCCAAGGCGAATGCCCCGGCGATCATCTTCATCGACGAGATCGACGCCGTCGGCCGGCACCGCGGCGCGGGCCTCGGCGGCGGGCACGACGAGCGCGAGCAGACCCTCAACCAGTTGCTGGTCGAGATGGACGGTTTCGACGTCAAGGGCGGCGTGATCCTCATCGCGGCGACCAACCGTCCCGACATCCTCGACCCGGCGCTGCTGCGTCCCGGCCGGTTCGACCGTCAGGTCGTCATCGACCGGCCCGACCTGGAGGGCCGCAAGGGCATCCTGCGGGTCCACGGGCGCGGTAAGCCGTTCGCGCAGGATGTCGACCTCGACGTCATCGCCCGCAGGACCCCCGGGTTCACCGGCGCCGACCTCGCCAACGTGATCAACGAGGCCGCGCTGCTGACCGCCCGGCAGGACCAGAAGCTCATCTCGATGAACACCCTCGAGGAGTCCATCGACCGCGTGATGGCGGGCCCCGAGCGCAAGAGCCGGGTCATGTCCGACCAGGAGAAGAAGATCATCGCCTACCACGAGGGCGGCCACGCCCTGGTGGCGCACGCCCTGCCGAACTCCGACCCGGTGCACAAGATCACGATCCTGTCCCGCGGCCGGGCCCTCGGCTACACGATGACGCTTCCCATGGAGGACAAGTTCCTCGCCACCCGCTCGGAGATGAACGACCAGCTCGCGATGCTGCTGGGCGGGCGCACCGCCGAGGAGCTCGTCTTCCACGAGCCGACGACGGGCGCGGCCAACGACATCGAGAAGGCCACGTCCATCGCCCGGCGCATGGTCACCGAGTACGGCATGAGCGAGCACCTCGGCGCCCGCAAGTTCGGCACCGGCAACAGCGAGGTCTTCCTCGGCCGTGACATGGGCCACGAGCGCGACTACTCCGAGAAGATCGCCTCCACGATCGACGAAGAGGTCCGCCGCCTCATCGAGTCCGCGCACGACCAGGCGTGGGAGATCCTCGTCCAGTACCGCGACGTGCTGGACAACCTCGTGCTGGAGCTCATGGAGAAGGAGACGCTGTCGCGCGAGCAGGTCCTGGGGATCTTCGCGCCCGTCGTCGTCAAGGAAAAGCGCCCCTCGTACTCCGGGTACGGCAAGCGGCTCCCATCCGACCGGCCGCCGATCCTCACCCCGAAGGAGGTCGCGGGCAACGGCAACGGCGCCGCGCTCCCGGCGGGCAACGGCAACCCGGCCGGCTCCGGCGCCCTGCTCCGGCACGACCACCCGGCGCCCCAGGACGAGGCGTAACGGGTGAGCGTGAACTTCCTGAAGGTCGACTCGGGCCGGATCGAAAAGGCCGTTCGCGAGATCCTCCTCGCGATCGGTGAAGATCCGGACCGGGACGGCCTGGTGGATACCCCCGCCCGGGTCGCCCGCGCGTACGCCGAGCAGTTCGCCGGGCTGGGGCAGTCGCCCGAGGACGTCCTGACCACCGTCTTCGACGCCGACCACGACGAGATGGTCCTGGTCAAGGACATCGAGGTCTTCTCCACCTGCGAGCACCACCTCGTGCCGTTCCACGGGGTCGCCCACGTCGGCTACGTTCCGAACGAGAAGGGGCAGATCACCGGTCTGTCCAAGCTCGCCCGGCTGGTGGACGTCTTCGCCCGGCGCCCCCAGGTCCAAGAGCGCATGACGTCCCAGATCGCCGATGCGCTGATGGACGTCCTCGCCCCGCGCGGGGTCATCGTGGTCATCGAGGCCGAGCACCTGTGCATGACCATGCGCGGCGTGCGCAAACCGGGCGCGAAGACGATCACCTCGGCGGTGCGCGGCGACTTTCGCGACAGCGACAAGACCCGCGCCGAGGCGATGGCCCTCATCCTGGGCCACCGCTGATCCACCCGCGCCGCTCGAGGGTGGCCTGGCCGATTCGTTATCCACAAGCCGGACCCAAGGCACAGATAGCCCTCGATAACCACCTAGGCTTGACGCCATGACCACATGGACGGTGCCGGGGCTCCCCGACGCGGGGCGCTGCCTGGTGATGGGCGTGGTCAACGTCACCCCCGACTCCTTCTCCGACGGCGGCCAGTGGTTCGACCCCGAGGTCGCCGTCCGTCACGGCCTCGAACTCGTCGAACAGGGCGCCGACATCGTCGACGTCGGCGGCGAGTCCACGCGCCCGGGCGCCGCCCGCGTGTCCCTGGCCGAGGAACTGCGCCGGGTCGAGCCGGTCATCCGCACCCTGGCCGACGAGGGCGTGACCGTCAGCGTCGACACGATGCGCGCCGAGGTCGCCGAGGCCGCGGTGCGCGCCGGGGCCCGGCTGGTGAACGACGTGAGCGGCGGGCTGGCCGATCCGGCGATGCCCCGCGTGGTGGCCGCGTCGGGCGTCGCCTACGTCGTGATGCACTGGCGTGGCCACAGCCACGACATGGACAACCGCGCGATGTACTCCGACGTCGTCGGCGAGGTGAGCGAAGAGCTGCGCAAACGGGTCGACTCCGTGCTCGCCGAGGGCGTCGCCGAGAAGCAGATCATCATCGATCCCGGCCTGGGCTTCGCCAAGAAGTCCGAGCACAACTGGTCTCTGCTCGCGGGCATCGGCGAGCTCGGCCGGCTGGGTTACCCGATCATCATCGGCGCGTCCCGCAAGCGTTTCCTCGGTCGTCTCCTGGCCGACTCCGAGGGCACGCCCAGGCCGTTCAGCGGCAGCGACGACGCGACGCTGGCGGTCACCGCGCTGGCCGCCCACGCCGGGGCCTGGTGCGTGCGTGTGCACCATGTGCGTCCCAACGCCGACGCCGTCCGGGTGGCGGCGGCCTGGCACGGGCGGGAGGAAATCCGATGAGCACCACCGCAGCGGAGATCGAGAAACTCAACGAGGCGTTCTACACCGCCATCGAGAGCGGCGACCTCGACCGCATGACCGACCTCTGGGCCGAGGACGACGACGGCCGGGTCGCGACGTGCGTCCACCCCGGCTGGTCGGCCGTGACGGGCCGGGCCGAGGTCCTGCGCTCCTGGGCGCTGATCATGGCCAACACGACGTACATCCAGTTCGTGCTGACCGACGTCCGCACCACCGTCGTCGGCGACGTCGCCGTGCTCGCCTGCGCCGAGAACATCCTCACCGCGGCCGACACCGACGAAGCGACCTTCGCCGCGGGCCGGGTGGTCGCGACCAGCACCTTCGTCCGCACCGCCGCGGGCTGGAAACTCTGGATCTACCACGGCTCCCCGGTCCTGCAGGCCGACGATGACGACGACGAGCCCGCTGATGAGTGACAGCATCAGCCTGGTGGGCCTGCGGGCGCGCGGCCGGCACGGATGCCTGCCCGCCGAGCGCGAGCTGGGGCAGGAGTTCGTCGTCGACGTCACGCTCTTCCTGGACACCGCCCCCGCGGCCGCCGGCGACGACCTGTCCAAGACCGTCGACTACGGCGAGCTGGCCCTGCGGCTGGCCGCCATCGTCGAGGGGGAGCCGGTCGATCTCATCGAGACCCTGGCCGGGCGCCTGGCGGAGGCGTGCCTGGCGAACGAGCCGGTCGAGGAGGCCGAGGTGAAGGTGCACAAGCCCGCCGCGCCCATCCCGCTGCCCTTCGACGATGTTGTCGTGACGATCAGGAGGAGGCGGGGATGAAGGTGGTCCTGGCGCTCGGCAGCAATGTCGGCCGCCGTTTCGACACCCTTCAAGGAGCCGTGGACGCGCTGTTCGACGCTCCCGGGCTCGACTTCGTGGCGGTGTCGCCGGTGTACGAGACCGACCCCGTCGGCGGGCCTCCGGACCAGCGCCCCTATCTCAACGCGGTGGTGATCGGCAGCACGATGACGCTGGGCCCGAAGGCGATCCTCGAACGGGCCCTCGGCGTGGAGGTCGCGTTCGGACGGGTCCGCGAGCTGCGGTGGGGGCCGCGTACGCTGGACGTCGACCTGATCATGGTCGGCGACCTGCTATCGGACGACCCTGAGCTCACGCTCCCGCACCCGCTGGCGCACGAGCGGGCGTTCGTCCTGGTTCCGTGGTCGCAGGCCGATCCGGGCGCGGTGCTGCCCGGCCGGGGTTCGGTGGCGGGCCTGCTCGCCGACCTGGACCAGGCAGGCGTGCGTCTGCGCCCCGACCTGGTGCTCCAGCCCCCCGACTGACCTGTTCGAGGCGCGGCGGTGTTCTGGAGGAGGAGGGAGGAAGGGGTGAGGAACGAGCCCCTTCCGAGTGACGACGGAAGAACGCCGCCTGAAGTGCGCCTCGAATCCGCCGTGCCGGAGGCGCGGCCATGGGCACTGTTCGAGGCCTAAGGGGCGCTTCGAACCGCCGTGCCGGAGGCGCGGCCATAGGCACAGCCGGCGCGGGCCGATCGCGCATGGAATAGCCTGCGGGCGGCGGAGGGAACGAGGAGGAGGATCGCGTGAGACCGAGCCGTCCCGGCTTGCTCGTCGTGCTGGTCGTCGGGTTCGCGCTGGTGACGTGGGCCGTGCTCCAGCAGGTCTACTCCGCCCTGCCGACCGTCCCCTGGACGGCGATCCCCACCGTGCTGCTGCTGGCGGTGGGCGAGGCGTACAGCGGATGGATGACCCGCGCGCGTATCGAGCGCAGGCCCGACACCAAGCCGGTGGAGCCGCTGGCGGTGGCCCGGCTCGCCGCCCTGGCCAAGGCGTCGGCGTACGTGGGGGCGGCCTGCGCGGGCATCTTCGCCGGTTTCGTGCTCTACGTGCTGCCGCTGCTGGACCAGGACAGCCCGCGGCGCGACTTCTTCCTGGCCGGCGGGTCGCTGATCGCCTGTGTGGTGCTGGTCTGCGCGGCCCTGTTCCTCGAACACTGCTGCAAGGTGCCGAAGGACCCGGACGACCGGCCGGGCCCCGCGCGCCCCTGAGCGAGGGCCCTGAACCCGCGTACGATGGTCCCGCCGCGTCCGCGCCTGCTAAAACGGGAAAAATCCTTACTTGTCGATGTCGCCGACGACGAAGAACATCGAGCCCAGGATCGCCACCATGTCCGAGATGAGGTGGCCGGGAAGCATCTCCCTGAGCACCTGGACGTTGTTGTACGACGCGCTGCGCAGCTTCAGCCGCCACGGCGTCTTCTCGCCGCGCGACACCAGGTAGTATCCGTTGAGCCCCAGCGGGTTCTCGGTCCAGGCGTAGGTGTGCCCCTCGGGCACCTTCAGCACCTTGGGCAGCCGCTGGTTGATCGGCCCGGGCGGCAGCGACCGCAGCCGGTCCACGCAGGCGTCCGCGAGGTCCAGCGAGTTCTTCACCTGGTCCAGCAGGACCTCGAAGCGGGCGTGGCAGTCGCCGGCCGAGCGCGTGGCGACCTTGACCGGCAGCTCGGCGTACGCGAGGTACGGCTCGTCGCGGCGCAGGTCCAGGTCGACGCCGGAGGCGCGGGCGATCGGCCCGCTCACGCCGTACTGCATGATCGTCTCACGGTCGAGCACGCCGACGCCGCGCGTGCGAGCCAGGAAGATCTCGTTGCCGTAGATCAGGTGCTCGATGTCGGACAGCCGCCCCCGCACGTCGCCGACCGTCCGCGACACCCGGTCGAGCCAGCCGTCCGGCAGGTCCTCCTTCAGCCCGCCGACCCGGTTGAACATGTAGTGCATGCGCCCGCCGGAGATCTCCTCCATGACGGCCTGCAGCATCTCGCGCTCGCGGAAGGCGTAGAAGATCGGCGTGATCGCGCCGAGCTCCAGGGGATAGGACCCGAGGAACATGAGGTGGTTCAGCACGCGGTTCAGCTCGGCGAGCAGCGTGCGCGCCCACACGGCCCGCACGGGGACCTCCATGCCGAGCATGCGCTCGACGGCCAGCACCACGCCCAGCTCGTTGGCGAAGGCCGACAGCCAGTCGTGCCGGTTGGCCAGCACGATGATCTGCCGGTAGTCGCGCACCTCGAACAGCTTCTCGGCGCCGCGGTGCATGTACCCGATGATCGGCTCCGCCGCGGCGATGCGCTCGCCGTCCACGGTGAGCCGCAGTCGCAGCACGCCGTGGGTCGAGGGGTGCTGGGGCCCGATGTTGAGGATCATGTCCTCGGTGGCGAGCTCCTTGGCCCCGGCGCCGATTCCCACGACGCGCTCGACGCGCCCGCCTCCGGCGAGAGGTTCGGTCATGGACCTATGCTGTCACGTCAGCGGCGCGACACAAGCTCGGAGAGGGCGGTCACCAGACGCCGGACGTGCTCCTCGGTGGTGCCGATGCCGATGGACGCCCGGACCGCGCCGGCCGTGCCGTCCGCGCAGGTGCCGTCGTCCAGCCGCCCGGCCTCGTCGAGCAGGTGGCGGACGAACGGGTGGGCGCAGAACCGGCCGTCCCGCACGCCGATGCCGTACTCCGACGACAGCGCCTCGGCGACCTCGCGGGCGGTCCAGCCGTCCACGATGAAGGACACGATGCCGACGCGCGGGTGCCCAGGCCCCCACAGCGATAGCTCGCGCACGCCGTCGATGCGGGCCAGCCCGTCGCGCAGCAGGCCGACCAGCCGCTCCTCCTCCTTGACCAGCGGGGCCCAGCCGGTGGCGGACAGGGCGTCGCAGGCGGCGGCAAGGGCGATCGCGCCGAGGACGTTCGGCGTGCCGGCCTCGTGCCGCTGCTCGGCGTCGCCGCTCCACTCGGTCGTGATCGGCGCCCCCTCGGCGGCCCCGCCCGTGACGTTCGCGGACGCGCCGCCGCCGCGCAGGTACGGGTCGGCGTCCGCGAGCCAGTCCGGCCGGCCGATGAGCACGCCCGCGCCGAACGGGGCGTAGAGCTTGTGCCCGGAGAACGCGACGTAGTCGAGGTCGAGCGCGGTCAGGTTGAGCCTGCGGTGCGGGACGAGCTGGGCGGCGTCCACGAAGATACGGGCGCCGTGACGGTGGGCGATGTGCGCCAGCGCGGCGATCGGCCACAGCTCGCCGGTGACGTTGGACGCGGCGGTGACGACCAGCAGCTTGGGGCCGTCGATGGCCGCGAGGGTCTCGTCGGCGGCGCGCACGGCCTCGCCGGGGAAGGCGGGCGGCGCGAGCCGGACGGCGCCGGTCCAGGGGAGCAGCGAGGCGTGGTGCTCGGTCTCGAAGACGACGACGGTGGTGCCCTCGGGCAGGCAGCGGGCCAGCAGGTTCGTCGCGTCGGTGGTGTTGCGGGTGAACACGACGGCGTCGTCGCGGCGGGCGCCCGCGAAGGCCCCGACGGTGTGGCGGGCCTGCTCGTAGCGGGCGGTGGTGAGCTGGGAGGCGTACCCGGCGCCGCGGTGCACGCTGGAGTAGGCCGGCAGCGCGGCGGCGACGGCCGCGCTCACCGGCTCCAGACAGGGCGCGCTGGCGGCGTAGTCCAGGTTGACGTACCGGACCAGCTCGCCGCCCTTGACGGGAACCTCCAGGTCGGTGCCGAGCACGGTGGGGATGCCGGTCCGGTGCCCTGCGGGGACGGGCTGGGCGGGGACGATCTCGGCGGGGGTGGGGATGGTCAGATCGGTGACAGCGGACAACGCCGGCCTCCTCGGGTAAGGGGCCCTCGGTCATGGCGTTGAGACGACGGAGCCCGCGCTTGCCCGGCGCACCGCGCGCCGGACCTGGTCTTCACCCGGGGCACCCCGCCGCGAGCGCGAGGGTTGCCGGCCAGCGAGCCGGGGCTTGGCGCTGGCACTCATGACCTACGTCCGGACTATAACCCAACCTCCCCCCGCCCCCGCAATGTGACAGGCCTCACGCCCCCGCCTCCGTTTGTGCCAGCACCGGCGGTGTCGCGTTAAGAGGACTCTGCGCCACCGAGGAGTTCGGTGGGTATGCCCAGGCCGTCAACCAGATCGCGTACCAGCATCACACCGCTGGCCAGCCGAGCCCCTGATTCGAGCTGAGACACGTAGCCCTGAGATCGCCCGATTAGTTCAGCGAGCCGTTCCTGACTCATCCCGGCATGCTCGCGGATCAGCGTGCATACGGTGGCAAGATCCCATGAAGCGAGCGCTTCACGGACATCGGGAATAGTCCACACCTCCGCTGGTATCGGTTGAGCATCCACGGCGCATGGACCGCACACTTCACCGGGGTTGTACCGGCTGAGCGGGCGTGCACACCTTCGGCACACCCGCTTCGGCTCCGTCATGGCGTCACCGCTGCCTCGCCGTACCAGCCATGTGGCCATCTCTGCTCGTTGAGCAGACCACCGAGCCCTTTGATGTCGTCGGACCCACAGCGACAGCTGTACGGAGCTCTACCAGCGAGGGAATACGCGAGCGCGGTGGCCATAGCGGCAGGTGACTCGGCCGCAGGCCCAGAGTCGGGTCGACTTACCTGCATCGTCCCTCGCCGTGATCGAAGATGATCCGGCCGGTTTCCTGGTCACGATGGGCGCGCACCAAGATGGGCCCATAGCGGTAGCAGGGGTAGGGGTAGGCGAGGAGGTCCAGCCGCGCTGGGCAGATAGTCCCTCGGCCGTGATCGGGCAGACCACGCAAGGCGGCCAGTAACGCTCGGCACGCCCCAATTGGTGTGTCTGTCACACCAAGCACGCCGCGCCCACCCAGATCGTCGGCGGCCCACGTCCACAGCACCGGCTCGCCGTCTACACAGTCGGGTTCCAGTCGCGGGACCCCGCTGATACGCCGGCGTTGTGCCGGTACGGTCGGCGTCGATCCAAGGCGCGACAGGCGTCGAATGGCGCCGGGGAAGTGACTGGCTTCGCTCGTTGGGTTATGCCGTCTTCCGCACTTGGGCGATGTATGCGGCGCCCTCGGTTTCGACGTGTTCGAGCTTCCACGGTGACCGGTCCGTCAGATCGGACAGTTCCTGGATGGAGGCGAACAGGTAGTCGAACCATTCGGTGGCGGTGCGGCCGTGGCGGATACGCAATCGCAGCTGGCCTGCCATCCGGCTGTGTCTGCGGTTGTGCTCGTGGTAGGCGAGATGGTCGGGATTGTCGCTGCCGTAGGGGTCGGTCCCGGTACCGATGAGGCGGGCGTTCGGGTGGGCCAATCCGGCGAGTTGCCTGAGCACTTGGTGCGCCCGATCGGCTCCGCCGAGCAGGCCGAGGTTGTTGCCGAGCAGCAGTATCGTGTCGAACCGGCCAAGATCTGGGGGTGGTCCGTAGAGCGACCCGTGTACGGCGGTGACGCCACGCTGGCGGGCCACGGTGACGGCTCCGGGAGAGGCGTCCATACCGACGACGTCGAATCCTGCCGTGGCAAGTGCAAGGGCATGGCGACCGGCGCCGCAGCCGATGTCCAGAACCCTCCCTGCCGCCTGCTGGCAGGCCCACCGGTCAAGCCGATCCAGCTGATCGGGCGGGGTGAAGTACTTCGACGCATCGCTCGCCATGAGCAGGCCATCGTCACGTTCCACCAGCTCCATCACATGGCCGGGCGCCCCCTGAGCACGCCAGCATTCCTGAAGCGTCTGGCCGAAGGCGTCACCGATGGCGAGGCCACGGACAGGGGCGACCGCGGTGTCTTCAGTCATGTGCACTCCCTTGAGTGTCCGGATTCCGCCGTATCACGACGGAATGAGTGTCCAGCGTGGCGCCATATTGGCACTCATGCGGTAATTTCCTGATCGTCGTCGCGAGCGGTTGGTACTCGAACGCCTAGAGCTGGACGAATTTGGGGGCGAGGCAACGGTAGAGACCGCCCCGAATGATCACCATTGCAAGTGCAATGGTGATCAGTTTTCTCATCACGCACACTCCGTTCGTCAACATTCCTGCGACAGGCCGGAGGCCGACGTGACCGAGCTGAATCTGCCCCTAAAGGGAACAGGCGACATTTTCGGACTGCCGCTGCGCAGACGCCTGGCCGTAACTGGTGCGCTTGCCAATCTGGCCCGGCGGCACGGCTACGACCAGGTCGAGGTGCCGCTGATCGAGCGGGCCTCCTCCTTCTCCGAGGAGGTCGTCGGCCGCTCCCCCTGGCCGGAATGGGACCAGCGCGGCTGCTTCTACCTGCAGGTTCCCGACTACAAGAGCCTCTACGACAACCCGCCGACCCTCACCGACGCGCTGCTGATCCCCGAAGGCACGATCTCCGTGACCCGATGGCTGGGCCGTCTGCTCTCCGACGACCCGGGGTTCGTGTGGCCGCTCAAGCTCTTCTATCTCACGCCCAGTTTTCGCAACGAGCTCATCGATGGTCTGGATGAGCTCAAGCGGCGCCAGTTCAACCAGTTCGGGCTGGAGATTCTCGGGGCGCCGTCAGGCAGTGCCGACATCGAAGCCATACATCTGATCACTACCAGTCTGTACGAGCTCGGCATCCCTGAACGCGCCGTCCGCGTGCGGGTCGGCGATATGGCCATCTTCAATCGGCTGGTCGAACTTTCCGGCCTGGATCCCGACACGGCGATCCGGCTCAAGGAAGCACTCGATGCGATCGCCGAGTGCAAGGCCGGAAAACGGCCCGAACGTCACTCCACTCTGATCGACGACGTCGACAGGCTGGCCTGTGGCGCTCATCTCGGCCCGCGCTGGGCGAAGGTATGGGGCGAGCTGGCCCGCACACCCCACTCCCTGTCGGTCATCGAGAAGGTCTCCGACACTGTCGTGCAGGAACGGCTTGCCAGCGTACGGAAGCTCGCCGCGACGCTGGATGCGCTCGGCGTCACCGTAAAGATCGACTTGTGCGTGGTGCGCTCACACGAGTACTACACCGGCATCGCCTTCGAAATCGACGTGTTCACCAACACCCAAGCGTTCATCGAGGTCGGTGGAGGCGGCCGGTACGACCGCCTCGTCGGTCACTTCATGGCCGACCGCACCGCCGCCCCTCCCGTGCCGGCAACCGGATTCGCCTTCGGCGTGGAACGACTGGTCCATCTCCTAGATCGCCTCGGCCTGCTTGGCTCGGATCGTTCGGCCGGTGCCACCATGAGCATGGCCCGGGCAGTCGCCGACGTCCTTGTCATCCCGCAGTCGGCCACCGCCGACGGGTATCGTGAAGCTGCCGAAGTCGCGGCCAAGTACCGCGCCGCCGGGCGCGCGGTGGACATCTACCTGGGCGATCCTGCCCATGAGGTCGCCTATGCCACGGCACGCGGCATCACGCAAAGCCACACCGTCACTGAACGCTGAGGAAACCTACCGGTGAAGACTGACAACAGCCCACCAAGGGGCACCCGTGATCTGCTTCCCGCTGCCGTCGCTCTCCGCGACCATGTTCTGGGGCAGATCGCGTCGGTCTACCATCGGTACGGCTACCAGCGCATCGAAACCCCCTGCCTGGAAGACATCGACCGCCTGGTAGGCGGCCAGGGCGGCGAGAACGAAAAACTGATCTTCAAGGTGTTGCGGCGTGGCCTGCCCGACCAGATCGAGCAGGCCACCGCGCTGGCTGGCCTGGTGGACCTGGGTCTGCGGTTCGACCTGACCGTCCCGCTGACCCGGTTCTACGGTCACCACCACGCTGATCTGCCGATGCCGTTGCGGTCCTTTCAGTTCGGGCCGGTCTGGCGGGCCGAACGCCCGCAAAAGGGCCGCTACCGGCAGTTCTACCAGTGCGACATCGACCTGATCGGCGAGCCCAGCGTGCTGGCCGAGATCGAGCTCATCGAGGCCACCACAGAAGCCCTGGACGCCCTCGGTCTGACCGGAACCACCGTTCGGCTCTCAGATCGCCGCTTCCTGTCAGCCCTCGCCCACGCTGCTGGACTTCCCGACCAGGCGCAGAACGGATTCTTTATCGGTCTGGACAAACTCGACAAGATCGGATGGGACGGGGTTCGTCGCGAACTCATCGATGATCGACAACTGCCCGCTGAGGTGGTGACCAACGCCCTGACCAAGATTGAGAACCTGCAAGGGTTGGACGCGCAGAAGGTCGCCGATACCGTGGCAGACGAGGTGCCGGGACTCGACGACCAGGTCATCGCTGATCTGGCTACTACCACGACCGGGCTGGACCAGATCGCCCGAGAGCGAGGGCTGCGCTGGGAGTTCGACCCGACCCTGGTGCGCGGTATGGGTTACTACACCGGGCAGATCTTCGAGGTCGTCCACCCCCAGTCCACCTCGTCGGTGGCAGGCGGTGGACGGTACGACCGGTTGATCGGGCGCTCGTTGGGGACGGACGTTCCGGCGTGTGGCTTTTCCATCGGGTTCGAGCGGATCGTCGACCTGCTGGGCAAGGCTCCACACCGTGAGGCGGTCGCCGTGTTGTTCGACGCCGACATCCCCGCCGCCGAGGCTCTCACACTGGCTCGCCAGTTGCGCACCGAGGGCCGAACCGCCTCGGTGATCCGCCGCGGTGGCAAGTTCAGTGCTCAGTTGAGCCGCTTGGAGTCATCAGGATTCACCTCGTTCGTTCATCTGCGCGCCGACCATGCCTCTGGCCTCCGGCCGGACGAGCGACCATTGGGCCGGCAGCCCCTCACTTAGGAGAGATGTTGGATAGACGAACCGCTCCGTGGGGAGACACCATCTGGTTCGAGCCATCCGACATCAGTCTTGATCCGCAATTCCTGGAAACCGGGGTGAGCCGGCCGCGAGAGCTGGACGCTCTGGCCGCCATAGTGCGCCCCGGTGACCTGATCATCGACGCGGGTGCCAGCCTCGGCTACCTCACCTGCTATCTCGCTCACCTGGCGGGTCCTTCGGGCCGAGTGCATGCGATCGAGCCGTCCACCGCCATGGCTGACCTGCTCGAACGCAACGTCACCGGTAACGGCTACAGCAATGTCACCATCTCCCGCCTGGCCCTTGGCGCCCGTGACGGACACGTGGATCTGTGGCTCAGCAGCTCCGACCTGGGAAGGCATTCTTTCTATGCGGCCAATGTGCTCAACCTAGGTGGATCCGAGCTGGTCGAGCAGTTGACCGCCGACCAGTACTGGCGACAGCGGCTCGCCTGCCGCCCGGTCGGGCTCTTCAAACTCGACGTCGAAGGTGCCGAGCAGGTCATCCTCGGCTCGGCCTCCGGCCTGCTGTCCGCCTGCCGAGAGGTGTGGATGGAGTTCTGGCCCGAAGGGATCGCCGCCGCTGGAGGGGACCCCTACGACGCGCTCACGCTCCTGCTGCGGTCAGGGTTCGCTCTGACCGGATGGGATCTGGTTACCGGTGAACACCAGCCCGTCAGTGATCCTCGCGACCTCGAAGCGGTCTTCACCCGTCTCGCCAGGTGGGTTATCGAGGATGGCCAGGACTTGTCCCCAATCCTCTACATTCATGCCCACCGGCCGTAGCAGAGAGTAACGGCGTGCTCGCCGCCCTTGACGGGGACCTCCAGGTCGGTGCCGAGCACGGCGGGGGTGCCCGTCCGGTGCCCTGCGGGGACGATCTCGCCGTCTCCGCAACCTCGGATGTCCGGATCCGGGGTCGGCCCGGGGCGAACTCCGGTGGGGTCTCGTGCGTTGGACGGGGAACGGCTCGCGCCCCCGGCGTGTCGTGACGTGCGCGGATCTGGAGGAGTGTTCATGGATTGGGTTGCCGACCCCACGATCTGGATCGGGTTCTTCACCCTGGTCGCCCTGGAGATCGTTCTGGGCATCGACAACATCATCTTCATCTCGATCCTCGCCGGGAAACTACCGCCCGAGCAACGCGACCGGGCCCGCAAGGTGGGCCTCGGGCTGGCGCTGCTCAGCCGTCTGGCGCTGCTGCTGGCGCTGTCCTGGGTGGTGCGGCTGACGACGCCGCTGTTCGAGGTGTTCGGGCACGGGATATCCGGGCGAGATCTGATCCTGATCCTCGGAGGGCTGTTCCTGCTGGGCAAGAGCGTGTTCGAGATCGGCGACAGCCTGGAGGGCGGCTCCGGGCATTCCAGCGGCCGGGTGGCGGCGTCCTTCGGGGCCGTGATCGTGCAGATCATGCTGCTGGACGTCGTCTTCTCGCTGGACTCGGTGATCACGGCCGTCGGCATGGTGGACCAGCTCGGCGTCATGATCGCGGCGGTCATCGTCGCGGTGATCGTCATGCTCATCGCGGCCCGGCCGATCAGCGAGTTCGTCGAGCGGTATCCGAGTATCAAGATGCTCGCGCTGTCGTTCCTGGTGCTGATCGGCGTCGTGCTGATCGCCGAGGGTTTCGAGCAGCACATCTCCAAGGGCTACATCTACTTCGCGATGGCGTTCTCGCTGGTCGTGGAGTTGCTGAACATCCGGGTGCGCAAGCGGGCGGGGCGGCAGCGCCCGGTGGAGCTGCGCGAGCGGTACGAGGAGGCGCCGGAGCCGGAAGGGCGGGCCTGAGGCGGCAGCCGCCTGAGCTGGATGTTTTGCGGGAAATTTCGCGTTTACGATGGCTTCGTGCAGTTCGACCCATGGAATCCCGAGTTCGTCGCCCACCCGTACGACGTCTACCGCGAGCTCCGCGCGACCGCGCCGGTCAGCTTCTTCGAGCCCACCGGCCAGTGGCTCGTGGCCCGCCACGAGGACGTCAACGCGGCGCTGCGCGACCGCCGGCTCGGCCGGTCCTACCTGCACGTGGCCTCGCACGAGGAGTTCGGCCGGGCGGCCGAGCCGGAGTTCCAGGAGCCGTTCTGGCGGGTCGTCCGCGCCGGGATGCTGGACGTCGAGCCGCCCGTCCACACCCGGCTGCGCCGCCTGGTGTCCAAGGCCTTCACGCCGCGCATGGTCGAGGAGCTGCGTCCCCGCGTTCGGCGCATCGCCGGGGAGCTGGTGGACGCCTTCGTCGAGCGCGGCGGCGGCGACCTGATCGCCGAGGTCGCCGAGCCGCTGCCCGTGACCGTCATCGCCGAGATGCTGGGCGTGCCCGAGTCCGACCGCCACCTGCTGCGCCCGTGGTCGGCGGATATCTGCGGCATGTACGAGCTGAACCCCTCGGACGAGGCCGCCCACACGGCCGTGCGCGCGGCGTCGGAGTTCTCCGACTACCTCGCCGGGCTCGCCGCCGCGCGCCGGGCCGACCCCGGGGACGACCTGATCAGCGCGCTCGCGCAGGTCGTGGACGAGGGCGACCGGCTCACCGAGGAGGAGCTGATCGGCACCTGCGTGCTGCTGCTGAACGCCGGGCACGAGGCCACCGTCAATGTGACCGGCAACGGCTGGTGGTCGCTGTTCC
Organism: Sphaerisporangium sp. NPDC051017; assembly: GCF_040683095.1. Classification (NCBI taxonomy): domain Bacteria; kingdom Bacillati; phylum Actinomycetota; class Actinomycetes; order Streptosporangiales; family Streptosporangiaceae; genus Sphaerisporangium; species Sphaerisporangium sp. NPDC051017. Next base: position 513,223 of record NZ_JBFBCI010000001.1, read on the forward strand.
GCAACCCCGCCGAGCTCGAACGGCTGCGCGCCGACCTCTCGCTGCTGCCCTCGGCGATGGAGGAGCTGATGCGCTACGACACCCCGCTGCAGATGTTCGAGCGCTGGGTGCTTCAGGACATCACCATCGGCGGGGTGGAGATCCCCAAGGGCGTCGAGGTGGCGCTGCTGTTCGGCTCGGCCAACCGCGACCCGGAGGTGTTCGCGGACCCGGACCGGCTGGACGTGGGCCGTACGGACAACCCGCACATCTCGTTCGGGGCGGGCATCCACTTCTGCCTGGGCGCGCCCCTGGCCCGCGTGGAGCTCGCCGAGTCGTTCGGCGCGCTGCTGCGGACGGCTCCCAAGCTGGAGCTCGTGGAGGAGCCGGCCTGGAAGCCGAACTACGTCATCCGCGGCCTGGAGTCGCTGAAGGTCACCGCCGGCTGAGAGGGCTCCGGAGGCGGTCGAGCGTACCGAGGCAGACGGCCTGGTCGAGCGGCTGGGGCCGGTCAGGTCTTCCACTGGCCGAGCCAGCCGAAGCCCCCGAGGCCGTCCGGGTCGATCAGCTCGGCCTCCTCGGACGCGCGGGCGAGCGCCCGCAGGTAGCCGCCGGGGTCGGTGCCCGCGAGGCTGAGCGGGGGCCGGGCTCCGGTGACGCCCAGATCGCGCAGGGCCTGTCGTTGCGTGGTCAACGTTGTGGACATCGCGCCGGCCCGCTCGCCCGCCGCCGCGCACGCGTCCAGCGCGACGTGTGCGGTGATATCGCAGGACCCGTCGGGTATGGCGGGTACGCACGCCCCGTCGCGGTACCCGGCGAGCGTGCCCAGGGGCGGGCGGTTATCCACAGGGTGTGCATAATCGACGGCCACCGCGAGCCCGCGCGCGAGCCGGCTCACGACCGCCGCCCACGCCTCGTCGCGCGGCCTGCCGATCTCGGCGCGCAGGCCCGTCGAGCCGAGCGGCCACCACCGCTCCAGCCAGAGCCGGTCGGCTTCCTCCGGCGGGCCGTCCAGCCGCTCCGCGCCCGTCCGAGGGTCGACGAGGACGAGCCGCGGGCCGTCGGGCGTCTGCTCGGCGATGTCGACGGGCACGTTGTCCAGCCACTCGTTCGCGATCGCCAGCCCGGTGACGCTCTCGGGAAGAGCGGCCGTCCAGGCGATCTCCTCGGGAAGGCCCGCGGGCCGCGGTGAGAGGTCGACGGCCGTGACGCGCAGGCGCCCGGCGAGCTCCGGCTCGGCCACGCGCAGGATCTCGGCGACGAGCAGGCCGTCCCCCGAGCCGACGTCGACCAGGTCGAGCCGGTCGGGGCGGCCCAGCCGGGCGTCCACCGTGATCAGCAGGCGCAGCACCGCGGCGGCGAACACGGGAGAGGCGCCGACCGACGTGCGGAAGTGGCCGGAAGGGCGCTCGCGCATGTAAAAGCCGTCTTCGCCGTAAAGCGCCCGCTGGAATGCCTCCCGCCACGTCACCCACACGGCACTGGACGCTACCGGATTCGTCTGCAGTGCTCCGGCCTTCAGCTTCAGGCCGGGGGTGAAGCGGACTGTCCCGCGTAGCGGGCGGGGAAAGCCGATCCGCCGCCAAGGCGGATCGGCGTTTGACCGTCCTCTTGACGCCCTTGATGGACGGGGGTGATTCGCGCGGAAAAGCGGCCAAGAGGAGCCGAACCACGGTGGCCTGGGGCGTGCCCGTTACGCTGGACGACTGGGTTTCGATACGTCGAGGGTGAACGGGAACGTGATGCGGACAAGCGACCGGCCGGGACGCCTCGCCGTCGGCGTGCTCGGCGCCGGGCGGGTGGGCTCGGTGCTCGGTGCCGCGCTCGAGCAGGCCGGGCATCACGTCGCGGCCGCCGCCGGGGTGTCCGAGGAGTCGCGCCGCCGGGCCGCCGACCGTCTCGGCGTCGGGCTGTCCCGCCCCGAGGACGTCATCCACCAGGCCGACCTGGTGCTGCTCACCGTCCCGGACGACGTGCTGCCCGGCCTCGTCTCCGGCCTCGCCGCCACCGGCGTGGACCTGCGCGGCAAGATGCTCCTGCACGCCAGCGGCGCGTACGGCCTCGGCGTCCTCGAACCGGCCACGGCCGCCGGCGCGCTGCCGTTCGCGATCCACCCCGTGATGACCTTCACCGGCAGGGACGACGACCTGCGCCGTCTCGTGGGCTGCTCGTTCGGCGTCACCGCGCCCGAGGCGCTCAGGCCCGTCGCCGAGGCCCTGGTCATCGAGATGGGCGGCGAGCCGGTGTGGGTCGCGGACGAGGACCGCGCGCTCTACCACGCGGCCCTGGCCGGCGCCGCCAACCACATGGTCACGCTGATCGCCGAGTCGCAGGAACTGCTCAGGAAGATCGGGGTGGAGCACCCCGGCCGCATGCTCGGGCCTCTGCTCGGCGCGGCCCTGGACAACGCGCTGCGCCTCGGCCTGTCCGGGCTCACCGGGCCGGTCGTGCGCGGCGACGCGGGCACCGTGCGCAAGCACGTCGACGCGCTGATCCTCGCCGCGCCCGAGGCCGCGGACGCGTACATCGCGCTGGCCCGGCTCACCGCCGACCGCGCTCTCGCGGCCGGGCTGCTGAAGCCCGAGGCCGCCGAGCGCCTGCTCGACGCGCTCGGCGGCAACACATGGACGTGACCCCCGGCACGCCCGGCGCGGCCGGGAGAACCGCAGAGACACCCGCGGCAGGGCCGGGCGCCCGGCCGCAGACCCCTGGAGGTGACGCGTGGACGTGATCGTCGCGCATGACCGTTCCGAGCTCCTCGCTGCGCGTGCGGCGCTCGGCGTCGGAGCCGAAAGCGCCTCCGAGGGGTCTCGGACACTCGCGCTGGTCCCCACGATGGGGGCGCTGCACGAGGGGCATCGCTCGCTGATCCGCCTCGCCCGCGAGCGCGCCGGGCACGTCGCGGTGAGCATCTTCGTCAACCCTCTGCAGTTCGGCCCGAACGAAGATTTCTCCCGCTATCCCCGGACGTTCGACGCCGACCTGGAGGTGTGCGCGGCCGAGGGCGTCGAGCTGGTCTTCGCCCCGGCGGCCGACGAGATCTACCTGCCCGACCGGCAGGTCGGCATCTCGTCCGGCCAGATGGGCACGATCGTCGAGGGCGCGTTCCGGCCGGGCCACTTCGACGGCGTGCTGACGGTAGTCCTCAAGCTGTTCAACCTGGTCAGGCCCGACATCGCGGTCTTCGGGCAGAAGGACGCCCAGCAGCTCGCGATGATCCGCCGCATGGTCGCCGACCTCGACCTGCCGATCACCATCGTGGGCGCGCCGACGGTCCGCGAGCCGGACGGGCTCGCCCTGTCCAGCCGCAACCGCTACCTTTCGCCCGCCGACCGCGCCACGGCCCTGGCGCTCTCGGCGGCGCTGCGCGAGGGCGCGGCGCACAAGCGTCCCGAGGACATCCTCGGCGCGGCGCGGGCCGTGCTGGACGCCGCGGCCGTGGCCGACCCTCCGCTGGCGCTGGACTACCTGAGCCTGGTCGACCCGGCGACGTTCGCCGCCGTCGGCGCGGACCACGAGGGGGAGGCGATCCTCGTCGTGGCCGCCAAGGTGGGGGGTACCCGCCTCATCGACAACGTCGTGCTCACCGTCCCCTAGTCCGGTACTTTGGGCTTTCACCTGCGATAACACCTTTTGTCCCACCCCCTCTGCCTCGCCTTCTTGCCTCGTCCTTTATCGTCATCTTGACGAATATGAGGGGAGCGATCCATGTCCCACCCGCCCATCCCCCGGCGGCTCACCGCGCCCGCCCCCGGCTGGACCGTCCACGCCGACGTCGTCGTCGTGGGGTCCGGCATCGCCGGTCTCACCGTGGCGCTCCACCACGCCGAGCTCGCCCCCGGCGCCCGGGTGCTGGTCGTCACCAAGGACGTGCTGTCCGCGGGCTCCACGCGCTGGGCGCAGGGCGGGATCGCCGCCGTGCTCGACCCCGCCGACTCCTCCGACGAGCACCTCTGCGACACGCTGGTCGCCGGGGTCGGCCTCTGCGACTCGCGTGCCGTCCATACCCTGGTCACCGAGGGGCCGGACGCGCTGCGCCGCCTCATGCGGCACGGCGCGCGCTTCGACCGCGACCCCGGCGGCAGGCTGCAGCTCACCCGCGAGGGCGGCCACCACCGCGACCGCATCGTCCACGCCGGCGGCGACGCGACCGGCGCCGAGGTCCAGCGGGCCCTCGTCGAGGCCGTGCGGGCGGCGGCGCCAGGGCCCGGCGAGTGCGGCGGCATCGAGATCATCGAGCACGCGCTCGTCCTGGACCTGCTCAAGGACGCCTCCGGCGCCGCCTGCGGGATCACCCTCCACGTCATGGGCGAGGGCGCCAGGGACGGCGTGGGCGCGGTCCGCGCGGGCGCCGTCGTGCTCGCCACCGGCGGCATGGGCCAGGTCTACTCCGCCACCACCAACCCGCTGGTCTCCACGGGCGACGGCGTGGCGCTCGCGCTGCGCGCCGGGGCGGTCGTGCGGGACCTGGAGTTCGTCCAGTTCCACCCGACGGTCCTGTGGCTGGGCGAGGACGCGACCGGCCAGCAGCCGCTCATCTCCGAGGCCGTGCGCGGCGAGGGCGCCGTCCTGGTCGACGCCACGGGCGAGCGGTTCATGACCGGCGTCCACGAACTCGCCGAGCTGGCCCCGCGCGATGTCGTGGCCAAGGCGATCATGCGCAGGATGCTGGAGACCGGGGCGTCCCACGTCCACCTCGACGGGCGGCACTTCGGCGAAGAGAAATGGCGCACGCGCTTCCCCACGATCTACGCGATCTGCCTGGAACACGGCATCGACCCCGCGCGCGAGCCCATCCCGGTCGCCCCCGCGGCCCACTACGCCAGCGGCGGCGTCCGCACCGATCTGCGCGGCCGCACCAGCGTCCCCGGCCTGTACGCCTGCGGCGAGGTCGCCTGCACGGGCGTGCACGGCGCTAACCGGCTCGCGTCCAACTCGCTGCTGGAGGGCCTGGTCTTCGCCGAGCGCATCGCGGCCGACCTCGCCGCCGAGGCCGCCGAGGCCGCCGAGCGTCCCGCGCCCGGCGAGCCGGTGGACGACGGCCGCGCCGCCGGGCTGGTCGACCCCCGGGCGCGCGCCCGCGTCCAGGGCCGCATGAGCGCGGGCGCGGGCGTGCTGCGCGGCGCCGCGAGCCTGGCGGAGGTCGCCCGCGGCCTCGTGGACGCCCGCTGGACCCCCGTGACCGTCGATCCGTGCACCGAGTCCTGGGAGACCACGAACCTGCTCACGGTGGCCACCGTGCTCGTCGCGGCGGCCGGGGCCCGCGAGGAGACGCGCGGCTCCCACTGGCGCGAGGACCACCCCGAGCGCGACGATGCCGGATGGCTGGGGCACCTGGACGTGACCCTGGGCGAGGAAGGACTGAGCATGACGTACCGGCGGCACGAAGGCGGGCCCGGGGAGACGGCCATCTCCGGTCACCTGGAGGCGGACCTCACCCTGGCCGGCCTCGACCCGGCGGCGGTCGCCGCGGTGATCGACGCGGCCCTCGCCGAGGACCTCGCCCAGGAGGGCGACGTGACCACGATCGCCACCATCCCGGCCGGTCAACCGGCCGTCGGCGACCTCGTGGCCCGCGCGGACGGCGTGGTGGCGGGCCTCGCCGTCGCCGAGGCGGTGTTCCTCGCCGCGTCCCAGGGACGCCTCACGGCCGAGCGCCGCGTGAAGGACGGCGAGCGCGTCGCGCGCGGCGACGTCCTGATGACGCTGACCGGCCCGGCGCGCGACCTCCTCACGGCCGAGCGCGCCGCGCTCAACCTGCTCACCCACCTGTCCGGGATCGCCACGCTCACCAACCGCTGGGTCCGGGCCGTGAACGGCGCGAAGGCGCGCGTCCGCGACACCCGCAAGACCCTCGCCGGCCTGCGCGCCCTGGAGAAGTACGCGGTGAGGTGCGGCGGCGGCGTGAACCACCGGATGTCCCTTTCGGACGCGGCCTTGATCAAGGACAATCACGTGGTGGCGGCGGGTGGGGTCGCCGAGGCGTTCCGCGCGGTGCGGGCGGCGTACCCCGGCCTGCCCATCGAGGTGGAAGTCGACCGGATCGACCAGCTCGAACCCGTGCTGGCGGAAGGGGCGGAGGAGATCCTGCTGGACAACTTCACCGTCGAAGAGCTCGCACTGGCCGTGCGCCTGGTGGACGGCAGGGCGCGCCTGGAGGCCAGCGGCGGTCTCAGGCTGGAATCGGCGCGTGAGGTCGCCGAAACCGGGGTCGACTACCTTGCTGTGGGGGCGCTGACCCACTCCGCGCCCGCACTCGACATCGCTCTGGACCTACGGGGGGCTTGATGCTGCTCACGATCGACGTCGGCAACACCCACACCGTGCTCGGCCTCTTCGAAGGCGAGGAGCTGATCGAGCACTGGCGCCTCGCCACGGACGCGAGGCGCACCGCCGACGAGATCGCGGTCGTCCTCCAGGGGCTGCTCGGCCAGAGCCCCCTGCTCAAGGGCGCCGACATCAGCGGCATCTCCATCTGCTCCACCGTCCCGTCCGTGCTGAACGAGATGCGTGAGATGTGCCGGCGCTACTACGGCGACGTCACGGCCGTCATCGTGGAGCCCGGCGTGCGCACCGGCGTGCCGGTGCGCATGGACAACCCCAAGGAAATCGGCAGCGACCGCATCGTCAACGCGCTCGCCGCCATCACGTTGTACGGCGGGCCGTGCGTGATCGTCGACTTCGGCACGGCCACCTCGTTCGACGCCGTGTCCGCCAAGGGCGAGTACGTCGGCGCGGTCACCGCCCCCGGCATCGAGATCTCCGTGGACGCCCTGGCGGCCGCGGGCGCGCAGCTCCACAAGGTGGAGCTCGTGCGCCCGCGCTCGATGATCGCCAAGAACACCGTCGAGGCGCTCCAGGCCGGCATCATCTACGGCTTCGCCGGGCAGGTGGACGGCATCGTCGAGCGCATGGCGCCCGAGCTCGCCGCCGACCCGGACGACGTCACGGTCGTGGCCACCGGCTCGCTCGCCTCCCCCGTGGTGGACGAGGCGCGCTCGATCGACGTGCACGAGCCGTGGCTCACGCTCATCGGATTGCGGCTCATCTACAACCGCAACACCAGCTGACCCATTCGTCCGCGCGGGCGCGCATCGGCCGAGATCCATATCGAAGCGCCCGCGCCGATTACGCGGCCGGGCGAGGTCCATAGCGTCTAAAGCCGGTCCCGGGGACACCTTCCGTACGTGGGCGCGTTCGGCCGAAAAAGGTCGGAATGGGCCAGTGATTTCACGGATAATTACGGGCGGAGACGCGTTGATCTTATATGCGCGGTGGGGGTGATCCCACCGTACGCGCCGCCGAGTCCGTCGTCGACCAGCATCGCGGGCGGCCGGGGCCGCGTCCCCGGCCGGTGCCCTCCTCGATCTTCACGCCTGTCGGCCCCCCAGCCTACGGGTTCGCGAACATGTCATGAGTAGTTCACATATGCACTGGTATGTCAATCAAGAAGGGAACGCCTATGGAGGGTCGGAGCTTGACGACCTTTGAACGTGGCGTTTACCGTTCCTGACGGGCGAGCCAGAAGCATTCCAGTATGTTGCCGAGTTCGTCGTGGGGGAGGACACCCGATGGCGTATCCGGATCTGGTTTCCCGAGGGAATGACATTCCCCCGGGATCAGACGGCGTGGGGTTGAGTGACGATGATCTTCTCTTGCTCGCCGAACTGGCCAAGGGCGTGACCGTCGACCGTGTGGGTCGGCGGCTCGACGTCAGCGGCCGTACGGTCCGGCGCCGCCTCCGGGGCATCTGCGACCGCATCGGCGTCGCCACCGCCATCGAGGCCGTGGCATGGGCGGCCCGCCGCAGGCTGATCTAGCCGATCCAGCCCGCGAGAGCCGGCCACCCCGGGAACCGGTCGCCCACCACCCGGGGTGCGCCTGTGTCAGCCGATCCTGTGCCGGCCTGTGCATCGGCGTCGGCCCGTGTATCGGCCCGATGCCGGCCGCCCCGGCCGGACTCGGTCGGCCCGGCCAGGTCGGCACGGTTGGTTCGGTCGGCCCGGCCAGGTCGGTTCGGTTGGTTCGGCCAGGTCGGTTCGGTTGGTTCGGTCGGCCCGGCCAGGTCGGTTCGGTCGGCTCAGTCGGCGATGCGCACGGCTCCGGCGAACGGACGGTTGCCCAGCGGGACGACCCGCACGACGTCACCCGTGCGCGGGGCGTGCACCATCATTCCGCCCCCGATGTAGAGGCCGACGTGGTGCAGGTCGCCGTAGAAGAACACCAGGTCGCCCGGGCGCATGTCCTCCCGGTTGATGTGCGTGCCCGCCGTCCACTGGTCGCCGGTGTAGTGTGGCAGGCTGATGCCGACCTTCTGGTAGGCCCACATCACCAGGCCGGAGCAGTCGTAGGTGCTCGGGCCCGCCGCGCCCCACACGTACGGCTTGAGCTGCTGGGTCATCGCCCACCTGGCGGCCTCGGCGGCCTTGCCCTGGCCCGGGATCGGGATGTCGATGCGGGTGGCCCGCCCGTACGTCTGCCCGGCCTGCGACAGCGCCCGCTTGAACAGCGTGCTCTCGGTCTTGGCGACCAGCTTGCGGATCTTGTCGCGCTGTGAGGACAGATCGGCGACGAGCTTCTTGACCTCGCCTTCGCGCGCCTTGGCGCTTTCCTTCGCGCGTTCGGCGATGTCCATGGACTTGGTGATCTGGGAGACCTCCTCGCCCTGCTGCAACTGGAGGGCGTAGGTGGTCGCGGCGCGGTCCAGGTAGCCGTCGGGGTCGCCGGACATCGCCAGCGCCAGGGAGGAGCCCACACCGCCGGTCATGTACGCGTCCTGGGCGTACAGGGCCGCCTGGCGGCGCTTCTCCTCCAGGTCGGTCTCGCTGCGCGTGAGCGTCTTCTTGGCGAGCTCGGCCGAGCGCTGCGCCTGCTTCAGGCGTTCCTTCTGGCCGTTGTACTGCTCGGTGAGCGACTCGATCTGCTCGTAGAGGCTCTCGACCTGGTTCTTGAGGTCCTTGAGGCTCGGCTTCGGCTCGGCGGTCGCCGACACGAGCGGCGAGCCGAACGTCAGGACGGTCAGGGCGGCGGTGACGAGCGCGATCCGGCGGGGAAGACGCTTGGTGACTCCGCCGGCTTGGGCGCGCTCCGTACGTTTGGGACGGGCATGCCTGCCCGCGCTTCTACCAGGCGTGCGCCTAGGCTGCACCAACGAGCTCCTCTCCTCGGCCGCCTACCGGGTTAGCTGACGGGTTCGGGCCGGAGTAGCCCTACCGAGCGCGCGACCACAGAGGACACGTCCATGCCCTCCCTCTCGGATTCACCCCGGGATGGCGGCCCGCCGGGGGCGTGCCCCCTGCGTGCGCCGTTGGGTCCCCGGTTCCCGCCGCTTACGGGGGTGCGGCCGGGATTCGGCGGCGCGGCCACCGCTGTGCGATGACCGGTATCGACGCTGGACACTAGTGCAGCTCAGGTTCCGCCTCAACCGGAACTGCGGATTCTGTTGAGGTTTCACAACCGGGACATCACAGGATGATCACGCTCCAAGTGCTTGCGGGGCTGCATTACCCTGCGTTTATGCGTTTTTGACCTCAAGTCGGGCGCACGTGACGCAGGTCCGCGACTGTGCGGAACGTCATATCCCGCCGAAGCGGATGTCGTCGCCGTCTCTTTGACGCCACGCGTTCACTCCGTCACCATCCGCCACGCCGATATCGAGGGGGCGGGGTTTCGGGCGGTCCGATACCGCGATCGATCCCGGAATCGATGCGGTAACGCCGGCGGCGGCGGACCCGCGCGGGAGGATACCCTGGCGCTTCATGGAGCAGGTCGTGGAGTCCGTGCCCTCCGGCAGCACGGTGGTGGTGCGACGAGCCCGCACGCCCGACGTCCGGGCCATCAGGCGGCTCGTCGACACCTACTCCGGCGACGGCCCGCGCCTGCTGCGCAAGTCGACGGTCACCCTTTACGAGGACGTCCAGGAGTTCTGGGTCGCCGAACGGGACGGCGCGGTCGTCGGATGCGGGGCGCTTCACGTCCTCTGGGAGGATCTGGCCGAGATTCGCACCGTTGCGGTCGATATCGGCTGCCGTGGCATGGGAATCGGGCATATGATCGTCGGCGCGCTCATCGACGCGGCTCGCGATCTGGGGCTGCGGCGGGTCTTCTGCCTGACGTTCGAGGTCGAATTCTTCGCCAGGCACGGTTTCGCCCCCATCCAGGGCACTCCGGTGTCTCCTGAGGTGTACGCCGAGTTGCTCGACTCCTACGATGAGGGCGTAGCCGAGTTCCTCGATCTGGAACATGTCAAGCCCAACACCCTCGGCAACACGCGGATGCTCCTCCATTTGGTCCCCCGATCTTGACCCTCGCGATGACCTGATGGAAAGGTGACTGTTGATGCGGCTGTCGCTACGTTGGGCAACACCACTGCATGCGTGTCTGACATATGCCGCATGCGAAGCCGAAGTGAGGTGACACGGTGAGCACCGGACAGCCGCCGTACCCCCGCGACGAACCGGACGGCCACCAGCCGTCGTCCGGATCTCCGCAATACGGGCATCAGAACGCAGATCCTGAGGTGACGGTCGTCCACCGTCCTCAGCCGACATCGGAACACCCCAACCAGTACGGCCAGCAGCAGGGCTACGGCCAGCAGTACGGCCAGCAGGGTCAGCAGTACGGTCAGCAGCAGGGCTACGGCCAGCCGGCGGCCGGCCAGGGCTATGGTCAGCAGAGTCAGCAGGGCTACGGCCAGCAGGGCTACGGCGACCAGGGCTACGGCGACCAGGCGTACGGGCAGCAGCAGGCGTCCTATGGTCAGCAGGGTCAGCAGGGCCAGCAGTCGTACGGGCAGCAGCCGCAGTACGGTCAGCAGGGCCAGCAGCAGGGCTACGGCGACCAGGGTTACGGTCAGCAGAGCCAGCAGCAGGGTTATGGCCAGCAGGCGGGGGGTTACGGCCAGCAGCAGGGCTACGGTCAGCAGTACGGCCAGCAGGGGCAGCAGGCCCAGCCGGGGTACGGCGACCAGGGCTACGCCCAGCAGGGGTACGGCCAGCAGCAGGGCTACGGCGAGCAGTACGGCCAGCAGCAGGCGCAGTACGGGCAGCAGAGCTACAACCAGCCCGGGCACTCCCCGCAGGGCTACGGCCAGCAGGGGTACGGCCAGGCGCCCGGCTACCAGCAGTCGTACGGTGCCGCCGCCGCAGGCCCGGTCCCCCCGGGCGCGCCGGCGCCGCTGGCGGAGTGGTGGCAGCGCCTCGTCGCCCGCATCATCGACGCCGTGATCCTCGCGATCCCGACGTTCATCCTCACCGCCGTCATCGCCGCCATCTTCGTCACCTCGCCGAGCTTCGACGCGAGCACGGGGACGATCATCGAGGGCGGCGGTGCCTTCATCGCCGGGCTGCTCGGCGCGATCATCATCGGCCTGGCCTACGTCGCCTACGAATTCCTGATGCTCCGGCAGCGCGGCCAGACGATCGGCAAGATCGCCATGGGCATCAAGGTCGTCCCGGTGGGCGGCTCCGTGCAGTCGCCGCTCGCCACCGACGTGGTGGGCAAGCGCGCGCTCGTCCTCTACGGGCCGAGGTTCCTCCAGTGGATTCCGTTCCTCGGCTGGATCGCCGGCCTCTTCGCGCTCGTGAACCTCCTGTGGCTGTTCTGGGACAAGCCGCTGCAGCAGACCCTTCACGACAAGGTCGCGAACACGGTCGTCGTCAAGGTCAAGTAGTTACGTCGCCGTATCAGGGCCGGGGGGTGCTCCTCCGGCCCTGACGCGTGTCCGGGGCCGGCCGCCGCCCGGGCGGGGCGGGACCCCGGACTTCGCGATCGGTGACGCCAACATCGGCGAATCGGTAACGGACAGACCTGTATATGCGATAGGACCTTGCACGAACCCGAATCCACCTTCGCTTGTCGCGAAAGGCGATCAGATGACCGCAGAACCGCCCCGAGTCGGTCACCCCAAGCATCCCCCTCCGGCTCGCGCCGGAGCGCGTCACGTCCCGCAGGGCGGCGCGCACGGCCGCGCTCACGCCGACCGGGGTCCGCACGGGCCCATGTCCCTTCTCGCGGGCCGTGCCGCCCGCCCGTCGGACGCCGCCGGCTCGCCGCCGCGCGCGTCCGCGTCCATCTCTCCGGCCCTGCCGTTCGGCGGTGATAGCGGCCCCGCGTAGCCGATCCCGGCATCGCTCCTGACGCCGATCGCCGGCGCTTCTCGTCTTCTCCGATGGAAATCCCCGCCGACCCTGACGCGGCGGTCATCGGCGTGCCTTCTGGTTCTTGGTGCGGTCATTACGTTCGGTGTGTACACAGTCCGGCGGCTTTGAGACGCATTCCCTGTACGGAGTGACACCCGGCGAAGAAGACGACGAAGATCCGTCTTGCGGCGGACCGGCGGAGGGTGCCGCCGTTTCCGTCGCGGCGATGAAGCGCGAGACCGACTTCCCGCGGCCCGTGGTTCTCAACGGCATTACCGCCTCCGGATGGCCCGCCGTCATCTTCGGACGCGTCCCGGCGCGCTAATCTCCGCCTACAAGGTGTCGGACAGGCGGCGCGCGACAAGACCGAGGCGTGTGGTTGTCGTCACCGGATCCCCGTCTACATCGGCATTATCGACACGGACGGGCCCGCCGTGGCGGGCTCCGCCGGTGTTTTCGGGGGTTCGCCATTCCTGGGGCATCCGGTAAGGGGACTGATGAGATCGGGAAAGCTGTGGAACGGTCCTTCGCCGGGGTTTGACGCCCGCCCCGCAACCCGTGCTGACCTCCTGTGGGGATAGAGTCGGTCCTGACTCCCCTGATCAGGCGACCGCGGTACGGGCCTGCGGGGTACCGTGTGACAATTAGCGTAGGGGCCGGTGAATGCCGCCCCCCGCGTGGAGCGAGGATCAATGAGCGATGTATTGTCCGCGTTGATACCGCCCAGCGTTGTGGCTGCGGTGGTCATCGTGGCCGTGGTCAAGCTACTTCGTTCCGAAGCGGCGGGCCTGCGGCAGGCGGCGGAACCACAGGAGAAGTCCGGGGCTTCCGACTGACCCCGACGGGTCGGTCCCCCCTTCCATCAATCGACACCGCCCTTGAATTGTCAACAAGGGTTAGTGGGTATATGTTTAGCAGACGAATCGAACATTGCTCTGCGAAAGGATTGCCAGATGGCCACGCAGATCCAGAAGATACTCATCGACGACCTCGATGGCGGCGAGGCCAATCAGACTGTCAACTTCGCGATTGATGGCTCCGCCTACGAGATAGACCTGAGCGACGACAACGCGAAGAAGCTGCGCGAGGCGCTGTCCTCTTTCGTCTCGGGCGCACGTAAGGCCGAGGGTGTGCCTGTGCGGGGCCGTAAGCGTGGTGGCGGGCAGCGTCCGTCCCGGGAAAAGAGCTCGGAGATCAGGGCCTGGGCCAAGGCCCACGGCATCTCCGTGAGTGAGCGCGGTCGTATTGCCTCCTCCGTCGTGGAGCAGTACGAAGCGGCACACTGACGGCTCTTTGTGATCGGTCGGCTGTGGCGGTGATGGACCAATCGCCGCCATAGCCGCATGATCGCGTTATGCGTGAGTGATCGTCCCGGTGCGCGGCCGGGGCGCTCGCGTATATCAGCGGTGTTAAACGTCGTTCGCTTCGGGCGTAGCGGGAACACGCAGCCGCCTAACAGTAGTTGGATGGTGCGTGAACGCCCTGCTCTCGGGGAACGTCTGGTGTATAGAGCGGTCACCGGTCGGGGCTAGCATGCGGATGCGGCGGGCCCGGATATCCCGAGCTGCCTGACCGCTCTGTGAGGAGCGACGCGATGTTCGAAAGGTTCACTGACCGCGCACGGCGGGTTGTCGTCCTGGCCCAAGAAGAGGCCCGGATGCTCAACCACAACTACATCGGCACTGAGCACATTCTTCTTGGCTTGATCCATGAGGGAGAAGGCGTTGCCGCCAAGGCTCTTGAGAGCCTGGGCATCAGTCTTGAAGGTGTGCGCCAGCAGGTCGAGGAGATCATCGGCCAGGGCCAGTCCGCGCCGTCGGGGCACATCCCCTTCACCCCGCGCGCCAAGAAGGTCCTCGAGCTGTCGCTCCGAGAAGCCCTGCAGTTGGGCCACAACTACATCGGCACCGAGCACATCCTCCTCGGCCTCATCCGCGAGGGCGAGGGCGTGGCCGCTCAGGTGCTGGTAAAGCTTGGCGCCGATCTCAACCGGGTCCGGCAGCAGGTCATCCAGTTGCTCCACGGCTACCAGGGCAAGGAGCCCGCGGCGGCAGGTGGGCCTCAGGAGTCCGCTCCGTCGACCTCGCTCGTGCTGGACCAGTTTGGCCGCAACCTGACCCAAGCGGCCCGTGAGGGCAAGCTCGACCCGGTGATCGGGCGCGACAAGGAGATCGAGCGGGTCATGCAGGTCCTGTCCCGCAGGACCAAGAACAACCCCGTTCTGGTCGGAGAGCCCGGCGTCGGCAAGACGGCCGTGGTCGAAGGGCTGTCCCAGAAGATCGTCAAGGGCGAGGTTCCCGAGACGCTGAAGGACAAGCAGCTCTACACCCTCGACCTCGGCGCCCTCGTCGCCGGCTCGCGCTACCGCGGTGACTTCGAAGAGCGCCTGAAGAAGGTTCTCAAGGAGATCCGCACCCGCGGCGACATCATCCTGTTCATCGACGAGCTGCACACGCTGGTCGGAGCGGGCGCCGCCGAGGGCGCGATCGACGCCGCCAGCATCCTCAAGCCGATGCTGGCCCGCGGTGAGCTCCAGACCATCGGCGCCACCACGCTGGACGAGTACCGCAAGCACCTGGAGAAGGACGCCGCCCTGGAGCGCCGCTTCCAGCCCATCCAGGTCGCCGAGCCCTCGCTCAGCCACACGATCGAGATCCTCAAGGGTCTGCGCGACCGTTACGAGGCCCACCACCGCGTGACGATCACCGACGCCGCCCTGGTCGCCGCCGCGCAGCTCGCCGACCGCTACATCAGCGACCGGTTCCTGCCGGACAAGGCGATCGACCTCATCGACGAGGCCGGCTCGCGCATGCGCATCCGCCGCATGACCGCCCCGCCGGACCTGCGCGAGTTCGACGAGAAGATCGCGCAGGTGCGCCGCGACAAGGAGTCCGCGATCGACGCGCAGGACTTCGAGAAGGCCGCGGCCCTCCGTGACCAGGAGAAGCAGCTCCAGCTCAAGCGCGACCGGCGCGAGAAGGAGTGGAAGGCCGGCGACATGGACGTCGTGGCCGAGGTCACCGAGGAGCTCATCGCCGAGGTCCTCGCGACCGCCACCGGCATCCCGGTCTTCAAGCTCACCGAGGAGGAGTCCCAGCGGCTGCTCCGCATGGAGGACGAGCTCCACAAGCGCATCATCGGCCAGGACGACGCGATCAAGGGTCTGTCCCGGGCGATCCGCCGCACGCGCGCCGGTCTGAAGGACCCGCGCCGCCCGGGTGGCTCGTTCATCTTCGCCGGCCCGTCCGGCGTCGGTAAGACGGAGCTGTCCAAGGCGCTCGCCGAGTTCCTCTTCGGGGACGAGGACGCGCTGATCATGCTGGACATGTCCGAGTTCATGGAGAAGCACACCGTCTCGCGGCTGTTCGGCTCCCCGCCCGGCTACGTCGGGTACGAAGAGGGCGGCCAGCTCACCGAGAAGGTCCGGCGCAAGCCGTTCTCCGTGGTCCTGTTCGACGAGATCGAGAAGGCCCACCCGGACATCTTCAACTCGCTGCTGCAGATCCTGGAGGACGGTCGCCTGACCGACGCCCAGGGCCGGGTCGTCGACTTCAAGAACACCGTCATCATCATGACGACCAACCTCGGTACCCGCGACATCTCCAAGGGCATCGGGGTCGGGTTCGCGAAGTCGAACGACGTCGAGGGCAACTACGACCGGATGAAGTCGAAGGTCCAGGAAGAGCTCAAGCAGCACTTCCGTCCTGAGTTCCTCAACCGTGTCGACGACACCGTGGTCTTCCACCAGCTCACGCCCGCCGAGATCATCCAGATCGTCGATCTGATGCTCGCCCAGGTGGACCAGCGTCTGAAGGACCGCGACATGGGTCTGGAGCTCACGCAGGAGGCCAAGCAGCTGCTGGCCGACCGCGGCTACGACCCCGTCCTCGGCGCGCGCCCGCTGCGCCGCACCATCCAGCGCGAGCTGGAGGACGCCCTGTCCGAGAAGATCCTGTACGGCGAGCTGCGTCCGGGTCAGATCGTCAAGATCGCGATCGAGGGCGAGGGCGAGAGCGCCACGTTCACCTTCACGGGTGAGCAGAAGTCCCAGCCGGAGATCCCGGACTCGGCGGCGGCCATCGCCGACGCCGCGACCGCCGGCAGTCGCGCCGGCGCGTCCGCCGGTCCGGTGGACCGGACGCACCCGTGAGGCGGCCGCTCGGCTGAAATTTCCGCCGAAGACCCCCTGTGAGCAGGCTCACGGGGGGTCTTTCGCATTTCGTGAGATCACTTTGACGGGATTCGCTATGACACCACCGAAGGTAGTACTACACTCCGTAGAGCGAATCGGGCCAAGTCTCGACCAAGTGGTTCACAAGATCCACTGAGTACGGTGCGGCAGATCGAGATCCGCCCGCCGACGTAGCGGCGGATCCGCTGCCGGGTGGACGCGCCAGGTGGCGCGCCCCGGGCAGACTCGGGCGGGCCAGGCCGGATTCCCGGCAGGCAGGAGATCACCGCCGCGCCGCGCGACCCCACCGGGTCGTGCGAGGCGACGGAACCCGCGACGAGTAGTACGCCTGGGAGGCACGCAATGCGTCTGAGCCATGAGGACGGCACGCTCGTTCACGTGTCCTACAACGCGGGCGTGCACCCCGCGGAGGACCTCGAGAACCTCATCGCGCACCTCACCCGCTACGCCGTGCCGGTGCGCAGGCGGCTCGGGGTCGACCGGCTCGGCATCGGCCTGTGGCTGGCCCCCGCGGTCGCCGACCATCTGACCGCCGACCGCATCGAGCTGGTCCGGCTGCGCCGATCGCTGGAGGAGCGCGGCCTGGAGGTCGTCAGCCTCAACGGCACCGGCGGACGCGGCATGGGCCAGGACAGCCCCGGCCCCGACTGGGCCAAGCCCGAGCGGTACCGGTACACCATGGCCCTGGCGAAGATCCTCGCCTTCCTGCTGCCGGAGGACGTCCGGTTCGGCAGCATCTCGACGATTCCGATCGGCTGGCGGCGCGACTGGCCCGCCGACCTGCACGCCATCGCCTCCCGGCGCCTGGACCGGCTCTCGCGCGAGCTGCGCGGCCTGCACAGCGTCACGGGCAAGACGATCAGGGTCGGCTTCCAGCCGTGGCCGGGCTGCGTCCTGGAGACGACCGAGCAGGTCGTGCGGCGCGTGTGCGGCATCGACTCCGAGTACCTCGGCGTCTGCCTGGACGCCTGCCACCTGACCTGCGGCGTCGAGGAGCCGGGCGCCGCGCTGCGCGGCGTGGCCGACGCCGGGGCGACCGTGGTCAAGCTGGGCCACGTCCACAACCACACCGGCGAGGTTCCCGGCACCGAGTCGATCCTGGAGAACACGCTGGCCGCCATCCTGGCCGGTCCGGGCAGCGGCGGCGCGCACATCGAGGTCGAGGCCCACGGCCTGGCGGCCCCCGCCAAGGGCAAGGGCCCCGCCGCCCTGGTCGCCGCCCTGGCCGACGAACTCGACTGGACCCGCCGCAACCTGACGGCCTTCGGCCTCAAACTCGCCGCCTGACCGCGCCGCCGGCTGTCGTCGGCTGAGAAAGCCCGTGAAACCGTCGTAATGGGGTCGGTCGATCGAGCTCTCTTCAAGGGCTTGAGGGTCTTCGGGAGAGGTGGGTCGTATGGCGAGAACCCGGCCGCCGTCGAGCGCCTCCGGGGGCGATGAACGGTCGCCGGCGCGCGACGGTCAGGCCGGCAGGCGGTAGGTGCCGTCCGCGAGCGGCTCGGCGAGGCCGTCGGCCACGAGGCCGTCCAGGGCGCGCTCGCGCTGCACCGGGTCGGCCGTCCACACCGCGTCCAGGGCCGCCTTCGGCACGGGGCCGTGCGCGTCCCTGAGGACCGCCAGGAGCCGTCCGCGGCATTGGCGGTCGGTGCCCGCGTACGTCTGCCCGCGTCGCTCAGGGCCCTCGTACGGCGGCCGTCCCGCCAGGCGCCAGGCGCAGGAGGCGGACACCGGGCAGTCGGCGCAGCGGGGCGTGCGCGCCGTGCAGACGAGCGCGCCGAGCTCCATGATCGCGACCGCCCACCGGGGCGCGCCCAGGGGCGGGATCAGCGACTCGGCCAGCTTCCGCTCCGCCGCCGTGGTGGCCGTCGGCGGGTACTCCTCGCCCCGGACGGCCCGCGCCAGCACCCGGCGCACGTTGGTGTCCAGGACGGCGTGGCTGCGGCCGTACGCGAAGCTCGCGACCGCCGCGGCCGTGTAGTCGCCGATGCCGGGCAGCGTGCGGAGCTCGTCATACGTCGAGGGCACCTGCCCGTCGTGGTCGGTGGTGATCGCGCGGGCGCACGCGTGCAGGTTCAGGGCGCGGCGCGGATACCCGAGGCGCCCCCAGTGGCGGACGGCCTCGCCGGGCGGCTCGGCGGCGAGGGCGGCGGGCGTGGGCCAGCGGTCCATCCACTCCTCCCAGATCGGCTGGACGCGGGCCACCGGGGTCTGCTGGAGCATGATCTCGCTCACCAGGATGCCCCAGGGAGTCGCCTCGGGCCGCCGCCACGGAAGATCCCGCGCGTTGCCCGCGTACCAGTCGAGGATGGCCGTATGAAGTCCGTTTCCCACGCGCTCGAGCCTAGAACCTGGCGCGGCCCCCATGAGCGTTCACCGGGTGGGGGTTTTGGCGGATATGGCGGTGGGTTTCAGGGTGGGGTTTTGGGGGATCGGCGGGTCGACACACCCGGCGGCTCACAACTCTCCATACTGTGAGTATGGATCCGGATACGTTCCGTGGCGACGTCGGTGTAGAGGGGCCGGAGGTCTACTGGCGCCGCAGGGTGTCGGTGCTCACCGGCGCCCTCGTCGTGGTGGCCGTCGTGGCATGGGCCTGCACGAGCGCGTCCGGGGGGTCGGGGTCGAACTCGGGCGGGCGGCAAGGCGGCGCGGCCCAGAAGAGCGGCCCGCCGACGGTCACCGCGACCCCGTCCACGACCGCGACCACTCCGGCGCCCGCCGCCAAGGCCGCCGTCCCTTCGCCCCCGCCCGTGACGCCGAAGCCCTCGCCCACCCGCACCCGCAGGCCCGGCGACCCGTGCGAGAAGTCCGACCTCGTGCTCAGCCTTCGCGGCGAGTCGGAGGTCTACCACCGCAAGGGCACGCCGAGGTTCCTGCTCGCCGTCGTCAACACCGGCCGCGTCGACTGTTCGGTGGACGTGGGGCCGCGTGCGGTGGAGGTCCGCATCACCTCGGGCGACGACCGCGTCTGGTCGACGGCCGACTGCCTGAGCGGCGAGCGCAGGGAGGTCCGCCGGTTGCGGCGCGGCGTGCCCCACGTGCGCATGGTCGACTGGGATCGCCGCCGGTCCGCGCCGGACTGCCGGGCCTCACGCCCGAAGGCGCACGACGGCACGTACGTCGCCACCGCCCGCATAGGCACCCTGCACAGCCCCCGGGTGGTCTTCCACCTACGCCACCCCTGAACCCATGAGTTCGGGGCGCCCAAAAGTGCGCCCCGAACCGCCGTGCCGGAGGCGCGGCCATGAACACAGCCATTTACACGTATCTCTCCAAGATGGATGCTTCGGCCAGGCGGGAGAGGCCCTCGCGGACGTTGCGGGCGCGGGACTCGCCGACGCCGCCCACCGACTGCAGGTCGTCGGTGCTGGCCGCCAGGAGCTTCTGGAGGCCGCCGAAGTGGTCGACGAGCCGGTCGACGACGCTGCCGGGCAGTCGGGGCACCTTGGCGAGCAGGCGGAAGCCGCGCGGGTTGACCGCTTTGTCCAGTGCCTCGGAGCCGTCGTGGCCGAGGACGTGCGCCACCGCCGTGAGGTCGAGCAGGTCGCCGGGGGACAGCCGGTCCAGCTCGGCGAGCGAGTCGGTGACCGAGCGCGGGCGCCGCCCGCCCTGGGCCGGAAGGTAGTCGCGCAGGATCAGATCGCGGTCCTCCTCGACCCCGGCCACCAGCTCGGCGAGCTGCAGCGACAGCAGCCGCCCGTCGGTGCCGAGCTCGACGACGTAGCCTTCGATCTCGCCGGCGATGCGGCGCACCATCTCCAGCCGCTGCACCACCACCGCGACGTCGCGCGCCGTGACCAGGTCCTCGATCTCCAGGGCCGACAGCGTGCCCGAGACCTCGTCCAGGCGCATCTTGTACCGTTCGAGCGTGGCGAGCGCCTGATTGGCCTTGGAGAGGATCGCCGCGGACTCCTCCAGGACGTACCGGACGCCGTCGAGGTAGAGCGCGATGATGTGCATCGATTTGCTGATGGAGATCACCGGCGAGCCGGTCTGCAGGGCCACGCGCTGGGCGGTGCGGTGGCGGGTGCCCGACTCGTTGGTGGGGATGGTCGGGTCGGGGACGAGGTGGACGGCCGCCCGCACGATCTTGCCGGTCGCGGAGTCCAGGACGATGGCGCCGTCCATCTTGGCCAGCTCGCGCAGGCGCGTCGCGGAGAACTCGACGTCGAGCGTGAACCCGCCCGTGCAGAGATCTTCGACCCCGCGGTGGTATTCGAGGACGATGAGCGCACCCGTGTGCCCACGGAGAATGCGCTCCAGGCCGTCGCGGAGCTCGGTGCCCGGAGCGAGGGCGGCAAGGGTGGATCGTCGGCGATCGTCGATGCCCTTGGAGTTGTTCGCCACATGACCCCCGATGGTCGCTGACCTCGCCCAGTTTAGCGGCGATATGCCGCCGCGGGCCGGGAGCGCGGCGGCGAGGCTCATGTGACGTGCGTCAACGCGTCCCAGACGTTCTCTGCTTCTGTGACGTCGAAACCCTGGGAGAAGTTCGTCGTGCGGATGGGCGACCGCGCCACCGGGACGGGCCTGCGGGCCTCGCGCCCGTCCGGGGACGGCAGCGCGGGCGGGTCCTGGTCGAGGGAGCCGGTGGGGACCAGGGCGTGCGAGAAGCCGAGCCGCGCGGCCTCGGCCACCCGGCGCCGGATGTCCCTGACCGGGCGCAGCTCGCCCGCGAGGCCGACCTCGCCGAGGACGATCAGGCCGGGCGGCAGGGGACGGTCGCCCGCCGCGCTGGCCACGGCGAGCATCACCGCGAGGTCGACCGCCGGGTCGTTGAGCCGGATGCCGCCGACGGTCGCGGTGAAGACGTCACAGCCGCTCAGCCGGGCGTTCAGCCGACGCTCCAGGACGGCGAGGATCATCGTCACGCGGAAGGGATCGAGGCCGGAGGTCGAGCGGCGTGGCTGCTGGGCCTCGGTGGGGCCGACCAGCGCCTGGACCTCGGCGGGCAGCGGCCGGGTGCCCTCGACCGTGACGGTGACGCACGTGCCGGGGACGGGCTCGGAGCGGCGCGAGACGAACAGGCCGCTCGGGTCGGGCAGCCCCTGGATGCCGCGCTCGTTCAGGTCGAAGCAGCCGACCTCGTCGGTGGGGCCGAAGCGGTTCTTGATGCACCGCACCATGCGCAGCCGCGAGTGGCGGTCGCCCTCGAAGTGGAGCACGACGTCGACGAGGTGTTCCAGGACGCGGGGGCCGGCGATCGAGCCGTCCTTGGTGACGTGGCCGACCAGGACCGTGGACAGGCCGCGCTCCTTGGCCAGGCGCACCAGATTGCCCGTCACCTCGCGGACCTGCGTGACGCCGCCCGGGACCCCCGTGGCCTGGGCGGAGCCGATGGTCTGCACGGAGTCGACGATCAGCAGCCGGGGCTGGACCTTCTCGACGTGGCTGACCAGGGCGGCGAGGTCGGTCTCGGCCGCGAGGTAGAGGCGCTCCTGGATGGCGCCGATGCGGTCGGCGCGCATGCGGACCTGGGCGGCGGACTCCTCGCCCGTGACGTACAGGACGGTCTCGTGGCGGGCCATGCTCGCCGCGGCCTCCAGCAGCAGCGTGGACTTGCCGATGCCCGGCTCGCCGGCGAGCAGCACGACGGCGCCGGGGACGAGCCCGCCGCCGAGCACGCGGTCGAGCTCGCCGACGCCGGTGGTGCGGGCGCGGGCGAACTCGGCCTTGACCTCGCCGATCGGCAGCGCGGGGGAGGTCACGGCGCCCCCCTGGACGACGTGGACGCCGGCGCGGGCCTCCTCGGCGTCGACCGTGCCCCATGCCTGGCACTCGCCGCAGCGGCCCACCCATTTGGAGGTGCGCCACCCGCACTCGGCGCAGCGGTACCCGGCCTTCTGCGTCTTGGTCATGGGGGGCACGTTATCGGCCCGCGCCGACAATTCACATCGGCCGCGCGCCCGCCCGGAGGCGCTAGAACCGCCCCTCCAGCTCGGCCAGCAGCAGCCGCTTGGGCTTGGCGCCGACGACCTGGCGCACCACCTCGCCGTGCCGGTAGAGGTTCATCGTGGGGAAGGCCATCACGCCGTACCGGGAGGCGATATCGGGGTGGTCCTCGGCGTTCAGCTTGGCGACGGTCAGCCGGTCGGCATACTCGCCCGCGATCTCCTCCAGGATCGGCGCGACCATGCGGCACGGCGGGCACCACTCCGTCCAGAAGTCCACGAGGACGGGCTTGTCGCTCTGGAGGACCTGTTCGGTGAAGTTCTCGGCGGTCAGCGTGATCATGTCGTTCCTCCGGTTCTCAGCGCGCATCCCGGGCACGCCTCGGCGAGTTGGGCCGCCACCTCGGCGCGGCGGCCGAACAGGGTGCGGATCTGCTCGTCGATCTCGGCGAGCTTGCGGCGGTAGACCTCGACGGACTCGGGGCAGGCGTTCCCGGCGTCGTTGCCGGCGCGCAGGCACTCGACGAACGGCCGCGCGTCCTCCAGGGTGAAGCCCACCGTGATGAGCGAGCGGATCTCGGCGACCACCTTCACGTCGGACTCGTCGTACTCCCGGTAGCCGTTGGACGTCCTCCTGGCCGCCAGCAGCCCCTGCTGCTCGTAGTAGCGCAGCGCCCGGGTGCTCACCCCCGCCCGCCTCGCCAGCTCGCCGATCCGCATCGGTCCTCCCTGATCCGCGTTCACGCTAAGCCTTGACGTCAACGTCAAGGTCAAGCCCGCGCATCCCGGAAGAGGGACGTCAGAACAGGCGCCAGCGCAGGATGTTGGGGTAGGCGACCTCCAGGCCGGGCGTGCGCGCGATGGCCTCTTCGGCGACGTCGGGCGCGAACTCGATGCGCAGGACGGCCTCCAGGTCGGCGCGGGTGGAGAAGACCATGCGCAGGTCCAGCTCCCGGCGCTGCCAGCCCTGCCGCGACCAGAACGCCTCCACGGCCGCCGCCGAGTAGGACGGCACCGTGCGGCTGAACCAGGCACCGAAGTCGCCGCGGCTCGCGTCCAGGTCGATGACGAACGCCGCGCCGCCGCGCCGCACCACCCGGGACAGCTCGCGCAGGCCGGGCTCGCAGCCGGGGCCGAAGAAGTACGCCCACCGGGCGAAGGCGACGTCGACCGAGGAGTCGGGGACGGGCAGCGCCTGGGCGGTCGCCGTGCGGACGAACACGCGGGGCAGCGCGCGGCAGCGTTCGGCGGCGAGGGCGGCGAGCGCGGCGTGCGGCTCGACGCCGATGACCGTGCGCGCCGTGGCGGCGAGCCCCGGCAGGTGGTAACCGGTGCCGCAGCCGATGTCGAGGACGGCGCCTCCCGTCCAGGGGCGGATCGCCGACATCGCGGCCTCGGCGGCGCCGTCCGGGTCGACGGCCCGGTTCTCCAGCTCGTAGGTCCGGGGTGAGTTCCATATATTCGGGCTGGGAATGGCCCCATCGACGATCCGCGCCATGGGGCATACGCTAGACCAGGCATAACGCGAACAGGCGCGTGTGATCTCCGTTGCATCCGGGTTGCGCTACGCGACCTGGGCGCGACCCGGCTTAGGCTGGCAGATGTGACCGACGTCATCCGTGTCCCGAACGCCAAGATCGCATTGTCCACCGCGTCGGTGTATCCCGAGCGCACTCCGGACGCCTTCGAACTGGCCGCCCGCCTCGGTTACGACGGCGTCGAGGTCATGGTCGGCGCCGACCCGATCAGCCAGGACATCGACGTGATCGAGCGCCTTTCGGACCACTACGGCATTCCCGTCCTGGCCGTCCACGCCCCCTGTCTCCTCGTCACCCAGCGCGTCTGGGGCCGTGACCCCTGGGCCAAGCTCGTCAAGGCGCAGAAGGCCGCGGAGCGGCTCGGCGCGCGTACGGTCGTCGTGCACCCGCCGTTCCGGTGGCAGCGCGACTACGCCCGCGACTTCGAGACCGGCCTCGCCCGCATGCGCGACGAGACCGACGTCGTCTTCGCGGTCGAGAACATGTTCCCCCTGCGCGCCCGCGGCACCGAGGTCGTGCCGTACTCCCCGGGCTGGGACGTCGTCGACTACGACTTCCCCCAGGTCACCCTCGACCTGTCCCACACGGCCGTGTCGGGGTCCGACGCGCTGCAGATGGCCGAGAAGCTCGGCGACCGCCTCGCCCACCTGCACCTCGCCGACGGCGTGGGCACCACCAACAAGGACGAGCACCTGGTGCCCGGACGGGGGAGCCAGCCCTGTGCCCGCGTCCTGGAAAAGCTGGCCACCGCCGGGTACGGCGGCCTCATCGTCCTGGAGATCAACACCCGTAAGGCGTCCGGGCGCAGCGAGCGCATCGACGACCTGGCCGAGGGGCTGGCCTTCGCCCGGCTGCACTTCGCGGCGTCCTCCTCGACATGATCGGGTCTTTGTCGGCATGATCCGATCCGAGACCGGCGATGACGGTGCGGAAGGCGGAGGGGTGACGGCGGAAAGACGGCGTCCAGGGAGGCGCCCGGGTTCGGCGGACACGCGCGGCGAGATCGTCGTCGCGGCCCGCAAGATCTTCGCTGAGAAGGGTTTCGACAAGACGACGATCCGGGGCATCGCCCGGGAGGCCGGGGTGGACCCGGCGCTCGTCCACCACTATTTCGACACCAAGGAGGGCATCTTCGTCGCGGCCCTCCATCTGCCCGTGGACCCCTCGAAGGTGATCCCTCTGATCCTGGAGGGGCCGCGTGAGCAGGTCGGCGAGCGGGTCACCCGGTTCATCCTGACGTTGACGGCCGACCCGACGGCCCGCGAGCCGATCATCGCCCTCATGCGCAGCGCGATGACCAACGAGCGGGTCGTCGCGATGATCCGCGAGTTCATGACCCGGGCGATCCTGGAGCGGGTGGCGGCCGGCCTGGACATCCCGCCGATCCGCATGGAGGCGGCGTTCGCGCAGATGTTTGGCGTGGTCTTGCTGCGGTACGTCCTCCAGGTGGAGCCGGTGGCGTCCGTCGACATCGAGGAGCTCGTCGGCCTTCTCGCGCCGACGGTCCAGCGTTACCTCGGCGCCGACTGATCGAACCCGGGCCGAGACCTTCACAGAGCATTGTTCTAGCCAGTGCGGCCGAAGGGTCGCACCTGTGCATGGCCATAAGTTACTGGCGGGTACTATTCGGAGTGGCTTCGCCGTCACGGTGGACGACCGGTGTGTCCTGCTGTGTCTGCTGTGTCTACGCTGGGCAGCCAACGCCCTAGTTTGGAGGACCCGTGCTCCTTGTAGCGATCATCGGGCTCGTGATGACCGCCATCGCGGTCACCCTCGCCGGTCGCCGCGCGCACTGGCTCTACAACCTCGCCACGAGCGGCCAGCCCGCTCCCGAACGCGTGGAGTACGCCAAGGAGAACGCCGGCGCCGAGCTCAGGGCGCAGGTGGTGGAGGTGTTCGCGCAGAAGAAGCTGTTGAAGTGGACGCCGTCGGGTGTGGCGCACTTCGTGGTGTTCTGGGCGTTCGTGATCTTGGCAACGGTGTATCTGGAGGCCTACGGCGCGCTGCTCCAGGGCGCGATCAGCGGGACCCCGGACTTCCATATCCCGCTGGTCGGGACCTGGCCGGTGCTGGGGTTCCTGCAGGACCTCATCGCGGTGGCGTGCCTGCTGGGCCTGGTGGGTTTCGCGGTCATCCGGGTCAAGAACTCGCCGAAGAAGCTGGGCCGCACTTCGCGGTTCTCCGGCTCGCACCTGGGCGGCGCCTGGCTCATCCTGTTCATGATCTTCAACGTGCTGTGGACGATGTTCCTGTTCCGCGGCGCGGCCGTCAACACCGGCAACTTCCCCTACACCTCGGGCGCGTTCGCCTCCGAGGCGGTGGCCAAGGTGCTGCCCACCAGTGAGGCGCTGGAGTCGGTGGGGCTGCTGCTGCACATCGGCGTCATGCTGGTGTT